>NZ_DATGFH010000179.1:0-66947 GCF_035309285.1 Bradyrhizobium sp. | reverse complement strand
TCCCGAGCTCGATCGCAACCATGCGCGCCCGCCTGATCAAAGCCCTCATCAAAACCTTGCCGCAATGTCCGTGCTGCGGCGCCCGCGCAGCATCGAACAGACGTAGACGCCCATGACGCAGTAAGACTAATCCGCCCTACGTGCGCCGTCAGGGAGCCCGTCCTAGATCGCCACCTGCCGCCCGATCTCAACCACCTGATCCGTCGGAAGGCTGAAGAAGTCGCTCACATGAATGGCGTTGCGCTCCATCACGGCGAAGATCCGCTCCTGCCAGGCCGGTAGCCCGTCTCCTTCCTCGCGGTGGATCACGGTTTCGTGGCCGACATAGTAGGTGACGTCGTTGATGTCGATGCCGCAGCCCAGCGCCTTGCTGGTCAGGAGGACCTCGGGAATATTCGGCCGCTCCATAAAACCGAAGCGCGCTTCGGCGCGCCAGAAATTGGGCGCGACCTCCTCGAAGGAAATCCGCTTCCCTGCCGCCACCCACGGCACCGACAGGATATTGACGCGAAGCACGAACAGATGCTCGTGCAGCGCCCGGTTATGCTTGACATGCCACATCATGACGGGCGGCGTGTCGCGTTCCGTGCGGGTCAGGAACACCGCCGTGCCGGGCACCCGCGGTACGCTTTTCTCAGCAACGCGGGCAAGGAAATCCGGAACCGGGATCAGTGTCTCATGCAGCCGGCTGGAAACGGCAGCGGCGCCGCGATGCCAGATCCACATGATGCCGTAGACGGACGTGGCGAGCAGCAGCGGCACGTAACCGCCTTCGGCGACCTTGGTGAGGTTGGCGAGGAAGAATGCGCTGTCGATGATCAGGAAGCAGGCCGCGACGCTGCCCGCCGCGATCAGACTCCAACCCCATACCTCGCGCATTGCGATGAACAGCAGCGCGGACGTCATCAGCATCGTCAGCGACACCGCGATTCCGTAGGCGGAAGCGAGATTGTCGGACTTGCCGAAACCGACCGTGAGCCCGAGCGTGACGAGCATGAGCAGCCAATTGACCACGCCGACATAGATCTGGCCGTAGCCTTCCGACGAAGTCTGCGTGATCTGAAGCCGCGGCAGCCAGCCGAGCTGGATCGCCTGCCGCGTCATTGAGAAGGCGCCGGTGATGATCGACTGGCTGGCGATGATGGTGGCGACAGTCGCCAGCACGATCAGCGGCAACAGCAGCGCATTCGGACACAGCCGATAGAAGATGTTGCCGTCGGTGGGCGCGCCCTCCAGCACCAGCGCGGCCTGGCCGACGTAGTTCAGAATCAGGCTCGGAAAGACGATCGCAAACCAGGCGAGCTTGATCGGACCGGCGCCGAAATGTCCCATGTCGGCGTAGAGCGCCTCCGCGCCGGTGACGCAGAGAAACACAGCGCCGAGCACCAGGAAGCCGGTCACGCCATTGGAGAACAGATAGGACAGGCCGTAAACCGGATTGAGCGCCGCGAACACGCTCGGGTGCTGGACGATGCCGATAAGTCCCAGCACCGCCATGGCGGCGAACCAGACCAGCATCACCGGCCCGAAAAACTGTCCAATCGATGCCGTTCCCCGCGACTGGATCGCAAACAGCACAAGCAGGATCACCACTGCAGCCGGAACGATGTACGGATGCAGCGCCGTAGTCGCCATGTCCACGCCCTCGAGCGCCGACAGCACCGAGATCGCCGGCGTGATCGCTCCGTCGCCATAGATCAGCGCTGCGCCGAACAAGCCGACGGCGACGATGGTCGGCCGGTGCTGCTTCTTCACGCCGAGCAGCGCCATCAGCGCCAGGATGCCGCCCTCCCCGTCATTGTCCACGCGCATCGCGAACAGGACATATTTGACGGTTGTGATGATAAAGAGCGTCCATAACACCAGCGACAATGCGCCCAGCACAACGGCCGCGTCCGGAGATTTGTCCGACATCCCCAGGATCGTCTTGAATGTGTAGAGCGGGCTGGTGCCGATATCGCCGAACACGATCCCGAGCGCCGACAATCCGAGGAATGCCAGGCTGCCCTGTGGAGGTTGCCTTGCTGTGCCGGTCGCAGACGCAGCGTCATCAATCGTGCCGTCGAGCCCACGCGCTTCGCCGGCGGCATCTGGTGTCGGATCGCTCATTGCTGTCGTATAGACTATCCGTTGTGACTGCGACAGCCGCACGACAGACAACGACGGCCAGCAGCGGCAACGGCGTGCATCGTGGGATAACCGCGTGACGGCGCACGAGCCGGCAGAATGACAGGATCGATTGATGGGTCGCGTAAGGACGCGTTACTCGCTGGCCGTCGCGGTGGCCGGCGGCGGATTGACCGCGGCCGAAATCTGCGACGCCACCATGAACGCAAAAACGACGGCCGGTACGCATATCAGTCGCAGGAATTGATCAACGGAAAGCATCGCTATCGTCCCCCAAAGATGACGCGATTTCGAGAAGCCCGCTCAGTTCGCCCGTTGAGCGGCCACCTCATCGCTTGTGAAAAGCTGATCGGTATAGATCGCTCCCGTAATGGTGAGCAGCGCCAGCATCGAAATGACCGCTATAGTTTTCATGCAACCAAAGGTCGTTTTGGATTGCGGCCAAAAACGTCAGCCTTCGGTGCATTTTCTGGACGAACCCGGGAAACCATCGTGGCCGCCCCGGGTTTGCCACTGTTTTGCCTAGACAAGGCCCAGTTCCGCCGGATGCACGCCCGCAAAAATACGCTGCAAGGCCGGTGCGTCGAGCCCGTACATGCGCGCGAAGAGGCCGGCGAACATCGCGCGGTAATCGGTCAGAACGGGATAATCGCGGTTCTGGAACAGGGTCGCCTGCTCGACTTTGATCTGCTGGCCCAGGATGCGGCCGCCGTTGATGCCGCCGCCCAGCACCCAATAGACGCTGCCGTGGCCATGATCGGTGCCGCGATCGCCGTTCTCGCGGAAGGTGCGGCCGAATTCGGAGATCACGACCACGACCGTATCGCGCCAGGCCGCCGGCCCGACCTCTTCCGAAAAGCCTGCCAGGGCGCGGCCGAGCTCGCCGAGCCGATCAGCGAGATAGCCGTTGGCCGCGCCCTGATTGACGTGGGTATCCCAGCCGCCGACATCGACGAAGCCGAGGTTGAACTGCTCGCGCATCAGGCGGCCGATGCGCCGCGCCGACAGTTCGAAGCCCCGCGGCGAGACCGCGCCGCGGTTGGCCGCCATCATCTCCTGCGAGATCGAGCGATAGACATCGTCGCGTACCTGAAACCCCTCCGAGACGGAAGCGGCGAGATTGCTCTGCGCATACATCTGCCGGATGAGCTGCGCCTGACGGTCGTCGACGCCGGGCTTGCCGACATTGTTGATGCTGTTGTTGGGAATCTGCGTCTTGCCGCGGAAGATCAGCGGCAACTGATCCGTGAACGCGATCGGCTTCACGCGGGTCAATTCGCCTGCAAGGCGGCTCATGAAGCCCGAACGATAGTCGCGCGCGCGGCCCGCCGATTGCCCGAGCTCGATCGTATCCTGCGTCTCGAAATGGCTGCGGGTCAGGTCATCGCTGGTGCCGGCAAAGGGAACGAAGGCGATCTCGCGCTTTCCCCACAATGGAAAGACGCTGTCGCGCAGCGCCGGGTGCAGCCCCCATTCGCTCGTGAGCGACAGCGCCGCATTGGGATTTCCGACGTCGGGCCTGGCGATGCCGAGCGTCGGCCGCGAATGGTAATAGAAATCGGAGGACACCGGCACCAGCACGTTGGCGGCGTCATAGGCGCCGCGCAGGAAGACCACCAGAAGCCGCGCGTCGGTCGACGGCGCCGCCCAGACGCGGCCGGCCACGGTGAGCGGAGCCATTGCGGCGAAGGCCTTGATCAAATCACGACGGTTCATGATGCGATCCTCTTCCAGGTTCAGTGCATGAATTCCGGCGACGACTGGAACAGCGTGTTCCAGTCCTGCGGCGAGACCGCCTTGTCGAGCGCTGCGAGCGTCGTTGGTCCAAGCGTCTGTTTCAGTCCGTCGAAGTAGAGCGCGTTCTCGATCAGCGGAAATGCCGGCTGGTCGGTCGCGTTCGGCGCATTCGGCTTGAACAGGCCGGCCGGAGCCCGAACCGATCGCCCGCGCGATCTCGAACCGCACCATCATCTGGCCCGGCCCATTCCAGGAGGCCGACGCCATCGAATAGCCGTCCGGCGTTTCGTGGTTGAACAACCCCTCGCCCATCCGGTTGAGCCAACTCTGGATCGGCAGGGTGTTGAGGACGACCTTGTCGTCATAGGCGAGCCGCACCGCCGACAGCACATATTCCGCCGGGTCCTTGAAGCGCGAGCCGGGTTTCAGCGAAGCCGCAAATTCCGGCGCGTGGATCATGGTCGACAGCACCGTCGCAATATCGCCATCCGAGGTCTTGAAGGTCTGCGCCATCTTCTGCACCAGCGTCTCGGGCGGATTGTCGGAGACGAAATAGATCGCGATCTGGCGCGACAGATGCGTCGCGGTCGCCGGATGATGGACGAGCAAGTCGAGCGCCTCGTCGACCTCGGCCAGTCCCCGACCCTTGATGGTGTGGCCCAGAAAGACCTTGTCGCTGTAGTCATGGCGCATCGGATTGAACTCGAAGGCGCCGTCGCGAAAGAGCTGTGATTGCAACTCGGGCTTGATCTTCGGGTCTTCGGGCCTCAAGTCGATTCCGACGCCGGTCAGGATTTTCGCCAGCGCCTCGACGTCGGCCTGGGTGTAGCCCGAGCCTACGCCCATGGTGTGCAATTCCATGATCTCGCGCGCGTAGTTCTCGTTGATGTGGCCGGCCGCGTTGTCGGCATTGTCGAGATAGCGCAGCATCGCGGGATGCCGCAGCGTCGCCGAAAGCAGGTCGCGGAATTTGCCGAGCGCATGCGCGCGGATGGCGTGATCCTCATAGTCGCCGACAAGGATGCGGATGTTGCCCTTGTACTGATGGACGTTGAAATGATTGAACCAGAACCAGGTCATGCGCTCGCGCAACTGGTCGGGTACATAGAGCGCGCGCAGGATCGTCCGTGCCGCGGCCTGCCTGGCGCGCTCGTTCATCGCGCCCTGATAGACCTGCTGGGCGGCTTTCTTCTGATCGGGATCGACGACCTGATTGGCGCTTTTCGCCTGCGCCTCGAAGGCGACCGCGATGTCGAAGGGAAATTTGTGCACGTCGGGCATGGCCTCGATCTGCGCCTTGACGGCGCCCGGCAGCGCGCCTGCGGCCGGCGGATGCAATTGCTCCTCAAGCCAGCGCTCGACGCCCACGCTGCGCATGTGTTCGGCACTCGACGTGTTCACGCCCCAGGTGAGCCGGTCCAGCAGCGCCAGATCATGCGGATTGAAATCGCCGGCCTTCGCGTTGCCGATGGCCAAGATTGTCGCTGCACAACCCAGGAAAAAGCCAGTGAGGCGCCGGCTACGGAGTGTTGAACGGCCTGCGGAAATCATTGTGTTTATGCGTCCCGTAATCGAGGACCGCGAGGCCTTCGACTTACGCGAATCAGTTTGGCGGCGAACGTCTGAACAGCCTCTGAATGAAAAGTATGGAAATCATGGCGGAGGCTGGTTCCCCGGCATTGCGGCCTATGGAATAAATACGGCGTTGCCCTGATCCTGAACAAGAATCGCCTTTACGGCAGTTCTCAACGCAGGGTTGGGCATTTATTGCTTTACATTGATCAAATCGCCGTGCGCCAACGAAGTCTCAGAATCGTCCTGCCGTTGGCCCTCGTCATTTTCGGGACGATCGAGGCCCGTGCGGAGAGTTGCCCGACCGCAAAAGACGAGGTGGACACCGACCGGCCGGACGTCACCAATTCCAGCATCGTCATTCCCACCGGCAGCCTTCAGAATGAAAACGGCGCCAATTTCAGCATGCGCGACGACGGCCGCACCATCGACGGCACCAATAGCCGATGGCGGCTCGGGATTGCGCCATGCCTCGAAATCCTGGTCGACCTTCCAACCTACGTCGCGCCCCTGCAGGGCCCGGCCAGTCGCGGTTTTACGGATGTCGCCCCCGCCGTGAAGTGGCAGATCAGCCCAGTGCCGGGCAAGGTCGACCTGTCGGTCGTGTTCGGCGTGGCGCTGCCGACAGGGGCCCTCGAGATCGCCGGCCGCGGGCCGCAACCCTATCTGCAATTTCCCTGGTCCTGGCAATTGCATGATGGTTGGGGCGTGAGCGGCATGTTCACCGAATTCTCCCGTCCCTACGATGTGACGACCCGGAGCATCACGGAAGCGACCTTCGTGCTGGAGAAGAAGCTGACCGAGCCGCTCAGCCTGTTCACCGAATATGTCGGCGATTATCCGCAAGGCGGGAGCCCAAGCCAGCTCTGGAATTCGGGCGCGATCTATCACATCAACCGGACCCAGCAGGTGGACTTCCACATCGCGTTCGGGCTCAACCATAACGCGCCGGACTATGTCGTCGGCGTCGGCTATTCCTTCCGGGTCGACGGCCTGTTCGGGGAAGCGACGCGATAGCTTGCGCCGCCGCGATCATCCCGTAAGCCCTTCGTCGAAAATCCTACCGCGAAACCTCCCGTCGCTCTTGTTTGCAGCCGGGATTCTTGGGACATTCGCCCGGGATCAACGTCTGCAGGGAAATGGGGGATGCAGATCGTTCGTTCGATTGCGATGTCGGCCAGCCGGGCGATTGCGGTTTTGCTGGCAGCGAGCCTGGCCTTGCCCGAGGTCTTGGCCGGCGAGCCGCTTGTCGTTGCACAAGGCGGCGGCTTCGAGAAGCTACCTGACGCGGTGGCGCCGACGCCCTATTCGCCCAACGCGCCATCGTCGAAATCGCCTTCGAGCTCGCCCAAGCAGATGCCCGACACGAGTCCCGCTGCCCCGGACCGGTCGAACTCGTCGTCCGAAATCTATTGGGGCGCGATCGCCTTCACCGCGGATGGCTCCTATTCCTCGGACTGGAAGATGCCTTCACAGCCCGAGGCAGAGGCCAGAGTGTTGAAGCAATGCGCTCGCTTCGGCCGCGGCGGCTGCGAGGTCGTGAGCTTTTCCGGGCAGGAATGCGTGGCGCTTGCAACCTTCATCGGCGCCTATCGGCGGCGGCGCTGGAATCTCTCCTTCACCGCGGGCGGCATGACCTATCCGGAGGCGCAAGGCGCGGCGATGAACCGCTGCAATTCCGATGAGCGCGCGCAAGGCCATTGCCAGCCCCGCACCGCGGCGTGCGCCGACGGGCGCTAACACATTCGTTCATGCACTTTGCAGACCTGTCCAGCAGGCCGCTGCACATGGTGGCCATGCCCCAGACCTGGATGGATCGGTCGAGGAAGCCCCGGCATAATCGGCAAAAAGCAGAGGAAGCATCATGACGAAGGGGTCAAAGGTAAAGTCCGTCGAAATCCTCGCCTGCGACGCAGGCTGGAGAAACTATCACTTCGTCAAGATCACAACCGAGGACGGCGTCGTCGGCTGGAGCGAATATGACGAAGGCTTTGGCTCGCCCGGCGTCGGCGCTGCCATCCAGCGCCTGTCGACGCGGGTGATCGGACAGAACGCGTTCCAGCATGAGCGGATCTATGCCGAGCTTTATGCCGCGACGCGGCCGGCCGCCGGCGGCGTGGTGGCGCAGGCGATGGGCGCGATCGAGAACGCCCTGCTCGATGCCAAGGCGAAACTGCTCGGCGTTCCCTGTTACGATTTGCTCGGCGGCAAGATCCGCGACCGCGTTCGCGTCTACTGGTCGCATTGCGCGACCTGGCGCATCAACCATCCCTCCTGGTACAAGCCGCCGATCGAAAGCCTCGACGGCGTCCAGGCGATCGGCCGTGAGGTGCGCGAGAAGAAATTCACCGCGCTGAAAACCAACATCTTCACCTATGACCGCGGCAAGCCCACCGGCTGGCGGCCCGGCTTCGGTTCTCCGTTCCAGCCGGAGATCAACGTCGAGCGCAAGGTGCTGCGCGACCTCTGCATGCATCTGGAAGCCATCCGCGACGGTGCCGGCGGCGACGTCGATATCCTGCTCGACCTCAACTTCAACGCCAAGACCGATGGCTATCTGAAGATCCTGCGCGCGATCAGGGACCTCGACATGTTCTGGATCGAGATCGACAGCTACAATCCGGAAGCCTTGGGCCTGATCCGCCGCCAAAGCCCGCACCCGATCTCCTCCTGCGAGACGCTTTTGGGGCTGCGCGAGTTCGAGCCTTATTTCCGCGAGCAGGCGATGGATGTCGCGATCATCGACACGCCCTGGAACGGCGTATGGCAATCGATGAAGATCGCTGCCGCAGCGGAAGCGCATGAGGTCAACGTCGCGCCGCATAATTTCTACGGCCATCTCTGCTCGATGATGAACGCTCATTTCAGCGCCGCGGTGCCGAACCTGCGCATCATGGAGATCGATATCGATCGCCTCGACTGGGATCACGAGCTTTTCACCCACGTGCCCGAGATCGTGGACGGCCACATCGTCCTGCCGGACCGGCCCGGCTGGGGCACCGAACCCAATGAAGATGCGCTGCGCGCGCATCCGCCGAAGACCACCGGTGGCCTGCTGAACTATGGCCGCAAGGTCTGACCGCACATCGAACGCGCGACGGGCTGCGCGGGCAGGCTTTGCCGACGCGGCGCGCAGGCCCATTCCATCAGCGGCCTCTCAACAACCCGTCATGCAAGCCGGGTTCTTCACGTCCGGCCTGGGATCGCCGACGAACTTGTCGCGGTTGGGCATCTTGATCGCGGAGAGCGTCTTGGCGTCGAGCGTGGCATCGGCCGGCAGCAGGCCGTTCAGGCTCAGGACGTAGGCGGACACGGCATAGACATCGTCGTTGCTGAGGGACTGCGGCGCGTTCTGCGGCATCGCGCGACGGATATAGTCGAACAACGTCGGCGCATAGGGCCAATAGCTGCCGACGGTACGCACCGGTTTTGGAGACGCAAGCGTGCCCTGGCCACCGACGAGTTGATCGCCGACACCGCCCTGCCCCTTGTCGCCATGACAAGCCGCGCATTGCTGCGCGAAGACCTCCCGGCCACGGCTCACGGTGCCGCTGCCCGGCGGCAGGCCGCTGCCGTCGCGCCCGATGTCGATATTCCAGCCTGCGATTTCAGCAGGTGTCGCGGTTCGGCCGATGCCATATGGGCTCTGCGCCCGTGCCTCCCCGCAGCCCAACACTGCGAGCATGAGGACAGCGGCAGGAAATTTATGCATTGGCATTGGTGATCTCGCCGGTTTCTGCGATACGCCAGGGCCAGATCGCATTGTTATGGTAGAAATGATTGTCGCCGCGCACCGCGAGCAACTCGGCGAGTGTCGGCTGCACGTAGCCGGTCTCGTCGATGGCGCGGCTCTGGATCACGACGGGCTTGCCGTCCCAGTGCCAGGGCAAACGGAAACGGGTGAGTGCCCGCGTCAGGATCGGCTCCTGCAGTTGCGCCTCCTGCCAATTCTTGCCGTCGTCGACCGAGACATCAACGCGCTTGATCTTGCCGCGACCACTCCATGCGATGCCGGTGATCTCGTGGAAACCCTGCTGTGTCAGGCGCTGCCCGCCCGAAGGACGGGTGATGATGGACTTGGCCTCCATGTAGAAGGTGAACTGGCGTGCCGTGCCGTCCGGCATCGGGTCGGTGTATTTCGACGTTTCCTCGCGCGAATAGGCCGGCTCCGCCACAACATGCAGCCGGCGCAACCACTTCACATTCATATTGCCTTCGAAGCCCGGCACCAGAAGCCGCAACGGATAGCCCTGTTGCGGGCGCAGGCGCTCGCCGTTCTGGCTGTACACCAGCATGGCATCATCGAGGCATTTCTCGATCGGGATACTGCGCGTCAGCGCCGCGGCATCAGCGCCTTCGGCGACTACCCATTTTGCTGCGGGCTTAAGGCCGGCTTCCTGCAGCACAAGCTTCAGGCTGACGCCGGTCCACTCCGCGCAGCTCACCAAGCCGACCAGATCGGAAGCCGTCTTGCCATAAGGCTTGGTATAGATCGGATTACCGGAGCATTCGAGGAAATGGATGCGGGACTGCGAAGGAAAGCGGCGGATATCCTCCATGGTGAAGATCATCGGCCGATCGACCAGGCCGTGAAGCATCAGACGGTGCTGCGCGGGGTCGATTGTCGGCACGCCGCCATGATGGCGCTCGTAAAACAGGCCGTTGGGCGTGATGATGCCGTCGAGATCTTGCAAGGGTGTCCGGCCCGATGCAGAAATATATTGCTTGAGGTTTTTCGGGATGTTCTTGATGACATCCTTCTCGTACGGTGACGGCGTGCCATAGAGCTGGCTTCCCATGGGATCGCCTGGCGTCTTCATCCATTCCGGAACGTTGGGCGGGAGATTTTCGTTGCCGGCCGCCTCGGCCTTGGTGGCGATACCACCCGCAAGAGCCGCGCCGGCTGCAACCGCACCGTGACGCAAGAAGCGGCGGCGCGAAGCCGCTGTACCGTTGTCAGTTGTTTTCTTCATTGGGCATCCCCGTTTTCGAAGCCGCCGGTATCCGCCAGGTCCGTCTGCCATTCTTTCCTGCGTCGATTTTTCAGCAACGTCCTTACGATGGAAGAGAAAGCATAGCATATCTGGCGAGCGTCAGAAGGCGTTGACACGGGCGGCGTGTTCCAACGGAAGACAAAGGAGGAAGCGATGGCGCAGACCGAAATCCTGATTGCCGGCGCCGGTCCCACCGGTCTCGTGCTGGCGCTGTGGCTGACCAAATTGGGCGTCAAGGTGCGCATCATCGACAAGAGCACCGGCCCCGGCACGACCTCACGCGCACTTGCGGTGCAGGCGCGCACCCTCGAGCTCTACCAGCAGCTTGACCTCACGGATGCCGTGATCGCGAAGGGTCACCAAGTCCCGGCAGTCAATTTCTGGGTCAACGGCGCGCGGAAGGCCCACATGTCGCTGAAGGACATGGGCACGGGACTGACGCCCTATCCGTTCCTGCATATCTTTCCCCAGGACGAGCATGAAAAGCTGCTGGTGGCCAAGCTTGAATCACTCGGCGTGTCGGTCGAGCGACGCACGGAGCTCGTGAGCTTTACCGAACAGGCCGACGGCGTGGTGGCGCGCCTGCGCGGGCCGGATGGAAACGAAAGCGCGTGCGAGGCGATCTATCTGGCCGGCTGCGACGGTGCGCGCTCCAAGGTGCGCGAGACCATCGGTACCGGCTTTCCCGGCGGCACCTACCAGCACCTGTTCTATGTCGCCGACGTCGACGCGACGGGACCCGCGCTCGACGGCGAGCTCCATATCGACCTCGACCAAGCCGATTTTGTCGCGGTCTTCCCTTTGGCCGGCAAAGGACGCGCGCGGCTGATCGGAACCGTGCGCGACGAGCGCGCCGACCGCGCCGAGACGCTCGCCTTCGGCGACGTGAGCAACCACGCCATCGGTCAGATGAAGCTGTCCATTACCAATGTGAACTGGTTTTCGACCTATCACGTGCATCACCGGGTGACGCAGCAGTTCCGGAAAGACCGCGCGTTCCTGATCGGCGACGCAGCGCATATCCATAGCCCGGCCGGCGGCCAGGGCATGAACACCGGGATTGGCGATGCCATCAACCTCGCCTGGAAGCTGGCTGCGGTCGTGAAAGGAAGGGCGAGCGAGGCGCTGCTCGACAGCTACGAAGCCGAGCGTATCGGCTTTGCGCAAAGGTTGGTCGCGAGCACCGACCGCGCCTTCACCTTTGCGACCGGCGAGGGCCGGCTCGCCGGCTTTGTGCGCACCCGCATCGCGCCGATCGTGATTCCGATGCTGTTCAGTTTCGCAGCCGCACGCCGATTTGCGTTCCGCACGGTCTCGCAGACCATGATCAACTATCGTGGCGGCCCGTTGAGCCGCGGCACGGCTGGAGGGGTGCAAGGCGGCGATCGCCTGCCATGGGTTGCGGTCGATGGCGCCGACAATTTCAAGCCGCTCGGGAGCGCAGACTGGCAGGTGCATGTTTATGGCGAGGCGAAGAGCGAGCTCGCCGCGTGGTGTGCGCAGCAAAACCTGCCGCTGCATGTGTTCGCCTGGCAGGACGCGCACGCAGCAAAAGGGCTCGCGCGCAATGCGCTCTACCTGCTTCGGCCTGATACCTATCTCGCGCTCGCGGAAGGGAGTGCTTCGCCCGCTGCGTTGGACCGCTATTTCAGGGAGGTGGGCGTCAAGCTCGCGGCATAGCGATCGCTATTGGGGAAAAGCGGACGTCACCCAGCTGACCATCCCTGTCTAGTCGGTCGAAAGTGACCCGATTCGGACGAAGCGCTTGTCTGCAGTTAAGTGCTCAGCTTAAATGGCTTGGGCTGAGCACTCCAGTCGATGACCGCTCCGCTCTGGGATGGGGCCCGAATGAAACGACGAGAATTCCTCCTTCTGCTATACGCCACGTCGCTTTCCTCTTCGGTGAATGCGGCAGCAAATGGCCGGCCCCGAGTTATTTGGCTTGGCGCCGGTGTAGAAATGAAGGCTCGGGCTTTTGTCGCTGCGTTCAAGCAAGGTATGGAGGAGCTTGGTTACGTCGATAACAAGAATTTCGAGTTTCTGGCCCGTTTTGCCGAGAATGACCTTACGCGAATGCCCGCTCTGGTTGAGGAGGTCATCCGGCTTGAACCAGCCGTTATCGTCGCAGGAGCCGCTGACGTGGCGGGTCCTGTGAAAAAAGCAACAAGCACGATCCCGATCGTTACGGCCGCTCTATCTGATCCGATACGCCTTGGCTTGATTGAGGCAATTGCCCATCCGGGTTCGAATGTAACGGGGATCATGCCGTTCATCTCAGGGCTACCTTCAAAGCAGATCGAGGTTGCACGCGAGGTCGTCCCTTCTGTCGCAAAGATCGGTTTGCTGGGAAATAGTAAAGACCCAGCGGTTCCGCCGCAGTTGGCGGAGATGGTGTCACGAGCGCATGAACTAGGAATTGAGACTGTCGCTCCAGAGGTGAGAGGACCGCAAGACGTGGCGGGGGCAATAACCGCATTGGCGAACGGGAGAGTTGATGCAGTCATCGTACTGGAAAGCACGATGCTACTTAGCTTGCGCCAACAGATCGCGCAGATGATGATCGCGGCGCGCTTACCTTCGATCTATGGCTTCCGGCTGCACGTCGCTGAAGGAGGGCTAATTAGCTATGGTGTCGATTTGCGCTGGTGTTGGTACCACCTCGCTACCTTCGTTGATAGAATACTGAGAGGTGCCTCGCCTGCCGATCTACCCGTGGAGTTTCCAACCAAGCTTGAACTGGTTATCAATTTGACGACCGCCAAAGCGCTGGGCCTCACACTTCAGCCCACGCTGATCGCCCGCGCCGACGACGTGATTGACTAGGGCATCTTACTGCGGCGCATGAGTCCGGAAGTGGCCCATACCAACGATTGCCAGCGTGCTTCTGCATGTCTGCTATCGCGGATAAGCCGAAACGAATGATCTGCAGCTGAAACCACACGAATGGTCCGGGATGGACATCACGAGGCGAAGTGGACGGCCTTGTCTGCGGGAACGCGCGCCTTACTTCATCGTTGAAGCTCCCGGAGGACCGAATGTCCCGCATCACTGCGTTTGTTCTCGCCGTGCTCGGCAGCCTGTACCTGCAAGGGCAAGCCTTCGCACAGCTGACCCCGCCCGCGGGATCGGCTGGGGTTGGCAATTCGGCGATCAGCGGTGTGCCGTTCGGTCCTGCCAATCCCAGAGTCCTGTCCGACCCCAGCGGCATCGGAAATGCATCAAGTGTGCCGCCGCTCCGCACGAACACGCCAGTACCCGTGGTCTCCTCGACACCATCGGCACCGACACGCGTCGTGGCGCCACCTTATTATCCGGGCGCGTCACAGCGGATCATCAGCGCGCACGGTGTCAAGCCGAAGAGTAAGGCACCGCCTCGCCGGCGACGTCGTCCGGAGGTCTCTGCCTTCACGGGGATTTGCCGAGGGTGTTAGAAACGTGGCGACTTACGTGGACAAAATATCAATTGGCTTGCATATTCCGGCTTCAGCCTTGCTGCTTGCCGACAGGTTGATCGCATGAGGGCTTACCGCGCTGCGTGAGTCCGGAATTGGCCCTTCGTGACCCATTGCGCCGCCGCGTGAACTCGGCCGCTAACGGGGCAAAGCGGATATGGTATCGTCGCTGGTCCAAGGCCGTCTCACTCGCCCGGGGCGATCGCATTGCTCGGCGTCGGGCGGTCGGTGATCTGCTGGCCGAACAGGCTGCCGATCAACTCGACCACGGTGCGCGCGGTGCGGCCGCGCTCATCGAGAAAAGGGTTGAGCTCCACGATGTCGACCGAGCGAACGAGCCCGGAATCGTGCAGCATCTCCATCACCAGATGCGCCTCGCGATAGGTCGCCCCGCCCGGCACGGTGGTGCCGACGCCTGGCGCCACGCCGGGATCGAGGAAATCGACATCGAAGCTGACATGCAGCACGCCGTTGCGCGAGCTGACCTTGTCGATGACGCGGCGAATCAGGACTCCCACCCCAAACTCGTCGATCTGCCGCATATCGGCGATGCTGACCCGGCGTTCGCGCAATAGCTCCTTTTCGAGCTTGTCGATCGAGCGCGTGCCGAACAGCTCAAGCCGGTCGGGCTTGATGGAGGCGCGCGACTCCTCGCCGAGCAGATGGTCGAGATCGGATTCGCCGCACAGGAAGGACGCCGCCATGCCGTGCATGTTCGCCGTCAGCGTGGTCGCGGGCGTGTTGTAGTCGGCATGGGCGTCGAGCCAGAGCACGAACAACTCGCGCTCTGCCTCCTGCCAATGACGCGCCATCGCGTTCACCGAGCCCATCGACAACGAATGATCGCCGCCGAGAAAAATCGGCATCGCCCCCGAACGCGCCAGCTCATAGCCGCTGCGGCTCAAGGCCCGCGTCCAGCGCTGGATCTCGCGGTAATGATTGGTCCTCTCCGGCGCAGGATCGGCGAGATCAGTCGATCCTGCGATGGACAGGTCACCGTGATCGGTGACCTCGAAGCCGAGGCTGTCGAGCAGGGTCAACAGGCCCGCCGTGCGGAGCGCCGCCGGCCCCATCAGCGTGCCGCGCTGGGACGCGCCCATGTCGATGGGAGCGCCAATCACTGCAATCGATTTTGGTTGGTTCTTTCCAGACATCGCGAATCCCGCCTGCCACGACTGCGCCGCACCGTAACAGAGATTCTCGCGCGAGCATCCGCCGTCGCCAATGCCCTGCGCCGTCCGCGGAACAATTTTCGTCGCCAGGCATTTTTCTTTCGGCCGTTACCCCGCCGACGGCGCTTGTTGGAGAGAGCCAGGGCGACGGCCTCGCAGCTCCACAGCAAACACTGGCCCGTGACCATGGATACACCGCCAACTGTACCGTCGCCGAGCATAGCCGAGCGCGCCATCGATACCGCGACCGACGTCTCGCGCACGATCGAAGAGGTGATCGAAGATCTCAAGGTAGCCGTCAGCCGGCTTCGGATGATGATCGAGCGCACGCAGCGTCCAGGACAACCGCTTGCCAGACTTCGCGCCGCGACCCGTGAGGCGCCCTTGACCAGCCTGTTCGTCGCGTTCCTGTTCGGGGTTGCGATCGCGCGCCGGCGCTGAAGCGCCCAGTTCCGACGGCCACGCGGCCGCCGCTCCGGCCGGCGGCGGGCGGCCCCCGTCGAAAAGTCCCTCTTTATGTACATTGTTCCCCTGCGACCCGCCGAGAACCGGGGGCTGGCCCGGACCTCGGTCTTCAAGGGCCCCCGGTAGCGACCGGGATATCCTCCTGATTTCGTGCGTTATTTGTATCAAACCGGACCAGTCCGGCTTGCCGACCTGCACCGGCCTGCATAAATGCGCAGCAAGCCCATGGCATGGCAGATCTGCCAGTTCCGGGAATCGCAATTGCCGGTGTTCCCGCGATGGCCGGATTGGACGAGGCGAGAACCATTGTGCCTGCTCCATTTGGCGAATAGGACACGCAGTGATTTATAAGGGCGTCGAATACACCGTGGTGGCGACTGCCGAGCCAGACATCTGGGAATGGCGCTTTCAGATCGGTGACAAGGTCAGATCAGGCAGGACGCAAACGCGGCTGGCAGCGCTCGCAGCACGCCGCGTTCAGTCGAAGATCGACGCGGCGCTTCGCGCCGCAAAGTCCCCGCCAAGCCAAGGTCAGTGACCCCCACGCGATCGCAATCGGCGGGAACTTGCCAAAATTTAATTCCGTGATCCGTGATCCAAAGTCGCTCGATCCGCGTAATCACACTAGATCTTGAGCGAGAATTGATCAGGTCGGGAACAAACAATGAGAAGGGCGTTTGCGATTTTGGCCTGTCTCTGCGTGCTCGCAGCGGGCGAATATTTTGCCATCAGCAAATGGGCCATTCGACACGAGACGCTTAACCTTTACGACACGGCGCGGCAGCGGCCGGTCTCGGTCGATCTCGCGGTGCGCCGTGACTATGAGATTAAAGCCGACGACGGCTTCTGGAAGCTGCCGATCGCCATCATCAGCAACGGCAATACCGTCAGGAACACCGAGTATTCGTTCCTTGCCAACGTCCTCGCCGCGCGCGGCTATCTCGTCGCGAGCATCCAGCAGGACAATCCGAGCGATCCGCCGCTGATGACCAGGATCGGCATGCCCTATGTCGGCCGGCGCGGCATCTACATGCGCTGCGAGGCCAATATTCTCTTTGTGCTGGGCGAGCTCCAGAAGCGGCAGCCGCACGCCGAATATGACCATCTGACACTGGTCGGACATTCCAACGGCGGCGACGTGTCGATGTACTTTGCCCACGAGCACCCGGAGCTGGTCTCGAAGGTCGTGACGCTCGACAATCTGCGGGTGCCGTTCGTGCTCAGTGATCGGATGAAGATCCTTTCCTTCCGTTCGAAGGATCCGCACTTCAAGACTGATCCCGGCGTGCTGCCGACCCCGACGGAAGCAAAGGCCGACGGCATCGACATCATCAACACTGGCGCGCTGCATACCGAGCTCTCGGACCGCGGCCCCGACTCGGTCAAGGAGAAGATCCAGGCGACCCTCGACAAGTTCTTGAGCGACAGCGCCTCAAGCGCCCTGGCGGCGGCCGACACGACGCAGCCGATGATCATGAATCCGGGCGATTACTAATCTAGCGCACGATAGCCGGCAAACCGCTCACCCTTGCATGCAATCGATCGGATTTCCCAAGGGCTAAAGCAGGATGAGTTCTGATTGAATCGGCATGCCGGAATTCGGTTCACCTCTCCCCGGCGGGGAGAGGTGAACCTCCGATACCGCGCCAGTTCAAACCTAAATTCATCAAGGGCTAGGATTTACCCTTGGCCGCATCCTTTGCCGTCGACATCACAGCGCCGGTGATCTGGCGCATATGCTCGCCGGCATTGGTGAACTGGCTGCGCAAGAACTCCGATTGGATGCGCATGGCTTCCTGCAGGTCAGTGGCGTGCACCAGCTTTCGCGCATGCTCGAATGCAGCCTTCATGTTCTGCTCGGTGAACGTGAGCGCCTGTTTCGAGACTTCCGTCCCTCCGCCCGGAATCGCTGTCATTGACTTGGTCGCGGCGTCGAAGAACAGGCCAAACGCCTTCTCCGCCTGCTCGATCGTCTTTTCAGCCAGCTCGCGCAATTCGGCCGGTACTTCCAGTTTCGGTTCGATCATGGCTTGCAGCCTCCGGTATCCGAAAGGCCAGTAAACCACATTTGTGACGCCTCGTCTTTCGGGGGATAGCCGTGTTCCATCGCTGGAGGAGGCCGCCGTCGAGCAGCCCTCACGCCGCTTCAAGCCGCGCTTGCCTGCGAAACCGCAGGAGCAAACGCAGGAAGGACCGCGACAGGCAGTGATACCGCGACCATGACATGGTTCTCATCGAACTCTCCGCCGGCACGCTGATTAGTAAGCCGAGCGGGTCGTTCGAAGGCCTAGATTACAGATCGGAATTGCGGTCAACGCCTTGACGCCAATCAATGCCGGCTCCAGTCTCGCCATGCGCGAGGATATCGATCGCCGGTGACCAGCCAGCCGTTCGATCAGTCAGCGAGCTGGTCAGCGGCGTGTTCGACGTTTTTGTCGCGCCGCCGCTAAAGCGCCTTTCACCACACAAACGGCAGCAGGCGGTAGCGCACCCTCTCCCGGTATTCCCGGTAGCCCTGCAGGTTCTGCACGAGAAAGCGCTCCTCATCGATCAGGCGCCATATCAGCGCCGGCGCAGTTGCGACCAGGACCGGCACGCCCCACCATGATCCCAACGCCGGCGAAACGCCGAGCAGCATCACCAGCGCCGTCGCGTACATGGGATGTCGGACCCAGGCGTAAGGCCCCGTCGAGATCACCCGTTGATCGGCGGAGGACTCGATCGTTGCCGAGGCGAAGCTGTTCTCCCGCAACACGAAGAAAATGCCGAGCCAGCCGAGCAGCATCACGAGGTCGCCCGCCAGCACCGCCCACACCGGCAGGTGTGACCAGCCGAAGCGACGGTCCAGCGGGGGCACGAGGACAAGCGCGATAAAGCCCACCGACGCCAGCGACATGATGATCCGCTGCGCCGGCTCCTTCTCGGCAAAGGGACCGCCGCTCATCCGCCGCGCGAGCAACGCAGGATCCTTGTTGATCAGATAGAGGATGATCGCAATCGACGCGGCGAAGTAAACCGCGAGAAACAGCCACGCCTGCCAGTAGTGCAGCGTTCCCGCGGTCAGGAACAGCAGCGCGGCGGTGATCACGAACATGATCGCAAGGGCGCGCCATGCCTTCTTGTGGAGCGGATTCATCAGGCTATCCTAGCACGCGAACCGCAGCCCGCATGCCGGCGCGCCGTCTCGCCCGGCTATTGCTGCTTCTCCCAGAACGACAGCAGGCCCTGCGACGCCGAGCCGCCGATCACGCAGGGAATGCCGACCTCGATCTGTCCCAGTGCGGCCGCCGAGACGCAACCGAGCGCGACCGCGCCGACGCCGATCTGGCCCCAGAAGTCGAGATTGCGCCGCGCATCCGATCCCTTGGTCTTCAACTCCTCGACCGCGGCGAGCGCATCCTTGCGCACCGCTCCGAGCTCCACGGTATCGGCGGCCTGGATTACCTCCTTCAGCGGCACCTTGATGGCTTCCGGCTGGTTCGGCAATTCGCTGCGCAGGAACTCGCGCAAGTCCGCATCTCGCACGGCGTAGCTTGCAAGCGTATAGCGCGCCATGCTGCCGACAGTGAGCTTGTCGAGGGTGTCGCGGCTCTTCGACCAGGGCAGCATCTGCATGATCCGCAGGATCGGCAGGTGCGAGCCGGTCGCGAAATAATAGCCCCACAACGTGTCGAGGAGATCCTGATTGCCGGCATAGGTCAGCGTGGTGTCGAGCTTCTTCTCCTCCTTCGCGAAGGGCTTGGTGAACACGCCCTTCAGCTTGTCCATCATGCCCGGCTTCTTCTCCTCCAGCGGGATTTGGGTGAGCGTCGGCAGCGTGCCGGAGAGATAGGCGTTGATCATCACCTGCCGCGCCGGCATTTTCACCGCGACCCTGCGCAACAGATTGCGCCAGTCAGGAAGGCCGGAATAGGCGATGGCGCGGACGATCACCCATTCGTCTTCCGGAGGCACCGGAAAGAAGCTGTTGACGAGGTGTTCGGCCCTGGCCGGGTTGGAGCCGATCGCGCCCGCAATGAAGCCGAGATAGATACCGGCATTCTCCGGTTCCTTGAAGGTCTGCGAGTGAAACAGCACGCGCACGGCCGCCGGCACATGGGCGTAGTCCGGCTTGGCGCGGTAGTTGTATATCCACTGCTGGACCACACTCAGCGACGCGCGCGGGTCGATCTCCGGAGTGACCGCAGCGCTGGCCGGCGCGATCAGGACCAGCAAGGCGGCTGCGAAAGCGACGTTACGCATGTGATGCTCCCACAAGGCATCCGCGGCTTGCAATTCGGCAACACGCGGAACTTTCCTGCTATTGGCTAGTGGGCCTTTTGGCCCGATTCAGGGAACGGGCGGTTCGGCGCTGCGTCGAAATTATGGCGGCGCGATAACGATTTAGCCCGCAACTCACCCCGCGCCCGACATTCTTTCGCCCCGCCGGGGCAGTTCGATTTGCGCCTCGTCAACATTGGGACAGGCGGGACGTGTCAACCGAGTACCAGGCGCTGGTTCAGCGCCGTCGCAGGCCGGGCATCACGGCTGCGTTGCTGGCCTCGCTATGTGCTTTGGCGCTTGCGTTGTCGACCCCGCCGGCGAGGGCCGCGGAGACCATCGCAGTCGAAGGCAATCGCCACATCGATGCCGAGACCGTGCGCTCCTACTTCCATGCCTCGCCCGACGGTCGCTATGACGAGGCGGCGCGCGATGCCGCGCTGAAGGCCCTGATCGCAACCAATCTGTTCGACAAGGTGACGATCGAGCGCGGCAGCGACGGACTCATCGTGCATGTCGTCGAGGCCAAGGTCCTCGACCGCGTCGCCTTCGAGGGCAACAAGAAGGTCAAGGACGCCGATCTTTCCGCCGCCGTGCAATCCAAGGCACGCGGCACCCTGCAGCGCGCGACCGTGCAGGGTGACGTCAACCGCATCATCGAAGCCTACCGGCGGGTGGGCCGCGACCAGGTCAGCGTGGTGCCCCAGATCATCGACCGCGGCAATGACCGCGTCGATCTTGTCTTCGCGATCACCGAGGGCAAGAAGACGCCGGTGCGCCAGATCAATTTCGTCGGCAATCACGCCTTCAGCGATCGTCAGCTCAAGGCCGTGATCAAGACGTCCACTCACTCGATCATCAGCTTCCTGATCGGCGGCGACGTCTATGATCCGGATCGGGTCGATGCCGACCGCGAGCTGATCAGGCTGTACTACCGCAATCACGGCTATGCCGACGCCAGCGTTCGCGAGGCACGCGCCGAGTACGATCCCGTTGCCAAGGGATTTGCGCTGACCTTCACCATCGACGAGGGCCAGCAATACCGCTTCGGCGACATCAGCCTTGCCTGCAACGTGCAGGGGCTCGATCCCGACAGACTGCGCCCGCTGCTCAGGCCGAAGCGAGGTGCGATGTTCGACGGCAGCGCGCTCGACAAGACCACCGAGGCGCTCGCCATCGAGATGGCGAGGCAAGGCTATCCCTTCGCGCATGCGACGCCCAAGGCTACGCCGGACCCGGTGACGCAGCGCGTCAGTGTCGCCTTCGTCATCGACGAAGGCCAGCGCGCCTATATCGAGCGCATCGAGATTCACGGCAACTCCCGCACGCGCGACTACGTGATCCGGCGTGAATTCGATTTCGGCGAGGGTGATGCCTATAACAAGACGCTGATCGACCGCGCCGAGCGGCGACTGAAGAACCTGAACTACTTCAAGACCGTCAAGATCACGACGAAGCCGGGCTCCGCACCCGATCGCGTCATCCTCGACGTCGACGCGGAGGACGACTCCACCGGCGATTTCAACATTTCCGGCGGCTACTCGACGACCGATGGCTGGATGGGCGAGGTCAGGCTCGGCGATCGCAATTTCCTCGGCTCCGGCGACAGCGTGCAGACGGCGGTGAGCTACGGCCAATATGCGCGGGGCGGCAGCGTGTCGGTCACCGACCCGTGGCTGCTCGGCAATCATGTGTCCGGAGGGGTCGAACTCTTCGATCGGCAGACATTTACGAGCCCCTATCAGGCCTACGGCGGCAACACCTATGGCGCCAATTTCTCGATCGGCACGCCGGTCACCGAGACCACGACCGTGTTGTGGCGCTACTCGCTCTATGACCAGAATGTCACCATCGATCAGAACTCGCTTGCGGCCACGCCCTCCTTGCCGGTGCGGCAGGCCGCGGCCGCAGGCCCGCAACTGGTCTCCGCCGCCGGCGACACCGTCACCTACAACACCCTCGACAACAACAGACTGCCCACCGACGGCATCAACTCGCAACTGCGTCAGGACATCGCGGGCCTCGGCGGCGATGTCCGATTCCTGCGCACCTCGGAAGACGTCCGCTACTATCACTCGCTCGGCAACGACCTCACCGGCATGGTGCGTGCACAAGGCGGCTACATCACCGGCTGGGGTGGTCAGCAGGCGCCGATGATGAACAACTTTTTCGGCGGCCCAAGCATGGTGCGCGGCTTTGCGCCGAACGGCTTCGGCCCGCGCGACCTCACGCCCGGCTCGACCATGGACAATGTCGGCGGCAGCGCCTATTGGGCGACGACCGCGGAGTTGCAGAGCGGAATCCCCGGCATTCCGCAGGAATACGGATTGCGGGGATCGGCCTTTGTCGATGCCGGCAGCGTGTTCGGCTACAAGGGCGCGACCAGCTTTGCCGGACAAACCGCGCAGATCGCCAACAACAACGTCGTGCGCTCCTCCGTCGGCGTCGGCCTGACCTGGGCCTCACCTTTCGGGGCTCTCACCGTGAACTACGCAGTGCCGCTGTCGAAGGCCTCCTACGACGCGGTGCAGCCGCTGAGCTTCAACGCCGGACCGTTCTAGCCACCACCACCACCGACGGTTGCGACGAAAGTCTAGCCGGCATCATCTGTGTTCCCGCTGGAACGTGCGGCCGAATGGCGCATTAATCGGTTCAAGCCGAGTCTGAATCGAGCGAGGGAGCTTGAGCCATGAAAGGATGGCGCAGTGAATCGGTGCTTGATCTCTACAATGTCGCGCTCGCGGCCGTGATCTTCGTCTCACCCTGGCTGTTCAGGCTGACCAACGGAACGGCGACGAAGGATTTCTGGATCACCGCTGCGGCCATTGTTGCGATCGCGCTCGCGGCGATCATCGCGTATGCGAATTGGGAAGAGTGGGCGAATTTCCTCGTCGGCATTTGGCTCGTGTCCTCGCCCTGGATACTGGGCTTTTCCCACACGCGCGCCATGCACTTTGCGGTCGGCTTCGGCGCCGCGGTGACGTTCCTTGCCGCGCTCGAACTGTGGCTGATGTACGAAAAGGCGCACCCGCAGAACTGATCGGCTTCCCGCTCACTGCTTCTTCAGCGTGTAGACGTTGTCGTTGAGGCCAAGTCACCCGAGCCAGTCACGAGCGCGAGCTGTCTTTCCCCGATCGCCGCTCCGTCGCAAAGCCGTAGATCAGCGCGAGCCGGTCGAGGCATTCCTGGAAGCGCCGGGCGAAGTAGTCCCTCCAGCGCTGGCTGTGCAGCCCGCGTCGCTGCCCGATCTGCTCCATGGTCAGGCCCTGAACCAGAACGTCATGCACCAGCGCCGATCCGTCCGCGCCAAGCTCGCGCTCGACGCGGTTCAGCCGCAGCACCGCCTGCCGCTGGCTTTCCGTGATGGGCTCACGCCTCTGCGCGCCGTCGACATGTTCGCGGGTGGGATCGACCGCCTGCGGCCCGCGTTCGGCGCGCTCCCAGTCATGCTGGAAGGCGCGTCCGCCCCGATATTGCGCCTCGTCGATCTGGTGATGCGAATGCAACCGCGCCAGCGGATCGTTGCGAATCGAGCGCAAGGTGACGATCTTCTCTCCCGGCTCGAGCGCGAGCGGGTCGTCGACCTCGATGGCCGCCACTTCCGCATTGCGCGGCAGATCGCGCGAGCGACGGTCGTGAATCTTCTCAGCGTGATGCAACTTCCGGCGTTTGAGACGCGCCATGTCTGTTACTCCTGGAATGAAAGGCAATGCGGGGATCAGGCGGCTTCGACCAGCCGCAGCACGAAAGGCCCGGCGGGACGGTCATCCTCGATGCGCGGGCCGCGTGTTAGATGAAAATGCGGCGCGCAGTAGCTTGACCTACGAAAACGGGGATGACCGCAAAAGGTAATCGCCTCACCCTCCTTGTCGCCGCCATAGGGATAGCGGCAGTCGCCGTCAGAGAGTTCGGCGAGCGAGACGAGCCGCGGCTGGATGCCGACACAACGCAGCCTGACGGGTTCGGACTGTTGGCGAACCGGCGCGGCCGGGCAGGCCTGACCGGCACGGCCTTCACCGGATTTGCGTGACCCGGCTTTCGCTTGCTTCGTCTTCGGCGGCTTGAGCTCTGGCCCACGCTCGGGACGGGCGGGAACAGCAAGTTTCATCCGCCTGGCGCGGCCGATCACGGCGCTTCGGGTATAGGCGGTGCCGAACCTGGCATTGATGGCGTCGGCGGCTCGCGAAAACGACAGGCCGGCCGCGACAAAGTCCGTGAGCGCCGCGCAATGTTCCGGCCTCCAACTCATTGATTGCATGAAAAAATCCTTCCCTCGGCGCGCCGGGATCCTCGCGCCACCTCCGCGATATTCCGATATTCAGAATATTAAGTCAAGCCTTGATTCCGATAATCGTAATTGCTATTTGCAAAAAAATTCCGAAAAGTAGAAGGGAAGCGGCGATTCTGGGAAAGAGAGGTCATCATGCTGGACGCTGAAGCGATCGAACGGGCACTGGAGAGGACGGGCAAGAGCAAGGGCGGTCTCGCCAAGGCCATGGGGGTTCGGGCCGGGGCGGTTTCCGAGATCCTGTCGGGACTGCGGCTGATCAAGGCCTCCGAAATCGAGCCGATTACGGAATATCTTCGGCTCAACCTGGTGCCGATCATGGGCCGGGTCGGCGCGGGAGCGGTGATCGAGCCGGAGAACGAGCAGGCCCCCCCCGAAGGCCTTGGCGAGGTGGAATTGCCCTTCCCGATCTCGGGGGAGACCATCGCGTTTGAGGTATCGGGCGATTCGATGCTGCCGAAGTACGAAAATGGCGACGTAATCGTGGTTTACCGCGAGCAGCGGCATCCACTCACGAACTTCTTCGGCGAGGAGGCCGTGGTGCGGCTGAAAACCGGCCAGCGCTACCTGAAGACGGTCGAGCGCGGCAAATCCCCCAATACGGTCAACCTGACGAGTTTCAATGCCAAAGCGATCAATGGCGTGAAGGTGGAATGGATCGGCGAGATCTGTGTCACCCTGCCGCGCGGCCAGATCGAGCGGATGCGGGCCAAGGCGGCCGCCCGCTCCCGCAAGGGCTCGAAGGCAAAATGACCCTCAAGGCCGGCCGGCAACCCCGCCGACCGGTCCCACAGGGGGCGATTCGGGTCGCATACGACCTCGATTTCCGATTTTCGTGAAATTTGCTTGACGCGATTCCGCTTTTCGGAAATACTGCCCGGCATGCAGTATTTTGTCGTGATGATCGATTACGGCGGTCGCGAGGCCGTGGTCGATCCGGAGGTGACGCGGCGGGAAGTCGTCGCTCGGGTGGCCTCCGGCGAATATAGAAACATCAGTTTCATCCATGAAATCGTCGATCACGCGGTCGACGATGTCACCGAGGCGATCCTGGCCGAAGCCGCGGTCCCGGACATCGCCGCGCCGGAAACGGACCCGCGATCCAGCCGGTTCGACCACGTCCGGGATCTGCGCAAACACGAGACCGTGTGACGGCAAGCGAATTAGGTCACGACCGCAAGCGCGATCGGCCCGCGCTCCGTCGCACGCGCCGGCGAGCGAGGAACCCGGTGCGTGGGTCAGCGGGATTTCGGCAGCCCGCGCCGTTATTGCATCGTCGCGAGGCGCGTTGCCTGCACAAGCCGGCAACGCGCCTCGCATCACGAGCTCACACCAGGAACACCGTCGATCCCGTCGTCTTCCGGGCAGCAAGATCGGCATGAGCCTTCGCCGCATCCTTCAGCGGATAGGTCTGGCGGATCTCGATCTTGACCGCGCCCGACTGCACGACCTCGAACAACTCTTTCGCCATCGCCATGAGGTTCTCGTGCTTGGCGGCGTAGGTGTTGAGCGTCGGGCGGGTGACGTAAAGCGAACCCTTCTGCGCGAGCAGGCCGAGGTTCAGCGGGTCGACGTTGCCTGAGGATTGACCGAACAGCGCCACGACGCCGAGCGGCGCGAGGCAATCCAGCGACTTCAGGAAGGTGTCCTTGCCGACGGAGTCGTAGACGACCGGCACTTTCTTGCCGCCGGTGATCTCGTCGACGCGTTTGACGAAATCCTCGCGCGTGTAGACGATCGTATGGGCGCAGCCATGCGCTTGCGCGAGCTTCGCCTTGTCGTCGCTGCCCACGGTGCCGATCACGGTTGCGCCGAGATGCTTGGCCCATTGGCTGAGGATCAGGCCGACGCCGCCGGCCGCGGCATGCAGCAGGATGGTGTCGCCCGATTTGACGCGATAGGTCTGCCGGATCAGGTATTGCACGGTCAGGCCCTTCAGCATCATCGCAGCCGCGGTCTTGTCGTCGATGCTATCGGGCAGCTTGAGCAGGCGGTCGGCCGGGATCAGCCGCGCTTCGGAATAGGCGCCAATCGGTGCTGCGCCATAGGCGACGCGGTCGCCCGGCTTGAGGTGGCTCACGCCGGATCCCACTTCCTCCACGACGCCGGCGCCCTCGCCGCCGAGCCCGCTCGGCAGCTGCCCGGGATAGAGCCCGGAGCGGTTATAGATGTCGACGAAGTTCAACCCGACCGCAGTGTGGCGGATGCGCGCTTGCCCCGGACCGGGCTTTCCGACCTCTACTTCTTCCCAGACCAGAACCTCAGGACCGCCGGTCCTGTGAAAGCGGATGGCATGCGTCATGGCGTCTACTCCCCTGATTAGTGAACCAAATGGGTGCGCTTCTCCGGCGCGGCATCTTACGCGTCGATCGCATCCTTGATGCGTTTTCGCGTCAACGGCAAATCTCGTAGCCGTTTGCCGGTGGCGTTGGCAATCCCATTTGCGATTGCCGCGGCGGCCGGTCCCTGCCCGGTTTCGCCGCTGCCGAGGAACCGCATTCCCGGACGGTTGATGATATGCACCTCGATCTTTTCCGGGACCGCATCGAAGCGCAGGATCGGGTAGGTCTGCCAGTCGATGCTCGTGATCCTGTGTTGATCGAACGTCACCTGCTCGTAAAGCGTCCAGCTCGCCGACTGCACGATAGCGCCCTCGATCTGGTTGGACAGCCCATCCGGATTGACCACCTGGCCGCTGTCGACGGCCGCAACCGCACGCACCAGCCGGGCGCGCCCGGTCTCTCGGTCGACTTCGACCTCGCTCGCGATGGCGCAATAGGCGGCGAGATTCTTGTAGCGGGCAAAGGCAAAGCCGAAGCCACGGTCCTGCGGCGCTTTTTGGCCCTTCTGCCAGCCAAAGCCCTGCGCGGCCTTTTCGATGACCTCACGCCCGCGCGAATCGTCGAGATGCTTCAACCTGAACTCGACAGGATCCGCACCCGCGAGACCGGCGAGCTCATCCATAAAACTCTCGATCGAGAACACGTTGTGATAAGCGCCAAGCGAGCGCAGCGCCGAAATCCGGATCGGCATATCAGGGATAAAGCGATGCGCGACATGAGCGTTGGGGAAAGTGTAGATCGGGATCGCGTTGCGGTCACCGCCGCCCTCCGGCAGCGGCAGCAGCTTGGCCTCGGGCACTGCGAATGGCTGCGCCATATGCTGCGCCGCCAGGAGGCAGCCGGCGCCACCGGGCCGCATCGAATGCGTGTTGCTGAAGACCTCGAAAGTCCAGTCGGCGATCTTGCCGTCATCGCCGATCGATGCCTTCAGCTTCGTCACCATCGCCGGCCCATAGGGCTCCCAGCCATGCTCCTGCTCGCGCATCCATTGCACGCGAACCGGCGTGCCCGGGAGAGCGCGCGCAATCAGCGCGGCGTCGGCCGCCGCATCGTCTGCGCCGTTGTGGCCGTAACAACCCGAACCTTCGGTGTGGATCACACGAACGCTTTGCGGCGGCATGTGGAGCATTTCGGCAATCGCCGCGCGATCAGGATAGACCCCCTGCGTATGCGACCACACCGTCATCGCGCCGTCGGCAAATTGCGCGACCGCGCAGGACGGTCCGATCGAGCCATGCGATTGATAGGGCCGCGTGTAGGCCGCCTCGATCGTCTTGCGGCCGGTAACGGAGGCATCACTGCGTTGCAGAATAGCAAAATCCTTGCGCGGCATTGCCGTCAGCACGGCCGCCAGATCGTCCTGCTTCGGCAATTTCGCGCTCTCATTCCACTTCGCGGCGGTAGATAGCGCGCGCATCGCCTTCACCGCCTGGAATTCTTTCTTCGCAACGACAGCAAGGAAATTGCCGTCGCGAACGACCTTGACGGCGCCGGGCAGCTTTTCGACTGCTCCGGTCTCGCATTCGCCGAGCTCCGCGCCATAGCTCGGCGGCCGTACGATGCGCGCATGCAGCATGTTCGGCAGTCGCAGATCCTGGACATAGGCAACGCCGCCGGTCACCTTCGCACGGATATCGACGCGCGGGATGGGCTGGCCGATCATCTTGAAGCTCGCCGGATCCTTCAGGTTCGAAGAAGGCTGCGCCTGAACATGCAGCATCTCGGCAGCGACAAGCTCGCCGTAGGTCAGCTTCCGGCCGTCCGGCGCGACGACGGCGCCGTTCTCGGTCCGCAAGCTCTCGGCGGGGACGTCGAGGCGTCTCGCGGCTTCCGTGATCAGAAGCTGTCGCGCCTGCGCAGCCGCGTGCAGGATCGCGGTGCCGCTGTCCTGCATCGAGTGGCTGCCCGCGGTGAAGCCTTCGTTCGCCGTGAGCTTCGTGTCGGCAGTGATCACCTTGAGCGAGGCGAAGGGAACGTCAAGTTGCTCGGCCGCGATCTGCTGGAACGCAGTCTTGAAGCCCTGCCCGAGCTCGGCCTTGCCGGTGAACGCGGTGATGCCGCCATCGGCATCGATCCGGATCCAGGAATCGAGGTAAGGCGACTTCTCGAGGCTGCCGGGCAACTTGGGCACCGGCGGCGTGCCTTGCGGATTTTGCTCTTGCGCAAAGGCGCCTGAAAGCGAGAAGGAGACGATCAGAGCGCCGCTGCCCTTGAGCAGCCGACGGCGATCCAGAATGAACGGGGCGTTCATTGCGCGCTCCTCTTGTCCGCCGGGGCGAGCTCGGCCGTTTCCATCAGCCGCGCGGCGCGGTGGACAGCGCGCAGGATGCGCATATGCGTGCCGCAGCGGCACAGATGCGGCGCGAGCTCGGAGCGAATCTGCTCATCCGTTGGCTTGCGGTTTCGTTGCAGCAGCGCCTGCGCGCGCATCATCATCCCGGCGATGCAATAACCGCATTGAGCTGCCTGCTCTTCCATGAAGGCCCGCTGGATCGGCGCCGGCTGGGAAACGTTGCCTAAGCCCTCCAGCGTCGTCACCTGCTTGCCCTCGAGCAACACCATCGGCGTGACGCAGGACAGCACGGCCTTGCCGTCGATGATAACGGTGCACGATCCGCATTGGCCAAGCCCGCAGCCGAACTTGGCGGCATTGAGCTTGAGATCGTCACGCAGCACGTAGAGCAGCGGCGTATCGGGTTCGGCGTCGATCTGGTGGTCCTGACCATTGACCTTCAATCTCATCATGGCTTGTCTCGCTGTGACGGGGCGGCCGGGGCATTGCGTGCGCCCGCCTCGGTCTCAAGAGATACCGTCTGGGTACGTCGCGCTTCCGCAACGATCCTCTCGACATGGCTCCAGGCCGGCTGGGTGCTGAAGCGCGCACGCAGATAGTTCAGCAGCGTCGCGATCTGCGCATCGCTCATGCTTGCGGCAAAGCCTGGCATGATCGAACTGCGCTCGCCTTCGTCCGGACGGACGCCGGCCAGGACGATGTTGGCCAGGTTGCGCGGATCAGGACCGCTCACCGCGGTCGAGAGGCCGAGATTGACACCACCATAGGGCACCGACCGGCCGCTCTCATGGCAGTTCGCGCAGGCCGCGGCATAGATCGCAGCACCCGTGGCGTTCGCGGGCGCGATCGCCGCTGGTGCCGATTTCGCTTGCGCAAGCGCCGCCTCGCCCTGGCGCTTGCGCTCGGGCGACGGCGCGCCGAAGGCGTCGGCCATGTAGATCGCGATCGCGTGGACATCGCTGGCTTGCACGGCGGACAGGTTGCTCACTACCTCCGCCATCGGCCCGCGCGCGGTGCCGTGGTCGGGATGATATCCGCTGCGCAGGTACGCGTAGAGTGCGTCCGCATCCCACGGCACCGGCGACGGCGATTGCGCGTTGATCGCATAAGCTTTCCAGCTTTCGACGTCGCCGCCGGCGAAGACCGCGTTCAGCCGCTCGGCCCCGAGCGCGTTGCGCGGGGTATGGCACGCGCTGCAATGCGCCAATCCCTCGACCAGATAGGCGCCGCGATTCCATTCGGCGCTTTTCGCCGGATCCGGCCGGTAGGCGTCGCGCCGCAAGAACAGCAATTTCCATCCCGCGACGACGGCACGCTGGTTGAACGGAAAGGAAAGCTGGTTCGCCGGGGCACCCGCACGCACGGGCTCCCGCGTCATGAGGAAGGCATAGAGCGCGCGGTCATCGTCATCGCTGACATTGGTGAAGTGGTCGTAGGGAAAGGTCGGATAGAGGTGCCGGCCCTCGCGATCGACGCCGGACCGCATTGCACGCAGGAACGCTTGCTCCGACCAACGGCCGATGCCGGTCTCCGGATCGGGTGTGATGTTGGACGAATAGACCGTGCCGAACGGCGTCGGCACCGGTACGCCGCCGGCGAAATTCCTGGCCCCGCGCACGGTGTGACAATCGTTGCAATTGCCAAGGGCCGCGAGTTCGCGGCCGCGCTTGACGAGGACAGGACCGAAGCTTTCCGGCTTCGGCGGCGCGATGGCAGCAATGGCCGGCCGCCAGATGATGGCAAATGCGCTCGCGGCGCCGCCGGCCAGCAGCACTGAGATAATGCCCCCGATAATTATTTTCTTCTTCATCCGTCCAAGCGGTTTTTTTGAGTTCCCGGCGTATTCCACTGCAGCCTGCGGAGCCGGCCAAGGCCGCCCACCGCTCCTGATTTTCCGCTATGCAACGAGGGCTTCTGCTTGGAACACCGCGTGTGCCGGGACGTTCCACTTCAGTGGATGAAAAATGGAGGCGCGGAATGACCAAAAACGCGTCGACCCGAGCCGCTCCGCCCAAGCCGTACCCCGCTGAGAAAGCCCGGGGCGGCGAGATCATTCTAAAGACATCGCTTCAGCGATGGGTGTTCATGGCAGGCCTTGCGGGTGCAGTGCTGTTGGCGCTCGTGCTCGCGTTCGTGCGCTAGCTGAAATGCACAACCGCCGTGTTGTTACAGGAATGCCACACACGCGGACAAAGTCCTTCCGTTCCATGTACGTTCGAAAGAGTTGATGACAGGCCGTTGCGGTCCGGGATTAGGTTTGGCGCGGGTTGAGATCGACTGTGCTTCCACTTGGTCAAGGAGTGCCGATATGCCAGCCTACGTTCATCATCACGAAATCGAGATGCCGCTGATGAGCTGCCCTGGCTGCGTCGGATTGCAACCCATGTATGTGCGGGACATCGAACCGCACTGGAGCATGGCAAAGATCGACTTCATCTATGAATGTTCGGATTGTGGCGCCGAGGTACGTCACACCGTGCGCAAGCTGCCGGTGCACTGACGGCTCGCCCCATGACGGCCGGCAAAACGTGAACCACGCGGAGCGCCTCGTCACGGACGAAGCGCTCCGGCACCTCAAGCTCTACATCTGACGCAAGAAGCCTGCTCTTAAGCGGCTGATGACAACTGCGGATCGGCCCTATCGAGATTGCATTCCCGGAAGTGATAGGCGATCTCATCGAGCGCGCGCTGTTCCCACTCTTCCGCTTGCGCCAACCAGAACAGCCTGCGCTCGGAATCCAACGCGGCACGCTCTCGGCAAATATATTCCTGACTGCGTATCTCCGCGAGCTTGTTCATGAGCCCCACTCCTGCGGTGTGAAGTCCATTACTGCGCGGCTGAGCTTAGCAGAAGCGCCGGCCCCTTGTCTCACTTTACTGTGCAAAACGCGCGAGCATCCCGCGCCTGCGAAATCGCATCGCAACATCGCGTTCCGGTTGTATGTGCTTTAAGTCGAATTCTCTCGATCAGCGGCGCAGATAGCAGTGGAAGCCGCCGTAGATTCCGGATCGGTCGAGCTCGTAACCGATAGCGCTGCGCTCTTCATCGCGGCGCCAGATTTCACGTAATGGTGCCAGTTCCTCGGCTTCAAGTGGCGATTCCGCGCCGGCGGTACGGAAGATCACTCGCACCTGGTCCGAGCCCGCGCGATCGATCGAATGCCACAACGAGCGGATTTGCTCCGTCGCCATCCAGTCCTGCGAATCCAGAAGCACGACCGCATCGACCTCGCGCGCGGGCAAGCCTTCCAGGAACTGGCGCAAGCTCGTGTGGACCGGAATGATCAGACCGGCATCGTCGCGCATGCGCGCAAACTGGCGCTGCTGCAGATAAGGCGGCAGGCAGCAGTCGCCCGGACCCGGATAGCGCCGGCGCAATGCCTGCCACGCGAAATAGTTGGTGTCGGTCGGGTGGGCATTGATGAGACGGAACAGACGCTGGTGCAGCAGCTCGTGCAGCGGTGCCCCATCGCCGCCGAGCCGCGCGCGTTGCTGCGGCGGAATTCCGAGGCTGAACAGTAACGCCGGCGTTCTCGTCAACAACCGCGTCAGGCGCGAGTGGAACAGCCGATGCAGCCGATCAAGCGCCTCCATCCGCTCCGCCGCATCGACATCGCTGATGAGGAGAGCGGTGAGATCGATGCGGGCCATTCTCGCCACGACATGCGTGATGCCGATGAAACGGCCCACTATACCGTGGCGATAGAATCCGTCCGTGAAATAGGCGTGCCGTGGCCGGCCGATGATATTGCGCTTGTGCCAATAGGCGCGCGCGCTGCTGTCCAGCATCGGCCTCAACCGGTCGCGATAGAGTTGCGCGTTGGCGGGCGATGCTCCCTCGCCGAAGAACTGCCAGAACTCCGAATATCTGGAGAAGGCGCGGATGCCCGCGAGCTTCAGCTTCAGAAGCGCAAGGTGCGCTTCATTGGGATCGACGGCATAGACTTGGGCCGGTTGCGCGGTCAGATAGGACAACGCGTTGCAGCCGCCGGATGAGATGGTGGCGATGGTCGATCCGAGCGGCAGTTGCAACGCAGCGAGATCGGCTTCCGGATCTTCCCAGATCTGGGTGTAGATGAGACGGCGGAGCCAGAACGCATAGATCCGCTCCCAGATCGTTGATTGTTCCCGCGCTTCGCCGTTTCGCACCGCATCCGCGATCAGTTGCGCACTCATGCCCGCCTCGAATCAGCAATTCGACGACGCTATCGCTGCCGCGCTTCAGTTTTGCGACAGCAGCGCGGTCGCCGAGCGAAGTTGCGCCGACCCTGTCACATGCATGTCGCGCGAACATCGCAAGGAGGACCATCAACTCTTTCGACAACGAACCAGCTCATGTCGGCACATTTTTTCGAATCTGGCGGCCAAATCACCCGGCAGCCCCGTGCGACACGTCACATCCGGTTCCTCGGCACCCACTACAATCGTGAGATGCCTTGTGCTGAGACAGTCATCGCCTGGAACAGCGAGCGAAACGGACGCACTCGAATCGCGCCGCGCCGCGCTACGCACACCGATCCACAGATTTTGTTTCTGGTGTCGGCGTCATGAGCGCGTGGCTTGCATTGCTTGGCGCTGGCCTGCTCGAAGTGGGTTGGGCACTTGGCCTCAAATATTCCGAGGGATTGACGCGGTTCTGGCCGACGGCGGCAACAGCCGTGGCGATCGTCCTCAGTTTCGCCCTAATGGCGCTGGCGCTGCGCTCACTTCCGTTCGGCACAGCGTATGCGGTATGGACCGGCATCGGCGCGGTCGGCAGCATCCTGGTCGGCATGACGCTGTTCAGCGAGTCGGCCGATCCGGTGCGCATCATCTGCCTCTCGCTCATCGTTGCCGGCATGATCGGGCTCAAGCTCAACTCGCCGGTCTGAGGGTTCCGCCGCGCCGCCATCCCGATCCCGGTGATCGATGGCGCTAACACGCGGATGTGAGACTCGCGTTACCAACCTCGCTGATTTTGCGACGAGATGTGATCCGGCTAACGGACGCATGCGTCGAATTCAAGACTCAATCCAGTCGCATCTCCTTCACGCAGCGTCGGTAAGAGACGCGCGACATCAAAACATCGAATCCTCGAGGCCGCATGAACGCCGAACTCGACTACGATCTCTCGACAGACCAATGGCAAGCGCTCAAGGCGCTGCGTTCCGGCGCGACACAGGGCCGCGTCTCGAGCTCGTTCGCGGTCGAGCAACTCGTGGCACTCGGTCTCGCTGCTGTCGGCAGTGAAGGCGCGCGCATCACGCCGGTCGGGCGCAAGGTCCTGGTGAGGGGCTCGTCTCGGCTGTGGGAAGACGTGGCGGCCTGAGCACGCCACTCACGCTACCACATCGTCTGCCGCGCCCGCTCCGGCCATTCCCGGTCATACTGCTCGCCGCCGACGCGGTCCTCGCTCATCTCGGCGAGGATCTGGCCCGGCGTCGGCAAGGTCTTCGGATCGACGCGTTTATCGGGATTCCAGAGATCGGAGCGCACGATCGCGCGTGCGCACTGGAAATAGACCTCATGCACATTCATCACGATGACCGTGCGCGGCGCCTTGCCCTCCATCTTGAAGGAGGAAAGCAGTGCAGGATCGGCGGAGACGTGCGCGCGGCCGTTGATACGGAGCGTGCTTCCCGATCCCGGGATCAGGAACAACAGCGCCACCCTCGGATCGCGCACGATGTTGCGGAGCGAATCGACGCGGTTGTTGCCGCGGCGGTCCGGCATCATCAGCGTCTTGTCGTCATGCATCCGGACGAAGCCGGGCGGATCGCCGCGCGGCGAACAATCGAGGCCTTCCGGGCCGGAGGTCGCCAGCGCCGCGAACGGCGACCTCTCGATCAGCACGCGATAGGGCGGCGTGATGCGGTCGGCAACCTTCACGGTCGAAGCCTCGCCGGGATACCCGTAGATCGCTTCGAGCTGCTCGATCGTCGCGATGACCGACATCTCATTCACCCCTGATGGCGCGCACCAGCCGGCGCGCGTGGTCCTCGGGCCGGCCGACATTGAGAATGGTGACGTCGGGCGCGGTCGTGTCGACCATGCGGCTCAGCCTTTGCTCGACTTCGCCGTCACTGCTTCGCGCGCGCATCTTCAGCCGCTCGGCGAGCACCTCCGGTGGTGCCGTGATCGCGATGACCGTGACATTAGCATAGGTCCGCTGCGCGGCTTCGATCACCGTGCGCGACGCGTTGACCACGACCGAACGATTGGCGCGGATATCGTCGTCTATGGCGCGCGGCAGGCCGTAGAGGTGGCCATGCGCCTCCCAATGCATCGCAAAATCGCCCCGCGCCAGCGCCTGCCGGAACTCGTCGGGGCCAAGCTGCCCATTGTCCTCGGAAGCGGAAGCCTCTCGCGTCACCACGCGGCGAGGAAAAACGATGTCCACGTCCTCGGGGCAGGCGGATCTTGCCAGACCAAGCAGCGTATCCTTGCCGGCGCCGCTCGGGCCAACCACGAGGATCAGCCGGCCGGGGCCGATCAATTCAGGAGAGCAGGAAGAAAGGATCGGGGCCTCGCTCATGCGACGCGGCTCCCCTCCCGCCAGAAGCTGCGCACCACCGGAATGTCGCGCGCGACATGGACGCGGATCAGGTCGGCGCGCTTGCCGACCGCGATCTCGCCGCGGTCGTTGAGACCGACGGCTTCCGCCGGCGTCTTGGTGACAGTGCAGACGGCGGCCGCGAGATCGATCGCGGGCACCTGCTTGGAAAGCTGTAGTGCGCCCGTCAAAAGGCTCGACGGCACATAATCCGATGACAGGATGTCGAGCAGTCCCTCGCGAGCAAGATCGATCGCCGCGATATTGCCGGAATGCGAGCCGCCGCGCACCACGTTGGGCGCGCCCATCAGGATGTCGATGCCGGCCTGATGCAGGCCGCGCGCGGCCTCCATCGTGGTCGGAAATTCCGCGACCGACACGCGATCGCGGATGGCGTCGGTGACGTTCTCCTCCGTCGTGTCGTCATGGCTCGCCAGCGGAATCCGGTATTGGTGCGCCAGCGCCACGATCTCCCGCATGTTCTTCGCAGCATAAGCCTTCTGGTAGTCGAAGCGCCGCTTGAACAGCACGTCAAGCTCGGCATCCGTCATGCCGGCGCCTTTGCCGCGATAATAGTCGCGCAGCTTGACCTCGTCGCGGAACTGGCGCTGCCCCGGCGTGTGGTCCATCAGCGACATCAGCCGGATATCGGGCCGATCGATTAGCTCCCTGGCTTCCTCGACCACGTCAGGCATCGGCACTTCACAGCGCAGATGCAGAAAGTGATCAGCGCGGAGGATATTGGACTCGCGCGCAGCTGTTATCGCCGCTGCCAGGACGCCGGCGCGGCCGTCGACATCCTCGGCGCCGTCCTCGCGCCAGACTCGAAGCGAATCCAGCACAGTCGTAATGCCGCAGGTCGCAAGCTGCCCGTCATAGGAGACGACTGCAGAGACCGGATTCCAGAACACTTTTGGCCGCGGCACGTAGTGCGCCTCAAGGTGATCGGTGTGCAATTCGATCAGCCCGGGCAACAGGAGATCGCCCTGCGCGTCGATGCTGCCGGCCGGCGCCATCCCCTCGCCGATTTCCGCGATACGGCCATCGGCAAAAGCGACCCAGCCACGCTCGATCACGCGGTCTGCGAGAACCACTCTCGCATTGCCGAAGACGGTGTCTGATCCGGTCGAGGTCATCTTATTTGTCTTTCTTCATGCCGCAGCAGCAAAGGAGGTGACGTCCACCACGCGATCGGCGATCCGACCGCGAACCTCATCGTCATGCACGATCGCGACCATGGCGACGCCGGCGCGCTTCTTCTCCTCGATCAAGCTGACGACCACGTCGCGATTGGCGGCATCGAGCGAAGCGGTCGGCTCATCCAGGAGCAGGATCGGATGATCAGAGATGAAGCCGTGCGCGATGTTGACGCGCTGCTGCTCGCCGCCCGAGAAGGTCGACGGCGGAAGCGACCACAGCCGCTCGGGAATATTGAGGCAGTGGAGCAATTGCGCTGCCTGCTCGCGCGCCTTGTCCCGTGGGATGCCGGTCGCAACCAGCGGTTCGGCGACGACCTCGATGGTTGGTACGCGCGGCACGGCGCGCAGGAATTGGCTGACGTAGCCGATGGTCTCGCGCCGGACGCTCAGCACGTCTCTCGGCTCGGCGCCGGCGAGATCGATCAACCGGCCCTGATGGCGGATCCTGATCCGGCCGCCATCACAACGGTAATTGCCAAAGATCATCTTCAGGATCGACGATTTCCCGACGCCCGACGGTCCCGACAGCACCACGCACTCGCCGGCATGGACCTCGAAATTCACGCCGCGCACCCCGGGCAACTTCACCCCACCCTGCAGATGCATGGTGAAGGTCTTTTCCGCGTCAGAGATCTCGATCATCGCAGGCATTGGTTTAGCTCATGGCGGCAAAATCGAAGAGACGAGAAGCTGGGTGTAAGGTTCGTGCGGATCGTCGAGCACCTGGTCGGTCAGCCCCGTCTCGATCACCTGACCGCTCTTCATCACCATCACCCGATGCGACAACAGCCGGGCCACCGCGAGGTCATGAGTGACCACGATCGCCGCAAGACCCAATTCGCTGACGAGGTTGCGCATCAGATCGAGCAGGCGCGCCTGCACCGAGACATCGAGCCCGCCGGTCGGCTCATCCATGAAGACGAGCCGCGGCTCGGTGACGAGGTTGCGCGCGATCTGCAGGCGCTGGCGCATGCCACCCGAGTAGGTTTTTGGCGTGTCGTCGATCCGCGCCGTGTCGATCTCGACGCGCTCGAGCCAGGATGACGCCGTGTGCCGAATGCGGCCATAATGATTCCAGCCGACCGCCATCAGCCGCTCGCCGACATTGGCGCCGGCCGAGACGGCCATGCGCAGCCCCTGAGCCGGATCCTGGTGCACGTAACCCCAATCGGTACGGAACAGGAAACGTCGCTCGGCTTCGCCCAGCGCGTTGAGATCGCGCAGCACGCCATCGCGCATGCGATAGGACACGCGGCCCGAAGTGGGCGCCATTTGCGCCGACAGCATCTGCAGCAGCGTCGTCTTGCCCGAGCCGGACTCGCCGACGATCGCGAGCACCTCGCCGGGATAGAGCGCAAAAGAGATGTCGCGGCAGGCGACGATCCGGCCAAAATTCTTCGATAGGCCGTCGGCCACCAACAGCGGCTGATCGCCCGCGTTTTCGGTCTCAGCCATGCGCCCTCTCCTTGTGAGGAGCGGCGCTCTCGCGGCCGCGATGGCCCGCCGCCTGGCGGCCTTCGCAATAGTCGGTGTCGGAGCAGACGAACATGCGACTGCCGGCGTCGTCGGTGACGATCTCATCGAGATAGCCATCCTCCGCGCCGCACAGCGCGCAGGGCGCGTCGAAACGGTAGCGCGTGAACGGATGGTCTTCGAAGTCGAGCGACACCACCTTTGTGTAAGGCGGGATCGCATAGATGCGCTTCTCGCGACCTGCGCCGAACAACTGCAGCGCCGCGCAATTGTCCATCTTCGGATTGTCGAATTTCGGCGTCGGCGACGGATCCATCACATAGCGCGCATTCACCTTCACCGGATAAGCGTACGACGTCGCGATGTGCCCGAAGCGCGCGATGTCCTCGTACAGCTTCACGTGCATCAGACCGTATTCGCCGAGCGCATGCATGCGCCGCGTCTCGGTCTCGCGCGGCTCGAGGAAACGCAGGGGCTCCGGGATCGGCACCTGATACACCAGCACCTGGCCGGCATGCAGCGGCGCCTCGGGAATTCGGTGGCGCGTCTGGATGACAGTTGCTTCCGTCGTCGAGGTCGTGGTGGCGACGCCTGCAGTCTTGCCGAAGAATTTGCGGATCGAGATCGCGTTGGTGGTGTCGTCGGAGCCCTGGTCGATCACTTTCAGCACGTCATCGGGCCCAAGGATCGACGCAGTCACCTGCACGCCGCCGGTACCCCAGCCATAGGGCATCGGCATTTCGCGGCTGGCGAACGGTACCTGGTAGCCGGGGATCGCGATTGCCTTGAGGATCGCGCGACGGATCATCCGCTTGGTCTGCTCGTCGAGATAGGCGAAGTTGTAGGCGGGCGCGTTCATTCCGCGGCCTCCTGCATGCGCTCCGAATTGTCGTTGGCCTCGGCAAACTCCTTCCGCAACTTGCGCAGCAGGCCGAGCTCGGACTGGAAGTCGACGTAATGCGGGAGCTTCAGATGCTCGACGAAGCCGGTCGCCTGCACATTGTCGGAATGCGACATCACGAACTCTTCGTCCTGCGCCGGCGCGAGAACCTCCTCGCCGAGCTCACGAGCCCGCAATGCGCGATCGACCAGCGCCATCGACATCGTCTTGCGCTCGCTTTGGCCGAACGCGAGCCCATAGCCGCGGGTAAAACACGGCGCTTCCGTCGCCGATCCCTTGAACTGGTTGACCATCTGGCATTCGGTCAGCTCGAGGGAGCCGAGCGGCACGGCGAAGCCGACCTCTTCCGCGAAGAACTCGACCTCAACCTCGCCAAAGCGGATCTCGCCGGCAAAGGGATGGTTGCGGCCATAGCCGCGCTGGGTCGAATAGCCCATCGCCAGAAGGAAGCCTTCGTCGGCGCGAGCGAGATTTTGCAGGCGCAAATCACGATCGGCCGGGAAGCTCAGCGGCTCCCGCGTGAGGTCGCCGACCGCCGCATTGGCGTCGGCCTGCGGTGACGGCTCGATCAAGCCGTCGCGACCGAGGATGTCGGTGACGCGCGGCGTCGGCGACAACGAGGCCTGCGACATCGCAGGCTCCTCGGGGACGAAGCCTTCGGCGAGCTGTGGGTCGAGCAGGCGGTGCGTGTAGTCGAAGGTGGGACCGAGGATCTGGCCACCGGGAATATCCTTGAAGGTCGAGGAGATCCGCCGCCGCACCTCCATCTTGCCGGTATCGACCGGCTCGGTCGCGCCGAAGCGCGGCAGCGTGGCGCGGAAGGCGCGGACCAGGAAGATCGCCTCGATCATATCGCCGCGCGCCTGCTTGATGGCAAGCGCAGCCAGCTCGCGATCATAGAGCGAGCCCTCGCTCATGACGCGATCGACGGCAAGCCCAAGCTGCTCGGAGATCTGGGAAAGCGTTACCTCGGCAACATCGCGGTCGCCGCGACGCTCATGGGCCAGCAGCCGATGGGCGTTCTCGATGGCGCGTTCGCCTCCCTTGACGGCAACGTACATGCATCAGCCTCCCATCATGCCTTGGCAACGAGCCGCGTGGTGCGCGGGATCGCGACAATGGCATCTCCCGACACCAGCACAACGTCGATGCCGCGCGGAAACAGCGTCTCGTTGATCGCCAGCCGCTCGAACAGATCCATTGGCGCGATCGTCGCGCGCAGGCTCGCCGTGCCGTCGACGCCGGGCCCACGCAACTCGTAGGCGTGTCCCTGGGTCAGGCTTTCGACCTGCAGGATTAGCGTCGTTGAACGATCGGGATATTCATTGGTCCCGAAGGCAAATCGGGAAAGGTCCGGCAGCGCGGCGCCATCACCGATCAGCGCAAAACTCGAGATCGAGGCATCGTCCACGACCGGCGCGCCGCTATGGAACTTCAGCCACTTCGCGACCTCCGGGGTCTCCGACATCTTTGTGTCGAGCCAGATCGGCGTGTCGTGATCGAACAGCGTAAGTGCGATGGCGGCAGCACCGCGCATCATCGATCCCGGCGTGCCGACGGTTGCGGTCACCTCTCGCACGCTGCCGGGCCGTGCCATGGCATCCATCACGGAGCGAAAGGTCGATTGCGCCGACGGCACCTTGTCCGCAAACCCCGCCGGCAGTTCGGCGATCGTGGTCATCGTTCACCCCTCACCGCGCACCATCGTGTAGAAATCAACCCGCGTCGCCGCAGCCTCAGCAGCCTTCTGATTGCGCGAGGCGAGCAAGGCCGCGCGCAGGGGAGCGATCACCTTGGTCTCGACCTCGGCGGCAAATTGATCCGACTGCACCATCGCGTCGCAGAGCGCGATCATCCGCGCCTTATCGCGGTCGCGGCCGAGCGTGTAGCCGAACCCCACCTCGCCGCTCGCAAGCCGCACGGCCGCGCGCGATACGGTCGCCTCGCCGAGATTGAACGGCGCACCGTCGCCACCGATCCGGCCGCGCACCATCACGAGACCGTTTTCCGCCTCGCGCAGGTTTTCATGCGCCGGCAGTTTGATCGAGGCGAGACAGCCCGATATCTCGGCACCGGTCGCATGCGCGAGCACGGCCATCGCCGCCTTGCGCCGCGCCTGCCTGCCCTCTTCGCTCTGCTCGCCGGGTGTCATCATGGCCCTGTTTGAGTTCTAGCTTGCCGGAACCAAGTTGTCTATGATAATAGACAACTTCATAATGACCCGCGATGAAGATTTCGTGACAGACGCATGATTTTTCCGATCATCAACGAGAGCGGTTCCGCGCCATGACCCTGCAGGATTTGGCATCCGGCGTTGCGCTGTGGCGGCAGGTCGCCGACGGCATCGAGCGCGGCATCGCCAACGGCACCTATGGTTCCGGCAAAAGGCTGCCCGGCGAGACCGAGATCGCGGAGACCTATCGCGTCAACCGTCATACCGTACGCCGGGCGCTTGCGACACTCGCCGATCGCGGCCTGGTGCGTGCCGAGCGCGGCAGCGGCACCTATGTCGAAGCGGCTCGCCGGATCGCCTATCCCTTGCGCTCGCGCACGCGCTTTTCCGAGATCGTCGGCGCCGGCGGCCACGAGCCGCGCGGGCGGCTCATCGATGCTTCGAATGACGTCGCAACCCGCGAGCTCGCGCGAGAGCTCGGCCTGAAGAGCGGCACGCCGCTGGTGCGCATTGAATCGGTGCGGCTTGCCGACCGCACGCCAATCTGCGTCAGCACCACGTGGTTGTCGGAAGAGCGCTTTCCGGACGCCGGCCACGTATTCGCCACGACGCGCTCGATGACCAAGCTGCTCGCGCATTACGGCATCCGTGATTACCGCCGCGCGACGACCCGGATCACGGCTACGATCGCGGATGCGACCGATGCCACGCATCTCGATCTGCCGCTCGGCCGGCCTGTGCTCGTGGTCGACTCCACTGACGTCGATGTTTCCGGCAAGCCGCTGGTCACCAAACGCTCGCGCTTTGCCGCCGAGCGCGTCGAGTTCCTGGTGGAGAACGGCTGATTGTCGGGCGACTACGCGGCGACCAATGATCACAAACGGAGCTTTCCTGAAATCCAGTCGACGACCGCAACCATCCACGTCGTCTTTGGTCGTCACCCGATAGTCATGAAGTTGTCATCAAGGCCTCCGATGACGGGCTCGCCGACGCTTCTGTCGGCATTTTTCCTGGAAGGTGCGGCATGGCCGACAAGACGCTTTCGATCGAGCCCCTCGTCGACCCCACCGCGAACGTGCGGGACGTCTCGCTTGGCGCCTATTGCGAGGTCGGCGCTCGCACCATCCTGCTCGACGTCGCGATGGGTGACTATTCCTACGTCGTCAACGACGCGCAGATCACCTACACCACGATCGGCAAGTTCTGCTCGATCGCGGCGATGACACGGATCAATCCGGGCAATCACCCGATGCATCGCGCGACCCAGGCGCATTTCACCTACCGCGCCAGCGCTTATTTCCCCGGCGAAAGCGACGAGGCCGAGTTCTTCGACTGGCGCAAGAGCCATCGCGTCCATATCGGCCACGACGTGTGGATCGGCCATGGCGCGATCGTGCTGCCGGGCCGCAGCATCGGCACCGGCGCGGTGATCGCGGCCGGCGCCATCGTCACCAAGGACGTGCCGGCCTATACCATCGTTGCCGGCAACCCCGGGCGGCCGATCAGGCGGCGCTTCTCCGAGGAGGTTGCCAATCGCCTTGCGCGGCTTGCGTGGTGGGACTGGGATCACGAAACCCTCCGCCGGGCGCTGCCCGATTTCAGAACGCTTGGCATCGAGGGTTTTCTCGACAAATATGAAGCCCCCTCGGCCGCACCCGCGGCCGGCTTGCGACGAAGTGCCCTATCGTGACCGACATTCTGATTGAAGGCGGCCGCGCTCTGGTCGGCTGCGAACTCATCGAGACTTCGCTGTCGATCGAAGATGGCCAAATCAGCGAGCTCGGCGCAAACGCTTCGCACCGCGCGATCGGGCTCGACGCAAGTGACCTCCTGGTGTTACCGGGCATCGTCGACCTGCATGGCGATGCCTTCGAGCGGCAGATGATGCCGCGCCCCGGCGTCGACTTCCCCATCGACGTTGCCCTCGTCGACAGCGACCGGCAGGCGATCGCAAACGGCATCACGACCGTCTTCCATGCCACGACCTGGTCGTGGGAGCCGGGCCTGCGCAACGCCGAGAACGCGCAAAAGCTGCTCCAGGTGATCGAGGGGCTGCGGCCGCAGCTTGCGGCCGACACGCGCTTCCATCTCCGCCACGAAACCTACAACCTCGACGCGGAAGAGGAGATCGGCAAATGGCTGGCCGCCGGCCGCATCCATTTGTTCGCGTTCAATGACCACACGGAGAACTCGCTCGCTCTGGCGAAAAAGCCGCGCAAGCGCGCCACCATGGTCGAACGCACCGGGCTTTCCGACGAAGCGTTCAATGAGCTGGTGCGGCGCGTACTCTCGCGCGCCGACGCCGTGCCGGGCTCGATTGCGTGGCTCGCGAAGGTGGCGCGTGAAGCGGGCGTCCGCATGCTGTCTCATGATGACAATAGTCCCGCAATGCGGCGGGCGTTTCGCGCCCAGGGCGTCCAAGTTGCGGAATTTCCGGTCAACGAGGAGACCGCGCGCGAGGCCGCCGCCGGTGGGGATGCCATCGTCTAGGCGCGCCCAATGTCGTGCGCGGCGGCAGCCATACCGGCTGGACCAGGACCTCCGACATGATCGAGAAGGGCCTCTGCTCGGTGCTCGCTTCCGACTATTACTATCCGGCGCCGCTGCTTGCCGCCTTCCGCCTCGCCGCCGACAAGATCCTGCCGCTCGGCAAGGCCTGGGACCTGATCTCCGCGGCGCCGGCGAAAGCGGCCGGCCTTGACGATCGCGGCGAGCTCGCCAAAGGACGGCGCGCCGATCTCCTGCTCGTCGATGACACCGTACCGATGCGACCGCGCATTGTCGCCGTGATCGCGAACGGCCACCTCGTGCATCTGACCGATGCCACCCGCTTCGCTGCCTCGGGCGCTGCTCGCGAGGCGATTGCCGCCGAATGAGCCTTTTCTAGAACCTTCACGATGCCCCCAATTCCCCGCTACGCGATCTACTATGCGCCGCCGCAGGGCACTGCGCTCGATCAATTCGGCGCCGAGATGCTCGGCTATAACGCCCGGGTCGGGGCGACGCTGCCCTTCCCGAAAGACGTCGTCGAGGAGCAGCCGGACTGGCATCATCTCTCCGAAGATCCGCGCAAGTACGGCTTCCACGCCACGCTGAAAGCGCCGATGGCGCTGGCCGATGGCAAGACGGAACGGGCGCTGCTTGCTGCCTGCGCCGAGTTCGCGAACACCGCGCGGCCGATCCCGCTCATCACCCCGATCGTCAATTCGATCAGCGGCTTCATTGCACTCATTCCCGGCGGGCGATCGAGCGAGCTGGACCAACTCGCGGCCGACGCGGTTTGTGCCTTCGATTCCTTTCGCGCGCCGCTCACGGCGGAAGACCGCGCGCGGCGAAACCCCGCAAAACTCACGCCCCGGCAAGTCGACTATCTGGACCGCTGGGGCTACCCCTACGTCATGGAGGAATTTCGCTTCCACATGACGTTGACCGGCCCGCTCGACCAGGCGAAGCGCGAGCGCGTGATTGTGATGCTGCGTCAGAGTTTCGCACGCCTCAAGCTCACCGAGCTTGCCGTCGACCGCATCGCGCTGTTCAAGCAGACCGACGCCAAGGCGCGGTTCACGATCATTGGCGATTGGCCGCTGCGCGCGCGCTGACCGAGAGCCTGGCAACACCCAAACGGCCCCGCGCTACGTCCCGACCTTCACCGGCGCGGTCTCCGGCATCAGGCTCATCGCGATGAGGCCTGCGACCGCCGCGAGCAGGAGATACCAGGCCGGCGCCAACGGATCGCCGGATATATGCAACAGCCACGTCACCACGAGCTGAGCCGTACCGCCAAAGCTTGCGATCGCAACCGCATAAATGGTCGCGAACACGCCGCCGCGGATATTCTGCGGCAAGGCTTCGGTGAAGGTCGCATAGAACGCGGTGAACGGCAAAGATCCGATCAGCGACAACACGCCGAAGCCGAACAGCAGCGACGCCGCGCCAGGCGCGTGCACGATCCAGAGGAAGGTCGGATAGGTCAAGAGAAGCGTCACGAGCTGCGGCCAGATCATCACCGGCTTGCGGCCGTAAACATCCGCAAGCCAGCCGCCGAGCAAAGCGCCGATGATGCCGACGCCGTTGCTGACCAGCGACACCGTGAAGGCCAAAGGCGACGGCACATGGAGGGTACTCTGCGCATAGGTCGTCATGTATTGCGTGACGTAAGTTGCGATCGTGCCGCTCGCCAGGATCATCAGCGCCAGCACAATGAGGCGGATGTGCCGGGCCGCCAGCACGAGATGGTTGGAGCTTTCGCGGCCAACCGCCTCGCCTTGCGCGATCGTCTCCGGCAGCGTTCTTCGCATCCAGAGGCCGAGCGGCAGGCAGGCCGCGCCGATCAGGAACGCGATCCGCCAGCCAATGGACTCCAGCGCGTCGGGGGCCATGCTCCGGCTCAGGATGACACCAACCAGCGCGCCGGCGGTTGCGGCGATCTCCTGGCTCGTCGGCTGCCATGACACCACGAGCGCACGGCGTTGGGGGGACGCGATCTCGATCAGGTAGGCCGTGGTCGGCCCGACCTCGCCGCCCAGCGCAAACCCCTGCACCATGCGCGCGATGATGACGATGACCGGCGCGGCCAAGCCGATCGCGTTGTAGGACGGCGTCAGCGAAATCACGAGGATCGCCCCGCCCATCAGCGCGAAGCTCAAGAGCATCGCAGGCCGGCGCCCGATGCGATCGGAATAGATGCCAAGCACGATGCCGCCGATCGGCCGCGTGACAAAGCCCGCGCCGAACGTCGCAAGCGAAAGCATCAGGCTGCCATAGTCGCTTTGCGCAGGAAAGAAGGTGTGGCCGATCTGGATGGCAAAAAAGCTATAGGTGATGAAGTCGTAAAATTCGAGCATGTTGCCGATGGTCGCGGCAAAGGCGGCGCGTGCAATACCGATCGATTTCGAGTCTGCAATGTCCTGTGCCAATGTGTATCCCTTTAACCAAAGTCGATTCCGCCGAATTGAATATTCTTCGCTGCATGGTGTGTCCAGTACCGCATGAAAGGCTCGCTGCCGTGGTGGGTGTACACCAACTACATCGTCATTGCGCGTTCGCAGGGTAGGCAAAGGCGCTCTTGCGCCGTGCTCACCATCTATTGACGAGTTGCTCAGCTTGAATGGTGGGCACGCTATCGCTTTGCCCACCCCACAATTCCAATTCAAATTTCAAATAGCACGCCGTTTTCCGAAAAACGGAATCGGAATATTTTTCGCGAGAGAGTTTGACATTTCTTGTGATAAAGCGAAGTGACCGCGAGGGTGATTTGCCCGACAGGCAAGGATGCGGACGCCAGCGTCAGGATTGCGCTTGCCGCCCGGTCCTATGCGCGGACCCCCGCCCGGCGGAACGGGAACCGTGCGGCGGTTGAACTGTTCGTGATCGCACGCCACACGAACAAGCCGATTGACAGCGCGCGCGGCCCGCAGTTTATTCGGCGCACGGGGGTGGCGATCTCCCCGCGAGGCGACATGCCCAAGAATCGCGTCCTGTTTTCACAGAGGGACGCAGCATGTCTTCCTACACCTCAATCTCATCCGAAAAACTGTCACGACTGATCGGCACGGCCCATGCGCCGGCGCTGATCGATGTCCGCATCGACGACGATTTCGCGGCCGATCCACACCTCATTCCGGGCGCGATCCGCCACTCTCACCGTGATGTCCAGGACTGGGCGGGCGGCCTCACCGGGCAGTCCGTCGTGGTGATCTGCCAGAAGGGCGAAAAGCTCAGCGAAGGGACCGCCGCCTGGCTCCGCCATCACAGCATTGCCGCCGAGAGCCTCGACGGCGGACATGAGGGCTGGAAAAAAGCCGCTCTGCCGACCGTTCCCGCCGACAAGATTCCCAGGCGCGACAAGCGCGGCCGCACGGTCTGGGTCACGCGTTCGCGGCCGAAGATCGACCGCATCGCCTGCCCCTGGCTGATCCGACGTTTCGTCGATCCTTGCGCGGTGTTCCTGTTCGTCGCACCCAACGAGGTCGGCGCGGTCGCCGAGCGGTTCGAGGCGACGCCGTTCGACGTGGAGAACGTGTTCTGGAGCCATCGCGGCGAGCTCTGTACCTTCGACGTCATGGTGCAGGAGTTCGGCCTGTCGGCGCCGCCGCTGGAGCGGCTCGCGGTGATGGTGCGCGGCGCCGACACCGCCCGGCCCGAGCTTTCGCCGGAGGCGCCGGGCCTGCTTGCCGCTTCGCTCGGCCTGTCGCGGATGTACGACGACGACCTCGAGCAGCTCTCCGCCGGCATGCTGCTCTACGACGCATTCTATCGCTGGTGCCGCGACGCCGCGAAGGAAACCCACAACTGGCCGACCAGCAAGGTGAAGCCATGAACGGATTCCGAAGGAGCAGCGCGAGAGGCCAAGAGATATCACAAGAGATATCACACGAGACATCACCTGGGGCAGCTCAACGACCAGGAGAACGGACATGTGGCTTCGAACGACCACGCAAGTGACCCTCTGGCTGCTGATTGCGAGTGCTTTGTCCCCCGTGCATGCCCTGACCCAGGAACAGCTTATCTCCAAGCTGCAGGCGGCCGGCTACTCGGAGGTTGGCGACATCAAGTCGACAGCAGAGGGCACGGCCGTCAAGGCGCTGAAGAACGGCAAGAAAGTCCGGCTCGTCGTCGACAGCAGCGGCCAAATCAAGGAGCAGGACTGAGAGCCTGCGCAGGCTCAGCCGTCCGGCTGTGGCCTCGGAGCAATAAGCCGAGATTCGATGAAGGAGCCAAACCATGCGAAACAAGCTCATGCTGGTAACTGGAATCTGCGCGTCCCTGTTGGCTTGGGGCGCCAGCGCTGAAAAATTCGACTGGCGGATATTTGCCGAGTCCTATGTGACCGCCGCCCACGCACAGGACATCGATTGGAAAAAGGTCGATGAGACGCTGGGCAGGAAGCCTGCAGCGGTCGCAGGCGACGTCCGTCGCTATGGTTTTCCGCGGACCGATCTTTCGGTGACGCTCGACGGCGTGACCATCAAGCCGGCGCTGGCGCTCGGCGGCTGGGTCGCATTCAAGCCCGCTCACGGCGGCGTCATGGCGATGGGCGACCTGGTGCTGCTGGAGTCCGAGATCAACCCCGTCATGTCAAAGATGATCGCGAGTGGCCTCGAGATCACGGCCGTGCATAATCATCTGCTGCGCGCCAATCCCGCGACCTTCTACATGCACATCGCCGGGCACGGCGACGCGATCAAGGTCGCGACCGCCATCCGCGATGGCCTCGCCGAGAGCAAGGCACCGCTCACTGCTGCGGCCTCGAGCGCGCCTCCGCCGGCCGTCGATCTCGATACGGCGCAGCTCGATCAGATCATCGGCGCGAAGGGAACGAACAATGGCGGCGTCTACCAGTTCGGTGTGCCGCGGCGTGACCCGATCAAGCAAGCCGGCATGGCCTTGACTCCGGGCGGGCCGTTGGGCCTGGCGACAGGCATCGGCTTCCAGCCGACCGGTGGCGGCAAGGCGGCCATCACCGGCGATTTCGTCCTGACCGGTGACGAGGTCAATCCCGTGATCATGGAGCTGCGGACACACGGCATCGAGGTGACGGCGCTGCACAGCCACATGCTCGACGAAGAGCCGCGCTTGTTCTTCATGCACTTCTGGGCCAACGATGACGCGATCAAGCTCGCCAAGGGCCTGCGCGCCGCGCTCGACAAGACGGCCAGCACGAAGAGCTGAGATTCGCGTGGAGAGAGGGGGAAACCTGCGATGCGAAATCTATTGGTTGTTCTTGTGATGGTGGCTAGCAGCGCTATTCAGCTCGCCCCGGCCAAGGCCGAGACGAGCTGCAAGGTCTGTGCGGAGCAGCAGAAGGCCTGCATGAAGAACTATGCCGGACCGACCTGCAAATTCGAGTATCAGATGTGCATAAAGTCCTGCAAGAAATGACAAGGAAGCCGGCGCCTTGGGGAGCCGGCGTAATGACCGGGTTGAGAATGCTCGTCGCTGCGGCCGTTGGCCTCGCGTTGTTCGAAGCTATTCGATGGGCGTGAAGAAGGCCGGAAGAAAATGGGTCGTCGAGAAGGGCGAGCTCTGCCTCTATCTCGGGGAGAGCGATGATGGTTGTTATCAGGTCACGCTCTCTGGCGAACAAATCGAAATGACGCCGACGGGGCTCGGCGGCACACTTGATGAGATCCTGCAACCTGCGGATCGCAACTAATGGGGGCTAGGCGATGACGACGACAACATCCACCGAACGCGGCCACATGGGCGAGCTGGTACGCTACTTCCTGCGGCTGGGCTGTCTCGGCTTCGGCGGACCTGTGGCGCTGGTCGGCCAGATGGAGCGCGAGCTCGTCGACGGCAAGAAATGGCTTACGAAGGAGCAAATGCGAGAAGCCATCGCGATCTGCCAATCGTTGCCAGGGCCGCTCGCAATCCAGGTCGGCATCTACATTTCCTACTTGCGTGGCGGCTTCTGGGGCGCGTGGGCCGGCGGATGGGCCTTCATCTTCCCCAACTTCGTCATCGTCGCCGCGCTCGGCGCGCTTTATGTCTATCTCGGCGATCTGCAACCGGTCACCGCCATTTTCTATGGCGTGAGCCCCGCTGTTATCGCGCTGATCCTGCATTCCTGCTACCGGCTTGCCAAGCTCGGCATGGAAGACTGGCTGCAATGGGCGATCGCGGTGGTTTGCCTTGCGGTCACAGTCATCCTGCAGGCGGAAGTGGCATTGCTGTTCATCGGCGCTGGCATCGTTGGAATCCTTTACTACGGCAGTCTGTTCAAGCGCACACCGGCCGCGCTCTCGCTGGCCACGCCGCCGGTGCTGGCGCAACTTGCACCCGGTGCTGCCGGCTCCGGGTCGACGATAGGAAAACTGCTACTGTTTTTCCTCAAGGCCGGCTCGCTGACCTTCGGCAGCGGCCTCGTGATCGTGCCGTTCCTCGAGCAGGGACTGGTGCAGCAGTTCGGCTGGCTCGACGAGCGGCAATTCCTGATAGCGGTCGCGATCGGCATGATCAGCCCGGGGCCGGTCGTCATCACCGCGACCTTTGTCGGCTATCTCGTCGGCGGTTTTTGGGGGTCTCTGGCTTCAACGGTCGGCATCTTCCTGCCGTCCTTTCTGCTCGTGCTGATCGCGGCGCCCCTGCTTGCGCGACATCGCGGCAATCCCAACGTGCAGGGATTTGTCAAGGGCGCTTACGCGGCCGCGATCGGGACGATCCTGGGCGCCTGCATCCTGCTCGGACGCATCGCGATCGGCGATTGGCTTACCGCTCTGATCGGGGTCGCCTCGCTGGCAGTGCTATTCCGCTGGAAGGTGAGCAATCCGATGCTGATCGCGGCCACGGCGGTAGTCGGCCTGATCGCATATCCGCTGCTACAGCCGGCCTGGGTGATGGTGAAATAGCAGCATCAAATCAGCCGTTGGGGATCTTCGACCAATGTGGGGAGGCAACCTGTGATCCTACTTCTACATGTACTTGTTCGCGAGCACGGGCCGCGGCTGTCGTGGCGCGACGTCGCGCCTTTGCTGCTTGCGGCACTGGCCGTCTCATTGGCTTGCGCCAGGCCGGTTCGAGCGCAATCTACCGCTGCCGCGCCGGGCAATCAGCCGCTTGACGTCCAGCAGCTGTTCGCAACGACCTGCGGATGGTGTCATTCCGACGGTGGCCGCGCCGCCGGCAAGGGGCCTCAGCTCATGAACACAAAACGAGACGACGATTTTATTCGCAACCGCATCAAGAACGGCAAGCCAGGCGCCATGCCAGCTTTCGGCGCGACCTTTAACGATGCGCAGATCGACCAGATCGTCAAATACATCCGTGATTTGAAGCCGAGTGGCTGAAAAGCCGAGCAGACTGATCATCCGAACGGGAAACGATATGAGGCCAATCCTTCCGCTCATCGCAAGTGCCGCCGTCAACCGGTCGTCTTGGCGCAGGCGTGGGCCTCATTGCGTATCGCCCACCGCGGCCGGGCGAGGCGATCGAACGACAGCACTGGGGTTGGCGATCCTGGCAGTGCTGGCCAGCACCGCGGCGCCTGCCCGATCCGCGGAGGCGCCCCTGCAACTCGAAGCCAAGATACTACTGGGTGACGTGCGGGGGCGGATCGACCACATGGCGATCGATCTCCGTCGACAACGCTTGTTCATCGCCGAGCTTGGCAATGACACGGTCGGTGTGGTCGATCTCGCAAACCACAGCCTGATACATACGCTTGGCGGGCTGAACGAGCCGCAAGGCGTCGGCTACGAGCCGTCGACCGATACGCTCTTTGTGGCCAACGCGCGCGACGGGGTGGTCAAGCTGTTCGACGGCAACGACTACAAGGCCACGGGACAGATCGCGCTCGGCAGCGACGCCGACAATATCCGCGTTGACGCGGCGACAAGGCGCGTGATCGTCGGCTACGGCGATGGAGCGCTCGCGGTGCTTGACCCTGCGACCCGAAGCAAAGCCCAGAACGTGCCGCTGAAGGCACATCCCGAGAGCTTCCAGCTCGAGCCGAACACGGAGCGGATCTTCGTCAACCTGCCCGACGTCCGCGCCGTGGCCGTGGTTGACGGCAAATCCGGCGAGCAGCTTGCCACCTGGCCAATGGACAAGGGTGGCAATTTTGCCATGACCATCGATCGCGATCGCAACCAGCTTCTCGTGGCGTTTCGCAGGCCACCCGCGCTCGCCGTTTTTGCCCTGGCAGACGGCAAGATCGCTTCGACGGGTGAAACCTGCGGAGACGTCGACGACCTCTTTGTCGACGCCAGACGCAAGCGCGTTTATGTCAGCTGCGGCCAGGGATATGTCGACGTGTTGGAGGCGAATGGCGCGGCATATCGGAGATTGGCGCGTATTCCCACGTCGGCGGGCGCGCGCACGTCTCTATTCGTGCCGGAGATGGATCGTCTGATGGTCGCAGTCCGCACAGGCTTGGCTGGACCGGCGGCGATCTGGGTGTTCAAGCCGATGCCTTGAGATCGATTGTCGGGAGGTGCACATGTTTGCAGACTACCGACCTTGCCGGCGACAATCGAAACCGCTCGCTTCGGTGTCCCTGATTACGCTGTGCCTGCTTGTCACGTTCGATCCTGCGTGGGCATATCGTCCCTTCGACGGCACCGACGCTGCCGTCGCCGCGAAGGGAGAAATGGAAATCGAATTTCAGCCGGCCGGACGCTTGCGCGACGAAAGCGGCACAAGCCTCATCGCGCCAGCCGCGGTCATCAACTACGGTTTCAGCGACGGCTGGGAGGCCGTCTTAGAAGGTCAGGGACAGACACCGCTTTCACCACAGGGGCCAACGAGCCTGACAGCAGCGGCTGCGTTCCTCAAGCATGTGCTGGTGCCCGGAAGCCTGCAGGACAAAACGGGGCCGAGCGTCGCGACCGAATTTGGCGTCCTGCTCCCCGACAGCACTGGCGATTCAGGCGTCGGCGCAAGTCTGGCCGGCATCGTCTCGCAGCGCTGGGATTGGGGAACGATCCATCTCAACGCCGAGACTGCGCTGACCCGCGAGCATCGCGCCGATGTCTTCATTGGCGCCATTCTCGAAGGACCATCCACCTGGACGGTTCGCCCTGTCGCCGAGATTTTCTACGAAAACGAGTTCGGGAAGATGGAGACGGTATCGGGTCTTGTCGGCCTGATTTACCGCATCAGCGACAATCTCAGCTTCGACGTCGGCATCCGTCACGCTCTGACGAACGAGCACCCCGTGAACGAAATTCGTGCCGGTCTGACATTCGGCTTTCCGCTTTCATTTTTGGAAAGCCACGCCGTGCATCGAGACACATCGCCAGGCTTGCCTCGATAGCTCAGCAATGCTGGCGATTCGAATGAGCCCGCGAGTCGCGGCCACGGTTTGGTGGTCGCTGCGCAATGACTTAGTCAGTCGAAGCTCAGCTAGGGTCGCTTCAAAAATGAGTAACCACACCGGGGGGCGCCCAGGAGGCTTGCAATGATAACCGCCCAGGATCGCAATAACGTCCAGAAAGTGTGGAACTTGATTAAACGTGAACATGCCGCTGTGCTGGTCAGCATTAGAAAAGATGGGTCGCTTGATTCAATCCCCATGGGATGCATCCAGAGCGATTTCGACGGAACGCTCTGGTTCCTGACTTTCACCGATAACCCGAGACTGCAGGAGATCGAGAAGGATGGGCACGTGTTGGTTTCCTATGTCCGGCCGTCACGTTACGAATACGTTTCAATGATTGGATACGCCCGAATCGTGGACGACCGCTCCAAGATTCGCGAGCTTTGGCGTGAAGGCTTCAGTGTGTGGTTTCCCGATGGTCCGGAGTCGCCGAGCATCGCGCTTATAGAAATCGACGTGAAGACAGTTAAGTCCTGGAGCAAACCGGCGTCATTCCTGACCTACGCCTACTACTACGTGAGGGCGAAGCTGACCGGAAGATCTCCGTCTCCCGAGCAGGTCGCCGAACGAGTCCTCGTACACTTTTAAATACGCTCAGTGCGCGTCTTCCCCGACTCGGCCGAGACGTCTTCCGCACGATGTGGGCGAAGGGAGGGGAACCGATGCTGCCAAGAGAGATCAAGGATGCCGCTGCAGAGCACGCCTATCCGATTCTGCAGCCAGGCTGGGTGATGGTGCATTAGCGCGATGCGCGGTCCGTGCTCTGCAGCGCCTTGCAGAACGATACGGTGTCGGTGAAGACGGCATCGCCGGCGAATTTGAGCGCCTCGACGGAGCGATGCGCGGCTTCCGCGTGACCAGAGCCGCAGGCGTCTTCGACGATCACGGGGACGATGCCGAGGTCGGCGGCATGCCGCGCCGTCGGCTCGATGCCGATCTCCATGGCGACGCCGACGAGCGCGATTGCGGTGATGCCGCAGTCACGGAGCGCGATCGAAAGCGGCGTGCCCTCCAGCGCCGACATCGTGAGCTTGTCGAAGATCGCTTCGCTGGCGCGCGGCGCAAGCTCCGGCGTGATGGCAAAGCCGGGCGAATCCCTGAGGAACCATGGGCTGACCTTTTCCGGATCGTCGGTGCGCTGCCAGGCCATCGCCATGCGGTAGGCGAAAGCACCCATCAGCTCCTTCGGCAGCGACATGTGGCGCATGAAGACGATGCGGACGCCGGCGCTGCGCGCCGCCTCGAGCACGCGCGAGACCCTGGCAACGATCGCTTCCGGATTCTTGATCTGTCTGAGGATCCCGACCTGCATGTCGTAGACGACCAGCGCGAGATGCTGCGGGTCGCAGACATCTTCCAGGGATTGGGGGATGTCGAGGCCATGGACGCGTTTCATGGGCGTCACCTGTCAACGTGGTTTGTCGGTGGAGTTTCGGTGCCGGGCGTTCGCGCGCGGCAGTATGAACCGGATGGCGCGAAAGGCAATCGGAGCGCATCGGCTCCGGCGCTCTTGACACCGCACGCGTGCCTCGCGCGCTTCACCCCTGCTCTTCCGGGGGCCTGACGTGGCGGAACGAGAACAAGAGCGCCAGGTCATAAGCGATCTTGAGCGTGCCGCATACCACCAGCGGCAGACCGGAGAAGGCCGTCGTGAGCAGCACGCCCGAGATCGCGGGGCTGATCGACGACGCAAGGCTGCGCGGCACGGCGGTGACGCTCGCGGCCGCAGGCCGCTCCGCCGGCGTCACCACCGCCATGACGTAAGAAGTGCGCGTCGGCACGTCCATCTGCGACAGCGCGGCGCGGAGCAGCAGCAGGCCGAGCGCGAGATAGAGGTTGGGGGCGAATGCCGCCAGAATCAAAAACAGGCTGGACGGGATGTGGGTGAACACCATGGTGTTGACGAGGCCGGCGCGTTTGGCAATCCAGGCCGCGACCGGATAGGAGAAAGCGGCAAGCGTGCTGGACCAGAAGAAGAACAGTCCCGCCGCCGACAGCGAGAGATCGAAGCGCTCGAACAGCCACAGCACGAGCAACGACTGGGCGACGAAGCCGCCGGCAAAGGCGTCAATGGAAAACAGCGCGGCGAGCTTGTAGACGGTGTTGCGCGACGGCCCGAGTGGCGCGACCGGCGCTTTCGTCTCACCCACCGCGTGCGGCACGTTGCGATAGAGCAGTGCGCCGGCTGCCCCGAGCGCGGCATAGGCATAGAACATCAGGCGGAACGCGGCGAGCCGGGTCGTACCATGCGCAACCAGCACGTCCGGCACGGACGTGGCCAGCGATCCCGCCGCCGTCGAGAGCGCGCCGATCAGGCTATAGCGCGCGAAGACCTGCGTGCGTCGCGCGTCGGTTGCGCTCCTCGCCAGCACCGCATGCTCAAGCGGCACCAGCACGCCGAGATCGCCGGCGGAGGGATTGACGGTGCCGATGAAAGCAACCAGCGTAATCAGCGCGATATGCTCGACGTTGGGGAACGCCAGTCCCGTCGCCGCCATCAGGCCCGCGCCGAAGATGAGAAGGGCCCGCAGATCGTGCCGCGGCGCAATCCAGCCGACCCCGAGTGTCAGGACCGCGGTACCCAGAAGCGAAGCAGTCGCGACAATGCCGACCGCCGCGGCGTCATAGCCGAGCGCGGTCATATAGGCCGGCAGCACGATAATGGCAAAGCCGTCGCCAAATCCGCGCAGGCCCCGCGCGAGATAAAGCAGCGCGACAAGCGGCATGCCGGTGGCGGGTTTCGAACCAGTTTCAGAAGACATCGGGCCGGCCTTGGTTCACGCGCAATCCCTCGATGGTTCGAGCGTCGCGCAGAGCTTGAACGGCGGGCCGTCTAAAGGGGAGTCTGCACTTCCCCGTGTGCGCAGGCTAGATCGACAATCGCTCCCGGGCAAGTCGAATTCGCGCCGTCGTGCTGGCGCTCTCGGTGCCGGCGGACAATGAGCTCGTGGACGCAATGGCGGGGTCAGCAAGTTTCGCCGCCGTTCCCGGCTGCTTCGGAATGACGAACTAAGTGTCCCTCGGCCTGAAATTCTCGATCACCCGCAACAGCACCCGCGCGCCGGCGTCGGCGTCGGCGAGCTCGACATGCTCGTCAGGGTGATGGCTGATGCCACCGCGGCAGCGTACGAAGATCATGGCGACATCGGCGATATCGACCATCGCCATGCCGTCATGCCCTGCTCCGCTCGGCAGCTCGAACAAAGAGAATGCCTCACCTGCGATCGCCTCCGCGATCTGCGACTTGAGCCAGGCCGCGCAGGGCACGGTGCGGTTTTCGTGGGTGACGTCAAGCCGCAACGCGAGATTCCGGCGCCTGGCGATCGCCTCGACCCGTTGCACGATATCGGCGACCGCGCGCTTGCGATGAGTGTCGGTCGGCGCGCGGATGTCGATGGTGAAGGAGACCTGGCCCGGAATGACATTGGTGGCGCCGGGCGCCGCATGAATAGAGCCGACGGTGCCGACGAGGCCGTTCGGATCGGCGCGGCAGGTCTCCTCGATTGCCGTGATGCATTCGGCCGCACCCGTGAGCGCATCGCGGCGGAGCGCCATGGGCACCGTGCCGGCGTGTCCCGCCATGCCGGTGAGCCGCGCCGCCATCCGCGTCGCGCCGGCGATTGCGGTGACGACGCCGACGGCAAGATTTTGCGCTTCCAGCACCGGGCCCTGCTCGATATGCAGCTCGAGATAGGCGAGCAATTCGCGCCGTGTCCGCGCGGCTCTGCCGATCTGGTCGGGATCGAGCCCGAAATTCGTGAGCGCCTCGCGCATCGAGATGCCGTCGCGGTCGCGGCCATCAAGCACGCTCGCGTCGAAGGTGCCTGCGACCGCGCGGCTGCCGAGCAGCGTGGATGCAAAGCGCACGCCCTCCTCGTCGGCAAAGCCGGTGATCTCGATCGCATAGGGCAGTCGCCTGCCGCGCCGGTTCAAATCCGCGACGCAAGCAATCGCCGTGATTACGCCGAGCGGCCCGTCCCATTTGCCGGCGTCGCGCACGGTGTCGTAGTGCGAGCCGAGCATCAGGCACGGCAGATCGGGTAAATTGCCCTCATAACGGCCGCAGACATTGCCGATGGCATCGAGATGCGCGTGCATGCCGGCCTCACGCATCCAGCTCAGGATCAGATCGGCCGCCGCGCGATGCTCGGGCGTGAGAAAGATGCGTGCGAGATGTTCCGGCGTTTCGGAGATCGCGGCGAGCTGATTGATCCGGCCGACGATCTCCTCACCGAGCGAAATGTTGTGCTGGCCAGCCGTTCCCACACTCATCTCGTTCATGCCTTCCAGGTGCAGCCACTGCTCGTCGATACAAGTTCGCTACGGCCCAAGCTTTGCGAATAGGCGCAGCCGCGCGCGAAGTCGACTGCCAACCGTTCGCGCCCCTCGGGGCACGGCCTCGAAAGTGAAAACGGCGGCCCAGCAATGCTCATCTCGCTTGCATACAATACGAAAGTTATGCTCATTTTTTAATCAGAGATGCGATTGCTCGAAATTCAGCCGGCTCACCGCCCTCTCAATAAGCCAAATCATATCAACGCCTTAAGCTATCATCGTCCACCGAAAATCTCTGGCACGAAGCTTGCGACAATGCGGGTCGGGCTCCGCCCATCCGGGCGAAGACGGGAGACAGCGGCGGGTGACCGCGCTTGAAGGGAGCAAGCAATGGATTTGGGCAGGATTTCACGACGGCGTCTGTTGCAGGGAGGTGCTGTGCTGACACTCGGCTCGGCGCTCAGCGTACGCGAGGCGGCGGCTGCAGACACCACGATCGGCTTCATCTATGTCGGCTCGCGCGACGACTACGGCTACAACCAGGCGCACGCGCAAGGCGCGGCCGCGCTGAAGAAGCTGCCGGGATTGAAGGTGGTCGAGGAAGAGAAGGTGCCGGAGACCGAGGCCGTCGAGAAAACGATGGAATCGATGATCAATCTCGACGGTGCGACGCTGCTGTTTCCGACCTCGTTCGGTTACTACAATCCGCACGTGCTCAAGATGGCCGCCAAATATCCGAAAATCCACTTCGAGCATTGCGGCGGACTGTGGACCGACAAGGACCCGAAGAACGCCGGCAGCTATTTCGGCTATATCGACGAAGCCCAATATATCTCCGGCATCGTTGCTGGCTACTCGACCAAGAGCGGCAAGCTCGGCTTCGTCGCGGCGAAGCGGATCCCGCAGGTGCTGCGCAACATCAACGCGTTCACGCTCGGCGCCAGGCTTGCGAACCCGAAGGCGACCACGCAGGTGATCTTCACCGGCGACTGGTCGATGCCGGTCAAGGAGGCCGAGGCTACCAACAGCCTGATCGACCAGGGCATCGATGTGATCACCTGCCATGTCGACGGACCGAAGACCGTGGTCGAGAACGCGGCGCGCCGCGGCGCTTTGGTGTGCGGTTATCACGTCAACCAGTCGCCGCTCGCGCCAAAAGCCTATCTCACCGGCGCAGAATGGAACTGGGAAGCGCTCTATCCGAAATTCGTCAAGATGATCACCTCGGGCGAAGGCATCCCGAACTTCTATCGCGGCGGCCTCAAGGAAGAGATCGTCAAGGTCTCGCCCTATGGCGACGCCGTGTCTGCTGAGGCGCGCAAGCACGCCGATGCGGTCAAGGCGAAGTTCATGGCCGACGGCTACACCATCTTCAAGGGCCCGCTGGTCGACAACAAGGGCAAGACCGTGATCGCGGCCGGCACCGATCGCAGCCAGAAGGATCCCGAGCTCGAAAAGATGGATTATCTGGTCGACGGCGTGATCGGAGCGACTTCGTGAGCGCTGACGCGGTGGAATCGGCGGAGGCGGTCGCGGTTGCGCCGGCCGCTGACGCCGGATTCCTTCAGCGTCATGGCACTTCAATCGAATACATCCTGATTCCGGGCGCGGCGCTCGCCGGCGCGCTCATGGTCTTCGGCATCTTTGTCGCGCTGTTCGGCAAAAACCCGCTCGACCTCTATTTCTACATGTATTACGGCGCGTTCGGCACCTGGTTCTCCTGGCAGAACACGCTGACCCGCGCCGCACCCTTGATCCTGACCGCGCTGTGCACGGCATTACCGGCGCAGCTCGGCATGGTGATCATCGGCGGCGAAGGCGCGCTCTTGATCGGCGCCCTGTCCGCCACATCCATTGCGCTCGCCATGCCATGGGCGCCGCCGCTTGCGGTGCAGCTCGCGATGGCTGCGGCCGGCATGATCGGCGGCGGCCTGTGGATCATGCTCTCCGGGGCTTTGAGGCAATATCGCGGGGTCAACGAGACGATCTCGAGCCTGCTCCTCGTCTACATCGCGCTTGCGATTCTCAATCAGCTCGTCGAGGGCGTGATGCGCGATCCCGCAAGCCTAAACAAGCCGTCGACGCGCGAGATCGGCGCGGCCAACATGATCGGCTCGATCCCCGGCACAGAGATTCATTGGGGGCTGGTGTTCGGCCTGATCGCGGCCGTCGCTTCCTACATCCTGATCTATCACACCACCTTCGGCTTCGCCGCGCGCGTCGCGGGCGGCAATCTGCGCGCGGCGAAGATCGTCGGGCTTTCTGTCGGCAAGCTGGTCCTCACCATCTGCTTCCTCGCCGGCGCTTGCGCAGGGCTCGCCGGCATGGTGGAAGTCGCCGCCGTCCAGGGCCGCGCCAACGCCAACCTCGCGGTCGGCTATGGCTTTACCGGCATCCTGGTCGCGTTCCTCGCGCGGCAGAATCCGCTTGCCGTCATTCCGGTCGCGGTCCTGCTCGGCGGCATCAGCGCAAGCGGCGGCCTCCTGCAACGCCGCCTCGACCTGCCCGACGCTTCCGTGCTGGTGCTGCAAGGCATCATCTTCGTCTTCGTGCTCGCAAGCGATGCCGTGTACGGGCGGATCGGCTTTCTGAAAGGCAAGTCTTGACATGGCGGATCCCTCGATCGGACTCTGGACCGTGCCGCTCGCCGTGTTCGGCGGCGCCATCCGTGTCTCCACGCCATTCCTGTTCGTGAGTCTCGGCGAATGCATCACCGAGCGCTCCGGCCGCATCAATCTCGGCCTCGAAGGCACGCTTGTGATGGGCGCGATGGGCGCCTACGGCACCTCGTATCTGTCGGGCTCGCCCTGGCTCGGCGTGCTCGCGGCCGGCATCACCGGCGCGCTGTTGGGCGCGCTGCACGCTGGCATCTGCTCGCTGCCGCGGGTCAATGACATTGCGGTGGGCATCGCGCTGATGCTGTTCGGCACCGGGCTCGCCTTCTATCTCGGCAAGCCGCTGATCGAGCCCACTGCACCAAGATTGCCCGCGATCGATTTCGGCTTCTGGAGCGATATTCCGCAGCTGCGCGCCGCGCTTCGCATCAACGTGCTGTTCCTGATCGGCGTCGCGCTCGCGCCCCTGCTCTATTGGGCCTTCCGCACCACGCGCTGGGGCCTGCTGATCCGCACCGCCGGCGAAAGCGCGGACGCCGCGCGCGCGATGGGACATTCGGTGCTCTTGATCCGACTGCGCGCGACCATGGTCGGCGGCTTTCTCGCCGGCATCGGCGGCTCGTTTTTGTCGCTGTTCTATCCCGGAAGCTGGAACGAGGGACTCTCCTCAGGACAGGGCATCACCGCCGTCGCGCTCGTGATCTTCGCGCGCTGGGACCCGATGCTCTGCCTGTGGGCCTCGCTCGCCTTCGGTGGCGCCGCCGCGCTCGGGCCCGCGCTGCAATCGGTCGGCGTCACCGCCGGCTATCATCTCTTCAACGCCGCGCCCTATATCCTGACGCTTTTGATCATGATCATCACCTGCTCGCCCAAGCGCACGCTGACCGGGGCGCCGGCCGAACTTTCGATCACGCGATAACGAGGCTTCAGACCATGTCCGAGCGCACCATCAAGTCCGAGCCCTATGCCTGGCCCTATAACGGCGATCTCCGCCCCCAAAACACCGCGCTCATCATCATCGACATGCAGACCGACTTCTGCGGCGTCGGCGGCTATGTCGACAAGATGGGTTACGACCTGTCATTGACGCGCGCGCCGATCGAGCCGATCAAGCGCGTGCTGGCGACCATGCGCGAGAAGGGCTACCACATCATCCACACCCGCGAGGGTCATCGCCCTGACCTCGCCGATCTTCCCGCCAACAAGCGCTGGCGCTCGCGGCAAATCGGCGCCGGCATCGGCGATCCCGGCCCCTGCGGGCGTATTCTGGTGCGCGGCGAGCCCGGCTGGGAGATCATCCCCGATCTCGCGCCGCTACCCGGCGAGCCGATCATCGACAAGCCTGGCAAGGGCTCGTTCTGCGCGACCGATCTCGAGCTGATGCTGCGCCTGCGCGGCATCGACAACATCGTGCTGACCGGTATCACCACCGACGTCTGCGTTCACACCACCATGCGCGAGGCCAACGACCGCGGCTTCGAATGCGTGCTGCTCGAGGACTGCTGCGGCGCGACCGACAAGGGCAACCACGACCATGCCATCAAGATGGTCAAGATGCAGGGCGGCGTGTTTGGCGCGGTGGCGAAATCCGCCGATCTGATCGGAGCGATCGCGTGATCGTCGGCGAAGAGCTCGCGCTCTCCGGCGCCTTCGGCGTCGAAGCCATCGCCATGACCATGCGCTTCGGCGATTTCCTTGCGCTCGACAATGTCGGGCTGAAGGTGCGCCCCGGCACCTTCCATGCGCTGTTGGGAGAGAACGGCGCAGGCAAATCGACGCTCGTGAAATGCATCATGGGCTACTACCACGCGAGCGAAGGCGCCATCGTTGTCGGCGGCCGCGAGCAGTCCATCTCCAATCCCAAGGATGCGCACGCGCTGGGGCTGAGCATGGTCTATCAGCATTTCACGCTGGTCCCTGCGATGACCGTCGCAGAAAATCTTGTACTGGCGCGCGACGACGTGCCGGCTGTGGTCGATTGGACGAAGGAGAAAAAGGCGCTGGAGGCGTTCCTGGCGCGAATGCCGTTCCGGGTTCCGCTCGACGCCAAGGTAGCCGACATCTCCGCCGGCGAGCGGCAGAAGTGTGAAATCCTGAAACAGCTCTATCTCAAGCGCCGCTTTCTGATCCTGGATGAGCCGACCTCGGTGCTGACGCCGGACGAAGCCGACGAAGTGCTGGGCATGCTCCGCACCATGGTGGTCGAGGGCGAATTGACCATCCTGATGATCACGCACAAGTTCCGCGAGGTGATGGCCTTCGCCGACGAAGTCACCATCCTGCGACGGGGCAAGCTTGTCGGCAAGGGTCTCGTGAAAGACCTCACGCGGGATGCCATGGCGCGCGCGATGATCGGCGCGGAGCAACTGACCATCCAGCCGCCGCGCTCGGGCGAGGCCGGCGGCGTGCGTCTGGAGCTATCGAAACTCCGTGCGCTAGACGACGCCGGCGCGGTCGCCGTGCACGACGTCTCGCTGTCGGTGCGCGGCGGCGAGATCGTCGGCATCGCCGGCGTCTCCGGCAACGGCCAGCGGCAGCTCGTCGAAGTGCTGGCGGGCCAGCGCGAGGCCGAGAGCGGTGAGATTCGCGTCGCCGGCGATCCCTATCATGCGCGACGCGAGGAGATGCGCCGCCACAGGATGTCGCTATTGCCGGAGGAGCCCCTGAAGAACGCTTGCGTCGGCGGCATGAGCGTCGCCGACAACATCGCGCTCCGCGAATTCGACCGCGCGCCGTTCGCAAGCGGCAGCTGGTGGCTCAACCGCTCTGCCTTCCGCGAGCATGCCGAGAAGAAGATCAGCCGCTACAAGATCAAGACCCGCTCGCCGGAGACGCCGATCTCGGCACTGTCAGGCGGCAACGTCCAGCGCACGGTGCTGGCGCGCGAGCTCGGCGGCGATGTCGAGGTCTTGATCGCCGCCAACCCCTGCTTCGGGCTCGATTTCTCGGCGGTGGCGCAGATCCACGCCGAGATCATGGCCGCGCGCAACCGCGGCGCGGCGGTGCTGCTTGTCAGCGAGGACCTGGACGAACTCCTGGAGTTGTCCGACCGTCTGGTCGTGATGTTCCACGGCCAGTTCGTCTACGAAGCGCGAGCCAGCGAAGCCGACCTCACCGAAATCGGCCGCCACATGGCGGGGCATCGATAGCGCGACCGGCGGAGATCACGAGCCGACCATCACGCCATCTCGAAGCGGATGTCCTGGGCGCCCTTCCACAGGACGGTCTTGCCGAGCGTCGTCAGGTTTTCCAGGCCCGAGGTGAGCGTGATGAAATGGTTGCCGGCGAGCTGGCCCATCTTGCTCGCGAAATGCACGCCGCCATAGGCGAGCAAAATCTCGGTCTCGCTGATGCCGCCGGGATAGAGGATGATCTGGCCGGGCGCCGGATAGCTGGTGTGGTTCTCGTAAGAGACGCCGAAATCGAGATCGCCGAGCGGCATCCAGACGCCCTCCCCGCTCCAGCGCACATGAATTACCTTGCTCACGAACGGCATCGCCTTCTTGAAGGCGGCGCAGGTTTTCGGCGCCAGCTCCGCCTCGAAGCGGGCTCCGAAGGTGAACTCACCGGCGCGGATGATCAGTTGGCTCATATAGCTTTCTCGTGGAGTCAAGGAACGATCTGATATCCATGACAGTCCGCTGTTGCGGAAGCAAGGCCAATCGGGCGCAATCCGGCGCTCGGCGAAGACCCTGCAATGCTGCACGGCCGTTGCATGTCGCCGATCGATCTGGTTACCTTGAACGCCGACGAGCACTTCAGGAAACCAGAGCGTGGCATTGAAAAACGTCATCGGCATCGACCATGCCGTCATCATGGTGAGAAATCTCGACAGGGCCGCCGAGAATTGGAAACGTCTCGGCTTCACTATATCGCCGCGCGGCACGCACAGCGCACATATGGGAACGGGCAACTACACCATGATGCTCGATCCCGATTATCTCGAGCTGCTCGGCGTGCTTGCGCCGACCGAGCATAACGCGCCGGCGCGCGCAATGCTGGAGAAGCGTGAGGGCATCGAGCGCGTGGCTTTCACGGCGATCGACTCGGCGGCAGGCGTCGAGGAAATCCGCGCGCGCGGGCTTATCCCGACCGGCCCGACCGATTTCGAGCGGCCGGTGACGATGCCCGACGGCACCATATCGGCGGCAAAATTCCGCACCTTCCAGTGGCCGGTCGCCGAGGCACCCGCCGGCATGCGCATCTTCGCCTGTCAGCACAAGACCCGCGAGGCCGTGTGGATTCCGGAGCTGATGCATCACGCCAACGGCGCGAAACGCCTGAAGCAGGTACTGCTGGTCGCACCCGATCCCGCCAGGGAAGCGGCGCATCTCGCAAAGCTGATCGATCGGGATTCGCGCAAGGAGGCAGACGGTGCCGTGGCGGTTCCGTCGGGCGGGGATCGCGCGGACTTTGTCTTCATGACGCTGCAACAGTTGGCTGCGCGCTATCCGAGTGTCTCGCTGGCGGGCCTACCCGATCGCGGCGCAGCAGGTCTTGTGATCGCGGCTGATCTCGATGCAGCGGAGAAAGCACTCGGCTCAAACGGCGTCCGCAGCGGTGCCGCTGTTTGCGTGCCACCTGCGGATGCCAACGGCGTGCTGCTCGCCTTCGTCAAGGCCTAGCGTCGCTCACCGTCGCAGCGGCGTGGCGGACGTTTCGCGGCTCCGTTGCTCCCAGCCATGGCGCTCGAGCTCGGGATCTTCGTGCTCCTCTTCGGGCCAGCCGAGGCAGAGATAGGCGATGAAGGTCCAGCCGTCCGGCAGATCGAGCGTGGCCCGTGCGGCATCGGGATCGAGGATCGAGACCCAGCCGACGCCGAGCCCTTCCGCGCGCGCGGCAAGCCACAGGGTCTGGATCGCGGCGACCACCGAATAGCGGATGGTCTCGGGCATGGTCTGGCGGCCGAGGCCATGTCCCTGGGGTGTCGTCTCGTCGGCGCAGGCGACGAGATGCACCGGCGCCTGTTTTAGTCCCTCGAGCTTCAGCCGCGCATAGCATGCCTGCCGTTCGCCCGCGTAGCCGTTCAGCGCCGCGTCATTGGCGCGCGCGAAATTCTCGGCGATCGCAGCGCGCCGCGCCGGCGTCTCGACCAGCACAAAGCGCCAAGGCTGGCTCAACCCCACCGAGGGCGCGTGCGAAGCCAGCGCCAGGAGCTTGCCGATGAGAGTTTGCGGAACAGGATTGGTGCGGAACCGCCGCACGTCGCGCCGCCAGCGCACGAGGTCCGAAAACCGCTCCCTGAAGGCGGCATCAAAATGCGGCGGCTGATGGGCGGTGTCGGTGGTCAAGCGCTGGTGGGCCTCGGTGGCAACAACAGGGCCTAACAGGATAGGCGCCCAGCCGAAAGGGCAAAATCAGGGGGTCGGCTTCCTTCTATCGCCGGCGCTTGGGCCGGATTCGGCCGTCTCCCATGGCGGCTATCCCAAAAAAGAAAGAGCGTGATGGCGATCGGCCATCACGCCCAGTGAATGCACGGCGCTGGGGAGGAGAATTCAGCGCTCGGCAAAAGCCTTCTCGACCACGAACTGCGCGGGTTCGCCGTGATTGCCCTCGATGAAACCCCTCGCGTTCAACAGCGCGCGCGTGTCCTGCACCAGCGCAGGGCTGCCGCAGATCATGACGCGGTCATGCGCGGGCTCGATTGCCGGCAGTCCGATGTCGGCAAACAGCTTGCCTGAGGTGATGAGGTCGGTGATGCGGCCGCGGTTGCGGAAGGGATCGCGTGTCACGGTCGGATAATAGATGAGCTGGTTGTTCACCGTCTCGCCGATCAATTCATCGTTCGGCAGCTTCTCGGTGATCATCTCGCCATAGGCCAATTCCTTGACGCGGCGACAGCCGTGCAGCAGCACGACCTTCTCGAAGCGATCGTAGGTCTCGGGATCCTTGATCACGCTGAGAAATGGTGCCAGGCCCGTGCCGGTGCCGACGAGATAGAGATTGCGGCCGTCCTCGAGATTGTCGATCACGAGCGTGCCGGTCGCCTTGCGGCTGACAATGATCTCGTCGCCTTCCTTCAGGTGCTGAAGGCGCGAGGTAAGCGGGCCATCCGGCACCTTGATCGAGAAAAACTCGAGCCTGTCCTCGTAATTGGCGCTGGCGACGCTGTAGGCGCGCAGCAGCGGCCGCTCGCCGACCTTGAGCCCGATCATGGTGAACTCGCCGTTGCGGAAGCGGAACGACGGATCGCGCGTGGTGGTGAAGGAGAACAGCGTGTCGGTCCAGTGGTGCACGCTCAGGACGCTTTCCTGGTTGAAATTGCTCATCGCCATTACCTGATTTCGGGCATGATCTTTCCGGAAAACCGGTGCCCACTTTTCCGGATCATGCCCGTCCCTGATCCGGTTGACCGGCCAATTCATTCGTATACGATCATTCGTGTACAAATGAATAATCCAGCTTGATCCGAAGGTCAAGCCGGATCAAATTCATGAGCGATTTCAACGGAAGGAACATCCCATGGCGCATGATGCACCCCAGGCCACCGGCCCGAGCAAGCTCGTGATCCGCAACATCGGCCTCATGCTGTCGGGCGCCCTGGAGAAGCCGATCCTGGACGCCGACACCATCGTCGCCGAGAACGGCAAGATCACGGGCATCGGCCGCGCCAAGGACGTCAACACCGAGGGCGCCACCATCATCGTCGATGCCCATGGCACCACGGTCGCGCCCGGCCTGATCGACAGCCATGTCCATCCCGTGGCCGGTGACTGGACGCCGCGGCAGAACCAGACCAACTGGATCGACAGCTATCTCCACGGCGGCGTCACCACCATGATCTCCGCCGGTGAAGTGCACATGCCCGGCCGTCCCCGCGATGTCGTCGGGTTGAAGGCGATGGCGATCTTCGCGCAGCGCGCGTTCTGGACGCTGCGCCCGGGCGGTGTGAAGGTTCATGCCGGCGCGCCGGTGATCGAATGCGAAATGGTCGAGGATGATTTCAGGGAATTGGCGGCCGCCGGCGTCAAGCTGCTCGGCGAAGTCGGCCTCGGCGGTGTCAAGGACGGCCCGACCGCCCGCAAGATGGTCGGCTGGGCGCGCAAATATGGCATCCAGAGCACGATCCACACCGGCGGGCCATCGATCCCCGGCTCCGGCCTGATCGACAAGGACGTGGTACTCGAAGCCGACACCGACGTGGTCGGCCACATCAATGGCGGCCACACCGCCCTGCCCGACGACCAGATCCGCTGCATCTGCGAGGGCTGCAAGCGCGGGCTGGAGCTGGTTCACAACGGCAACGAGCGCTCCGCGCT
>NZ_DATGFH010000178.1:0-17376 GCF_035309285.1 Bradyrhizobium sp. | reverse complement strand
GCAAGCGGCGAAAGGTCATCCGCATTACAGCGCGCCGCTCGGCAAGCTGCAGGGCCGGGGCGTCGCGAGCGGCTTCTGGTTCAACGCCGGCGGAGAATCCTCGGCGCAAGTGAACATCACCGAGGACGGCAACGTCGTCGTCACCACCGGCCATCCCGACATCGGCGGCTCGCGCGCCGGCATCGCCAACATCTGCGCCGAGCTCCTCGGCATCGACTACCGCCGCGTCTCCGTGATCATCGGCGATACGCAAACCGTCGGCTTCTCGAACCTCACCGGCGGCAGCCGCGTGCTGTTCGCTTCCTCCATCGTGGTGACGCAGTCGACGGAAAAGATCATCCAGACGCTGCGCGAGCGCGCGGCAAAGATCTGGAACATCGACCCCGAGGCGGTGAAGTGGGAGAACGGCGCCGCGCATCCGGTCAGCCCCAACGCCGGTCAGTTCGAGCCGCTGACGCTGGAAGAGTTGGCCGAGAAGGCGCCCGCGATGGGCGGCCCGATCGGCGCCGGCGTGCAGCTCAACACCCAAGGAGCGGAAGGCGGCTTCGGCACGCATATCTGCGACGTCGAGGTCGACACCGACCTCGGCATCGTGCGCGTGATCCGTTACACCGCGGTGCAGGACGTCGGCCGCGCCATTCATCCCGGTTACGTCGAGGGCCAGCTCCAGGGCGGCGTCGCGCAAGGCATCGGCTGGGCGCTCAACGAGGAGTACATCTATACGAAGGACGGCAAGGTCGATAATCCCGGCTTCCTCGATTATCGCATGCCGGTCTGCTCGGATCTCCCGATGATCGACTGCGCGCTGGTCGAGGTGCCGAACCCGAAGCACCCGCAAGGGGTGAAGGGCGTCGGCGAGGTGCCGCTGGTGCCCGTTATGGCTGCGGTCTCCAACGCCGTCTACCATGCGCTCAGCAAGCGTTTCTACGCGCTGCCGATGTCGCCGCCGAAGGTATCGGAGGTGCTCGACACGCCGGTGCAGCGCGCGGCGGAGTAGGGGATGACGTCCCGTAGGGCGGGTTAGCGTTAGCGTAACCCGCCATTTCTCTCGCACCGAGTTGCGGCGGGTTACGCCATCGCTAACCCGCCCTACAAGTCACATGACCGACGCTGAGAAAGTCGCCAATGTTCTCGATGCCCTCAAGGCGGCCGAACGCGAGCCGGCTCAGGCCGCGTTGTCGATGTTGAACGGCCTCGTCGGCCTTGTTCAGGCCGAAGCCGCACAACCGCTGGAAGTCGAGGAGGCGCGCGCGAGCGCCTTCATGGCCATCTGCGAAATCGGCAAGGCGCTGCATCGCGGCCAGCCCGCGAAGAGCCTGTGGCAGCCCGCGATCGAAGCGACAGAGCGCTGGAAGTCGCTGGCGCGATGACTTTGTCACTGCCTGCTCATCTTATGGACGTCACGCCCGGCTCTGCGACGCTGGGCCGCGAGTGGGTGAGCTTCGATCCCGCGAGCGCATCGGCGACGCTGCGCTTCCGCGCAAGGCCCGATTTCGGCAACCGCCATGGCACGGTGCAGGGCGGCTTTCTCGCCGCGATGCTCGATTCGGCGACGGGCATCACGCTGCTGGCGACGCTGCCGCAAGAGCTGACCGCAGTGACGATCAGTCTCAACACCAGATTCGAGCGGCCGGCGCCCATCGGCGCTCTCACCGTCAAGGCCCGCGTCGTCGAAAAGGACGAGCGCGACGCCACCGTCGAGGCCGAGGTGATGAGCCCTGACGACACCATCGTGGCCCGCGGCCGCGCGAAGTTGCGGATACGCAAGCGGCAGCCGGTTTAGTCGCCTCTCCCCATCCAGTGAAACGCGCAGATCTTGTTGCCGTCAGGATCGCGCAAATAGGCGATGTAGGCCTTCATGCCGCCGCCCTCGCGGATGCCCGGCGGGTTCTCGCAGGTGGTGCCGCCATGCGCGAGCCCCGCCGCATGGAAGGCATCAGCCTGCTCGGGAGAGGCGGCGGCAAAGCCGATCGTGCCGCCATTGGCGAAGGTTGCGGGGTTGCCGTTGATCGGCTTCGTCACTGAGAAAGTCCCGCCCCGGGAGCGCCAGAACACGCGGTGTTTGTCGACCCGTCCGGGGGGCACGCCGAGCGTGCCCAGTAGTGCGTCATAGAACGTCTTGGCCTTATCGACGTCGTTGGTCCCGATCATGACGTGCGAGAACATCTGGATATTCCTCCCCCGTTCGTCTCCGTTGCCTGTGCGGCAAACGGCGCTTCACCTGGAGAAGTCGTAGCAGAAGTTCCCGGCGCGGCGAAATCGATGAACGCGAGATGAACCAACCGCAGCGGCAGGTGCCGCAAGACCTTGTCTCGAAAAATATCCGCGCCACGTTCGCGCAACGACATCCTGCAAAGGAGGGTTCGATGACACGGACGAGCAAGCGACCGATCCAGGAGCGCCTGGACAAGCAAGCCCGAGAGGACAGGGACAAGGCCCTGATGATGCCGCCGTGTCAGGAACGGGACGCGCTCCTGCGCCGGGCCAAGCAGATGGAGAAGGCGTCCGATATCGCCGGCTGGCTCAATTCGGCGGACTTGCGGCCACCGGATTAGGGCCTGGCACGAACGCGATGACCAACAAAGATGGGCCAACAAAGATGGGCCAACAAAAACGGCGCCGTTACCGGCGCCGTCTTTGGTGCACCACACGTGGAACCGCCCCACTTCGACTGGCACTCGCGGGAGCGACCCGTTCTGGCGCTGCTGGCGTGGGAAGCCTTTGCGATCCGCCGAAGAGGCTACGCTCCATGCCACGGGAGTCAATCGGAACAACGATTATTTTTAGGCCAGCCGCTATGACCAACTTGGCGGCGGCGCGGCGCAACGCGGATTGACCGAAGCTGCTCCTACTGTCGCTCCGATTTCGGTGCGGAGAACCAGAGCTTGACCTTTAGACCAGGCGAGGTGTCGCACATTTCGATACGGGCCCCATGAAGGCGGGCGACGGCTGCCACCAGGCTCAGTCCGAGGCCGTTTCCCGGCGTGTAGCGGCTCTGCTCGAGTCGATAGAAGCGCTTGAACACCTGTTCATGTTGGCCGGCCGGAATTCCGGGTCCGTTGTCGGTGATCGAAACGATCGGGCTGCCGTTCACGGTTTCGCAGGCGACAACGACTTGCCCTCCGGCGCGGCCGTGCTTGATGGCATTGTCCACGAGATTGGCGATGGCATCGAAGATCAGATCGCGATCGCCGATCGTCAGCACTTCGCCGCTGCCATTCATGGTGAGCTGGCTGCCGCTCTCTTCGGCCGCAGCGTCGTACAGCTCGACGACCTCACGGGCGATTTCGACCAGGTTCACGGTTCGAAACGCTTCCTTGCGCACCTGCGTCTCGATTTGTGCGATCCGCGTGATCGACGTGAAGATCCTCAAAACAGCATCGAGGTCGGCGATGGTGTCGCCGATCAGCGCCTGAGCGTCCTCGCTCATGCGCTGGCCGTGATAGGCCTTTTCCAGGCGGCCGCGCATTCGCGTCAGCGGCGTGCGAAGGTCGTGAGCCAGATTGTCGCTCACCTGCTTGACCTCGCCCATCAAGGTCTCGATGCGGTCGAGCATCAAATTGAGGTTTTCAGCAACGCGATCCCATTCGTCATGGGTGCCGCGCAGCGGGATACGCTTGTCCAGACCGCTCGCCATGATGGCCCGGCTGGTGGCGTTGATCAGCTCAATTCGTCCCACGGTTCGGCGCGTCACCAGAATGCTGGCGAAGCCGGCAACCACAAATATCAGTGAAATGACGGATATCACGGCTCTCTCGATCTTTCGGGTGAAATGATCGAGGTCGCTGATGTCCCGTCCGACCAGCAGCCGATCGCCGCTCGGGAATGTGTGTATCATTCCGCGCACCAATGGCGAGTTGGTCGCCTCTGGCGAGGCTCCAGGTACGCGGAACTCAGTCCACCCCGAGGGCGTCATCGCTGTCACTGGCCATTCTCCGAGGTTGGCGACGAGCACTTTGGATGAAGGATCCGAGAGGATATAGACGTGACCCGCGAAAACCTTGGCGGCCATGCGTTGTCGGATGAGGCCGATCAGCGCATCGCGTCCCGACTGCTCGTAGACACCGCGCAGGTCCGTAAACTCGGCCATGATCCAATGATCCGATCGGCTGCGTACGTAAGCGGAGGTCGACAGGTAGACGTAACTGAAGATGACCGACACGATCACGCCAAAGGTCCCGATCGCGATCAGCGCGAGCTTGAACGTCGATGACGTGAGCGTCTTAGCCAGAAGCACGGAGACAGTATCCGATCCCGCGAATCGTATGGATCAGCGGATAGGCCTGCTGGTCGTCGACCTTGCGGCGGACCCGCCCGACATAGACGTCGATGATGTTGGTCGACGGATCGAAATGAAGGTCCCAGACGTGTTGCAGCAACATTGCCCGCGATACGACGCGGCCTTCATTGCGTACCAGATATTCAAGGAGCTGAAACTCTTTGGGAAGAAGGTCGATAGCCCTGCCGCGCCGGCTGGCGGTCCGTGAGATCAGGTCGATCGCGAGATCACCCACGCGCAGGATCGTCTCCTTGGCAACGGTGTCACTGCGCCGACCAAGCGCCTCGAGGCGAGCCAACAGTTCGATGAAGGAAAACGGCTTGACCAGGTAGTCGTCTCCGCCGGCGCGCAGACCGCGGACCTTGTCATCGACCTCTCCCAATGCGCTGATGATCAGGAACGGAGCGGCGATGCCGTCGTCGCGCAACCGGCGCATCACGGCGATGCCGTCGATGTCCGGGAGCATGCGGTCGATCGTGATGACCGCATAGTCGCAGGCCTCGCCTTGCCTCAGCGCATCGTTCCCGCAAGTGGCCAGATCCACCTGATAACCGCTGGTCGTGAGCTGTTCCACAAGCTGACCGGCGGTTTCAGGATCGTCCTCGACAACCAGAATGCGGCGATGACCTCCTGTCATGATCAAACGTCTCCGACCGACCACTTCGCGTCTTGGCTCTGTCAGCCTCAACTCATGTTACGCCGAGCTTCGGCAACGAGGCCCGCAAATGAGCGTGATGGCCGCCACCGGCCTGCCCAGAGGGCCTGCCGGCGACGATCATCATGCGGCGACTAGTAGTAGCCGTATGTCGTGCAGACGTTGGTCCACCGCGGTCCGTAGGCCGTCCATATCCTGCGCCAGCAGTCATCATAGTAGTTGTAGCTTGCGAAGGCGAAGGGGGCGCCAAAGAACGCAAAGCGATGGAAGCGGTGATGGAAGAAGAAGCGGTGGTGGTGGAAGAAGAACGGGCGACCGAACCCGGCGTGCGCAAAGCGCGGCCCGAACCCTGGATGCCCAAACCGCGGCCCGAACCCCGCATGCGAGAACGGCATGCCGGCAAAGCGTGCGCCGCCAAAGCGCGGACCTCCGCCGAAGCCGCCAAAATGCGGTCCTCCTCCCATGGCATGCATACCACCGAAGCCGCCCCCGCCGCGCATGCCGGCAAAGCCACCGCCGCCGATGCCGCCCCCACCGTGCATTCCGCCAAAGCCACCGCCGCCGTGCATGCCGCCACCGCCGAAGCCGCCACCGCCGCCGAAGCCACCGCCGCCCCCACCACCACCTCGCCCCATACCGATAGCCGGTGATGCGAGCGCGAGCGTCGTGGCGGCCAGACAAGCAGCCAGGAACTTAAGAGGCCTGTGATTCATCCCATCCCTCCATTGTTGAATTGCAGCGGGCATTCCGCCGCAGGGAGATGATCAGCAGACCCAATTCATTCGCCAACTTCAAATGACTACGGTGACAGATTCTGACTGTAAAGTTAGTGACGCATGGAGGAGCGGATATCGCCGATGGTTCGGTCGCGCCGTTTTGAACGCAGGCTCTTTACCCGGACCCAATATCCTCACACGCGCGATTTTCGCCAGTCACTTCAACGCGGTTGATGCCGCAAGGCCCGGCTGCAACAGCATCCAGACGCCGCCGACGAAGAAAGCGATGCCCGCAAGCCGCGCAATCCCACGCCCTGACGGCATGGCTTTCTCGAGCAGGACGAGGATACCGAGCGCTGCGATCCAGAAAAGGTTCATCACGCCGAGAGCAAAAAGGACGCCCATCAGCGCCCAACAGCATCCGAGACAATAGACCCCGTGGCGAAAGCCCAGCGTCAATGACCTGATCGCACCGCCTTGGAAGCCGCCCCAGCTCAAGATGAAACCGAGCGGCGATTGGCAATGCCATAAGCAAACGTCCTTTAGCGGCGTCCATTGGTAGAGTCCGGCAAAGATCAACAGGACAGCGCCAACAATTCGGCTCGCGCTTTCCATCATCGGCGTGAGCAAGGCTGCACGTTCAAGGGCCCATTGCGCCGAGGTCGCCGCGAGTGAAAAGCCGATCCACGTCAGCAAATAGCCGCCTGCAAACCATGTACTCGAGGGGAACGGCCGACTTTCTGCGGCTTGGCGTCCAAGGCGCGCGTAAACGAGGATGATCGGCGCCGCTGAGGGCGTCATCATGCCGATCATCATGACAACCCACATGGCGAAAACGTAAGCAAATTCGACCGGCTGCCAGGGCGAGCTCACCGGCATCATCAATGCCTGGCCGGCGGGAATCATGCGGTAGCCGGCCATGTCCATGCCGTCCATCGCCATATCGTTGGCGAGCCAGACCAGGTCGGACCAAGCGAGCGCGGTAAGCGCCACGACTGACGCAATGATGATGGCGCGGTCGCGGCGCAAAATGGCTTCGAGAGGCGATGCTTTCGTCAGGACGCGCTTGACCACTGGATCGGCGCGTAGTGACCATTCTTGCCAGAGTTGTCCCAGCGCATCCCGTGATCATTGAAGGTACTTCCGGATGCTCCCACCGCAAGTGCGAGCTTTTCGGGACTGACCGGATGACCGACGTTTGCCCACATCTCGCCGCTTGGATGTGCCGTCGGCAGCGGATCAACACTCATGCGCAGGATGCCCGGAATTTCGCACGAGCGTGTCTTGCCTTCGATGCGGTAGGTGATCGGAACCTTCTTCACGCCGAGGTTGGTTGCAATCAGCGGCGCAAAATGCGCCATGGGTCCTCCCGCCGCTCCGGTGAAAATGGCGCCGAGTGCCTCCGTCTGCTTTTCGTTGGCGCGCTCGTCGATATAGGCGGCTACCGACCAATTTCCATTTGCCATGGCACCCGGTGTATGGACCGCGAGAGCCACGTTCAAATTGTCAAGCGCGGTACTCTCATAGGCTCCCTTGTCGATGTGAAAGAGCAACGCGACGTCGCATACGCCTTCGGTTGGCTTCGACGTAAGCGGCGGCGATTTCGATACAAGACAGGGGCAAACCACGCTGCAGTTGCAGTTCTCGAAATAGTCTCCCGATATCTGCCAATCGACTGCCATTATTGCCTCCCTTGAAACCGTTCGCGGATGAAATGAGTAATGCAAACTGACCTTTCGCGGGTCGGTCAACATTATAGCCATCGTGAACCCGGCTGTGAAACGTCCAATCGCCGCAGGTGCGGTCCTCGTCGGCACGCATCACATGTCCCTTCGGGTCACAAGCGGCTTGGCGCCCACCCGCGCTTCAACGTGGTCGGCGTCGCCAATCCGATCGCGTCGGGCAACTGATTTGCTCGACCGGGCTGATTTTCCGAAATCGCGTCAAGCCCTCCGGTGAAAAATAATTCTCTTTTTCAGAAGACAAATCGGCTGTATGGTATGCATCATCCCGCGTGGCTGCCAGGGGCGCTTCGCGATCGTCACGAAACGTTGCGCGGGATGCGGTGGACGTGTTGGTGTCGACTGACGAGGGACGCCATGCACGGACGGCGAAGGCGTGTGGTCCTGATCCCCCGATGCTGGGATCAAGTCTGCAAGGACTCATTGCAGGCGACGGTGACTAACAGAGCCCGGACACCGGGGAGAGCACGCTATAAGTCGTAAACCATCGCGCAGGGAATGCCGGAGTGTGTTCGGTTGTACCTGTGATGACTCGTGTGCGTTTTTGCGCATTTGCTGCACACGAGGCTGCGGGTGCAACGGCACCCGGCATTCTCTGCGCCCTGAAGGGCGGAGGACCTTGCAAGACCCGGACGCAATGCGCCGCGGGAAGGAGAAGTTGCGTTTTGGGTTGGACCAGAATCCGATTGCGCCTACCGCAGCCCCTCGTACACCATGAAGCCCCGCGCAACCTTCAGCTTGCGCAGCGCGCGTGGAACCAAGCGCTCCTGCGGCGGATGGATGTAGCGCCAGGAGGTGAGCGTTAGCTCGGAGAGCACGCCGTCAGCCGTATCGAAGGGAGCAAGGAGCCCGGTCAGGCTGAGCGGCGCATGGGCGCGGGTGTTGAAGGGGAGCAGCAGAAGCTCGAGATGCGTGGTGACGCCGCGCGGCGAGGTGGTGGTGAGGCCGGCGATCGCAGGCAGCATCTCGTCGGCAACAACCGCCGTGATCTCTTCGATCTCGCGCCGGCTCTGGGCGGCAAACAGGGCAGGGAAGTTCTGGTCCTTCATGTCGCGACCGAACAGCGCACAGACGCGGGTGCCGGCGACACGAAAGGGATAACCCGCTTCGCAGGACAGCACGAAGATATCGCCGAGCAATTCGCGCACGGCGTTCGGATCGATGTCGCTGCGGTCCGGCGCCCGCGCGTCGCCGCGCCGGCCGTCCCAATAGGCGAAGAATTCCCGGCTAGCCGGATGCTTCATGTAAACTCACCCCGGTGTCCACACCTGTGGGACAATTCTGTCCCGCTTTCGCGCACACCCGTTCCCGAGGAACGTTGTGCCGGAGGGGCCGTGCAGCGTCCATGCCGCAGGCGCTTCGGGTGGCCGCTTTGCGGCGTTAACGTTAAGTTAACGATGCGGTTTGCGGCGGCGGGATCTGCGGCTAGGGTCCGCGCATCCCGCCTCGCCGGTTTTCTCCAGGTTGCCCCGCGAGGCGCACACAGGCTGCGTCAAACAGAAGGGTCAGCGGCAGCCGGGGAGGGGTGGGGATGCACCCGGACCCGGCACCGTAAGGCCAAAGCATCGAGGGAGGGCGTTCTCAGCGCCCTCCCTTTTGCTAATCCATGATCGCCCGATTGCGCACTTGCACCGGCGGGCGAAAGGCGACTATCTCAGCCACATCATCATTTGAGCGCTGCTGAAGGTCCGCTTCGCCTTGGAATCCCCGCAACAACCGATCGAGGACACCCCGCCCGGACTGCCGGCGGAGGCGCCGCAGGCCGCGCCGCGCGAGCCGATCCTGACCTTGCCGCCGGCGCTTACGGGCTATGTGCTCCTGCTTGCGATCATCCATCTGCGCGTGCTGCTGCCGGTGGATTGGGAGGAGTGGACCATCGACGTGCTCGGCTTCATTCCGAAGCGCTACGACACCACGCTCCTGGACGTGACCTTTCCGGGTGGCGCGGGCGCGAAAATCTGGACTTTCGTCACCTATTCGCTGCTGCACGCCAATCTGAGTCATATCGGCTTCAACGTGCTGTGGCTGTTGCCGTTCGGCAGCGCGCTGGCGCGGCGCTTCGGCGCACTCCGCTTCTATCTGTTCATGGCGGCGACGGCGGCAGCCGGCGCGCTCGCCCACCTCATCACCCACGAACATGCACTGGCGCCGATGATCGGTGCGTCCGCCTCGGTGTCCGGCACCATGGCGGCTGCGATCCGCTTTGCCTTCGTGCAGGGCAGCTTCCTGTCGTTCTCGCGCGGGGATGCCGAGGCCGCCGCAAGAGTTCCGGCGCTGTCGCTCGGACGGGCGCTGCGCAATGGCCGGGTGCTCGCGTTCCTTGCGATCTGGTTCGGGGTGAACATCATCTTCGGCGTCGGGTCGCTCACGATCGGCGGCATGGATGAAGGCCAGAGTGTTGCCTGGCAGGCGCATATCGGCGGCTTTTTCGCAGGTTTGATTCTATTTGCGCTGTTCGATCCGGTGCCGCGCCGCGAAAACGATGCTGCAGGTGCGTTATCGAATCCACCGCACTAGCGCAGGTCTTCCGGACGTATCGTCCGCCGGAAACAACAAGGTCAGGTGGCGTGACGGATTGCGCTGTGGCGCGATTCAATTCATCATCCGCCAAGCAGATTAGAGCCGGACGGCGAAAAATCGCCGTGCCTGCGGGAAGCGGGCGAAACGAAACCGGCGCGAGTGTGTTGTCTTCTACTCGAACCCTGTCTTTGAAGGGGTTTATCGATTCAGGGAGGCGACGAATGACGGTGCGAGCTATCCTCGATACCAAGGGCCATCAGGTCGAGAGCGTCCAGCCGGGCGCAAAGCTCTCGTCGGCGGTGAAGATTCTGGGCGAGCGTCGGATCGGGGCCGTGCTGGTTCTCAATGTGGCCGGTCAGATCGAGGGCATCCTGTCCGAGCGCGACATCGTGCGCGTGCTGAGCGAGCGTGGCGCGGCCGTGCTCGAAGAGCCGGTCAGCAACGTGATGACGAAACGGGTCGTGAGCTGCCGTTCGTCGGATACCGTCAGCGGCATCATGGAGATGATGACGCTCGGAAAATTCCGGCATCTGCCCGTGGTCGAGGACGGCAAGCTGGTCGGCCTGATCTCGATCGGCGACGTCGTGAAGTGGCGCGTGCAGGAATACGAGCTCGAGCAGGAGGCGCTGCGCGACTATATCAAGACCGCCTGATCAAGACCGCCTGACGCGAGCTCAGGGCACCTTCGCTTTCGCTGTGACGGAATCGGGCGGCGCCAGCACGTGGATCGCTTCCTGGATGGAATCGATCGCGCGTTCCGTGGCGCGTGTGCCGAAGTCGATGAGATCGGCGGCGCGATGGAAGTCGAACCAGCCGATCTGGCCGACGCGCGGCGTAACCAGCAGGTCCGGCGGGTCACCGGCGAGGCGGGCGCGGGTGATGCGGTCCTGCATGATGTTGAAGGCATCGACCATGACCGAGGAGATGCCGGGCCTTCCGCCACCGCCGAAAAATTCGCGCTTCACGGCGCGCTCTGGCGAGAAGAATTTGCCGAAGCGGCGCCTGGCCGGTGGGGTCGGCGCGGTGTCGGCTTCGATCGGGTCCGGCCGCAGAGCGCCGTGGGCGTAGATGGTCGTGGAATGGGTAAAAACATCATTGGACACGTTGGCGGCAATGACGATTTCCGCGCCGAGCGCGCGTGCCGCCGATACCGGAACCGGATTGACCAACGCGCCGTCGACCAGCCAGCGGTCGCCGATCAGGATGGGGGCAAAGATGCCCGGCAGTGCGTAGGAGGCGCGCATCGCTTCGACCACGCGGCCATGGGTCAGCCAGATCTCGTGGCCGGTGCGAACTTCGGTCGCTACGCTTGCGAACTTGATCGGCAGGTCCTCGATCATGGTCTTGCCGATCGAGGCTTCGAGCTGGGCGGCGAGCTTTTCGCCGCCGATCAGGCCGCTTCCGTTGAGACGGATGTCGAGATAGCCGAGGACGTTGCGGACCTGCAGGCCGCGCGCCCATGCTTCGAGCGTGTCAAGATGGCCCGCCGCAAAGGCGCCGCCGACCACCGCGCCGATCGATGTGCCCACGACGACGTTCGGCACAATGCCATTGGCAAGCAGGGTACGGAGCACGCCGATATGGGCAAAGCCGCGCGCCGCGCCGCCGCCCAGCGCTAGCCCGATGATGGGCCGGCGAATGCTGCCCAGGCCGACCTTGTCGCCGCCTTCGGGATCGCTGTGGCTACGCCTCGTCAAACGCTCAAGCACCGAAATCTCCTGGTGGGGCCCAGACTATTGATTGCGGCCCGGCCCCGCCAGAAACTACCGCAAGCATGGTTTATGCCGCGGTTAGAGAGGGATTACGACTTGATCGCGACCAATAAAATCAATTCCCGGTCACTCCCGGAGTTCCTTGGAGAGCTCGTTCGTTTGGCCAATCCGGGCGCGGGACGGCTTGAATTTGCCGCGTTTTCGGTGAAAAAGCAGAGGGATGAGAACAGGGGGTGACGGCATCTTCCGATGGCGGCGCGCGGAGCACGCGTGGCCGACCCTTGCGCTGGGCGCCCTTCTGCTCGCCTTCGTTGCCTCTCCGGCCAATGCCCAGTTTTTCAGTGACCGCCCGCCGCCGATACCTCCGGCTTCCGTGCCGGATCCCGGTGCGGCCGTAAGTCTGGCGCCGCCCTCCGGGCCCGGTGCCGCCATACCGCCTCCGGTTGGCGCCCCATCCAGCCTGCCGCCGGCACTCACTCAGCCCTCCATCGCCTCTGCGCCCCCGGGCGGCGGCGCGCCGGGACAGGCCGTGCTGGCGCTGTCGGCGCGCTATGGCAAGGACATGCCGGCGATCAACGGCGGCCTCGTCTGGCGGATCTTCGCCGACCACCCGGACGAGACCGGTACCTTCAAGATGATCCGCGAGGATCGCAATCCGGCACCCAACATCGTGCTGCCGCCGGGCGGTTACGTCGTGCATGTCACGCTCGGCCTCGTCAGCGCCGTGCGCGCGGTGACGCTCAAGGCCGAGACAGACCACGAATTATTCCTGCTGCCGGCGGGCGGCCTGCGCATCGAGGGTCGGGTCGGCACGTCCAAGATTCCACAGAATCAGATTTCGTTTGCGATCTACAAGGGTAGCCAGTTCGAAGGCGGCGACCGAGCGCCGCTGGTGCCGAGCGTCGCCGCCGGCGATCTCGTGCTGCTGCCCGAGGGGATCTATTACATCATCTCCAACTATGGCGACGCCAATTCGGTGGTGCGCTCCGACATCCGCGTGCAGGCCGGCAAGCTCGATGACGTCGTCGTCACCCATCGTGCCGCCGTCATCACGCTCAAGCTGGTGTCAGGCGAGGGCGGTGAGGCGCTTGCCAACACGGCCTGGTCGGTGATCACGCCGGGTGGTGACGTGATCAAGGAGACGATCGGCGCGTTTCCGCGCATGGTGTTGTCGGAAGGCGAGTATCGCGCGATCGCCAAGAACGAAGGCAAAGTCTACGAGCGGCCCTTCAATGTCGTGAACGGCGTCGACGGCGAAGTCGAGGTCGTCGCGCGCTAGCCGCCGCATGATGCGCAAACAAGACGCGTGCAATCAGCGATAGCTGTCATAGTTCGTAACACGCACTAACCATCGCATGACTTAAAACTGTCATAATCGCGGCATCGCCCTCGGGCTCGGCGATTTTTTACGGGCTATTAAACCGCTCTCTCTTGGATGGCGCCCGGTGGGAAAGCCGTGGGGAACGTCATGGTTGCCAAGCAGACATCCAGGAAACTAAAAACAGAACTATTCGACGACTTGCCCGTCCTGCGGCGCAAATGGCAGGCGGCGATGCGTCCCGGCGAAAGGCTTCCCCGCTACGAAGACGTGATGTTGGGCAGCCTCGGCCGCATCGCCGACCATATCGTGCTTTTGAAAACCAATCGCGAGGCGATGGAGGTCTCGCGCACAGGCCGCTACGTCCAGCAATGGCTGAATGACGAGCGCTGGGACATTCCGCTCAATGTGCTGTCGCCGGATTGCGCGACCGCGCTTTCCGAATCCGCCGGCATCGCGCTTGCGAGCGGGCATCCGCATCTTGCAGTGGCGCATTGCGTGCGCGACGGCATGGTCAGGACCTACGACGTGCTGGCGCTGCCGACGGCCTCGCGCTGGGGCGGCACGCTGGTCGGCACCTATGTCAATGAGCGTGACGCGCAATATAACCTCCTCGATGCGGTCTTCGCGCACACCGAAGAGGGCGTGCTCTCGCTTGCAACCTTGCGCGACGCGCGGCAAAGGCCCTTCGACTTTCAGATCGTGCACCACAATCAGGCCGCGTCGGCGCTGTTGAAGGTGCCGGCGCCGAACCTGCAATGGCGCCGCCTCAGCGAGGGCGGCAACCTGCTGTGCGCGCGCGAGGTCGCCGACCGGTTGCTTGCGATCGTGGCAAGGAACGGCCGCGATCAATTCGAAATCGACAGCGACGACCGCAACCTGCAGCTGGGTGCCAGCGCCTTCGGCGACATGCTCTCGCTCACGATCGCCGACGTCACCGCGCTGAAGCGGCGCGAGGCCTCGTTCCGGCTCCTGTTCGACCATAACCCGATGCCGATGTGGGTGTTTGACGTTGAAACCACGCGCTTCCTCGGCGTCAATGACGCCGCGGTCCAGCACTACGGCTATAGCCGCGCCAAATTCCTCGACATGAAGCTGCAGGAGATCTGGCCGCAGGATGAATGGTCTGCGCACACCAAGGCGTTGCAGCAGATCGGTGTCTCGCACTATTCGGGCCGCAACTGGCGGCACCTCAAGGCCGACGGCAGCGAGATCCACGTCTTGACCTACGGCCGCCGCGTCGCCTTCGACGGCCGCGATTGCTTCATGGTCGCGGTGGTCGACATCACCGAGCGGCGCAAGGCGGAAGCGCGGATCGCCTATATGGCGCATCATGATGGCCTGACCAATCTGGCAAACCGCGAGCTGTTTCAGGAGCGGCTCAAGGAGGTGCTGGAAAGTGACAAGCCCGTCGCCGTGCTCTGCGTCGATCTCGACCTCTTCAAGAACGTCAACGATTCGCTCGGTCATCCGATCGGCGATCGCCTGCTGAAGCTGGTTGCCGAGCGATTGCGCGCGCAGGCTCGCGGCAACAATCTTGCGGCGCGCCTCGGCGGCGACGAATTCGCGATCATCCTGGCTACCGACGTCTCGCCGAACGAGGTGAGCGATTTCGCCGCGCGGCTGATCCGGGTCTTGAGCGCGGCCTATGATATCGACGGCAACGAGGTTGTGATCGGCGCCTCCATCGGGATTGCGCTATCGCCGGGCGACGGCAGGACCAGCGAGGAGCTGATGCGCAATGCCGATCTCGCACTCTATCGGGCCAAGGAGGACGGCGGCGGTGTGCACCGCTTCTTCGAGCGCGAGATGGACCGTCAGGCGCAGAAGCGCCGCGATATGGAGCTCGACCTGCGCCGCGCGTTCGTCAACGGCGAGTTTGAGCTGCACTATCAGCCGCTGGTGGATGTCGCGACCGACCGCATCAGCGGGTTTGAATCGCTGTTGCGCTGGCGGCATCCCGACAAGGGCATGATCTCTCCGGCGGAATTCATTCCGGTCGCCGAGGACATCGGCCTGATCGTATCGATCGGGGAATGGGTACTGCGCGAAGCTTGCAGCGAGGCGGTGAAATGGCCCGCGGGCGTCAAGGTGGCCGTGAACCTCTCGCCGGTGCAGTTTCGCAGCCGCAATCTGGTCCAGGTCGTGGTCTCGGCGCTGGCGAATTCGGGGCTATCGCCGAAGCGGCTCGAGCTCGAGATCACCGAATCGCTGTTCCTGGCCGAGACCGAGGCCAATCTCGCCATCCTCCATCAGCTTCGTGAGCTCGGCGTCAGCATCTCCATGGACGATTTCGGAACCGGCTATTCGTCGCTGAGCTATCTGCGCAGCTTCCCCTTCGACAAGATCAAGATCGATCGTTCCTTCGTGAAGGATCTCGCCAAGCGTTCCGATTGCGTCGCGATCGTGCGCGCGATCTCCGGCCTCGGCCGCAGCCTGAACATCACCACGACCGCGGAGGGCGTGGAGACGATCGACCAGCTGGACTGGCTCCGCGCCGAAGGCTGCAACCAGGTCCAGGGCTTTCTGTTCAGCGCCGCAAAGCCGGCCAGCGAGATCGCGCAATTGCTGTATCGCTTCGGCGTGCGCAGCTCGCAGGCCGCGTAAAGGCATTCAGAACCGCGTGACGATGTCCGATAGCGCCGGGCGAGGGCGATCCTCACTCGGCTTCGATGGCGTGCCAATATGGATGAAACCGACGAGTTTCTCGTCTGCCGTCAAGCCGAAGCCATCGAGCACGTCGCGGTCGAAAGCGAACCAGCCGGTGAGCCAGCAGGCGCCATAGCCGAGCGCGGTCGCCGCGGTGACGATGTTCATCGCGCTGGCGCCTGCCGACATTTCCTGCTCCCAAGGCGGCACCTTCGGATGCGGCCTGGTGAAGCTGACGACGCCGATGACGAGCGGCGCATCGGTGAGCCGCTTCCTCTCGACCTCGATCTCGGCCGCCGCCGCTTGCGGATTCTTCTTCGCAAACACCCTGGCGATGATCTCGCCGGCGCGGGCGCGGGCATCGCCCTCGAACAGGATGAACCGCCACGGCGTGAGCTTGCCATGATCGGGCACCCGCGCGCCGATGGTGAGGATGGTCTCGATCTCGGCGGGTGAGGGGCCTGGCCCAGTCATCTCGCGCGGCTTCATCGAGCGGCGGGTCTTCAGGAGTTCAATGGCGTCGGGCACGATGATTCTTTCGAGAGTGACGGACTGTCTAGAGATAGGAGAAGGGGAGGTCAGTTGGAAGGGAATTTGGAGCAATTTTGAAGAACTGGGCCAACTCCCTCGGTCGCGCACAAAAAGTCTTGGTCCCAATATGGGACTATGCTAGATTGCTTGGGTGAGGGTGATTGCGCTCAGCACGATCAAGGCCTTTCTAAACCGTGGCGCAAGCGTCGCCGACGCACGCGAGCCGGTCATGGCTTGGTTCAGACAGGTGCGGCAAGCCGATTGGGCAAGGCCATCGGACGTCAAGCGGGACATCCGCAGCGCGAGTATTCTCAAGGACGGCCGCGTGGTCTTTAACTTAACTGGCAACAAGTACCGCATTGTTGTCTGGATCAACTATCCTTATCGGGTCGTCTATATCAGGTTCATCGGAACCCATCGTCAATATGATACGATTGACGCTCAAACCGTTTGAGGTCCGGGCAATGAATATCGCACCGATCAAATCGCATCGCGACTATCGCCGTGCCCTTCGCGAAATCGAGGGACTGATGAACGCGCGGCGCAATTCACCCGAAGGGGATCGGCTGGACGTTCTGGTCACGCTCGTGGAGGCATGGGAGCGAAAGCACTATCGGATCGATCTGCCCGACCCTGTGGAAGCGATCAAATACCACATGGAGCAGGGTGGGCTGCAACCTCGCGATCTTATTCCTTTCATCGGCAGCCGAAACCGCGTGCACGAGGTGCTCAATCGGCGACGCGAACTAACGCTCAACATGATCAGGCGATTGCATGAGGGACTCGGCATTCCCGCTGAGTCGCTCATCAAGGTTCGGCAACAAAAGGCGGCCTGACCTCAGGTGACAGCGGCCGTGTCCGCCGCCGCCATCCGCGCCCGCTTGATGTCCGGCGGCGTCGCCTCGTCGACCAGCGCGGCCAACGCCTCATCGGTCGCCATCACCTTCTGCCCCTCGTGGCCGAACCGGCGAACCGAAACCGTATGGCTTTCGGCCTCCTTCTTGCCGACGGCGAGCAGCGCCGGGATTTTGGCGAGCGAATGCTCGCGGACCTTGTAGTTGATCTTCTCGTTGCGAATGTCGAGCTCGGTGCGAAGGCCGGCAGCGGCGAGGGCGGCCTTCACCTCCTGCGCATAGGCGTCGGCGTCGCTGGTGATGGTGGCGACCACGACCTGGAGCGGGGCGAGCCAGAGCGGGAACTTGCCGGCGTAATTCTCGATCAGCACGCCGATAAAACGCTCGAGAGAGCCGAAGA
>NZ_DATGFH010000177.1:0-84640 GCF_035309285.1 Bradyrhizobium sp. | reverse complement strand
TGATCGGTGAAATCTATCTGCCGGTCGATCGGCTGGTCGCTTACTACGGTAGGGAATTGTCCGGAGCGCACCTGCCGTTTAATTTCGCGCTGTTGTCGGCACCCTGGAACGCGCGCGCAATTGCGAAACTGATCGACGACTATGAGAGCGCGTTGCCGACGGCTGCGTGGCCCAACTGGGTCTTGGGCAATCACGACCGTCCGCGCGTCGCAAGCCGGGTGGGGCAGCCCCAAGCGCGGGTCGCTGCGATGCTGTTGCTGACGTTGCGGGGAACGCCGACGCTGTACTATGGCGACGAAATCAGCATGCCACAGGTCGCTATTGCGCCAGATCAGGTACGCGATCCCTATGAGAAAAACGTCCCGGGGATCGGCGTCGGACGCGACGGTTGCCGCACGCCCATGCAATGGAATGCCGAGGCTCATGGTGGGTTCACCACCGGCGAGCCCTGGTTACCCTTGGGGAACGACTACGTCCACGAGAATGTGGTGAATCTCTCCACGGGAACCCGCTCCGTCCTCGGCAGGTCAGAGAAAAAGCCTCTAAGCTTCCACCGGTAAAGAGAAAGACGACTTGCTCAAGCCCGGCTGGCCGATATGGCGTCCCGTCTGAACGATTGAGCCAACTCCGACTCGCAGCCGCCAAAGTAAGACCGCCGGTACTCTCCCGCGTTTTGACCCCTCATGTCCTAATTTGCCGTTCGTTAATTTTTCCGAAAGCGGTCTGTATTGACCAGCATGTCGGGACGTGGGGATGAATACTGTTCCCCATCACCGCCCTTCAACGGCGTCTACCGGTGACTGAGAGCGTTGTGCTCCCGCCCGATGTGAGGGACCACATCATGGGTGTTCTTTACAGGCTGCCAAGTCCGAAGTGCAAAACCATCACGATGCTGCCACGGATCACTCCCGCACGGATTACTCCCGGCTCGTCCGGTTTTGCCATCCAAACCTTCGCTTACGATCATGTTCATCGGCGCGCGGTCAAGCTTGTCGATCCGATGAAATCTCTGGAAACCGCGGGCTGGCTCTTGGGCGAGCTGCGAGTGCCTACGTAACCGACGACCGACAATTTCGCGCGGGCTCCGCAGAGTTGGGCTCCGTCGATCCAATGACATGATACATTGTTCGGTTGGTGGCTTGGTGCCCGTTTTCGCCAAGGACGCCTTTTACAAAACTCAACCCGGGTTTTTGAATGGGCGCATAATTACAAAGAATGACAATCGGGAGGCCGCGCGATGGAAGAGGTAGAGAAGCGTGTCATCGGCAAGGTTATGTGGCGGCTTATTCCGTTCCTGATTGTGTGCTATTTCGTGGCCTATCTCGATCGCGTCAATGTCGGCTTTGCCACGTTGCACATGAACCAGGCGCTTGGTTTAAGTGAAGCAGCCTTCGGACTAGGCGCCGGCTTGTTCTTCGTCGGATATTTCCTGTTTGAAGTACCCTCCAACATCTTTCTGGAAAAAGTTGGCGCGCGGGTTTGGATCGCACGCATCATGATTACCTGGGGGATCGTCTCGGCGGCTTTCGCATTCATTCCATCGATATCGGCAGTGACTGGAATTCCGACGACGGGCGTTTTCTATTCTCTCCGTTTGCTGCTCGGCGCCTGCGAGGCGGGCTTCTTTCCGGGCATCATCTTCTATCTGACCTTGTGGTTCCCGACCGTTTACCGCGCTCGGGTCATCAGCCTGTTCATGTTGGCGATCCCGATTTCATCCATCATCGGATCACCAATCTCCGGGATGCTGCTCGGCCTGACAGGTGGGGGGTTGGAAGGCTGGCAGTGGCTATTCATTCTCGAGGCGTTGCCGTCGGTTCTGGTTGGCATTGGCGTCCTGTTCTACCTGACCAATTTCCCGCACCAGGCCCGCTGGCTGCAACGAGATGAGATTGCGTGGCTGGAGAAAGTGCAGGCCACCGAGAAGCGAAACAAGGAGAAAGTCGAACATCTGTCCTTGGGGCAGGCGCTCACCGATCCTCGCATCTTGTTGTGCGCTCTGGTGTATTTCTGTCTGAATGCGGCAAGTTACGGCGTGGCGTTCTTCCTACCGACCATCATCAAGGGTTTTGGCGTCAGCGACACCCAGACAGGATTGCTCGCGGCGCTGCCCTTTGTTTTCGGGGCCATGGGCATGGTGCTGCTCGGCCGTCATTCCGATCGGACCATGGAACGGAAGGGTCACGTCGCTGCGGCGCTATTAATGACCGCGGTTGGGATCGGATTGGCAGGTTTCGTTTCCAACCCAATCATCGTCATGGCGTTGCTTTGTTTTGCACAGATCGGCGTCTCCGCGGTACCCCCAATGTTTTGGCCGCTGCCGGCAAGTTTCCTGACGGGAGCATCGGCCGCCGCCGGCATCGCCGCGATCAACTCGCTCGGAAATCTTTCTGGTTTTGCTGGTCCGTACGCGATGGGTTATCTGAAGGATTTGACCGGCAACTTTACCGCGGGCCTTCTATCGCTGGCGGGTTGCGCGCTGGCGGGTGCGATCGTTGTCGTGCTGCTGCGGATCGATGCAAGGCGCGAGCAATTGTCTGGTGAAATCGCGATGGCGCACTAGCGGTGTCGGCGAACTCCGTCTGCGATATTCCTTACCTTGACGTGCGCTGTTGGCACGTTTGCGACATCCCGACTGCATCGAGCGATGTCTGCTTTCGAGAGTAACCCAACCCGGAAGACATGTGCTCGCAGTTGGTCGGGCACAACCGCTATTAGCGGCGCTGTTCTCTTTTGCTCATGTCCCAATTTAAATTCAGGGAGGTCAATTTTATACAGACCGCCCCCAGAACTTCCGCTTAGCCTGACGCGTTGTTATTACCTATCTCGTATTTGCGATCGGCCCGGCGCGAGCGCCGGGCTTTTCGTTGGTGTGCCGAGCATGTTCGACAGCTTGGAGGTGGAAGTCCTCTACCCAGCCTGATAGCGGCGAAGGGCTAGCGAAGCGCAAGGGCATCATCGCGAGGTGAGGTCTGAAGGAAGCGTGGAGCAAACCGGCGGCCCGATGGACAAGAACCGGACAACGAGGCCTACCCAGCCGGACGGGCGAACCAACGATCACAAAGTCCACAGTCATCAAGGGCTGGGGTGGTAAAAATCCGGCGGGCGTGCAGGGAAGGCGGTCGAACTTGCCTCGGGAGATCTCCGGCGTGTCCGGGAGACCGGACTGAGCGGGTCGCAAGGTTCGTGATCGCAACGGAGAAGTCAGCAGATGGCGTCATAGACGAAATGAGTTTCGCTGAAGGCTTGAATGCCGGAAAGATGCTTGGGTGTGGGACTCTTGCGCCGGCCGTGGCGGCTGAATATCCAGGTCACTGGTTTTCGGAGCGGCGGAAAAGGTGAAGCCCGGACGGCGCTGCCCGACGGAGCCGAAGCCAGCACGACGAAGCCCACTATCAGAGCCTCTGGCGCGGACGCAAAACAAACCGTTCGCGCTCAATCTAGCGAACCGCCGTATACGGACCCGTGTGTACGGTGGTGTGGGAGGGGAGGACTCCGCCTATCCCGATTGCTTGTCCTAATTTGTGAGCATTGGGTGTCCTAGACAGTACCCGAGCCGGCGTTGTGTCGACCACGTGCTTGGCATTCCCGGTCTATTTTCGACCCTGCGACTGCGGCGGTGCGCCGACGTGATGACGATTCATGGCAGTCCGGGCTGCGTCCCCGGTCTTTGTGCGCTGTCGCAGCCGATTTTGCGATCGCGTGGCAACGGGTCTTGTCCCGGAGAGGGAATCCCTGCTTCCTTGTCGTTCCGTTGCACTGGAACGCGCAAATGCCTGCAACAAAAGTTCTCTGGACCCAGATCGTGGTCGTGCTCACGGTGGCGCTCGCAGCCATCTGGGGCGCGACGCAATGGACCGCTTGGCGGTTGGGCTACCAGCCGCAGCTCGGCCAGCCCTGGGGGCACATCGGCGGAATTTCGCTGTATCCGCCCCCGGCTTTCTTTGCCTGGTGGTTCTCCTACGACGCCTACGCTCCGAGCATCTTCGTCGAAGGCGCCGTCATTGCCGCTTCCGGAGGGGTGATTGCCGTCGCCGTTGCCTTCGCGATGTCCGTCTGGCGGGCCCGGGAGGCTAGGGTGGCGCAGACCTTTGGCTCGGCCCGCTGGGCCACCAAACAAGAAATTCGCGCGGCGGGCCTGCTGGGCAAGGACGGGGTCGTGCTCGGTCGATTCCATCGGCAGTATCTGCGACACGATGGTCCCGAGCACGTGCTGTGTTTCGCGCCGACGCGGAGCGGCAAGGGCGTTGGCCTCGTCGTGCCGACCTTGTTGACCTGGCCGGCAAGCTGCATCATCCATGACATCAAGGGCGAGAATTGGCATCTCACCGCTGGCTGGCGCGCACGCTTCGGCCGCGTGTTGTTGTTCGACCCGACCAACCCGGGCTCGTCTGCGTACAATCCGCTCCTCGAGGTGCGCCGCGGCGACCGCGAGATCCGCGATGTCCAGAATGTTGCCGACATCCTGGTCGATCCGGAAGGCGCGCTGGAGCGGCGCAATCACTGGGAAAAGACCAGCCACTCGCTGCTGGTCGGCGCCATCCTCCACGTGCTCTACGCGGAGCCCGACAAGACCCTGGCGGGCGTTGCCAATTTCCTGTCGGATCCGAAGCGCCCGATCGAGACCACACTCCGTGCCATGCTGACGACGCTGCATCTCGGCGATCACCCGCATCCTGTGGTCGCATCCGCGGCCCGTGAACTTCTCAATAAGAGCGAGAACGAGCGTTCCGGCGTTCTGTCGACCGCGATGTCGTTCCTCGGCCTCTACCGCGATCCCGTCGTCGGCAAGGTGACCAGCCGTTGCGACTGGCGGATTGCGGACCTGGTCGAAGCCGAGCGCCCGCTCACGCTCTACCTCGTCGTGCCGCCGTCGGACATCAGCCGCACCAAGCCGTTGGTCCGTCTTCTTCTCAATCAGATCGGCCGCCGGCTGACCGAAGAGCTTTTTGCAAAGACAAGGCGGCAGCGACTGCTTCTCATGCTCGATGAATTCCCGGCGCTCGGACGGCTCGATTTTTTCGAGTCCGCGCTCGCCTTCATGGCCGGATACGGCCTGAAGAGCTTCCTGATCGCGCAGTCTCTTAATCAGATCGAGAAAGCCTACGGCCAGAACAATTCGATACTCGACAATTGTCACGTACGGGCGGCCTTTGCCACCAACGACGAGCGGACCGCGAAACGGGTCTCCGACGCGCTCGGCATGGCGACCGAACTGCGCGCCATGAAGAACTATGCCGGTCACCGGCTCTCGCCTTGGCTCGGTCATCTCATGGTATCCCGTCAGGAGACTGCTCGCCCACTGCTCACGCCGGGCGAGGTGATGCAATTGCCTCCGTCTGACGAGCTCCTGCTTGTCTCCGGCACCCCTCCGATCAGAGCCCGAAAGGTGCGGTACTTCCAAGACCGTCGCTTGGCCGAGCGCGTGCTCCCGCCGCCGACGCTGGCGTCATTGCATGCAGATATGACTGCGTGCAATCGAACGGTCGCAGATGACTGGACGGCCTTGCCACCGCTATCCCGTATGCCGCCTGAAGCCGCGCCAGCCATGGCAAACGATGCCGCGAACTCCGGAATTCGCCGTGAGCCCGAACTGCCCGAGCACGAGGAGATCGTGCGTGAGGAGGTTCAGCCATTGCCTGAATTCGCCAGGCTCGACGACGAGCCTGACCGCAACGCGGCGCGCGCCGCCGCCATAAGACGCACGCTCGGTAGCATCGCCCGGCAGGCCGCTATGGATCCTGCCGACGGCATGGGATTGTGAGGGGGGCGGCGGGATGCGCACACGCATGAACGTCTATTTCCCGCCGGAGATACTGCGGCAGCTCATCGATCTTGCCGACCGCAAGCATATCTCGCGCTCCTCGATCGTCGAGGCGGCGGTGACGTCGTTTCTTTCGCCGGACGGCGCCGATCGTAGCGAAGCAGCGTTCACCCGAAGGCTCGATCGCCTATCCCGCCAGATCCAACGCCTCGAACGCGATCTTACCATCTCCACGGAGACCCTAGCTCTGTTCGTGCGTTTCTGGCTCACCGTTACGCCGCAGCTTCCGCCCGAAGCACATGCGGCAGCTCAGACGAAAGGCCGCGAACGTTTTCAGAGCTTCGTTGAAGCCCTGGCCCAGCGGCTGCAGCGGGGGAAGTCGTTGCTTCGCGAAATTCCCGAAGATATCAATGGGTCCTTTAGCCAGCGCGCAAACGATGACGAAGACGGTAAACTCTTAGCAACGCCGGGCGATAAGCGCATCTGATGGGGGCACGTTATTCTAGTACCCGGCAATCGAGGGAAATAATATTTCCTGTTCGGCGCATGGAGAGGAGGGTTTATTGCTGGAGCGCAACCTTCTGATCATACTAAAGAATTGTCGTAAATCCCGGGTAAGAAGGAGGTCATCTGCCGTCGCTGACGGCGCATGATCCGCTTCCGGCTGAACGCCGAGGTTCAAGTGAAATTTGACCATGAAGGAACACATTCAAGCCGTTGCCACCCCACCGAGCAGTGTCGGTTTCGACGCGGCACGCGCCGCGTGGTTATGGCGATCGATCATTGCGCCGATGCTCCTGGGTGGCTTGGAGGTCTCCGCTCTTCTCCCCTCTGCGGCGCTAGCCGATGACAGCCTTTCGCAGATGAAGCCGAAGTTTGTCTTCAACATCCCCGCGCAGCCGCTCGTGACGGCACTACCGCTCGGTCGTCGGAGCGTGGCGGTGCGATGTGCAGAATCATGTGTGATCCGTTCCTGATTGTTGCCCTCAACGTGGCGGCTCTCGCTCATTTCTTGCAACCTGCGCTGGTGCGAGCATGCGTCACGCCGGTCTGAGAAGATTTTTGTCACCGACGACCGAGCCGGGCGGCATAAGCACATTTGATGTAGGCGTCCGGCCGTGATCGGGGACATCGAGCTTGTCACCTTGCTCCAGACCCTGATTGCGGCCGGGCAGGGCAGTTTCCACAAGGCCGGCACATTAATCGGGGTGCCGGCATCCACCGTGAGCCGGCGTGTCAAAAGCCTAGAGATCCTGATCGGCATCAAGCTGTTCGAGCGCCATCGCCACGGCATCCGCCCAACGGCGGCCGGCGGCGCCTTTCTGGAGCAGATCGGGCGCATTTTAGACGAGCTCAATATCGCGCTGCTCAATGCCTCGACCAAGGCGCAAGGACAGACCGGCTGGCTCAAGATCGGCGCCTACGTCTCACCGTCGACAGGGCAGTTGCGGGCCGCATTGCGCGAATACAGGCACCGCTTTCCCGACGTGGATGTGCAGTATACCGATGGGGAGCGGCGTCATCTGATAGAGCGGCTTGATGCGGGCGCCATCGATGTCGCCATTGTCGCGGGTCAATTTCGCGCCGGTGTCCGCGACGTCATTCCGCTCTGGCGGGAGAAAGTGTTGGTGGCGGTGCCGGAATCTCATTCGCTCGCCAGCAAGGCGAACGTGACGTGGGACGATCTTCGCAAGGAAAAGATACGTTTAGGTCGGGACCCCGGTCCCGAGCTGAGAGATCATCTGATCTCGAAACTCAACGCCTCCGGGGAGATGCCCTCGATCATCCGCTCCAACGTCAGCCGTGATTTTGCCCTCAGTCTTGTCGGCCTCGAGCCCGAGATCAGTTTGCTATATGAGGCGGACGCTGGCGCCCGGCACCCGGGCGTGGTCTATCGCGAGATCACCGAGGACTGGGGGCCAAGCCTGGTGCGATACTACGCATGTTGGCTGGTTGCTAATGACAACCCGGCACTGCTTCGTTTCCTCGACTTGCTTCGTGAGCAGCAGGAGCCGCATGACCGCTTTGTCGGCGCTCATAGCGGTTAATTGTCCTGGGTTAGTTTTGCTCGGCGCGCCTTCAGAAATGCGCGATCCGTCGCCATGAACCGCATCAGCATCGGTGCGATCAGTTTTACCGACTCGATTTGCTGGCCGGTCTCGGCAGCAAGGACCTCGGCATAGGCCAAGAGGTCGCGGTGCACCGGACCCGGTAGCTCGACCGTCAGCTTGACCGGCTTCTCGTCCACAAGCGGGTTGAGTTTCAACTTGGTCACGACTCCTCCTCCGTCAGCCCTTGTATGGTGCGAATATCAAATCGCGGTTAACCACCACGCGCACTGGAAAACCCGGCCGGATGGTCAAGGTCGGCTGCACGCTGAGCTGCCGGCTCACCAATGTCTGCCCTGTCTGGTTGACGGTGTTTTCGGCACCGGTGCGTAACGCCTGGACCACGGCGTTATTGCTATTGAGCACGAGTTCGCTCCCGATGCCGAGCAGGGTCGAGATCGCCGCCGCCTTGACGAGATTGCCCCAGTGATAGTCGACCTCGTCCTCGAGCCCCGCATAGCCCGCGCTGTCGGCGCCCGGCTGATGCTCCAGCACGATCGACGTGCCGTGCGGCATGATGATGCGCGTCCACACGAGGAGCACGCGGCTCTGCCCGAACGAAATCTGGCTATCGTACTGGCCGACCAGACGAGCCCCCTGGGGGATCAGCAGAAATTTTCCGCTGGGGCTGTCATAGACGTTCTCAGTGACTTGCGCTGTTATTTCGCCGGGCAGGTCTGAGCGAATTCCAGTGATCAGCGCCGCCGGGATCACCGATCCGGCCTGCACGATATAGCGAGACGCTGGCCGCGCCAGCCGCCCCTCGCTCACCGTGCGCTTGTCGGTCTCGGCATTCAGGAACGCAAGTTTCCGATCCTGCATGTTCTGCAGCGAACCCGGATCGATCGGCGGCTTATTGTCGGCCGCTTGCGCAAGTCCCGGCACACCGCTCGCCGCTGGAGGCGGCGCGATTGGCAACGTTTCCTGCCGTACATTCGTGGTCGCGAACACCCGGCTCACCCGCGCGGCCTCATCCTCCTGCGCGACGCGTTGCTCGTCGGCTGACGGGGCGCCGCCTTGGGCGTTGAGGATAGGGCGGCCGAGGTCCCCGGGAAGGGGAGGGCCGAGCTGGGGGATCGGCCGCGGCGCCACCGGCTGCGGCAGGCCGGCATAGTCCTTTGGAAGTTTCTCGAGCTCGTCGGCCGTAGTTTTGTGGTCGGTCGAGTAAAGTTCGGTGCTCTCCTGACGGCGGCCGGGCGATTGCAGCGCGAATACAAGCGCGCCAAGGATTAAGGCTGTGGCCACGGCGCCGAGCGTCGCGAGCACCCGGCGCGACAACCGGGTCACTGGCGGCCGTTCGGGCCGCAGCCGTAGCTCAGCCGCGAGCTGATCATCTCGCGTGACATGGGGTTCGGTTACCACGGCTTCTTCCACCCGTCGCTGCGCACGATCCGGACCTTCTGCTGGTTGTCGCCGCCGAGACGCAGCTCGGCCGCTGCGAACAGGCGATCGACGATGTAGTAGTTCTGCCGCGCGCGATAATTGACGAGCTCGGTGCCGCCATCGCTGCCGATCACGAACAAGGGCGGCATCTCGCCTTGCGCGATGCCATGTGCGAACTCGATATAGACCTTTGAGCCGTCATCGAAGACCTGCGTCGGCCGCCATGGCGGATTGTCGCCCTCGATCGCATAGCGGAACCGCAACTTGCCGATGTCGATGCCGCTGTCGATCGGCGTCGCCGCCTCGGCGGCCTCGGCCTGTCGCCGCAGCGCGATGAGTTGGTCCTGCGGATATTGCCAAGACACCGAGGCCATATAGGTCTTCTCGGTCGAGCGCAGCTCCAGTAGATAAGTGCGTCGGTCGGTGTTGATGACGAGGTTGGTGACGAGATCGGGCCGCGTCGGCTTGGCCAGGATGTGGATGCGTTTGGACGCGCCGGCGCCGCTCTCGGTGTCGCCGATCACCCAGCGCACAGTATCGCCAGCGGCAACCGGTCCCGAGCCGACAAGCTGCTCGCCTTGCTGCAAGGCGATGTCCGTGACCTCGCCCGGCGCCGCATAGACCTGATAGAGGGCGCCGTCGGCAAATGGGTAGACCTGCACCGCATTGAGGTAGCCATGCCGCGTCGGCTGCACCCGCGCGGCATCGTTGGCTTTGGCGACGCGCTCCTTCGGATCCTTCGCTTCCGGCGCGGCGCTCGATTTGCCGGGCATCGGCTTGAGCTGACCGGGAAGGGGCAGCAGCTTCGGCACCTCTACCACCTCAATCGGCTTCGGCGGATCGGCCTCCAAGACGGCCGGCTCGAGTTCGTCGTAGCTGATCTGCGGCGGCTTCCACGCGTTGGCGGTACAGCCGGCGAGGGAGAGGGCACAGAGAATAACGTGTGGTAGCCGCATCAGCCGAGCTCCTTCGACCAGTTGATGGCATGGACGAACACCCCGAGCGGATTCTTGCGCAGCCGGTCGGCGTCGTGCGGGGTCTCGATGGCGACAGTGACGATCGCGGTCCACCGTTCGGTCGCCGCGAGCGCATCGTTCTCGTAGCGGCGTTCTACCCAGGCGATCCGGAACGAATCCGGCGAGGCGCGGATTACGCTGGACACGTCGACCGCGACCTGGGCCTTGCCGATCTTCGCGAACGGATCGCCATTCCGGGCATAATCGTTCAGCGCCAGCGCGCCGCGGTCGGTGACAAAGTCATAGGCCTTGAGCCAGTTCTGCCGCAGGATAATGGGATCGACGCCAACCGAGCGCACCTGCTCGATGAATTGCGCCAGGTACCAGGCGATCTGCGCGTCCGTAGGCCGATAATCGGCGTTCGCCGGTGCCACCACTTGTGCTTCGCCGAGCTTATCGACCTGCACCACCCACGGCACGATCGTGCCGCGCGTCGCCTGCCACACTAGGGCTCCGGCCAATCCCGCAGCGAGGGTGAGATTGCCGAACGCGATCAGCCGCCAGTTGCGCGCCTGCACCCGCGCCGATCCGATGCGTTCGTCCCAGACCTGCGCAGCCTTCTGGTACGGCGTCTCGGGGGCGGGTGTCCTACCGTAGCGGACGCTCGGCCGGCGGAACGGATTCATCGGCGATCCTCCTGATCGAGGGACACGGAATTCGCGCCGGCCTGGCCCTCGGAGCGGATGACATGGAGCGCCGCCCGACTGGCGTGGCGCGCGCCGCGCTGCAGCCGCTGCGCCCAGGCAGGAGGACCTGATGGCGACATCGAATTCGAAGCCGCCGCCGTGGCGGGCACTGCGGCAGAACCAGAAAGCCGCGATGCGCCTCGCGCCGCGGCCCCGAGGCCCGAGCCCGCTGCGCCGATGGCAGCACCCGCGCCAAGCGCCGCCGCAGCCCCGAGCCCGCCGGCGGTGAGCGCCGTGCCGACGGCGGCGCCGGCGCCTAGCTGCGGTGCGCCGGAGACAAGACCGGTCGCGATTCCCGGGCCGAAGACGCCGAGACCGAATAGCGACAGCGCGCCGAGCATGATCGAGAGCGCATCCTCGATCGTCGGCTGGTTGCTACCGAACCCTTGCGTGAACTGGCTGAAAAGCGTCGAGCCGATCCCCACGATGACGGCGAGAACGAGGATCTTCACGCCGGAGGCGACGACGTTGCCGAGCACCTTCTCGGCCAGGAACGCGGTTTTGTTGAACAGCGCGAACGGGATCAGCACGAAGCCCGCCAGCGTGGTCAATTTGAATTCGAGCAGGACGATGAAGAGCTGAATCGCCAACACGAAAAAGGAGAGAACCACCACCACCCAGGCGACCAGCAGGACGAAGATCGGGATGGCGTTCGTGACGATCGAGACATAGCCCGTCAGGCTGGAGGCGGCGGCCAGGATCGGTTTTCCCGCATCGATGCCGACCTGTGCCAGCTTGCCCGGCTGCAGGAGCGTCTGCGCCGACAGTGTGGAGCCGGCCGCCTCCAGCCCGAGCCCGGAAAAGCTCTGATAGACGATTTTGCACAGGCTGTTGAAGTTGCCGATCACGAAGGCGAAGAAACCCACATAAAGGGTCTTCTTGATCAGCCGCGCGAGGATGTCATCCTCGCCGGCCATCGCCCAGAACAGACCGGCGAGCGTCATGTCGATCGCGATCAGCGTCGTGCTCAGCCAGCGGACGTCGCCGCCGACCAAACCGAAGCCAGAATCAATATATTGCGTGAAGACATTCAGAAACTGGTCGATGACGCCGGTATTGTTCATCGCTCACTTCTCCGGTGGCACAGGCAGGATCCGGCGGCGCGCCTCCGCCCAGGCGTTCTGGCAATCGGCGTCGGCGGATGCGTTGACGCCGAGCGCGGCGCAGCGGGTCAACCGCGCATCGAGGGCCGCGCCGTCGTCGGGCGAGACCGGGGGACGGCTGCTCCAGCTCGAAAGCGGAATGGTGCAGCCGCTCAGCGCAGCGGCGAGCAACAGACTTGAAATCGCAGCACACTGACGCATGCTCGCCATCCTCAATGGAACATCTGCGCGGTCTGGGGCTGATAGCCTTGGCCGTTGTTGAGGAAGCGGCTGGTCTGCTCGCGCGCCTGGTCCTCGGCGGCGGCCTTGCGCGCCAGCTCCAGCGCCGCCGCACGGCTTTGCGCGGCAAGCAGCGCGGTCAGGTCCGACAATTGTCGCGACTGGACGCCGAGCAACTGGTTACCGGCCTGTGTCGCCTGCAATTGGCCGACGGCCGACTGGCTCGCGCTGACAAGCGTTCCGGTCTGCGTCTGCGTGGCGGAGAGGTTGTTGACGGTGGTGGCGCCGACGCTGAGCGAATGCTGGAAGGCGTTGATCGAGGTCTGCCAGCGCCCTTGGGCAAGCGCAATGAGCTGTTGATCGCTCTGCGACGCATTGAAATGCTGGTAGCTCGCGAACGCCTGGCCGATCGCCTGCACGTCGTAGGCGATGCGGTCGACATTCCGCAGGATGTTCTGCGTCTGCGTGAACGTCTGGTCAATGGCGCTGACGAGCGAGGTCGGCAGGCTCACCAGATGCTTCGCCTGGTTCAGCAACATCTGGGTCTGGTTTTGCAGCGCGGTCAACTGGTTGTTGATCTGCTTTAACGTATTGGCTGCGGTCTGAAGGTTCTGCGCATAGTTGGCGGGATCGAAGACCTGGATCTGGGCCGAGCTCGGACCCACCGTCAGGAGAAGGGCGATCGACAGAATCGCCACGATCGAGCGGATACGGATCATAGGGAAGCCTCCGGGGCGAGAGTGGGAAGGAGTTCGGCGGCCCAGGCGATGTCCTTGCGGGCGAGCCAGGCTGCGGCGAACCCGTCCGCGCCATGGGCGGCCAGGAGATCCGCGATGGCGGCCTGATCGGTTTTGGATGAGGCGGCAGTGAAGGCGAGCGCTGCCTCGCCGAGGCCGAGCTCGAACAGCCGGTTGCCGCGCCGCGACTGGCAGTAATAGTCGCGCTTCGGCGTCGCGCGCGCGATGATCTCGATCTGGCGATCGTTGAGGCCAAACTGGCGATAGACCGCCGTGATCTGCGGCTCGATCGCGCGTTCGTTAGGCAGGAACAGCCGCGTCGGACAGCTCTCGATCAGCGCAGCGGCAATCGCGCTGCCTGCGACATCCGCAAGCGACTGGGTCGCGAACACCACGGAGGCGTTCTTCTTACGCAGGGTTTTCAGCCACTCGCGCAACTGCTCGGCAAAGCCGGTATCGTCCAACGCCAGCCAGCCCTCGTCGATGATGAGCAGCGTCGGCGCGCCGGAGAGCCGCCCTTCGATGCGGTGGAATAGATAGGACAGGACCGCCGGCGCCGCGGCGCTCCCGATCAGGCCTTCGGTCTCGAACGCCTGCACGTCGGCCTCGCCCAACCGCTCGGCCTCGGCGTCAAGCAGCCGGCCGAACGGACCGCCGAGGCAATAGGGCCGCAACGCCTGCTTCAGCGTGCTCGATTGCAGCAATACGGCGAGTCCCGTCAGCGTGCGTTCGCCGGATGGGGCCGAGGCAAGCGAGGTCAGCGCTGTCCACAAATGCTCCTTCGCGTCCGGCGTGACGGTGAGCCCCTCACGGGCCAGGATTGCCGCCACCCATTCCGCGGCCCAGGCGCGCTCCGCTGCCTCATCGATCGCAGCGAGCGGCTGCAAGGCGACGGCGTTCGAGATGTCGTCGGACAGCGCGCCGCCGAGATCATGCCAATCTCCACCCATGGCGATGGCCGCGGCGCGGATGCTGCCGCCGAAATCGAAGGCGAACACCTGAGACCCTGCATAGCGGCGGAACTGCAGCGCCATCAGCGCCAGCAGCACCGACTTGCCGGCACCGGTCGGCCCGATGATCAACGTGTGGCCGACGTCTCCGACATGAAGCGAGAACCGGAACGGGGTCGAGCCTTCGGTCTTGGCGACAAACAAGGGGGGTGCACCGAGGTGCTCGTCCCGTTCCGGCCCCGCCCACACCGCGGACAGCGGAATCATGTGGGCGAGATTGAGCGTCGAGATCGGCGGCTGCCGGACATTCGCGTAAGTCTGGCCGGGCAGGGAGCCGAGCCAGGCCTCGATCGCGTTGACGGTCTCGACGATGCAGGTGAAGTCGCGGCCCTGGATGACCTTTTCCACGAGCCGCACCTTCTCGTCGGCGGTGCGCGGATCGGCGTCCCAGACCGTGAGCGTCGCTGTGACATAGGCCTCGCCGATCGTGTCGCTGCCGAGTTCCTGCAGGGCCGCGTCGGCATCGAGCGCCTTGTTCGCCGCATCGGTGTCCAGAAGTGTCGTGGCTTCATTGGTCATGACCTCCTTGAGGATCGACGCCACTGACTTGCGCTTGGCGAACCATTGCCGCCGGATCTTCGTCAGCAGCCTGGTGGCGTCCGTCTTGTCCAGCATGATCGCCCGCGTCGCCCACCGGTAAGGGAAGGCGAGCTGGTTGAGCTCGTCGAGCACGCCGGGAAACGTCGCGGTCGGAAATCCGATCACCGAAAGCGTGCGCAGATGCTGGCTGCCGAGCCGTGGCTCGAGCCCGCCGGCGAGCGGCTCGTCGACCAGCAGTGCGTCGAGGTGCATCGGCACTTCCGGCACGCGCACGCGGTGGCGCTTGGTCGAGATGCAGGAATGCAGGTAGGTCAGCGTCTCCCGGTCATCGAGCCAGGCGGCATCGGGCACAAAACCCTCGACGAGCTGCAGCACACGCGAGGTGCGGTCGATGAAACCGCGCAACACCTCGCGGCCGTCGACGCCGCCCTTGGCGCGGCCTTCGTACAGCCACGCTTCGGCGCGAGCGGCGTCTTCCGCCGGCGGTAGCCAGCACAGTGTAAGGTAGTACGCACTTTCGAAATGCGCGCCTTCCTCCTCGAACTGCGCCTTGCGCTCAGCATCGACCAGGGCCGAGACGGCATCGGGAAAGCGGTTTTCGGGATAGCGGTTGGCGGTATCGCGCTGCGCCTCGACGAAGATGGCCCAGCCTGAGCCCAATCGTCGAAGCGCATTGTTGAGCCGCGCCGTGGTGCCGACCAACTCGGCCGGTGTTGCGGAATCGAGATCAGGCCCGCGAAAGCGCGCCGTCCTTTGAAAGCTGCCGTCCTTGTTGAGCACGACGCCTTTGGCGACCAGCGCCGCCCAGGGCAGATAGTCGGCGAGCCGAGCAGGGCGCTTGCGGTATTCGGCGAGATTCATCATCGCTTGCCTCCTCACGATCCGAGATGGGCGGGGTAGTGGAGGTGACGGCGAACCACGTCGACGAACTGTGCGTCACGCTTGGCGGCCCAGACCGCGGCGGCATGGCCAACCGCCCACAACAGCAGACCCGGGATCCACAGCCGCAGGCCGAGCGCGATCGCAGCCGCAAGCGTTCCGTTGGCGATGGCGACGGTGCGCGGCGCGCCACCAAGCAGGATCGGGTCGCTCAGCGACCGGTGCACCGGCGCATGAAATCCCGCGATAGTTTCAAGGTTGTCGCTCATCCGATCACCGCGCCGCCGCCGAAGGAAAAGAAGCTCAGGAAGAACGAGCTAGCCGCGAATGCGATTGAAAGCCCGAACACGATCTGGATCAGGCGCCGGAAGCCTCCTGACGTGTCGCCGAAGGCGAGTGACAGGCCGGTGGTGATGATGATGATCACCGCGATAATCTTCGACACCGGCCCCTGCACGGAATCTAGGATCTGCTGTAGCGGTTGCTCCCACGGCATGTTGGAGCCGGCGGCATGAGCGGGTGCCGTGGCGAAGCTAGCGATGGCGAAAATCAACGGTCGGAAAGCACGTCGGATCATGAATGGTCTCCTAGCTGCGTAGCTTCGGGATGAGCGGGGCCGAGGACGTAGTCGCCGTTGGGTCCGAGCTCGCGAACGGTCGCCAGTTCAGCGACACGGCGTTCGGAGCCACGGCCGGCGAGCACGACGATGACGTTGATGGTTTCTGCGATGAGCGGGCGTGGAACGGTGATGACCGCTTCCTGGATCAGTTGCTCCAGCCGCCGCAGCGCGCCGAGCGCGGAGCCGGCATGGATGGTGCCGATTCCGCCGGGATGGCCGGTCCCCCAGGCTTTCAAGAGTTCTAACGCTTCGGCCCCGCGCACTTCGCCGACCGGAATCCGGTCCGGCCTCAGCCGCAAGGACGAGCGCACCAGGTCCGACAGCGAGGCCACGCCGTCTTTGGTTCGGAGCGCGACCAGGTTCGGCGCGGCGCATTGCAGCTCGCGTGTGTCCTCGATGAGTACCACGCGGTCGGAGGTCTTGGCGACTTCGGCGAGCAGAGCATTGACCAGCGTGGTCTTGCCGCTCGATGTGCCGCCCGCGACCAGCACGTTGCGGCGCCTTTCGACGGCAAGACGCAGCATCTCGGCCTGGCCGCGCTGCATAATGCCCGAGGCGACGTAATCATCGAGCGTGAACACGGCGATCGCCGGCTTTCGGATTGCAAAGGCTGGAGCGGCGACGACCGGTGGGATCAGACCTTCGAAGCGTTCACCGGTCTCCGGCAGCTCGGCCGATACGCGCGGCGCGGCTGGATGCACTTCGGCACCGACTTGGTGCGCGACCAGCCGGACAATGCGCTCGCCGTCGGCCGGCGACAGCCGCTCGCCGGTGTCCTCGAGCCCACCCTTCAGACGATCGATCCAAAGTCGGCCATCCGGGTTGAGCATCACCTCGACGACGGAGGCGTCCTGGAGGAAGGACGCGATGGCAGGACCGAGTGCCGTGCGCAACATGCGTGCGCCGCGCGAAGCGGTCTCGTTGTGGCGCTCGGTCCCAACCATTACCGTCCCCCAAGATGTCCGGCGCGATCTCGCCGAACGTCGGGGACGGATAGAAAAGGCATGATCGCAAGCGCCGCAACAAGGGACTTGAGCCAGGCGAAGAACCGCGCAGAGAAACTTGCGATCGGCGAGATCGCGCCGCCGTGCTCGCGACGTTCACTGTCGTGTCTGCGGACTGGTTCTCTCTGTGCGCGATCGCTTGTCTGTTCTGAAATCCCTCTCAGGAACGCACACCGAGCCGCATCGCCGACAGTAGCCACGGCTCAATCCGCAGTAATTGTGCGCTGTCCTGCGCGATTGTACGATCGCGATGCGCGAGGGATTGCGTCGAGATCGTTCGCCTGTTTTTTCTCCGAAATCACTTCATGGGGACAGGTAAACGACAATGCCATACATCGAGACCGCCGATGCGAAGCTGTATGTTGAAGAACACGGCGATGGATATCCGATCATTTTCGCGCACGAGCTCGGATCAGACCTTCGGCAATGGGAAGACCAGGTTCGCTACTTTTCACGGGCCTATCGCTGCATCGCGTACAATGCTCGTGGCTATCCGCCGAGCGATGTCCCCGAGGATCCGGCAGCTTACGGGTGGGAACGCTCGATCGATGACATGGCGGCTGTGATGGATGGGCTCGGCATCGACCGCGCCCATGTCGTTGGTCTCAGCATGGGCGCCTACGCTGCCTTGCAGTTCGGACTGCGATATCCCAACCGCGTCAGCGCGATTGTCTCCGCAGCCGCGGGATCAGGATCATCGCCATCCTACCGTCATGCATGGTTGAGAGAGAGTGCCGTTCTGGCGCGCGCATTCGCCGAACGTGGTCCGGCGACGATGGCCGAAAAAATTGCAACAAGCGCGGCCCGGATTCAGCTCAAATACAAGGACCCAAAGCGCTGGCAGGATTTTGCCGATCAACTCCGTGATAAATCGGGGCGGGGACTATCGAACACGATCGTCCGTTGCCAGGCATTGCGGCCGTCCTTGCACGATCTGCGCGACCAGTTCTCAACAATGACAACCCCGGTCCTGCTCATCGTCGGCGACGAGGATGCGGCCTGTCTCGAAACTAATCTGATGTTGAAGGTGACACTTCCCAATGCCGGCCTCTGGATCGCGCCCAACACCGGCCATACCATCAACCTCGAAGAGCCCGCAGCGTTCAATGCCCACCTCGAGACCTTCCTGGGTGCGGTCGAACGGCGGAGCTGGCGCCGGTCCTATACAACCGCTAGGATCGCGAGCAGGCGCCTAGGCCACGAACAGAGCCTGCAAGCCCGCACTCAGATCCAGGTTGGCCACGAGCAAAGCGACAGCAACGTCATCCTTTTGCATCACGCCAATGAGACTGGCAACATTTCCCCTAGCGAGCTTCCACCATAAGAACCCGGCCGGTCCTCATCTGGCGCCTTACGCAGCTATGTCGAGCCCCTGACCTTATGGCACCTGCATTTGCGCCGGGATGCAGCCGAGTTTATCTGTAAAGGACGCATCGGCGCTGATATCGGCGACGTCGCGCAGGTAGTCGAACGGCGATGCCGCGATTTCCTTTGCTTCTGGCACCAGCAACTCGTCCGAATGAAGGAGCGTGGCTTGGGACATGTCGGCGAGCCGGCCGAGCGCTTCACCGCCGGTGATCCGCGTCACAGGCACGTGGATATGATCCGGAAACTGCGCCTGAAGATCCGCGCGCTTTCCGTTCTGCAGATCGATCAACAGCCCGTGGACCGTGGCGATGAATGTGGGATCCTGGAAGACGTCATGGTTCTCGTAACCGAGCCCTCTCGCCAGAGCCCGTCGGGTCGTGATGCTGATCGGCTTTCCGGCTTCGACGCGCTGGATCGTGCGCACGTCCAGGCCAGCGGAGGCCGCGACCGCGACCGCCTCCTGGGACTAGTGCGACGCCTCCCGGATACATTTCGTCCAAAATCCAAGGAGCGCGGGTTCGAGGGTGGTCATCGGTGCCTCTGACATGGAATCTGCCCTTCGTTGATGATGCCACCAACCTGTCATTGGCCCCCATATTTTGACACGACAGCTTCCCGACAAGGCGCCGTCAGTCGGGGGGCATATGGGTCTTGGGGGGCCAAGGTGGCGAGCAACGCAAGGCGCAGATGTCCCGGCGTCCTTGTCTGGCGCCCAGTCCTCTCGTTAAATAATTGAATAATCGGGAGTTTTTCTCAGAGCAGAAGGCCGTAACTTCTGGCATTCTTTGAGCTGCCGCGTTAATTGAGGCCAAAACCACCGTCCCGGCCGCGCCACTTATTCGAGGAAACGACATTGGCCTTCAAAACCGCCCCGCCACCCGACGCGGTACCCGATAGTCCTGAAAAAATCCTTCTGGAACTCCCTCGGCGTAAGATTCCGAGCGTGCTGCTGCATCAGGGGCAGATGATGCAAAAGTATGTTGCGGACGCGCAAGGCTCGTCGGACGTCGCATTGCAACTGCCGACAGGGAGCGGCAAGACGCTTGTCGGTCTCCTGATCGGGGAGTGGCTTCGACGGAAGAACCAAGAGCGCGTTGTTTTTCTTTGCCCGACCCGCCAACTCGTCAATCAGGTGGTTCAACAAGCCGAACAGCACTACGGCCTCAATGTTCATGGGTTCGTCGGATCGAAACACGATTTCGACGCAGCGGCCATAGCTGACTACCAAGCCGCCCGGAGAATCGCCGTCACCACCTACAGCGCGCTCTTCAATATTCGGCCGTTCTTTGATACCCCAAATGTCATCATCTGCGACGATGCGCACGCGTCCGAAAACTACATCGCATCGATGTGGAGCCTGTCCATACAGCGCAACGATCACGAACACGCTGCGTTGCATGAAGCGTTGTCCAACCTGTTCCAGCCGCTTCTCGATGCAACAGATTTTGGCCGGCTCACGGGTGAGATCGACGACAACCTCGCCGATGCAGCCTGGGTGGACAAATTGCCGACACCGGCCTTTGCGCCAATCGCGGCAGAATTTGTCAGTATCGTCGACCGGCACGTCGGACTAATAGAGAATCTGCGCTACACGTGGCGGCTTCTACGAGACAATTTGCACGCCTGTCACATCTATCTCACCCCGCAGCAGCTCTACGTGCGGCCGCTCATTCCGCCAACGTGGACGCACACGCCCTTCACGGCTGCACGGCAACGCATCTACATGTCCGCAACGCTGGGCGAGGGCGGCGATCTTGAGCGCCTGACCGGCAGGCCAAACATCACGAGGCTCCCCGTCCCGCCGGGATGGGACCGCCAAGGTATCGGGCGCCGGTTCTTTATCTTTCCCGAGATGACGTTAGATGCCGACGAGACGGACACCCTGCGTCAGACGTTGATGCAGCGCGTGCCGCGGAGCGTTGTCTTGGTGCCAAACGACCGGACGAAGGACAAAATTGTCCAGGAGGCCCGGTCGCTCGGCATCACCACGTTCGATGCAGCCGCGATCGAAGAATCCAAGGCCGGGTTCGTTACGGCGACCGGTGCCGCCGCCGTGTTCGCCAACCGTTACGACGGCATCGATTTTCCGGGCGACGAATGCCGACTGCTCTTCCTTGATGGTCTGCCGAGGACGACCAACCCGCAGGAGCGCTTCTTCGTTGCAAAGATGGGCGCGAACGCGCTGCTCCAGGGCCGCATCCAGACGCGGGTTGTGCAGGCGGTTGGCCGCTGCACGCGCTCTCTCCAGGATTATTCGGCCGTCGTCGTGACCGGAAGCGAACTGACGGACTATCTCAACAGCCCGGCCAGGCTGAGCTTTCTGCATCCGGAATTGCAAGCCGAATTGGATTTCGGAGCGCGCCAATCCACCAACGTCTCGATCACGGACCTAGCGGAAAATTTCGACATCTTCCTGCGCAATGATGCTGCCTGGGAGGCCGTCAATCGTCAAATCCTGGCCAAGCGCGATGCGTCTACGCAGGCAAGGCCTTCGGGCGTCGACCAGCTTCAGGCGGTCGTGACAGCGGAGATCAACTACCAAAAGAACCTATGGCAAAAACACTATGAGGGCGCCGTCGAGAACGCAGGGCAAGTGCTCGCGGTACTCACAGATCCATCGCTGCAGGGCTACCGTGCATTGTGGAATTACTTGGCCGGTGCTGCGGCCGCATACGGCGAAGCCGCGGGCGTTGCTGGCATGAGTGCGCGTGCTCGCACGCATTTTGCCGCCGCGCGCGATGCGGCCGGCGCCATTCGGTGGCTTGCATCGCTTGCGCGTTATCGTGCCGAGCTACCCGCAGTCTCGACAGAGAACCAGGCCCTGCAGGGGCAGATTGAGCGCCTTGAGGCAACGCTGCTGAAACTGGGTACCAAGCACGAAGCGCGTTTTGCTCAGAAGGAGAAGGCGATCCTTGACGGATTGAACTCTGCCGACACGACACAATTCGAGGTCGCGCATAAGGACCTCGGCGAAATGCTAGGGTTTGATGCAGGCCGCCATGAATCGGATGCGTCGCCCGACCCGTGGTGGACGTCCGGCAAATATTGTCTGGTGTTCGAGGATCATTCAGGAGCCGACCCGAAATCGTCGCTCGGGGCCGACAAGGCGCGCCAGGCGAATGGACATCCGAAGTGGATGAAAGCGAATGCCACCATCACGCACGTCACAGACGACACCGAGATTCTCTCCGTCCTGGTAACGCCTGTGAAGAGGGCCGAGATTGGCGCTTTCCCGCATCTTAACGGTATCGCCTTGTGGCCGCTTGCTGATTTCCGCGCTTGGGCCCGGGAAGCGCTGAATGTTGTGCGTCAGTTGCGGCGAACCATGGGCGATGAGTGCGACCTCGCCTGGCGCGCGGAAGCGCAGGCGGCCTTTGAGGCGAAAGGATACGACGCGGCAGGGCTTGTGCGGTCCTTGGCCGGGTTCAATGCAGCGCAGGCATTGAAGAAATAACCGGATATTCTCGAACCCGCGAAACGCCGGTGCAAGAGCGCACCGCTTGAGTTGCGACGAAAGGGTTAAGCGCCGCGAGATGTTCGAGGGAGTGCCGCCGCCGCCAAAAGGAACGGTTCTCTTGAATTGTACCTGCAAATGAAAAAGCCGCCCTGTTACGGGCGGCTTTTTCTGTTTGTCTAGCCTTTACGCGGCGAGCTTGGATTGTATCTCGTCGCCGTGCTTCTTAACGACAGCCAGAGCCTTGTTAAACTGGCGCTCTTGCTTACGGGCGCGCCGCCGGTCCATCGAGCGAACGACCCAGATGGCGAAGAGGGCGCCAATGAAGCCGGGCAGCATGAGGATGAGAACGAAAGCAGCAGCCGCAAGGTAGACGTACGGCAAGTACTTTGCTTTCAACTCTTCGAACTTGGCCCAGGCCTTTGCCTTCAGATCCTCAATGAACTTGTCGACCTGCTTCATTATTTCAGACTTAGCAGCATCGAGAACCTGACCCGGCAATTCCTGCGGCTCACGAGCAATTTTGTCGATGGCATTGCCGGCTTTCGCTAGTTCGCCATTTCCCTCGAAGTGAGTTTCGGGAACGGGCTTCAAAGGATTGGGTGAAATTTTGGTGGTGCCAACGCCGTCCTGGTGGACTTCAACACTGAGATTCTTACGAACGGTGATGTCGGGAAGCAAGCCGTTCGCGTATGCGAGCGACGTACCCATTGTGAAAATCGCAGCAACAATCGCGTACCGAATGGTGTTTCGGCTGAACATGGTCGTCTGGGGATCTCCCCACTCCCTGGTTGCAATGCCGGGTATGTAGTGCGGCCAAGCTGTCGGGATTATGAACAACGGTACAGGCAGTTTGTGTGCAACCGCAGATGCCATGGAGCAGCTTCAGAAATCCGGCTTAAATTAATTGTTGGCAATCAACTTCAGGGCGAGCTGTTACTTTGTAACATCAAGCCCCCGAAGTGGGGGCGTTTGCTATCGAAAGGGTAGAGATTGCCAACACCGCCAATGTCTTAATGTCTAGGCGACAATACCTGACGACGCCAATGCCAGTAATGCGTAGATTTGATGTGTCCAGGTGTAACGCCGAGTTATGCCGCTGATGCCTTTGCCGCCATTTGTTTTAGTCCACGCGAGGACAGGAACACTTTCTTCGGTACATCCGGTGGACAAGCAGGGCAGACCACGGGGCGATTGCTCCGTGATACTCGCCGCGACTCGACCAAAACGGTTTCGGGTCGGCCGGATGCGACCGCATCAATTTGGTCGTCAAACAAAGAGCGCTCTACAGCATACATTCCACCCCTTGCGCCTTCGAACCCGCAATTCCAGGCGGCAAGCGCTTGTCCATATTGAAGCGCAGCCTCAATACCCCTTACGCCTGACTTCCGAAGGCCAACCTGGCCCCCACTGCCGATCTTGGCGATCAACCCAGCAGTACACCAATCGCCGGACCCGCAGGTGTCAGCCAACCTCGGCGGGGTGATCGCCGAAAGTTGTTTCCAATCAGATACACTTCCTCCCAAGCGATGGCGGAAACGGAGTCCTCGGGACCCGAGAGTTTGAATCTCAAGCAATGTTGCTGACCCACGCGCCATGGCTCCCCCGACGGCGGTCAGACGTTCATCCGCATACTTTACGATGTGCGAGAGCTTTAGGGCCTCTGCCATGAGCTTTGGATCGGATTTACCCGACGGCTCAAATACGACAATCCCGCCTTGCTCGGATGCCTCTGCGGCAAGCGTCAACGCGGCCCGCGAAAGCCTGTCCATGAAGAAAACATTGCATTCCACCAAGCTTGGCCCGACCGCCTCTACCGATTCCTTCGTTACCGCCTTAAAGCCCGGAAGCCATTGCCCGCAGTGAGGACACGTCCATGAAAACCGATGTATTGGTTTGCCATCGCGACCGCGCCGAATCTCCTGAATGATAATCGGCGTATGCGAGGTTGGCTTGCAGCCCGCAAAATCCAACCGCACACCCCAGCGCTTCATATCTTGCTTGACCCGTTGAGAAGCCGGATCGCCGTTGAGACGAGCGATCGGGAACGCGTCCCAGCCAAGATAAGCCAAAATCGACAGAACATTGCCGCATGTCCCACCCGCCCACGAACGAACCGGAGCCGCGGGATTCGCGCTCATAACCAGATCTAGCGCGATCAAGCCGGTACCAAATACCTGCGGTCGTTGCTCGCCAGCCCTCATCGAATTGCCGTCCTTTCGCTCAGAAGCGGTGGCCTGGGTTGTGGATATGCGTCCCCCTCAAGCCATACGTGCACGAGGTGCGGCGACTCACTGGCCTGCGAGACTGACGCATCCAGATCGTACCCGATCGACTCAAGGTATGCGACCGGCAAGTCACGTTCCAAGGCAGCCAATAAGGCGCCGAGCGCCATCACCTTGCTGCCAACCGGTGACAAAACCAATAACGAACCACCGACCTCCTCAAAAACCGGTCGACGGAGGTCATCCAATCGGAGGATCGTCCGGTAGAGGTCGAGGGGGTCGTCCTCTGCCGCATAGACGATATTGCGCGCGTCCACCGACCATCCGATCTCCAACTCCGTTAGATAATCCTCCGCCAGCTCATCGCCAAGCCTGGGATTGCTGGCCGGAAACGGCAAGATCGGGCAGGTGTCGTGAGGTGCAACGAAATCGTGAAGGCGGCCCAAGGTGGCTCGCCGCCCCGATGCTAATTGTGGCAACCAGAGCTTTGCCGCACCCGCTGATCCGTCGAGGGTCGACCCGCCGCGAAATCCGTGAACATAGCCGGGCGCATCGCTCCCGACCGACTGGATTGCTGCATCCAGCGTTGGATCGTGGGCCACAAAGAGGTGGAGATTGGGCGGGCCTTTTCCGCGCTCAATTCGTTCCACGAGGTAGCGAATGAGCGGAAAGCTTGTGCCGACAGATAACGCGCTGGTGTCGACGACAACGTCGGTGATGTTGTCAAACGACTGACGGTTAACGACGGTCACGGCGTTCCGACCGCCGACCACGGCACCGTCCACGCCAAAAATCTCAATCGGCACGACCTCAAAGGTCTTAAGGAGCGACGTCATCGCCGTTGTGTTGTTTGTCGCGCGCACGACCAGATTCTGAGCCGGTCGCGGCCGATTTTCTTGCATCAGTAATCCGGAAATCGTCGCGGCCGTCTTGGTCAAGCGAGCCATCACGGCAGTCGAACGCGGGTCGAAACCGGCGCCGGCAATGAAAAGAACGTTCTTGCCGCCGCTCCCGAAATAGTCCGCAATGAACTTGTCCACCTCGTCGGCGCGATGCGAGATGCAGGGATCCCAGCGACAGGGGCGCAACATGTCAAATCTCGCCTAGCATACGGATAAGGTCATCGGTCCGCCGCTCCAGAAAGCCCCCGCGCTTCAACGTCAACCCATGGTGCAAAAGCAAGACACCTCCAAGCTCGATCAGGCACCAGATCTTTTTCTTGGTCCCGTGATTGGGAACTAAGACGAACGCATTATACGCAACGCCGAATTGCAGCACTCGTGCGAGATCGGGATAATTCGAGGGAATAGCATCAAACTCTTCTTGGGGAATGCCGATAGCGGAGGCGCCGCCACCGAGCGAGGCATTCCCTTCGAGGCTCTTGTTCAGGCATTCGCTCGCCATGGCGTCCGCAAGCCGTCGAACGAGCGGATGCTGAGGAAAATCCCAGTCGCGCACAATCTCCGCGGCGCGGTCGCGCAACAGCTTGTGCTGCACACCACTTGCCAGCATTGGAGGCTTGCCACGAATGAGTTGGGTTTCCGATTGCGAGACCAACCGTGCGGCCAGCTGCAAGAATTGCTCGGCATTTTCCGAACTTGCATCGCAGAGCGGATCAATGCCGAAAAAATAGGGGCGATCGTGCCGGTGAAGCAGCTGGATGCGCGCGCCGTCGGCGACCCCAGCATCGGCCGTCAACGGGCGGCTGGGTTCAGCGTCGGTGGCATCATGTTCGTCAAACAATCCGCGTTGCGGGATTCGCTTCGCGTAGCGCTCCAGCAGGATTGATAGCATTGCGAGTCGCAGGTCCTCGCCATCTTCGCCGGCCGACTGAAGATAAGACGCGATCTCCGCTTCCAATCCTTGCCGCCGCTCTGGGGTAACAGCATATCGTCGCTGAAGGGTATCGACCTGTTTCGCCAACTTTTCGCGTTTGCCCGCAGCGATTGGGTCGGGTTCAGTTGACAGCAGGTCGCCCAAATTGTGGAGCCCGCGACGATTGAACACCTCCATATGCCGCAGATAACGGCCCGCCATGTCTTTCGCCATTTTGCGAAAGGCGCGCCGCTGATTGAGACGGTCATCGCCACTCTGCAGCCAGATACCGGTGATCTCCCGCGCGCGCTTAAGTCCTGGCTCTTCCGGCGATTCGCCGGGCGCCTGCTCGATCAACACGTCTGCAGGGGTAAGGGCGTCGAGTCGGGTCAAAATCCAACGCGCGACCTTGAGTTCGCGTCGGGCCAACCAACGCCGAAGCGCCGCTAGCTGAGACGGATGCAGGCTGTGCGCATCGTCAAAGATCACCAATGGACGCAACAACGAGACGACACTATCTTCGACGATCCGGAACGACTCGATGACATCGAAGGGCCGATAGGCAGCGGCAGCTTCGCTGTCGATTTCCGAAATCTCAGGCGGCATCAGAGCAGCCGAGATTCGGTAGATCGCCAATTCGACTTCGCGCGCGCGCGCCAGTAGGTCGGTCGCCTTAACACCACCAATGGCCGTCAGTGCAGCGTCCGCATCGGCCCGAGGGACAATCTCCACCTGCTCAAGAGAAACGCCAGCAGCTCCAAAACTCCTCAGCCACGCTAGCACCGTGCGGGCCTGGAGCAGGGCAATCATCAATCCGGTCTTGAGGTCTTCCGGATACGGAAACTCCCAGAACTCTCTGTACTCTCCCTCGAGCGGCACCCTGCCGCCCACGACCGTTGGGCGTTCATTTTCTATTGCGCCGCAAGACGTCAACGTATCAATGAGCGGCTTATAGGCTGTTAACGTGCGGTTGCGCAGCAGCGCTCGCAGCGTTGGAAACTGGAACAGGCGCGCGAGCGTCGTCTTGCCGCTGCCAGGTGTGCCGATAATGACTGCGAGCCGATCGTACAATCGGCCTTCCATGGCGGGCTTCTGAAAGAACGTTGCCAACGGTTCGGGCGTGACAACCGCCAAAAACGCTTCGTCGTCTCTCAGATATTCGGTCGCGCGCTTTTCGAACGGATTGGCCATTCCTCTACCTTACCCGCCATGCCGTTGCCGTCGACGAAACAGCGGTCGCATCGGCGGCGCGACCGTGCCCTCGTGATCGCCGCCATCCGTCTCGGCCCAGAGAAGAGCCACTGAGTTGTTGGGGGTGTTGTGATCGAGAATCAGGGGGAGGGCGCAACCACCGTAACCAAGGCCGAGGTGGGTTGCCCCGCCCACATCGGTGTGTCGCGTGCGAATAATTGGATCATAATATTTCTGAGTCAGAGCGATGAAACTATCGAAGCGGCCCGGCACCGAATCGATTGGCAAATCGTTGGGCAATTGCATTCCAAACGAGAAATGAACGGCCTTTGCCCAGCCATCTACAGTCAAACTGGATTGGGCTTGTTGCTGCCGCTCGCTGATCACCTGAGCTGCTGCCGCACTGCCCACATAATGGTGCACGCAAAGCTCCCAATCGTCCGACAAGATTTGATCGCCGTCCAGCGAAGCGGCTGCAGAGTCCACCGAATCTTTGAACCGAAGTAGCTTTCCGGTCCACTTCTGCTTTTCTGAATTGTATCGGAGAAATGACGTGCCAGTCCCCATGAAATCGTCAATGAGGTACACGAGACGGAAGCATGCCTTCGGATCATTGAGGTCGCGACGCAGATTGCCAAGCAGGTCCTGCCATTTTTCCCGATCGACCTGGATTGAGGGAACAAGCTGCTCGTTGCTGATTAAGCCCACGTTGGAATGCCGTAGAATGTCGATGCGGGCGCCATCGCTCAAACCCATGAATAACGTCTGACGCCGCAAACGTTCCGCTGCGGCAACAGCGTCCTTGTCAGCGAAGACCCGGTACGTTGGCATGCTACGCTTAGCAGCAATGGTGTGCACGAGCCGAGAACGAACGGTGCGCGGATAGAATTGCTCCACCAGTCGCTGCATCTCGCTCGGTCCGATGTAAACGAGAGCGTGCCTCACGAACGCATAAGCGGTTTCTCGCTCGTCGGGTCTAAATTGTTGTAACCATGTGGCCAAACTTTCGATGAAGCGCATCCCGGCCTGAAAGTCGCGATAGCCATCATACTTCAGGCGCGCCATCAGACGCAGCCACGCAAACTCCTCGCGAGCGCGATCGTCGTTCCACGCCATGATCTGTCCAAGAATTTTCAGACCAAGTTCCTGATTCATGCGAGGCCCGACACATCGAAACGGAGGTGTTCGCCAACCGGCCGTAAGCACTTGAGATAAGCGACGGTTGCAGCGACCCCGCGCTGACCGACCGGCGCCAGATTCCAGCAAGTCTGTGGGTCTACGCTCACCTCATCGACGCTAAGCGCGTAAGGTTCGCGCAATAGTTCGTAATCATTACCCGGCCAACGCCCTCGGTCGCCGATCGTCAACAGCCAGCCGCTGCCCTCAGTTCGCATGCGTTCGATGACGTTTCGCTTCGAGACCCCCTCTGAAACGATATCGATCGAGTGACTTGATCTCGTGATTTTGACGTGGTCCAAGGCGGTCATGAGGAGGACCTCATGCGCGAGATCCCAGAGCCTGTTCTCAGGCAGGAAGCACTTTGCCTCCAAGGTAATCTGGAAGCGCCGATCGGTCTGCGTCGCAACATCGATCAGTTCGGGCTGGGTGCGGAGGGCCTTCGCCAACTGCGCGAGAGCGTCGCACGTTCCCTCTGTGCCGTCAGGCGTGTGATTATCGTCAAGGCCTGCAATCTCTGCACCGTTGTAATATCCGATGAGAATACGTGACCATAGTGGTTGCGGCAGGCACTTTTGCAAATCCCGCCGAACCGACGCTCCACGACCTGTTGCAATCGCTAGTCTCGCGCCGGATTCCGCCAGCCGTATAAGCTCGGCGACGATCTCCTGGTGCGGAGGCTCGAATCGATTGCGGTTGTCGACAACGGTGCCATCGTAATCAAGGATCACGCCCTGAAAGGCCGCTTCTGCCAACCGTCCCTTAAACGCAACGAGCGCCTTCTTCCAGCGATCGAGCTCGCCGCGCGCGAAGAGTCGCTCGAGAGAAATACCAGACTTGCGCGCAATCGCCGTCGCTTGCTGGATCGACGCGTAAGGCATTTTGGATCCGACAATCCTCGGCAGCGGCAAGTTGTAAAGTTTTCGTCCAAATTCAGGTACGCCAGGGCGACCGGGATCGATATTGCGAGCCTGTCCTGCCCATCCCGTGATGCGCAGGGCGCAGATCAGGGAGATGATCGGCAGAGTGGATTCCTGTGCGTCGAACGTCAAAACCGCCCGAGGAATCTCCGGCGGAATCTGCGCGAGCGTCCTCTTGGCGAGATCGGCATCTTCCGGTCCCACAAACACGAGCATCCCTGTCGCGTCAGCTCGCTTGGCTAGCCAGTGATGCCGGCCATGAGCGAAATTGCGGAAGTCGGCAACCTGGAGATTTCCAAGCGCAGCCTCGGTGAATTTCGATTCCAGATCGACCGCACCTATTCGGGTCGACGTCCCGTGCAACACGAGCGTGGTGCCTCGCCCCCAGAGTGAAGAGCACTGCAATTCCCAGTCCGCCCAAATCGTATTGTTCTTTAAGAGTCGCTCGATTGCCGCCGCCCCCTCAATCCAACGGTCATTTCCGCCGAATTCGCTCACATAGGCTCTTGTAAGAACTGCAGCGAAAGCGAGGAGCGAGTTGGTTGCCAGGAAGCCATCTTTTCCGGCCGGCGGCTCGTAGAGCAATAAGTCAGCGAATGAATGTTCTCGGGCCGCATCGGCCAAGGCGCTTTGGGACTTACCGCAGAGGACGCCCAACTGACGTGGTTCTCTCGAGGCGAGAACGTTGAAAGCCCGAAGAATATCCACATTTCCGCCACCCGCGCTCAACAGCCACGTTGCGATGCCGGGATCGAGCGGTTCGCTGACCGCTTCCAACGGTGTGGCGACGGCTGCCAAGCGTCCCGTCCATTGCTGATGCAAACCCGCAAGGACGTGGGCACTCGTCAGCGATCCGCCTGACCCAATTGCCCGTAGGCTCGACAGTCCCGCGGTTCTTACGGCGACACGGAGACGTTCAACATCGGTTGTCTCCGCCCAAGCGAAGGTGTCGGCCAACTTTGCCATCTCAGTTGCATACGACTTCGCCATGGACGACCATAACCCTTGAAGTCGAGAAGGCTCGCCGTTCGCATATTGCGTCGCACGCGCCTGAATATCATCAAATTTGGTCGTCCAGCGACTTTGCGAGGACGCCCAGCGCGAGCTCAGATCATAAGACTGTCTGGAGGCTTTTATTCGCCGAATCGCGAGATAGCGAGCACCACGAAACGCCACAACCTCGCCGAGGCAAGTAAGGCCGATTCAAATAGGGATATCCCGCATCACCGGGCCGCGCTGCCTCGAATCGTGCTCTGCAATTAATTAGGAGAGGGTGGCCCCCGCGGGCAGATTCCGAAGGCCGGTTCGCGTGCAGCGTTCTGGGTTATAAGTCTGCTTGGGATCGATGCCGGAATCATGCGCGATTGGCATCTTTGTGTGCCCGACGGGTCGGAATTCTGTGATACAGGCTGCGATACAAAATGTGATACATTTCCTTCCTTGAGGCCGAAAAAGTGTAGTATTTTCAATATCACGGATTATAGTTGTGGGCGCTCCGAGCGCACCATAAGCACGCTTTTTGAATCGGTCGAATCGGACGCGCCGATCGAAGCTCGTGAACTTCGCGAGATAGCGGGCTCCTTCGCCCGGTTTATCAAGGCCGCGCGGTCAAACCGCGGCTGCCTTGCGTCGGCGCATCACTGGCCGCTCTGCCTCTGAAAATACCCGCGAACTCCGTTCCTAACAGGGCCCGACGCTCCCTGGTAGCCCGCTCCTCTCCAGCGCGGGGGCCGACGCAGCTCGCCGCCCGCATTCAGCAGTGCAAAGTGAAGCGTGCCCACCATTCCTGCCGACGCGAAGATGGTAGGCACGGCGCTTTGCGCCTTTGCCCACCCCGCGCTTCCCGCTATGCCGGCAAGTGCGCTACGTGTGGTGATGACCGATGAGCTGGAAGCGATCGATGTCCGCGCCTTCATCACTCCGCGCGCGAGGCCTCACCCACATCGGCTTGCGAGAGAATCCCCTGCCGCAGCGCGAGCCGGACCAGCTCGATGTCGGAGCCGACGCCGAGCTTGTCCTTGATCAGCGAATGCAGGTTGGCGACGGTCCTTGGACTCAAGTGCAGTTCCTCGGCGATGTCCTGCGTCGTCCGTTCGGCGAGCAGCATCCGGAACACCTCGAACTCCCGCGGGGTCAGCACGTCGGCAGCAAGCGTCTCGCCGGCAAGGCGCCCGAGCGCGAGTTGATGATCAATGTCCGGGCTGATCGCCATCCGGCCGGCCAGCACGTCCATCGCGGCACGCACTAGCGTTTCGGGCGGGCTCGTCTTGGTGACGTAGCCCCTGGCGCCGGCGCGGATCGCCTGCAGGGCAAATCCCGCGTTCTGATGCATGGTGAACACCAGCACGCGGGCAGTGCGATCCCATTGCCGGATGCGCCGGATCGCCTCGATGCCGCCGATACCCGGCATCGCCAGATCCATGATGACGAGATCGGGCTTCACCTCCTTGAAGCGCCGGTAGGCTTCAGCGCCGTCGGAAGCTTCGGCGATGACTTTCAGTCCCGGCTGCTTTTGCAGAACCGATCGATAGCCTTCGCGCACGACGGCGTGATCGTCGACCAGCATGATGGTCCCGCCGGCCGCCGTCATGCCGCGTACTCCGCGCCGGCACGATGATCGTCTTCCGTCCGCGCCGGCGATGGCGCCGCGACCGGAATGATCACGCGCAGTGCAGACCCGCCGTGCGCTCCGGCCGTGAAGGTCATTCGACCATCCAATGCCGCGACGCGCTCGCGCATGCCAAGCAGACCCATGCCGGACTTGGCCGCACGGTCGGCCGCACGGCCGTCGTCGTCGACGATGAGCTCGATTTCCCTGGCATGTTCCCTGACATGTTCGCTGGCATGCCCGTGATCAACGCTCCCTTGCGCCGCGCGCATCGAAAGCTGCAGCACGACCCGGGTCGCTTCCGCATGCTTGGCCGCATTGGTCACGGCCTCCTGCGCGACGCGGTAGAGATTGGCGCCAACGGTGGCGGGCAGGCTTTCGAAATCGCCCGACAATCTGAGTTCAAACACGGTTTGACCGCGGCAGCGGCCGTTCCATCCGGCGATCAGGCCCTCGACGCTTGCAACCAGGCCCAGCTCCTCGACATCCGGCGGGCGCAATCTGAACAGCGCGCCGCGCAGTGTCTCCATCATGCCGGTTGCGGTGCGCGCGATGCTGTCGCACTCGGCGAGAAGCGCGGGACTATCCTGTGCGGCACTCGCCCGCGCCGATGCGGCAAGCGCACGGATGGCGGCAAGCGACTGCCCGAATTCGTCATGGAGCTCGCGCGCCAGATGCTGGCGTTCCTCGTCCTGGAGCGCGATCAAGCGGCGGGTCAATTCATTGCGTTCGGAAAGCGCAGTGGCGAGGTTTTCGGCGAGCTGGTTGAATACGTCGCGGATGGCCGAAAGCTCGGCAAGATCGAATGGCGGCAGGCGCGCGGCGAGGTCGTTGGCGGCAATGCGTTCGAGACCCCCGCGGATCAGTTGGGTCGGACGGAGTGCGCGCGCCAGGGCCGCATAGACGAGCGCGCAGAGCAGCGGCAGCGCCAGCGCGAGCGCGGCGATGAGACGGCCCGCCTCGTGCCAGGCGTTCGCAGTGAGCACGGCCGGATCGATCCAGGCGGCGGCTTCGCCGAGTGTGGTGCCGCCAAACACGACGGGGCGGACGGCCTGGCGGCCGGGATCAAACAGGCTCTGATAGAATGCCGCAAAGATGCGCGGCGGATGGCTGGCGCCGGCTTCCGCGCCGCCGCAATACTGCTGAACGACGTCCCCACTGGTTGTGCGATAGGCAATGCACAGGCCGGGCGTCATCAGCGACGTCGCGACGACGCCAAGGTCCGGAAACCAGTCGCGCCGCGGGGTGCTGACCCAGCTTGTTTTGCTTTGCTGCATCTCCAGCGTCTTCGCCGTGATCTCCGCGATCTTGTCGATCCTGGCATGCACGGACCTGTCGGCGTCGACCAGGAAATAGGCGGAGATGGCTGCGAAGCAGACGGCCGAAATGGCGGAGACCCGCAGCGTCAGGCGGTATTTGAGATCACCCTTGGCAAACCTCCACATCTCAAGATGCCTTGCATCGATGAAGCTGCCCGCGGGCAGCAAGCTGCCACCGCTTCATTTAACGACAGAACCGGGATGCGGGAAAGCACCGCATCCTGCCGCAGGGGCCATATCGTGAAATTTTCCCGGCTTCGAGCGGGAAGGCTTCAGCTTCGCGAAGCCGCCGCTAGGCCTATCGTGGGTTCCCTAGGTCTTCGACGGAGGCCGACAGCGCCATGTATCACTCCTGCCTCGCGCGTTCCATCGTTGCAGCCGGTCTCTTCCTCGGTTGCGGCCTTACCACAGCGTGGTCCGGCACACCCGCAGCGCGCACTGTGGCCATCGACGATTTCAGCTATCTCGACACCTCGCACGAGCCGGCCGATCAGACCGCGGCCCATCAAAAGCGCTTGCAGGCCTTCATGGCCGCGCTGAGAGACGATGTAACCGGGGATGCGCGCTTTCATCTTGTTACGTCCAGTTGTGCGCCCAACTGCGCGGCGAACGGATCGCCACCAGCACAACGACTGCGCGCCGCTTCGCAAGACGGTGCGCAGGTCCTGATTGTCGGCGCCGTCCAGAAGACGAGCACGCTGGTGCAATGGGCGCGCGCTGCGGCCGTCGATGTCGCATCCAACCGCGTGGTGTACGAGCGGATCTTCGCGTTCCGCGGTGACAATGACGAGTCATGGCAGCGGGCCGAAGCTTTCATTTCGGAGCAAATCCGCTCGGCACTGGCGGACTCGCCGACACCGGCTGCCGCCGCAGCGCCGATCAAGCTTGCCGTGTTTCCCTTCGGGCTCGAGGACATGAGCGCCGCCGCCGGATCGACTGGCGAGACGGCTTCCGATGCGGGCGAGCTGGACAATACGACCGCGGCGGTCCGCCGGCTTCTGGCACAGTCCGGGCGCTATCAGGTGATCGATGCCGGCGCCGCGGGCGCAGACGCCGTCAAGGCTCGCACTATACGTGACTGCGGCGGCTGCGACGCGCAAATCGCGCTTGCGCTTGACGCCGAGCAATCTCTGGTTGGCGTGATCAGGCGCGTCAGCCGCACCGAATACACGGTCAGATTCCAGATCCATAATATCCGCAACGGCGCTGTCGTCGCCAATGCGGACAGCGGCCTTCGGATGGGCGCGAACTATTCCTGGAGCCGCGGCGCAGCGCGCCTGGTTCGCGATCGGCTGCTGCACGATAGCCCGCCGTACTAGCGGTGCGAATGCGCCGAGACCTTCATGCGCCGAGCACGTCCGAGTGGACTAATCGGTCGCGGGTACGGAGTGATGCTCGTGCGTGATGCGCCAGTCGCCGTCGACCTTGCGCAGCCCCACCGTCAGCCGGAACAGGAAGCCGTCCTTGTCCGCCGGGTTGCTGGATGAGTCGGGACCGCAGCGCATGATCGCAACTGCGAACGCGACGTCCTGGCCCGCGGTCACCGCGAGCTCCTCGATGTCGAAGGCTGCTCCAGGCTTATGATAGCGGAACATCAGGTCCCAGGTGTCTTCGTACGCCTTGATCCCCTTGCATTGCAGGGGCGGTGGCAGATCGAACATGACCATGTCCGACTCGTGATGCGCGAGAATGGCGGGAATGTCGTGCCGGCGGACCGCGTCCGCCCAGGTTTCGAGAAGGAGTTTGATCCGGGTCTCGTCGGTGTCGGCGTATTCAGACATGGCTTCAGGTCCTCCGTGCGCTCAGAGGACGGACCAAGGGGCATGAATCCGACACGGTCACGCGGTCGTGTATGAGAGGGTGGGAGCGAAGAGGGGGGCTGGAATGACCGCTTCTGTCGGCGGGGTCGGCGCGTCGCCCGATCAGATCGCGTCGGGCCGCCAATCCTTCTCAGGCAAAATCGGAGTCGATGAGCTGGAAGCGGTCGAAGCGCACGTCGTGGCCGTCGGTAGAGGTGTCGCGGAGCTGGACCAGAATCGGTCGCCGCAATCGTCCGGGCAGGGGGACGCCCGGCAGTTTCGGCAGCCGGCTGTTGGTGCCGACATAGACGAAGGCCGGCCGCTTCCAGAGCCGGCAGGCGGCGCGAACGAGATCGTCGACCTCGCCATCAGCAAGATCGGTCGAGGGGCGGGCGAAGAAGGCGCAGAGTGCGGTGTAGCTCACGCCTCTCGTCTCCCGCTCCGCGGAGACCAGGAGGAGGTTGTCCGTGGTGTGCACGGCATAGGCGCGCGTCGGATCGTCCAGGCGGTCGAACAGGCTTTCGGCATCCCAGTGCGAGCCGTTCTCGCTCGCAGGGCAATTGAAGCCGGAGAACAGTTCGATGGCCTGATCGCGTGTCATCGCCTTGAGCTGGCCGGAATGGCTGATCTTGCCCGGCGTCGGTTGCCTGAGCGAGACACCGGCGCGAATCTGCAGCCAGAGCAGCGGGCTCAGTTTCAGAAAGCGCGCGTTCAAGAGCACCGACTTGTCGTTCGGCAGCGCCAGGATGTAGCGGATGTTGCGGCTGGCGCAGAATGTCTCGACTTCCTTGTAAAGCTTGCGCACGAGCTGCGCCGAGCGATAGGCCTTGAGGATGAAGAGGTCGATGAGCTGGACGGCGGGGTGGACCTCGCCTGCGACGCAGACGCTCTGGCCGATCAGCGCGATCTGCCCGATCTTGCGCCCGTCGTCGGTCGCGGCGAGCACCGTGGTGCCGCGGCCGAAGCTGCGCTCATACAGCCACTTGATTCGTTCGGCGGAGAAATGGACATCGCCGAGCGCGAAGGCCTCGGTCGCAATCTTCGCGGTCAGCTCGTAGTCAACCGCCGTCTCTTCCGAAACCGTGACCATGGGATCTGCCTTGTCGTTTCCGAGGCGCACAATGTCGCACTCGCCCGGCAAGGCAACGTCAAATTCTATTCAACCTTAATGGAACGCAAGGAGGTTAACGGCTGGCCCAGACCCTAGCCGTACTCGTCGCTGGAGATGCCGTACTCGCGGTAGATCATGGCGCGGTCAAGATCTGGAAACAGCCGGCACTTGGCCTGCGCCAGATGCAGGCTGACAGCGGCGGGATCGCCTGCACTGGCCAGAAGTTTCCGCATATCGTCCATATGGGCCTGCGGCTGGTGCTTTGGCGGGAGTTGCTCCAGCGCAACGAGCGCCGTCGCCAGCGCCTCCGTGACGACCCATCCGTCGTGGCCGGTGACTCCCTTCCTCGGCATCAGCTCACCCCACATCTGTGGCGAGACCCATCCTACCGCGATCCCGGATCGGCCGCCATCAAGCTCTTACTCGATCTTGAAGCCGGCGAATTTCACTACCTTCGCCCACTTCTCGGTTTCCTCCGCAATCAAACTGCCGAATTGGGCAAGTGTTCCCGGACTCGGCTCGCCGCTCATGGCAGCAAAACCCGCCTTCATTGCGGCGTCGGCAAAGGCGGCGTTGACTTCCTTGTTGAACGCTCGATGACGTCGGAAGGCGTCTTTGACCGGCGCCGCGAGGCCATATACCGGCCTGCCTAACCGGGCAGGGCGCTCGCGATGGCCGGGGCGGTTCTTGGTCACGAACGGCTGGCCGAGGCGCTCGTCCAGCCGCTGCCCATCAGGCCGTTTCATGATCGCTGTTCCGGACAACGAAAAGCGATATCGTAGCAGCAGGAGCGGAGGGGAGCGCCTCCGGCCGCGAGGGCAGCTCGGGGGTTGAAACGTGTCTCACCCGCATCTAAACCGGCGCAGTGATTTGCGGGTCCGCGCGCCCTTTCCCGACAGCGCGTTCGTTGCCTTCCTGTTACAACGCTGGCGTACACCCAAGGGCCTGCGGACCAACCTCGGCGCGTCTGGCCCCACTGTCGGAAATTCCAAATGACATGTTCGATCAATCAGGCCTGAGCAGGCACAGACACGGGCACACGCATGAGATTTCTGAGCTTCGCCTACCGCTTCGTCACCAATTTCACATTTCTGGCAACCGTCTATCTCAGCCTGAACTATATCGAGAAATACAATAACCGCGCCATCCTCGCGATCGCGATCCTGGCCTATGCCGGCATGCGCGCGGCGTCGGCGCTGCGTTCGTTCTATTTCTTCCAGCGCATCGAGCGCCTGGAGATCGAATCGCGTCGCGTCATCGCTCTCGTCACCCAGGGCGGTGCGACCTCGCCGATCAAGACCAAGACGGTCGCCGACGTTACGCTTCTGCGCCGCGACGGCGAGATCAAGTCCTATATCGACCTGTTCTTCCTCGCGGCCGTAGTCCTGCTCTGCGTCGCCAAGATCGTCAGCGACTAATTCGGTTCGAATCCAGCCCTGACGATGGCGCCCCGCGCGAGCACTTCGGACGTTAGTTCGCGGCTTTTCCACGGGCTAAAATAAGGAACGCGCGTGGCTTGGCTGCTCAAGCGTTCCGTTCGATCCAATTGTGGGGGCGCCGCGCATGACGAGAGAGCGCGTGAGCGATCAGAATGTCTATCAAGTCAGACTGTAGCAGGCCGGAAGCCTCCCAGAGCTTTGGATACATGCTGATTGAGGTAAAGCCGGGCAGGGTGTTTGCCTCGTTGACGAAAATTGCTTCGCCCCTGAGGAAGAAATCGACCCGGGCCATGCCTTCGCAGCCGAGCACCCGAAATGTCTGAATGGCAAGCTCTTGGATGCGCCCCCTCTGTTCAGGCGAAACATCTGCGGGAATGACGAGTTTCGCTCCGTTCGAGTCGGTATATTTCGCTTCATACGAATAGAACCCATGCCTGTCTGCCGGCACGATTTCGCCAAGTGGCGAGGCGCGAACAGAGCCTTTATCGTCTTCGAGAACGGAGCACTCAATCTCGCGTGCGCGATCGATGCAGCGCTCCACGAGGATCTTTCGGTCATACCGAAAAGCAAGAGCGCAGGACTTCGCGAAGTCCTCCGCAGTTCCCGCGCGAGATATCCCGACAGACGAGCCCAGATTGGCCGGTTTGACGAACAGGTCTGTGCTGCCGACCGCGCGTACGGCAGTCGCATAATCAACAGGCGCATGAGCCGACGACGTAACGAACGGCACAATCGGAAGTCCGGCATCTCGCGCCAGCCGCTTTGCGACATCCTTGTCCATGGCAGCCGCCGAACCCATGACCGACGATCCGACATAGGGAACGTCGGCGAGCTCAAGCGCGCCCTGGACCGTTCCGTCTTCACCATGAGGCCCGTGCAGCACCGGGAACATGACATCAATGCGAGGAGCGGCGCGCGCATTTTGCTGCCCGGCAACGAATTGCAAGACTTGCCCTTTCCCGCCGGGTAGCAGCGCAAGCGGCGTGCCGTCCTCTGGAATGGTAAGTGCCGCCGCACCCGTCTTCCATCCATTGCCGGCATCACACATCAGCCAGCGACCGTCCTTGGCCAAAGCAATCAGAACGACGTCGTATTTGTTCGGATCGAGAGCTCGCAGCACGTTCGCCGCGGATGCCCTTGAGACCTCGTGTTCCGCCGATCGGCCTCCGAACAACAGCCCCACGGTGATCTTCGAAGGCGCAGTCGACATTATCATTCCATCCTTCAGCGGCCGATTTGCTTTGGCGCAGCCTATCAAGGGTGGGCGGCGATTCAAAATGCAACCAGATTGACACGTTCGTCCGGCGATATCCGATGGACCGCCGGCGTCGTACCGTTGACGGAGCCTGCGCGATTTTCGCAGACCTAAAAGCGGAGAGACGATGTTGGCTTCAGCCGGCCGCGTTCAGCCGAGCGAGCAATAATAATTGCTTCGGCTGCAACCCCACGGGCTGGGCGACCTATCGGCAATGCGCGACGTCAGGGATCGCTCGCAGCTCTCATCGACGCCGGCTTAGCCCGCTGCGCCCTTGATCGCGGCTTCGAAGCTCTTTGCGTCGAAGGCCGGCATGCTTTGAATCCGCCCCAGACCCTGGGTCGAGTACCAGACGGAGAACGCCAGCATCGCTTCCGGATTTGGGGCATCGATGATGTCGACGAAATCGTAGTAGCCCTGCGTGTAGTGGATCGACTCGATCTTGATGCCCAGCTTGTCGAGCTTTGCCTTGGCCTTGCCGATCCGGTCCGATTGCTTGTTCGCCCACTCTGGGCTCAGATTGCCAAGCAGCACATATTTCATGGCCACCTCCACGTCATATTGATCGTTGATCGTCGTGCGCGAAGGACCGAAGCGTTATACGCCTTCCTGCGACCGGCGTACATGCCGTTCCGTAGGGGAGCCGGCGTGGGGCAGTATCCGCGCTCAAGCAGGATTGCAGTTCCGCTTTGAACTGGATTAGGACCTGAACGCACTGATTGCGAGGAGTGCGAACCGGCGAGAGCGAAGTGCGCTAGATCTTGCGTTTCTTCAGGCTTGCGACGTGCACCGTGCGCTTGGGACCCGCGCGGGCCGGACGCGTCGCCGCTGCCTGATGCTTAGCGGCAGCCAGTTTTGTGGCAGCAGGTTTTGCCGCGGCTGGCTTTGTAGCGGCTGGTTCAGCGTGAGCCAAACGCCGAACCTGGCGGCGGCCGCGTGCATGGCGCGCGTGCTGCGCGGCCCTTGCGACGACGACGCGAGGCGGAATCTCGCCGTCCGCGTAGTGATGCATGTGCAGCGGAAACGGCTGGACCCAGTCGCGCGCCGTTTCGGGGATGTCGAACACGCTTTCCGCTGGTACCGGCAACGATCCCGCGGTCGCCACGACCTGCGGCGCTTCCTCCACTGGCGGCCAAGACGTCTCCTTCTGCAACGGCACGCCGCGCCGTCCCGCGCCAGGGTCCAGTGCCAGCGAAATGTCGCTTTCCGCCAGGTCGAAATTGGTCGCGTCCGGCGCCGGCAGTATGTCGGTGTCGGCGTAGATGAAGTTGGGCAGCTTCGGCCAGCGCGCAATCGCCTTGTCCTCCGACGGCGGATGCAATTGCCATTGCTCCGGCTCGGTCGGCGTCGCGGGCTGGTCCGGCGTCGCAGCCACGACATGGACGATGCGATAACCCTGCGCCTTCATGTCCTGCAGGATTTTCGGCAGCGCGGCGACGGTGCGTGCCTGGATGTCGTGCAGGAGCAGGATGCCCTTGCCCATCTCGTGCAGCCGCTTCATCGCGAGATCGTGGACCTTCGCCGGCGAGATACGATGCCAATCGTCGGCAAGGACATCGGTGCTCCAGATCTGGATGCCCTGCGTCTCGAGATAGGCCTCGACCGGCGGCGCGCGCAACAGTCCCGGGATCCGGAAGAATGGGCCCAGCGCGTTCGGATCGACCATCGCGGCCTTGACTGATTCGATTCCCTCGTCGATCTCCTGCCTGGCCTGCTCCTCCGTCATCTTCTCGAAGTTGAGCGGGTGGCGCTGGCTGTGAGTGCCGACGGTGTGGCCGGCGGCGACAAGCTTGCGGATGCCCTCCGGATATGCTCTGGCCTGTTCACCGATCTCGAAGAAGGTCGCCTTGACGCAATTGTCGGCGAGGATCTGCAGCACCTGGTTGCTGTTCCTGGGCAGCGGCCCGTCATCGAAGCTCAGCACGACCTCATGGTCTTGCAGCGGCAGCGTCTCCGGATATTGCATCGAGCCGATCCGAGGATGCGCGCGAGGATCGACGACCAGCGTGCGCGAGGTGCCGATCGCATCGGGATGGCCGGGGCAATTATTCGCAGATGCCGCTGGTTCGGCCCGCGCCGTGGAACAGACCATGGCGAGGCATAACGCCGTCCAACACACGATCCGGACATCAGCCAAACGATTACCGACCATGACGCACCGTCTGCATTCCAACAACACACCGGACGATGCGGACCGCTTTCTGAACGTGGCCTTAACCCGCCCGGGTTCCCCCTTGTTTCTGATCAGGGTACCCCGTCAAAGTCAACGGCCGGACCCGTCGGCACCAAGTGAACCACATGATAATGATGGTCACGCAAGTATCGCAAAAATGCCGGCAGGATGACCGCGGTCCTGTGCTCGGCGTCGTGCAGCAGGATGATCCCCTTCCGCGCGACCCTGAGGCGCCAGATCAGGAGCCGCAGTTCCGCCTTTGGCGTCAACGGGTCCCAGTCATTGGCCCAGAGATCGGCCCCAAACACGACAATTCCGCGCGATCGCAACAGTTCGAGCGTCGCCGGCGTAGTCAGAAAGCCCGGAAAACGGAAGAAGGGCGTGCTTGGGGTGGTGGTCGCAGTTCCGTGCAGCGCCCATTCGACCGCCGCGATGCCATCGTCGATTTCCTTGAAAGCGTTGCTCTGTGGCATGTGGCTCAGGTCGAAATGCGTCCAGGTGTGATCGCCGATGCTGTGGCCCTCGGCGGCAATCCGCCGCACCAATGTGGGGTGCTCGGATGCCGGCTTGCCGATCAGGAAGAACGTCGCAAGCACGCATTGTTTCGCCAGCGTCTTTAGCACCTTTGGCGTAGTCGGCGGCCAGGGGCCGTCGTCGAAGGTCAGCACGACCTCGTGATCCCTGAGCGGCAGCGTATGCCGAAATTCCTTCAAGCCCACCCGCGGAAAGGAGACGGCATCGACCTCCATCACGCGCGAGGTGCCGAGCGTTCCCTTGCGCGGACAAGCGGCGCGCGCCGCAGGCCCGCAAGCGAGCGCGACCACGAACGCGATGCCGAACCCGTTGAGCAATCGGGGGATCGTTTCAAGCCGGCACGTGTTTGGCATTGCGCTTGATGCTGCCGATTGGGTATGGCCTCGACCATAGCTCAGACAAGTTGCGCCCTTCTGTCAAACCCGGCGAGGTGACCATGGCCGACCCTCTGGACCTTGCCCCTTCCATCGATGCCCGCGTGCAGCCTCCGATGCGCAACGAAGATGGCGAAATTCGCGCCGAATTCGTTGCCGAGATCACGCGCTGCATTAAATCCGCCGAAGCCGCTTTCCTGCGCGAAATCGTGGCCGAGCTGCACGAGGCCGATCTCGGCGATCTCATTGCCGCACTGGAGGCGGAGGACCGCGTCAGGCTCGTGGAACTGACCGGCGCCGATTTCGACTTCTCCGCATTGAACGAAGTCGACGACGCCGTCCGCGAAGAGATCCTCGAGGAGCTCGAACCCGAAACCGTCGCGGAAGGCGTCCGCGAGCTCGAATCCGACGATGCCGTCGAACTGCTGGAGGCGCTCGACGAGGAAGACCAGGAGGAGATCCTCGAAAAGCTGCCGCCGGCCGAACGCGAGGAGATCGAGCGCGGCCTCGAATATCCGGACGGTTCTGCCGGGCGGCGCATGCAGACCGAATTCATCACCGTGCCGCCGAATTGGTCCGTAGGCCAGGCCATCGACTACATGCGCGAGACGCCCGATCTGCCCGAGCGCTTCTACGAGATCTATGTGGTCGATCCCAACAAGCGCTGGCGCGGGGCGATTCCCCTTGACCTGTTGTTGCGTTCGCGCAGGCCGGTGCCGCTCACGGATTTGATCGAAGAGGACCGCCGCCGCGTCTCGGTCGAGGACGATCAGGAGGAGGTGGCGCGGATGTTCGGCAAGTACAATCTGGTCGCAGCGCCCGTGGTCGATGCCCAGGACCGCCTGGTCGGGGTCATCACCATCGACGACGTGGTCGACGTCATCGAGGAGGAGGCGGACGAGGAGATCAAGGCGCTCGGCGGCGTCACCAGCGATGAAGAACTGTCCGACAATGTCTTGACCATCGCCCGGGGCCGCTTCAACTGGCTGTTGGTCAATCTCGCAACTGCCTTTCTCGCGTCCTCCGTGCTTGGCTTGTTCGAGGGGCAGTTGGAGAAGATGGTGGCGCTGGCGGTGCTGGCGCCGATCGTCGCAAGCCAGGGCGGCAATGCCGCGACTCAAACCATGACAGTGGCAGTCCGGGCGCTCGCCACGCGTGAGCTCGGCCCCAGCAACGCGCTGCGCGTCATCGTCCGCGAAACTCTGGTCGGCTTCGTCAACGGCGTCGGCTTTGCCGTCATCACCGGCATTGCCGCGGTGGTCTGGTTCAAGATTCCCGGACTCGGCGTCGTGATCGGACTCGCCATCATCTGCAACCTTGTCGCCGGTGCGCTCGGCGGCATCCTGATCCCGATGGTGCTGGAGAAGATGCGGGCGGACCCGGCGGTCGCCTCCGGAACCTTCGTCACGACCGTGACCGATGTGGTCGGCTTCTTCTCGTTCCTCGGCATCGCCACGCTGTGGTTCGGGTTGAAATAGGTGCGCGCCTTCGAGGGTCTTTATCGTTAATCGGACCTTAACGCGCTTGGCCCATCATGCCGTCTCGCGGGGTTAGGGGTAGCCACGATGCAGCGCTTGCGGCTGAAAGCGGACGGACGAATCGTCGAATTGCGGGACGGGCAGGAGTTCCCGCTGGCGCCTGATGCTTTAACGGCGCAGATCGACGGCGCCACCCCTGCGGTGCGTGACCTGCGCCGCCGCGCGCGCCTGACACAGCAGGAATTCGCGGCACGTCTGGGCGTGCCGGTCGAAACCATCCGGAACTGGGAGCAGGGCAAGCGCGCCCCGCGGGGGCCAGCGCGGGCCTTGCTCGCCGTGATCGCGCACGCGCCCGACACGGTTTTCGCGGCGCTCGCCAAATCCTGAAAGCGACGATCAGGCCTGACCTGATCGACATTGGCAGCGCGTCGCCGCCGCGACATAATGCGCGCGATCGGTCAGAGATGCGCGCATGCAACTCGTAGAGGCAAACGGCGCCAAAATCCCCTCGATCGGGCTCGGCACCTGGGAATTGCGCGGCCGCGCCTGCGCGCGGGTCGTGGAGCAGGCGCTAAGGCTCGGCTATCGCCATATCGACACCGCGCAAGCCTATGACAACGAGCGCGAGGTTGGCGAAGGGCTGCGCGCCTCTGGTATCAGGCGGGATGAGGTGTTCGTCACCACCAAGATCTGGACCAACCATTTCGCGCCCCATGATCTTGAGCGCTCGGTCAAGGAGAGCCTGGTCAGGCTGCGCATGCCGGCAGTCGACCTGTTGCTATTGCACTGGCCCAACCCGCAAGTGCCGCTCGCCGAGACGCTCGGCGCGCTGGCCCACGCCAAGACAATGGGGCTGGCGCGGCACATCGGGGTATCGAACTTCACGGTCGCGCTGATCGAGGAGGCGGTGAAAGCCTGTCCGGAGCCATTGGTCTGCGACCAGGTCGAGTACCATCCCTATCTCGACCAGGCAAAGGTGAGACAAGCGTGCGTGCAGAACGGCATGGCACTGGTCGCCTATAGTCCCATCGCCAAGGGCAAGATCAAGAACGACCCGATCCTGGTGCGGATCGGCCGCGACCGCCACAAGACGCCGGCACAGATCTGCCTGCGCTGGCTGGTGCAGCAGAACGTGTCGGCCATCCCGCGCACCTCGCGGATCGAACGGCTCTCGGAAAACATCGACATCTTCGATTTTGAGCTTTCGGACGATGAGATGGACCAGATTTTCCGTCTGGCCCATCCGAAGGGCCGGCTGACCGATTTCGGTTTTGCACCGAAATGGGATTGAGGCCGCGGTTGCAGCCGGTATGCTAGCGGGCGGGGACGGCTTTCGGCCATCAGTCGGCTGCGATGGAAATTCGACAATATATACGACCGGACATCACGGTGTCGGCGATCGCGCATCTGTCACTGGTGGCGTTCATCCTCATCTACACCGAAGTGCATCCCTTCCGCACGCCGCGGGAAACGGTCGTGCCCGTCGACGTGATCGTCGCCGACGACAACAAGCCCGATCCACGGCCGACCCCGACTCCATCGCCAAAGCCGTCACCTGATTTTTCGCCACCTTCGTCTGCGGCCGCGCCACAGGCTGCGAGCTCGCCTCCGCCACCACCGGAAGCGCGCGCCGGCCAACAACAGGCGGCATCGGCCCAGCCGCAGCCGCAAACCTCGGCGACGCCAGCTCAACAACCGGCCGCACCGGCCTACGCGCCGCCGGAACCCGATCTGACGATCAAATATCACGTGATGCTCGGCCTGCCGGAGGACATGCCGGCGGCCGACGTCTCGGCCGGCGACAAGCAGGGCGAGAACGGCGACAAGCAGGGCGAGGGCGGCGATAACAGCCTCGCCACCAACAATCTTGCGTCGAGCCTGGTCGACGCGCTGCGGAGCCACTTGAGGACCTGCTCGAAATTGCCCGCGGGGCTTTCGCCCTCGGACAATGTGGCGGTCAAGCTCAGGGTGCAGTTGACGACGGCCGGCCGGCTTGTCACCGAACCCGCGCTGATCGAGGGCACGGCCTCGACCAAGGGTGTGGCGCTGATGCGGGCTGCCGTCGCGGCCCTTTCGGCGTGCCAGCCCTATGCGATGTTGCCGGCGGATCGTTATGGCGAATGGAAGGTGCTCGATCTTTCCTTCACGCCGCGCGATTTCAATTCATGATCTCGGGGCGCCGGAATATCAATCTCTTCGCCTATGCTGCCTTTCCGGGGCAAGCGTGCTAGAGCGCGCGTCCAACACGGCCGCATGATCGCAGAAACCTAGAGAATGATGGACAGGATTGTTCGATGACCCTGAAGCTCGTAATTGGCAACAAGAACTATTCGTCATGGTCGATGCGGCCCTGGCTCGCCATGCGCGCGAGCGGCATCGCCTTCGAGGAGGTCTTCATTCCTCTTTACACAGACAACAAGGCCGACAAGGACCGCATCCTGAGCTTTTCGCGCTCGGGCAAAGTGCCGACGCTGGTCGACGGCGATGTCACGGTGTGGGATTCGCTTGCGATCATCGAATACCTGGCCGAGCGCTTTCCAGAAGCCCGGCTCTGGCCGGAGAGCCCTGCGGCGCGGGCGCATGCGCGCGCGATCTCGGCCGAGATGCATTCCGGATTTCTGCCGCTGCGCAACGAGTGCGGCATGAACCTGCATCGGCCGGTGCGCGCGGTTGCGCTCTCGGCGGACGCGGAGGCAAATGTTGCGCGCGTGCAGGAAATCTGGACCGATTGCCGTGAGCGCCATGGCAAGCTCGGGCCCTATCTGTTCGGCGCGTTCACGGCGGCGGATGCGATGTACGCGCCGGTCGTGCATCGCTTCCGGACCTATGCGATCAAGGCTTCACCGCAGGTGCAGGCCTATATGGACACCATGATGGCGCTGCCGGCCTTTGCGGAATGGACCAAAGCGGGCCTCGCCGAAACACTCGTCATCGAGAAGTTCGAGACAGTTTGAAGTAAGACGCGATTATGACTGTGATCGCAGCTTGACGGGCGCGCACGAAAGCGGTCTGAATCGCATCTAACTTTACTTTCACATCGCGAAGCACAGCAGCGGAGGGACGGCCATGGGCATTCTCGATTCATTGGAAAATTCGGGCATCCTCGGTCAGCTCGGTGCGGCCGTGCTTCCCGCCGTTCTCGGCGAGGTGATGGGCACCGGCAATCAGGGTGGACTCAACGCCATCGTCGCCAAGCTCGAGCAGGCAGGCTTGGGTCCTCAGGTGAAATCCTGGATCGGAAACGGCCAGAACCTGCCGATCACGGCGGATCAGCTCAAGCAGGTCCTCGGCAGTGATGTGGTCCGCCAACTCGCTGCCAAGTACAACATTCCGATTGACCAGGTCGCCGAGGTGCTTGCGAACCAGCTTCCGCTCGCGGTCGACAAAGCCAGCCCGGACGGCAAGCTGCCGCATACGGCCTGAACCCCGGGCCCGCGGTCATAAAAAAAACAAGGTTCCGGAGCCTGCCGAAGCAGTGCGATCTCCTGAAATCACCCTAGCAAATTGAAAAACCAGCGAAATTTGCGCATTTGCCATGCCCTGATGTGACTGGCCAATGTGCAAGGCCGCGTGCTATAGACGCCACCGGTTTCCAGCCGGCAGCGCAGCGGGACTGACAGCGTAGCCGGGTCTCTGTGTGATGGAGAGGGCGTTGAAGCACAAATTTCCTGTTGGATCGACCGTCTACTTTACCGCGAGCAACGTCTCGCGTCCGGCCGCGAGCGGCACCTATGAGATAATCCGCCAACTGCCCTCCGAGGGCGATGATTGCCAGTACCGGATCAAGAGCTCGACGGAAGCGTTCGAGCGGGTTGCAAAGGAAAGCCAGCTCGCCATCTCCTGACCCGGCGGGACCGCAAGGCCCCTTAGGACAAGCGGACGCCTGGGTGAAGTGGAACTTTGCTCGCCGTCAAAAGGCCCCGTTCGCGGCAACAGTCTACGCAAGTAGAATGCCGGCATTCGCCTTCGTCGAACGCGTTTCAGGTTGCGCAAGGGGATTCGGATGAATTGGGCCGGGGCGGCATCGTTCGATCACATCTTCCGCTCGCCATCGTTTCCGATGTGGCTGACGCTGGTCGTTGCCGGCTTCTTCGCGCTCATCGTGCTGGTCACAATCCTGCGCGCCGAGCGATCGGTTGCGAACGGTGCGCTGGCGGTGATCACGCTGCTGGCGATCGGGATCGCGGCGGTGTCTATGCTGCGGAGACATGAGCCGGCCGCTCGCAGCGCGTCGGCTGAAACCAGGTCTTCGCCCGCAGCGATGTATGTTCTGCCCGCCATGGCCTGCATCGAGGATATCGCTGGCGATGCGGTGGGGCAGGCATGCGAGAAGGTCCTGTTCAGCTCGGCAGAGTCGACCGCTGCCGCCGTCAGCTACGCTTCGTCGATGGTCAGCCGCCTGACTTCGCTGGGCGATGCCGCCGCGGCGCAAAAGACCATGGGGCCCGAGTTGCAGGCGATGCGCCGGGCGATCGAGCGCGACCGTTACGGCCTGGTGGCGCAGGTGCTCATGGCAAGGGATCGCTGCACGCCGACGCAATGTCCGGCCTATCGCTCGTTGACCGACAACCACCAGATCATCACCAATATGGACGAGCACACCTTCGACACCCTGGTGGCGCGCTATGCACCGTCCTGGAACGCGCTGCCCGGGACCGTTGCATCAGGCCCGATGGCCATGCTGCCGGCATCGGTGCCGACGGGCCGGCCCACCAATGCAGAGTTTCCGAGCGCTGCCAACACGCCACCCGTCAGTATTATGTCGCCCGAGCCGGGAACCGGCGCGAAAGCGCCTCCGGCCGCGTCGCAAGCGCCAGCACACTCGGCTCAGGCCGCGGCGTCGCAAGCGCCAACACGGCCGGCTCAGGCCGCGGCGTCGGCTGCAGCCGCAAAGAAGGGAACGAAACGTGCGCCGATCGGGGGGCCGACCCTGCTTTCCCCAGGCCCGCAAGCACCCGCGGCGTCCAACGATTGATCGGCGCCAAGGTCGTCGCTAGTTTGCGGTCATGCCCCTACACATCGTCAAGCTTGCCGTCGGCTGCGATTCCATCAAAGAACTCAAGGAATGGGTCGCCGAGCGGATGAAGACCGCCAAGAAGAAGGGTCTTCCCCAGCGCCACGTCCACGTCACCCGGATGACGCCGAAGCGGACCGAGGAAATCCTCTCCGGTGGCTCGCTCTACTGGGTCATCCGCGGCGAAATCGCTGCGCGCGAAAAAATCATCGGCATCGAGCCGTTCCGCGACAAGGACGGCATCGGACGTTGCCGGATCGTGATGCAGCCCAAGGTGATCGCGGTCTCGCCGCGGCCGATGCGCCCATTCCAGGGCTGGCGATATTTCACTGACGACGCGGTGCCGGCCGATCTCGGCAAGGCCACGGCCGGCACCATTGCGGCGATGCCGGAGCCGATGCGCCGCGAGCTGCGTGATCTCGGGCTGCTGTGAGGGCAAAAAGCTTCATTGCTGGCGCATGATCCCTCGGTTCAAGCGCGAGGGCATGCTTTTCGGACAGCCGCGGCACACCCCGCATCAAGTGCGGGGCAGGCTTTTCCGGATCATGCGCTAAACCGCCATATTGTCGATCAGCCGGGTCGTGCCGAGCTTGGCGGCAACCAGGAGGCGCAGTGGTGCGTCGTCGCGGGAGGTGACCGGCCTTAGCGTTTCGGCATGGCGCAGTTCAAAATAGTCCAGCGCAAAGCCTGCTTGCCGGACCATCTCGGCGCCGCCCTCAACTGCGGCTGAGAGGTCGTCGCCGGCGCGCAGCCGCGCCGCCGTTTCCTTCATGGCGCGGAACAGTATCGGCGCCACGCGCCGTTCTTCCTCCGCCAGATAGACGTTGCGGGAGGACATCGCGAGCCCGTCGCGCTCGCGCACGGTCTTCGAGCCGATCACGCGGACGCCGAGGTCGAGGTCGCGCGCCATCTGCGTCACCACGCGAAGCTGCTGAAAGTCCTTCTCGCCGAAGATCGCCATGTCGGCGCGGACTTGCGTGAACAATTTGCCGACGACGGTGGCGACGCCGCCGAAGAAATGCGGGCGGAAGCGGTCTTCGAGGCCGACCACGGCCGGCCCTTCCGGCACGATCCGCGTGGCAAAGCCGCCCGGATACATCGTCTTGACGTCCGGCTGCCAGATCACGTCGACATTCTCGGCAGCGAGCCTGGCGACGTCCGCCTTCCAGGTTCGCGGATAGGAGGCGAAATCTTCCGTCGGCGCGAACTGCGTCGGGTTGACGAAGATCGAGACGATCACACGCGTTGCGCGGCGCTTGGCGAGCCGAACCAGCGATACATGCCCGTCATGGAGTGCACCCATGGTCGTCATGGAGTGCACTCATGATCGGCACGAGCGCAACAGTGGCTTTTCTTTTGTGAAAGTCGTCGATGGCGCGACGCAATACCGGAACAGTACGGGCTATCATGGGTTGTCGTGCCATCGTGATTCGATCGTATCAGAAGGGCGCGCCGCGACAGCGGCCTTGGGAAGGAAGGTGGGTTACGATACCAAGCTGGCCATCAGCGCGCCAAGCATGGCACCCCGTCAGGTAGCGCCGGTCTCGCGCAAACGGCGCGGCCGTCAATGTGGAATCGATCACAGACCATGGCGGGCTTCATCGCGTATTCATGATTAAAACCAGTCGATCAGCATTTTGAGTTTGTCTGCGCGCATTTCGCTTGACCGCGGGCGCGCGTAATTTGAAGATATCTACCAGGGGTCGACAAATGCTGGTGCAGGCGAGTCAGGGCCAATCCGGCTCAGCGCACGTTGTTGTGCTGGGCAATGAGAAGGGGGGATCCGGTAAATCCACCACCGCCTTGCATATTGCCGTCGCCCTGATGAAGGCCGGCCAGCGCGTTGCCACCATCGATCTTGACTGCCGGCAGCAAAGCTTCACCCGCTACATCACCAACCGGACCGCCTGGGCGCGCCGCACGGGTCTCGATCTCGAGATTCCCGTGCATTGCTGCATCAAGCTCGGCCAGACCATGCAGATCGCCGACAACGAGAACACCGAGCTGCAGCAGTTCATGGATGCCGTAAGCGCGGTGGAGCGGACCTTCGATTTCATCGTGATCGATACGCCAGGCACTGACAGCTATTTGATGCGCCTTGCGCATTCCATGGCCGACACGCTGGTGACCCCAATCAACGACAGCTTCCTGGATTTCGATGTGCTGGGCACGGTCGATCCGCAGACCTACGCCGTTACCGGCGAAAGCCACTATGCCGAGATGGTGCGCGACACCCGCCGCAAGCGGCGCCAGCTCGATGGCGCCACCACCGACTGGATCGTGGTGCGCAACCGCCTGTCGATGATCGGCTCCCGCAACAAGCAGCTCGTCGCTGACGGGCTCAAGGAACTCTCGTTCCGGCTTGGTTTCCGCTCGATCGACGGGTTTGCCGAGCGGGTGGTTTACCGCGAGTTTTTTCCGCGCGGGCTCACTGCGCTCGACGACATCGATGAAGCGACCCTCGGCACCCGGCCCAACCTCGGCCATGTCACGGCGCGGGAAGAGGTGACAAGCCTGTTGCGCCAGCTCAAGCTGCCGCTCGACGAACGCGGCCGCCGGCGGGCCGCGAGCCGGGCCGAATGGTTCAGCCAGGTTGACAAGCCGCTGGAAGTCCATGACATCCTGGGCGCGTAAGCGCCACAAGCCGCACCTTCTGGCTGATCGGTATCGGGTCGCCGCGTCCAAGCGGCCGATGGAGCTTGTCGACCATGCCGGCTGGACGTCTTTACCCCGATTTTGCTGAACATTTGAACCTGGTCTTGGTTCGCTGCGGCTCAGGGTAGCGGCATACGGCCATTGCCGGCCTTTTTCCGCGACTGTGCAAGCAATGCGTGCGGCGCACAACGAACAGGCGGTCAATACACAACTTTTGGTCTTCCTGTCACGTGGGCGTGACGTATATTAGGGAATACGGGACCAGCGACTGCAAACGGCTTTGCGAGGGTCAAGATGAAGCGTGGAATTGCGATTCTGCTTTCGGTCGGCGCGCTTGTTACGCTCGCTTACGTCACGGCGAGCAAATGGGCGATCCGCCACGAGATGATCACGTTCTACGACGCGGATCGTAACAACCGCCCGGTGGCCGTGTACATTGCCGTTCGCCGCGACAAGGAGATGCAGGCCAATGCGGGCATGCTGACGCTGCCGGTCGCCGTTCTCAGCCACGGCAATACCGTCAAGAACACCGAATATTCCTTCCTGGCAAACGTCTTTGCCGCGCGCGGTTATCTGGTGATGAGCATCCAGCACGACCTGCCGACCGATGCGCCGATGGTGACCAAGGTCGGCCAGCTCTATGTCGGACGTCTGACGCAGATCGAGCGCGGCGTTGCGAATATCAAGTTCGCGGTGGCGCAGATGCAGAAGGTGCAGCCCAACGCCGACTACGACCATCTCACGCTAGTCGGGCACTCCATGGGCGGCGACATCACGATGTATTTCGCCAAGCAATATCCGGATCGCATCCGCACCGTCGTGACCCTCGACAATTTGCGCGTGCCGTTTGTCACGTCGGGCAAGTTCAAGATCCTTTCCTTCCGTTCGCATGACCCGGTGTTCAAGACTGATCCCGGCGTTGTTCCAAGTTCCGCGGAGTGTGCGAAGGACGGCATCACCGTCGTGCGCACCAACTTCCAGCACAATGACATGCGCGACACCGGATCGGAGGTGGCCAAGGCCTCGATCGAGGGCATGCTGGACAAGTTCCTCGCCGAGACGGACGACTCGAGCGACATTAAGCCGGTCGAAACCCGCGCGCAGATCCAACTGGACCCGGGACCGGTCCCACCCTATGTACCGACTGGCAAGGAAACCAAGCCGCCGAAGGCGGTGACGCAATAGCGCCACCGGTCCGGCATTGGAAGGCTTGCACTGAAGCGCGACGATGATCATCGCGCTTTGGTTTTTGTTCGCACATGATCCCGCGGGTCAAGCCCCCCGTCATCCAAGTGCGGGGAGGCTCTTTCCGGTCATGCGTTAGCCAGGCGAGCTTGGGATGTCGGGTGAACCTACCAAATCAGGCCATAGCGACGCTGCCTCGGCGAAGGGCGCCGGCAAGTCGCTGCCGGACACAAAGACCTCAACTTCGGACGATATCGCCGCCTTCGTTGCCAAGGCACGGACGATATCGCCCCATGCGGCAGGGGCGCGGGGCAGGTTGGTGTTTGCACTCGACGCCACCATGAGCCGGCAGCCGACCTGGGACATGGCCTGCGCGCTGCAGGCCGACATGTTTCGCGAGGCTGCATCGCTCGGCAGCCTCGATATTCGTCTCGTCTACTACCGCGGCCTTAACGAATGCCGCGCCTCAGGCTGGATCTCCGACAGCGACCGTCTTGCCAAGCTGATGGCCAAGATCGACTGCCGCGGCGGCAACACCCAGATCGGCAGGGTTCTCTCGGAAGCGCGGCGCGAGGCAGTGGCCTCCGGCGTGCGAGCCGTCGTGTTTGTCGGCGACGCGATGGAGGAGAATGTCGATGCGCTCTGCGCCAAAGCCGGCGAGCTCGGTCTCCTGAAAGTGCCGGTCTTCATGTTCCAGGAAGGTCACGACCAGGCTGCCGAGCAGGCGTTCCGCGAGATCGCGCGCCTGACCGGCGGGGCGTGGTGCAAATTCGATCCGGGCGCGGCCGCGCAGCTTCGCGAGCTGTTGCGGGCGGCGGCTGCCTATGCTGCCGGCGGGCGCGAGGCGCTGAAGCGGCTGTCGGCAGCCGAGAGCGGGGCCGCCAAATTGCTCAGCCAGATGAAGTGATGCCTGCTTTTTGAGAGAAGCCGGCCTATATTGCCGATATGCCGACCCTGATCGCGGGCGCCGTCGCCGTCTTTATTCTGTATCTGCTGCTGCAGATGTTTCGCGCTGCCAATCCGGTCGTGCTGGCGCGGGCATTGAAGGTCGTCGGCGGCGTGGTGGCGCTCGCCACCGCCGCCTTTGTGGGCCTGAGGGGCGAACTGGCGGTTGCCATCCCGCTCGGGATTTTCGGCGCCGGACTGCTTGGCTGGGCGCCGGCCGGCTCAATCGCGTTCGGTAATTTCGGCGGGCTTTTTTCCGGCCTGAACACGCAGCGCTCGGCCGGACAGACCTCGCAGGTCCGTTCACAATACCTGGAGATGATACTCGATCACGACAGCGGCGCGCTGAGGGGTCGCATTGTGGCCGGACCGCATGCCGGGCATTCGCTCGATGAGTTCGATCTGCCGCAGCTTGCGGCGATGATCCAGAACTTCGACGCCGAGAGCGTCGCCTTACTTGAAGGCTATCTGGACCGCCGGTTTCCCGCCTGGCGTGAGAACGCGCAACGAAATACGGCAGGGGGGCAGCGCCGCGCGGCGCCGAGCGGCAAAATGACGGACGAGGAGGCCTATCAGATCCTTGGCTTGCAGCCGGGGGCGAGCCGCGACGACATCGGGCGAGCGCACCGAACTCTCATGAAGAAATTGCATCCCGACCAGGGGGGGACGACGTACCTCGCTGCCCGAGTAAACGAGGCCAAGGATACTTTGCTTCGCACGCATAAGGACTGACTCCGGCAACGCCGACGAACGCCACTGACCGAAAGCCGCTTCCGCTTCCATCTCCGCAAAACGCCCGCCGTCGTCGCCCGCCGTTAGCCGGCGTGGTCGATCCTTCGCTTATGAAAAGCTTTAACCGTAAATTCTTGACGAGAGGTTTGCGCCATTGAGGCGGCAACGGCGGCCGCCGGCCGGCAAAGCAAAAAGCCCGCGCCTTGGAGGCGCGGGCTCTCGGCTTTTCTCTATGAGTTCAGTTAGTCTAGTTGCGAATCGTGATGCAGGAGATGTCAGAGCGGCGTAGCGTCCGGCAGACCGCTTCGGCCTGGCCGCGCTCGAGGCCGGCGAAACGGGCACGGTAGAACTTGCGATTATCCTTGGCGATCACCGGCTCGGTGAACGGATCGGCCTTGGTGAGCAGACCGTGGGCGCTTGAGCGGGCGGCTTCAATCCGCTTCTGGGCTTCGTCTTCGCTCTCCAGCGCGCCGACCTGGACGATCCAGCCGGTGTGAACCGCAGCGGGCTTGATCGGGCTCGCCTGCTGCGTGGCGGGCGTGATGGCCGCCACCTGTTGCGGCGCCGGGGCGGCGTTGGTCACGACCTGCGGAGCGGGAGCGGCAGGCAGACTCGACGCCGGCAGCACGCCGAGCACGCCATTGCCGGTACCATAGCCGGACGGCTGCGGCGGCAGTGCGGTTCGCATCGCAGGCGGCGCATAGTCGGTCCTGGCCGGTTCGACCTTGGCTTCGGCCGCCCTCGCGACGATCGCATTCGAGGTTTCAGGCACGCCCGGAGCCGCTTGGGGGATGGCGTTGGTCACGGAGGGCACAGGCACAGGTTGCACGGGGCTTGTCGAAGCAAGCTTCATGGTGCCGGCCTTGACCTGCACCGTCTTCACGCGCACCGGCTTCATCGGCTCGGATGAGCCGGGGACCAGGGCAAGCGGCTGGGTCTGGATCACGCCGGAGGTCATCGGCGCTGGCTCGATGTGAGCAGTGCGGGCGGGCGGAACGGCCGCGGTCGCCTGCGCCATCGCTGCCGTTAGCTTCGCGACCGGCGTGCGCATGGCCGGCGGCGCCATCGGGTCCTGGACCTGAGCCCGCGGAGCCGCAAGTGCGGGTTGTGGTGCGACCTGCGCCTGGATCAACCGCGGTGGGGTCGCATTGGGATCGGCATCGGCGACCTCCACCGAACTGTTCGAACCGTTGTGCTCGGTGATAGCGGCAACCGTGCGCGTGGTAGCGCCCCTGGGAAGGTCTTCGGCGAGCAGGTTGCGCATGATGGCGTCGCGCGAACCGCTGCTGCGGCCGCCCATGACGACGCCGACCAGGAAGCGGTTGCCGCGGTGGATCGAGGTGATGAGATTGAAGCCGGAGGCGCGGATGTAGCCGGTCTTGATGCCGTCCACGCCCTCGACGCTGCCGAGCAGGTGATTATGCCCGGTAATCGTGTGGCCGCGGAAGTTGAAGGCCGTCGTCGAGAAATAGTGATAGTACTGCGGGAAGCGGTCCTGGATGGCGCGGCCAAGCGTCGACTGATCGCGAGCGGTGGTGACCTGCTCGTCGTTGGGCAAGCCCGACGCGTTACGATAGATCGTGCGGCTCATGCCGAGCGCATGCGCCTTGCGCGTCATCATCTTGGCGAATTCGTCCTCGCTGCCGCCGATGTATTCACCGATCACCACCGCGGCGTCGTTGGCAGACCGTGTGACGATTCCCTTGATTGCATCTTCGACCCGCAGCGTTTGACCGGGGCGCAGGCCGAGCTTGGTCGGATCCTGATCGGAGGCGTGTTCCGATACCGGCATCTCGGTATCGAGCTTGATCTTGCCGGACTCCAGCCGCTCGAACAGCAGATAGAGTGTCATAACCTTGGTGAGCGAAGCCGGATGACGAAGCCCGTCGGGGCTGTTGGCGGTCAGGACCGCGCCGGAATTGCCGTCGACGATGATGGAGGAGAACTTCGGGCTGTAGCTATCGTCATCGTCGCTGGAGTGATGGGAGTAGTGCCGATGGCGGTAGTAGCGATGAGCGTCGGCGCTGTTGGTGGTCGCGATGGCCGCCGTGGCTAATGTGACCAGCCCAAAAACGCCAGCTCGCACCAGGCGCGAGGAAGCCGATTTGTTGGAGAGCATGAAATCCCCGTCCCAGTTTCTGACTTGATCACTGGCTCGTGAGGCAAAATTGTGCCCTTAAGCCCCATGATCTTTCCCTGCTTGAGCCCCAAGGGGCTCCCGGCGCTTTGCCTGGGTCCCATCGGGTTCACGCTGCCGTTCTAGCTAAGGTGTTGTTCGCAAACCGTTTTTGACTGTCTGCGGGAAGCTGAACACGTCCGGGAATCAGGTTAGGTGGCGAGAGTTGCCAAAGCATTAATGAACCGTTGCGTAAATCCTCGGGATTACGGGGATTTCTTTGCGGGCTTTGTGCGACGCACAAGATTCTTGACTTTTATTGTGCGATGCACTATGGGAAGCTTCCAGCCAGGGAGACCGGTCCTCCCGGCTGCACGACAGTCTGGGAAGGGATTCCATTGATGTTCAAGCTCGAAGACATTCAGAACTACGGCAAAGAACAGTACGAAGCGGCGATCGCGCATACGACTTCGCTGCAGAACGGCCTCTCGGCGATCGTCAACGCCTATGGTGACTACGCCAAGAAGTCCTACGAGGATACCAAGTTGCTTGCGGAGAAGCTCTCCGGCGTGAAGTCGCTCGACAAGGTGCTCGAGGCTCAGGGCGAATATGCCAAGACCGCGTATGAAACCTTCGTTGCCGACTCACAGAAGATCGCTGGCCTCTACGGCAATCTCGCCAAGCAGGCGTTCAAGCCGCTGGAAGGTGTCGCGGCGAAGTTCGCGCCGGCGACGACCCACTAAGCGCCAACGCAATCTTCAATGCAAAAGCCCGGTTGTTTCAACCGGGCTTTTTTTGCGCGTGTGCGGGGCTCGCGCAATGCGCAGGCTTCGCACGGCGAAGCCGCAGTGGTCGCGGTGATGTCGGCGCGGCGTCAACATTCGCGCTTCGCCACGAGAGTTGCCTCAGAAAAGTCGCCAAACGGACCGACGCATTCTCTTTTGTCAAATGGTCCGGAATTCGTTAATCTGAAGGGATCGCAGGTCGGGAATCGAGCCTGCCTCGCGCGCGTGGCTTTGGCGGCCGTGCGCTTGCGAAAGGCAGTTGACTGACCCATATTTTCTACGCCATCGACCCGCATGGGTCGGGCAGGCTGGGAATGCGCGACCTGGAATGAAGAATGGGAAGCTGCGGGTAGCTCCAGCGGAAATGGATCCGCTGGCCGCCGTTCGGGTTTTCCCATGGGATATCGAACGTCTGTGCCAATTGCCCGTGCCATGTCGCAAATGACTTCCAGCTCTGATCTGCATGTCGCTTCCGCGACACTTCTGTCGCGCCCCCGAATGGGGAATGATGAAAACCGCTCCACCGGTCCCGGCGCACCGAGCACCTCGGTCATCACCAGGGTCAAGCCCAAGACCAAGCGGCCGAACCTCTACCGCGTGCTGATTCTTAACGACGACTACACGCCGATGGAATTCGTCGTCCACGTGCTCGAGAAGTTCTTTCAGAAGGACGTGGAGGCGGCGACCAAGATCATGCTGCACGTGCATCATCACGGCATCGGGGAGTGCGGCGTGTTCACCTACGAGATCGCCGAAACCAAGGTGACGCAGGTGATGGATTTCGCGCGCAAGCATCAGCACCCCTTGCAGTGCGTGATGGAAAAGAAATAACAGCGCGCCGGGAAAATACGGGCTTGTGCCAACTCCCGCCCGAATGGGAACGGGTTTTGCATCGAAAATGCGGTCCATGCGTTTATCCAGGAGTCGAGGAACCTGTTGCCGTGCCTGGGCATAACTATATGTGACAAAGGTTGTTGTTGCCTGTGACGGCAACGGCGATCATGATGGCAGGGGGCCAAGAGGACACGAATGCCGACTTTTTCCCAGAGTCTTGAACAATCCCTACATCGTGCGCTGGCGATTGCAAACGAACGTCATCACCAATATGCGACGCTCGAACATCTGTTGCTGTCGCTGATCGACGACTCCGATGCAGCGGCGGTGATGCGGGCCTGCAGCGTCGACCTCGACAAGCTGCGCACGAGTCTGGTCAACTATCTCGAGACCGAATTTGAGAATCTTGTCACGGACGGGGCGGACGACGCCAAGCCGACCGCAGGCTTCCAGCGCGTGATCCAGCGCGCGGTGATCCACGTGCAATCGTCCGGTCGCGAGGAAGTGACCGGCGCCAACGTCCTGATCGCGATCTTTGCCGAACGCGAGAGTCACGCCGCCTATTTCCTGCAGGAGCAGGACATGACGCGGTACGACGCGGTCAATTACATCAGCCACGGCATCGCCAAACGTCCCGGCGTCTCCGAGGCGCGTCCGGTCCGCGGCGTCGACGAGGAAACCGAGACCAAGGGCAACGAGGACTCGAAGAAGAAGGGCGAGGCGCTCGAGACCTATTGCGTCAACCTCAACAAGAAGGCGCGCGACGGCAAGATCGATCCCGTCATCGGCCGTAATTCCGAGATCAACCGCGCGATCCAGGTGCTGTGTCGCCGGCAAAAGAACAATCCGCTGTTCGTCGGCGACGCCGGCGTCGGCAAGACCGCGATCGCCGAAGGCCTCGCCAAGCGCATCGTCGACAGCGAGGTGCCGGAAGTGCTCGCAGCCGCCACCGTGTTCTCGCTCGACATGGGCACGCTGCTCGCGGGCACGCGCTATCGCGGCGATTTCGAGGAGCGGTTGAAGCAGGTCCTCAAAGAGCTGGAGGCGCATCCGAGCGCCATCCTGTTCATCGACGAGATCCACACCGTCATCGGCGCGGGCGCCACTTCCGGCGGAGCGATGGACGCCTCCAACCTGCTCAAGCCAGCGCTCGCCGCAGGCAACATCCGCTGCATGGGCTCGACCACCTACAAGGAATACCGCCAGCATTTCGAGAAGGACCGCGCGCTGGTGCGCAGGTTCCAGAAGATCGACATCAACGAGCCCACGGTCGAGGACGCGATCGCGATCCTCAAGGGACTCAAGCCGTATTTCGAGGACTATCACCGCCTGAAATACACCAATGAGGCGATCGAGGCGGCGGTGCAGCTCTCCTCGCGCTACATCCATGACCGCAAGCTGCCGGACAAGGCGATCGACGTGATCGACGAATCCGGCGCGGCGCAGATGCTGGTCTCCGAGAACAAGCGCAAGAAGACCATCGGTATCAAGGAGATCGAAACCACGATCGCTACCATGGCGCGGATTCCGCCCAAGAGCGTGTCGAAGGACGACGCCGAGGTTCTGAAGCATCTTGAGCAGACGTTGAAGCGCGTGGTGTTCGGCCAGGACAAGGCGATCGAGTCGCTGTCGGCTTCGATCAAGCTGGCGCGGGCGGGCCTGCGCGAGCCGGAGAAGCCGATCGGCTGCTACCTGTTCTCGGGGCCCACGGGCGTCGGCAAGACCGAAGTCGCAAAACAGCTCGCGGCGTCCCTGGGCGTCGAGCTGCTCCGCTTCGACATGTCCGAATATATGGAGCGGCACACGGTGTCCCGCCTGATCGGCGCGCCTCCCGGCTATGTCGGCTTCGACCAGGGCGGGCTCCTCACCGACGGCGTCGACCAGCATCCGCATTGCGTCGTGCTGCTGGACGAAATCGAGAAGGCGCACCCCGATCTCTACAACGTGCTGTTGCAGATCATGGATCATGGCCGGCTCACCGACCACAACGGCAAGCAGGTCAACTTCCGCAATGTCATCCTGATCATGACGACGAACGCGGGCGCCGCCGATCTCGCGCGCCAGGCGTTTGGCTTCACCCGCAGCAAGCGGGAAGGCGACGACCACGAGGCGATCAACCGGCAGTTCGCACCGGAGTTCCGCAACCGCCTCGACGCCATCATCTCGTTCGCGCATCTCAATGCCGACGTCATCGGCATGGTGGTCGAGAAGTTCGTGCTGCAGCTCGAGGCCCAACTCGCCGACCGCGACGTCACGATCGAGCTGTCGGAGCCGGCGAAGGCCTGGCTGATCCAGCACGGCTATGACGAGCAGATGGGCGCACGTCCGATGGCGCGCGTGATCCAGGAGCACATCAAGAAGCCGCTCGCCGATGAGGTGCTGTTCGGCAAGCTCAAGGGCGGCGGCCATGTCCGCGTCGTGCTGGTCAAGGACGAGGCGACGGCGCAAGACAAGATCGGCTTCGAGTTCGTCGAAGGGCCGGTCACGCCGAAGCCGGAGAAGCTGCCGGTGGCCCGCAAGCGCAAGCCGCCGAAGCCGGGCGGCCCCAACGGGGGCGGCGGCTCCAAGGGCCCGGCCTCGAAGGGACCGCTGGTCAAGGTCTGATCGGCAGAATCGAAAAGAAAAAAAAGGCCGGCGGGTTCGCCGGCCTTTTTCCTTGTGTGCCTTCACTCGCCTTTGAGGCGCTGCCCCTCCTGCACCTGGACGCGCTCGGCGCCGCGGCGGCCGGTCTCCGACAAGCGGAGCATGCTGAGGACGGCGCCGGTCAGGGCGAAGCCGACGCCGGTCAGGAGCGAGAGCTGCGTGCCATCGGTGGGAAAGCGCGCGAGCAGCAGGGCCACCAGTGCCGCGCCCGTGGTCTGGCCCAAGAGCCGCGCCGTTCCCAGCATGCCGCTGGCGCCGCCGGAGCGCTCGCGCGGGGCGGCGGCAATCATGGTGCGGTTGTTCGGTGTCTGGAACAGGCCGAAGCCCAGCCCCGTCAGCGCCATGCGCCATGCCACGTCGAAATGCGTCGGGTTTGCAGGCAGCATCGCGAGGCTTCCGAGGCCGGCAGCGAACAGCAGCAATCCGATGCCGCCAAGAAGGCCCGCGGGATAGCGCTCGACCAGGCGTCCGGCGACTGGGGCAGCGAACGCGACCGTGATCGGCCAGGGCGTGATCAGGAGGCCCATCTCGACCGCCGAATAGCCGAAGCGGCTTTGCAGGTAGAAGGGGATCGAGACCGAGGCCAGCATCTGCGCGCAGAAGGAGGCGATCGAGGTTGCGATCGACAGCGCGAAGATCGGAATGCGCAGGAGATCGACGGGCAGCAGCGGCGAGGCCATGTGGGTCTGCCGGTAGACCAGCAGCACACCCGCGGCGATCGAGACGGCGAACTCCGCCACGCTCGCCACCAGCGCCTCGCCATGGCCGAAACTGTCGATCGCAGCGATGCCAAATCCGAACGCGATCGCGCTCAAGGCTCCGCTCTGCCAGTCGAACGGATGGCTCGCGCGCCTCGCATAAGGCAGCGTGCGCAAACCAAGCGTCAGCGCGGCGATCCCGATCGGCAGGTTGACGGCGAACAGATAGGGCCAGCTCGCCACCGCCAGGATGCCGGCGGCGACCGTCGGCCCCACGGCCGCGGAAACCGCCACCACCATCGCGTTATATCCGATGCCACGGCCAAGCTGTGCGCGTGGATAGATGAAGCGCACCAGCGCGGAGTTGACGCTCATGATTCCGGCCGCGCCAAACCCTTGCACGATGCGCGCGACCGTTAGCGTGAGCAGGGAGTGCGACAGCGTGCAGAACAGCGAGGCGAGGGTGAAGAGCGCCAGGCCCGAGAGATAGACGCGGCGATAGCCGATGATCTCGCCGAGTGAAGCGAGCGGCAACAGCGAGATGGTGATCGCGAGCTGATAGCCGTTGACGATCCAGATCGAGAAGGCGGGGCTCGCCTTCAGCTCGCGGGCAATCGTCGGCAGCGCGATATTGGCGATGGCGCCGTCCATGACGGCGAGCACCAGGCCGAGCGCGATCGTGAGGATCGCCCAATAGCGCTGCGGCACCGGCAGGCCGTCGGCGGGTTCGGCTGGTAGGGAAGACATGAGTACGCGCGTCCTGAAGCACCGGCTGCTGGAAGATTAGCCGGTCTTGCGCCAACTTGGCAGCGCGTCAGGCGTTCCGTCAAACAGGGTCGTGGCTAACGCATGATCCGGAAAAGTGTGAAGCGGTTTTTCCTCGCGACAACCGCAAAGCGTTTGCGCGGAGATCATGCGCAAACAAGGAGCTAAAGCGCGATGATTCGCGCTTCAGCCGTCGCCGAGCAGCTCGTTGATGCGGCGTTGAAGCTGGCGCTTTTTTTTCTCGCTGCGGCGTAGCCGCGCGTCGAGATCATTGTCCGGCGCATCAGTGACCATGGCGCGGAAGGCGAGCCCGACGCGATTGGCTTGCCGCCAGATCATTTGCGCGAGGAAAGAACGTCCCTTGCGGGGGATGGTGAGCTGCATCTTCTCAGGGATCCGGGCGGGAGCGGCGAGCTCGATGCACGCGCCGGTCTCGCTGAAATTGCGCACCACGCAATCCATGGTCGAGCCGTGCTCGTTGAATTCGGCAACCCCGCCGAAAAGCACCTTTTCCCGCACGCGCTCGCGCCGATCCTGCATCTCTTCCTCCGCCAAATCACAGCGGACTCTACGCGGACTGGCGGGGATGAGAAGGGCGCCGGCAGGCCGACATCGCGTTAACGTAAATTAATCAGTATGTGCATTGGGCAAAAGGCGGGCCCATTTTGCCCGGCTCCGGCCGGCCTTCGCGTTTCGCCCGACTTAGTGGGAGAGCTTGCTGTGCCGCCAATCCCGCGGCGATTGGCCGTACTGCTCGCGAAACACGCGTCCGAAATGCGACAGATCGTTAAAACCCCACGCGAATGCGATCTCGCTGACATGGCGGTGCGCCAGCATCGGCGAGGACAGATCGCGTTGGCAGTGACCCAAGCGCTCGCTCAGCACGTAGCGCTGGAACGAGGTCTTCTCATCCGAGAGCAGGTCGTTGACGTAGCGCGCCGAGATGCCGAGCGCGGTCGCTGTGGCGGCGAGCGACAGCTCGGGATCGGCGAGATGGGCGCGAATATGCGCTTTCAGCCGATAGAGCATGGCCGAGCGATGGGTGGAGGAGGGCAGCGGCTGGCCGTCCAGGCGTTCGCTCAAGGCCATCGCGACGAGGTCGACGGCCTGCTCCGACAGGCGGACGGCGTGTTCGCCCTCAATCTGCTCGGCGCTCTGGCAAAGCTGGTAGACGAAATCATGTGCAATCTTTTGCAACGGCCGGTCGGAGCCGAAGGCGATTGCGGTCAGGGGCTCCGTTCCTGCGAGCCGGCGCAGCAGCATGTCGCGCGGCACCTGCAGGATCGTCTGCGCAAAGGCGTCGTGGAAATGCAATTCATAGGGGCGCGTGGTGTCGTAAATCGCGAACTCGCCCGGATGGATCAGCGTCTCGCGGCCATCCTGCACGACGGCGCCGACGCCATGCTTGCCGAGCGCGATCAGGACGAATTCCTCATGCGCGCGGGCGATCCGCGACGGCGTGCGGAAGACGTGCTGGCGCTGTGAAGAGACTTCCGAGCAAGTCGTCCGGCCAAGCCCGGCGCGCGTCACCGATCCCCTGAAGGCGCTGCCGAGATCCGACTTGCAGTCGAGCTGCACGTAGACGTCGCAGACGATGTCCTGCCAAAGCGTCAGCCGCCGGCTTCCCGGCACGCCGTCTGTCGTGAACTGGATCGGCATGTGTCCGCTCCTCACAGCGATACCGCAGGCCATCGAACCGAGATGACGGGAAGCAACACCTGTATCGCGCCGCTGTGGGCCGTCTCCGCGGCAGTCGAATTTTTGTTCCTTGGCAGTCGAGCGCGGGCGTTCGTATCCCGGCAAAACAGACTGCAACGGACACCGGCGCCAATCAACAGGAAACGTCCTGCCAGGTGCCGGGTCGGAGCAATGGAGGCTGCCATGGGACTGGAACATCCGAAATATCGTGTTGCCGTGGTGCAGGCCGCGCCGGCCTGGCTTGATCTCGACGCCTCGATCAAGAAGACGATTGCCTTGATCGAGGAGGCCGCCGCCAAGGGCGCCAAGCTGATTGCATTCCCGGAGGCGTTCATCCCCGGCTATCCCTGGTACATCTGGCTCGATTCGCCGGCATGGGCGATCGGCCGCGGCTTTGTGCAGCGCTATTTCGACAATTCGCTCGCCTATGACAGCCCGCAGGCGGAAAGGCTGCGCGATGCGGTGCGGAAGGCGAAGCTCACGGCGGTCATCGGCCTGTCCGAGCGCGACGGTGGAAGCCTCTACCTTGCACAATGGCTGATCGGTCCGGACGGCGAGACTATCGCCAGGCGCCGCAAGCTGCGGCCGACCCATGCGGAACGCACCGTCTATGGCGAGGGCGACGGCAGCGACCTTGCGGTGCATGACCGGCCGGACATCGGCCGGCTCGGCGCGCTCTGCTGCTGGGAGCATCTGCAGCCGCTGTCCAAATATGCCATGTATGCCCAGAACGAGCAGGTCCATGTCGCCGCATGGCCGAGCTTCTCGCTCTATGACCCGTTTGCGCCCGCGCTTGGCGCGGAAGTGAACAACGCCGCCTCCCGTGTCTATGCGGTGGAAGGCTCCTGCTTCGTGTTGGCGCCGTGCGCGACCGTCTCGCAGGCCATGATCGATGAGCTCTGCGATCGTCCCGACAAGCATGCGCTGCTGCATGCCGGCGGCGGGCACGCCGCCATCTATGGACCGGACGGCAGCGCAATTGCCGAGAAGCTGCCGCAGGACGCGGAAGGCCTGCTGATCGCGGAGATCGACCTCGGTGCGATCGGCATTGCCAAGAACGCGGCCGATCCGGCCGGGCACTACTCACGGCCGGATGTGACGCGGCTGCTTCTCAACAAGAAGCCGATGAGGCGGGTCGAACCGCTTGCGCTCCCCGTCGACAGCGTCGGCCCTGCCGAGGAGGAGCTGGAAGTCGTGGCCTTGAGGCCGGGCCAGGCTGCGTGAGGGAGGGGCGCCATGGAATCCGCTATTCCTTCGCATCTGACAACCGCGCGCTCCCGCCACCGGCGGGTCGGCGACGACTATCACCCGCCGTACCCCTCCTTCGTGGCCCGCCATAAGCCAGCAGTCACCAACGTCGTGATGGCCTATTTCGGCGTGCAATATCGCGGCGATGCGCCTCCACCCGCGGCGCGCGCGCTCGCTGAGATCGCCGCGCGCTTTGGTGGGCCTGACGGTCCCTCGCATTGGGATCGCGCCCACTATATCGATCAGGCCGGCTTCTCCAATGTCGTGTCGGTCGCCTATTGGGACGATGTCGCGCGTTTCGATAAATGGTTTGCGCCGGCGCGCGAAGCCTGGACGGGCGGAGGCGGCGACGGTATCGGCCGCTTCATCGAAGTGCTGAGACCAAGCGTCTCCCGTTATGAAACGCTGTTCTCCTCGCTCGGCCGTCCCGAAGGCGTTGCGGTTATCGCCGAGGGCATGAGCGGCGAGGTGCAGGAGCACGCCTATTGGGGCGGCATGCGCGATCGGATTCCGCTGTCACAGACCAGCGAGATGGCGCCCCGCGGAAAACCCTCGCTGGTCCGCGACGGCGCGCGCCTTCGTGTGATCGCAAACGACAATCTCTGCCTGATCCGCTCCGGCCAGGATTGGAGCGACACCGAGGCGTCCGAGCGCAAGATGTATCTTGAGGACGTCGAGCCGGTGCTGAGAGAGGGCATGGATTTCCTGCGCGACGAGGGTGCGGCAATCGGCTGCTACGCCAACCGCTATATGCGCGTGCTCGGCGCGGACGGCGTGCCCACCGAGAAATCCTACGGGCAGAGCTGGTGGCGCAGCCTCTCTGCGCTCGAGCGCTGGGCGGAGTCGCATCCCACCCATGTCAGGATTTTCGGTGCGGCGATGAAATATCTGTCGACGCTCGGTCCCTCGGCGAAGCTTCGGCTCTACCACGAAGTGACGGTTGCGGCGGCGGATGAGCAGTTCTTCGAGTACCAGAGTTGTCATCCCCGCACGGGAATGCTCGCCGCCATCGAAACCGTGACCGCCTAGCGGAGGAACGAACCGAACGCGCCTTGGTTTTGTAGTTCCGGTGCTCCCTATGCCTGCCATCATCTTTGACCAGGCAGGATGGTAAATAGGAGGCATGGATCAGCGAGCATCGAGGCGCGATGCGGCTAGCGTGTAACCTCTTCAGGATCTTTGGCATCGTCGCGGTGCTATCGTTACCGACGCCTTCGACCGCCGAGGATGCTGCGCCGGCCGCGCCGCGCTATGTCATCCCGAGCGTCGAAGAGCTCGCGATCCCGCCGCCGGCGATGCAAAGCCCCGCCGACAGCAGCACGGGGCAGGCGATCTGCCTGATGATCGAATCGGCGGCACGGGCCAATGGTCTGCCGCTGGAGTTTTTCGCCCGCGTGATCTGGCAGGAGAGCCGCTTCCAGTCAGATGCCGTCGGGCCGATGACGCGTTATGGCAGCCGCGCGCAAGGGATTGCGCAATTCATGCCGGGGACCGCGATGGAGCGCGGGCTGCTCGATCCGTTCAACCCGGTGCAGGCACTGCCGAAGTCGGCTGAATTTCTCGCCCAGCTCCGCGATCAGTTCGGCAACCTCGGACTTGCGGCCGCGGCCTATAATGCCGGGCCGCACCGGGTGCAGGATTGGCTCGCGGGCAGCGGCGGCATGCCGGCGGAAACCCGCAACTATGTCTTTGTCATCACCGGCTCGCCGATCGAGGACTGGGCCAAGGCCGGCAAGGGCGGCAAGATGCCGGAGAGCGCGCCGCCCACCACCTGTCATGATCTGATGGCGCTGTTGAAGCGTGCGCCCAATCCGTTCGTGACCGAGCTTGAAGAGCACGTGAAGCTCGCCGCCGCCAGGACCTGGGGCGTGCAGCTTGCCGCGGGCTTCGACCGCAACAGGGCGCTCGCGATGTATGCGCGCGCGATCAAGAATTTGAGCGCGGTGATCGGCGATCGCGATCCAAGCATCTTAAGCTCGGTCCAGCGCAGCCGTGGCGCACACGTGTTCTATCAGGTGCGGATCGGGGCCGACACGCGTCCTGAAGCGGACGAGCTCTGCAACCGTATCCGAAAAGCCGGCGGGGCGTGCTTCGTGCTGCGGAATATGTTTGTGCGGGGGTAGATGAGCGCCGGACGCAGTCGCCCGTTTCTGCGGTTTGCGCTAGGCTGAGCCCAACAAAAACCTGCCCTGGGGGGAAGCGTCATGCGGAAGAATTGGGCTCTGATCTGGCTTGCACTTGCGGCGATCCTGGCGGCTGCGCCTGCAGCGCGCGCGGCCGACTATCCGAGCCGGCCGATCCGGCTCATCGTGCCCTATGTCGCGGGCGGGCCGACCGACGTACTCGGCCGCTACTTCGCCGATTATCTGTCGCGCGACTTGAAGCAGACCGTGGTCGTCGAGAACAAGGCCGGGGCGCAGGGGGCGATCGGTGCCGAGGCCGTGGCCCACGCCGAGCCTGACGGTTACACCCTGCTTTTCACGGCGTCGTCGGTCATCGAACTCAATCCGATGCTGTACAAGAAGCTTGCCTACGATCCCGACCGCGAGCTTCGAGTGCTTGCGGTCGTCACCAATCTACCATCGATCATGGTCGTACATCCTACGGTTCCCGCGAAGACGGTGGCGGAATTCGTCGCCTATGCGAAGCAGAATCCCGGCAAGCTCAATTTCGGCTCAGCCGGCACCGGCGGTGTCGGGCATCTTTCGGGCGAGATGTTCAAGCAGATGGCCGGCATCGAGATGACCCACGTGCCCTACAAGGGCGCGGGCCCGGCGCTAGCCGATCTCATCGCCGGTCACATCCAGGTGACCTTCGAAACGCTCGGCACCGCACTGCCGCCGATCAAGGCAGGCCTGGTGAGGCCGCTCGGGGTCACCTCGGCGGAACGCGTTCCCGATCTGCCTGATCTGCCGACGATTGCCGAAAGCGGTTATCCCGACTATCGCGCTACGGTATGGTATGGGGCCGTGGCGCCTGCCGGAGTGCCGGCACAGGTTGTGCAAAGGATCCGCGCCAGCATCGACCGTGCGCTCGGCGACGAGGCGTTTCGCGAAAAGCTGACCAAGGTCGGTTTCCCGCCGCTGAAGCCGCTGAGCGAGGATGAGACCAAAGCATTCGTCGATGCCGATCGGGCGCGCTGGTCGGGTATCGTCAAGACGCTGAACATATCGTTGGACTGAAGATGGTACGAGAGAATGAAATCCGCGAAGGCGAGCTTGCCGTCGACGCGCCGCCGCCGAACGACGCAGGCCTCGTCTTCATCGGCCGCATCCGCACGCCCTGGACGTCGCGGCTTGAAACCCCGCGGCAGGGGCGTCATGACGGCCCGATCTGCCGGCTGGAAATCTTCGAGCCGTGGGTGCCCGCGATCAAGGGCGTCGATTTCTACTCGAATCTCGAGGTGATCTACTGGCTGCACCAGTCGCGCCGCGACCTCGTGCTGCAGAGCCCGAAGAACAACAGGAACACCCGCGGCACTTTCTCGCTGCGCTCGCCGGTGCGGCCGAACCCGATTGCGACCTCGATCGTGAAATTCGTCGGGATCGAAGGCAACACGGTACTGGTGCGCGGTCTCGACTGCCTCGACGGGACGCCGCTCCTCGATCTCAAGCCCGACCGCTGCGAGTTCACGCCGCTCGCCCCACCGCAGGCGGGCGATTTCGAGACCGAATAGCTTCTATCCGTCGTCATTGCGAGGAGCGAAGCGACGAAGCAATCCAGTTTGGACCCGTGGAAAGATGTGGATTGCTTCGCTTCGCTCGCAATGACGAAGTCCGAATTCGCGCCTACTTCAGCGCCGCCGCGAGCTTGGTCGCGTGGTCTTCCAGCACCTTGACGTCTTCCTTACGGCTCGCGGGCGGCAGGAGCGCCACGCCGTTATGGCGCGGCATGACGTGGACATGCAGGTGAAACACCACCTGACCGCCCGCGGTCTCGTTGAATTGCTGGATGGTCATGCCATCGGCGTTGAACACTTTCTTGGCCACGGCCGCGATCTTGTGGGTGGCGCGCGAGACATGCAGATAGTCTTCGACCTTGACGTCGAGGATGTTGCGGGCACGGGCTTTCGGGATCACGAGCGTATGGCCGGGCGAGCGCGGCATGATGTCGAGGAAGGCCAGCACATGCTCGTCCTCATAGACCTTGTGGCAGGAAAATTCGCCGCGCAGGATCTTTGCGAAGACGTTATTGGGATCGTAGGCGGTCATGGCAGGGGGCTCCCGGACTTTTCTCCACCTCACACGGCGCCCGCGCAGAGGTCAAGGCGCCTCGTCGGCGACTTTCCGGAACGGGCCGAGCTCGCTGAGCTCGCGGCCGGCTTCGGCGACATAGGCGCGCTCGCGCTTGAGATAATCGGCGATCGCGCGGCGCAGGCCGGGATCGGCGATATAATGCGCGGAGTAGGTGGTGTGCGGCAGATATCCGCGCGCGAGCTTGTGCTCGCCCTGCGCGCCGGCCTCGACGACTTGCAGCTTGTGCTGGATCGCGAAGTCGATGGCCTGGTAGTAGCAGACCTCGAAATGCAGGAACGGATGATGCTCGATCGCGCCCCAGTTGCGGCCGAACAGCGTATCTGAGCCGATGAAGTTGATCGCGCCCGCGATCCAGCGGCCGTTGCGCTTGGCCATCACCAGCAGCACGTCGCGGCTCATGTTCTCGCCGATCAGCGAGAAGAATTTTCGTGTGAGGTAAGGCCGACCCCATTTGCGCGAGCCGGTCTCCATGTAGAAGGCGAAGAACGCGTCCCAGGCATCTTCCGTGATGTCCTTGCCGGTCAGCCAGTGAATGGAGATGCCGGAGGCGACGGCCTCGCGGCGCTCGCGCTTGATCCCTTTGCGGTGGCGCGAATTGAGGGTGCCAAGGAAATCATCGAAGGTTGCAAAATCCTGGTTGTGCCAGTGAAACTGCTGGTCGGTCCGCTGCAGGAAGCCATGCTCTGCAAGCAACTTGTATTCGGCCTCGCGGGCGAATGTCACGTGCACGGATGAGGTCTTGCTGACGCCGCACAACGCCACGAGGCCGCTCGCAAGCGCCGAGCCGATCTGCTCGCGATCGGCGTCGCCGCGGATCAACAGGCGAGGGCCGGTTGCCGGCGTGAAGGGAACCGAGCATTGCAGCTTCGGATAATAGCGCCCGCCCGCCCGCTCATAGGCGTCGGCCCAGCCGCGGTCGAACACGTATTCGCCTTGCGAATGCGATTTCAGGTAACAGGGCACGATGCCCACGATCCTGTCGTCGATTTTCGCGATCAGGTGCCGCGCTCCCCAGCCCGTGCGCGCGATGGCGGAGCCCGATTGCTCGGCGGCGGAGAAAAATGCATGCGAAATAAAGGGATTGTAGTAAGCCTTTGAAGGCGCGCAGGAACTTGCCGCCGCCAGCGTGTCGAGGGCGCTAAGGCTGTTCGGATCGGGCACCGGATTGGCGCAGGCATCCCAATCCTCAACCGGAACGTCGCCGGCGGAGGGCACCGCTTCGAGGGTGATTTCGGCAGAATCCATCAAGGCTCTTTGCTGGTCCGCCCCAAACATCGTGCATTGCACACAGGACTTCAAGGGCCCGCGCATGCGCATCAGCGTCCCGGCACAAAGCCCTCAAAGATCATCTGATCCGCGTGGCGCGTGGCGCGGGCGCGCTGTTCCGGCGTGCGAACGGTCCAGCCGAGCAACGAGCAGCGGAACAGGTTGCGCGCCAGCCATGGCGCCAGCGATGGCAGCTCATTGACCCAGTAAGCCACGAAATCCGGCTGCGTCCGGAAGAAGTGGCGGAGATGCGTCATCCCGTGCCGCTGGGCGGGCGAGGCGTCCGGCCAGTCTTCCGCCGTGTAATCATGCTCGGCGACGATGCCGCGCGGCCGCGAGGGGATCAGCTCGCGCAATGCGATCACCTGGTCGGGATCGAAGGACATTCCGACCGCGTAGCCTTTGTAGGCTGACAACACCTCGGCCATCCGCTTCACGAGCTTGCGATCGCCGTCAAAATGGCTCTTCACCTCGATCACCAGCGGCACTCGGCCGGCGACGAGATTGCAGAGATCGGTCAGCGTCATCATCGGTTCGGTGGTATCCTTGAAGCGCACCGCTTTCAGCTCCGCAGCGGTCTTCGTGAGCAACGCGCCGCTGCCTTCGGTGAGGCGGCCGAGCTCGTCGTCATGATGCACCATCGCCTCGCCATCGGCGGTGAGCTGGATGTCGCATTCGATGGCGAAATTGCCTGCAATCGCGGCTTGCGCCGCTGCCGGCATGTTCTCCACGATCCCGCGCGAAATATCGTGCAGGCCGCGATGGGCGACCGGCCGCGCCGTCAGCCATTCTGGAGCGCGCATCAGCATTGCCTTTAGGCGACTTCGAACGTGCCTTCGACCTCAACGGATGCATCGGCCGGGAGCGAAGCAACGCCGACGGTGGTGCGGGCGTGGCGGCCCTTATCGCCGAATACTTCCACCATCAAATCGGATGCGCCGTTCAGGACCTTCGGCCCGTCGAGGAAATCGGGCGCCGAATTGATGAAGCCGCCGAGCCGCACCACGCGGACGACCTTGTCGAGATCGCCGAGCGCGGCCTTGACCTGCGCGAGCAGATTGATGCCGCAGCCGCGTGCGGCCAACTGGCCCTGTTCGATGCTGACGCCAGCACCGAGCTTGCCCTTGGCGATCAGCTTGCCCAGCGGGTCGAAGCAGACCTGGCCGGACACGAACAGCAGATTTCCGGTCCGGACAAAGCCGACATAATTGGCGACAGGAGCGGGGGCTGCATGCAGCCTGATGCCCAATGATGCCAGCTTCTGTTCGATCGCGCCTGCCATGTTCGGCCCCCGGTTCTGCTTGTCGGATTCTGACGAAAATTTAATGAGGTCGTCTGTTTCGCGCATAGCGGCGGGACATGCAAGCAAAGCTGCGCGAAATCCGGGCGTTCGATGAATGGAACGTTCATCTGCCGCAAATTAGCACTTCTCTGTGAAGCGGCCCCAGTTGCGACGCAATGGGACGGTCATTAATCTGCGCAATCTTCCCCATCCCAGAAGGTAGCTCATGGATCGCGCGCTCCGGATTTCGATTGCGTCGCTGGCTTTTGTTGCTGTCGTGTGCGGGCCGGCGAAGGCCGCCGCTGCCGTGCCGTTCCTGCCGCATCAGGCGCTCTATGACCTCAGTCTCGTGAAGTCGCGGGGCTCGAATGCAGTCAATAGCGCGCGCGGCCGCATCCTCTACAATTTCTCCGGCAATGTCTGTGAAGGCTACACCAGCGAATTCCGCCAGGTTTCCGAGCTCGAGGTCGGCGAAGGCAAGATCATGCTGAGCGATCTGCAATCGAGCTCGTGGGAAGATGGCCAGGGCAAGAGCTACCGCTTCAAGGTCGATGCGCGCACCAACAATGGCGACCCGACTTCGGTCGACGGCATGGCCGAGCGCAACGGCGACCATATCACCGTCAAGCTGAAGCAGCCGGAAACCAAGACGTTCACGCTCGACGGCTCGACCGTGTTCCCGACCGAGCAGATCCAGCGCATCATCGCCGCCGCCAAGGAAGGCAAGTCGCTGCTGGAGCTGACCGTCTATGACGGCTCGGACAACGGCGAGAAGGTCTACAACACGCTGACCGTGATCGGCCAGCCGATCCCGGGCACGAAGGAGGTCAACTCCCCTGATCCTTCCACCACCAACGAGCAGATGAAGTCGCTGACGCGCTGGCCGGTGACGGTCAGCTACTACGATCGTGACGCCAAGGCGAAGGAGGGCGAGCAGACCCCGGTCTATGCGATGTCGTTCGAGCTCTACGAGAACGGCGTGTCGCGCAAGCTCGTGCTGGACTATAACGACTTCGTCATTGCCGGCGCGCTCGGCAAATTCGACGTCAAGGACATGAAGTCCTGCAAGTGACGACTTTTTCGTCATTGCGAGGAGCCAACGGGTCCGCGCGAAGCGCGGCCCGATGACAGGCTCCGCGACGAAGCAATCCAGTCTGCGTCCGAGGCCGAGTTCTCTGGATTGCTTTGCTTCGCTCGCAATGACGGTGTTCACGCTTCCTCCGCCTTCTCCGGACCATCATACGCAATCCCGCGGATCACGACGCCCTGTCCGAACTTCTTCCGCAGGTCGTCCATGGCGCGCTCGGCATGCGCCGCGCGGCGGTCGAGCATGTCGGTGTCGTCGGCGTGTGAGCCCGGCCGGAGCGCGCTGACGCCGGTGCCCATCAGGCGGAAGGCGGTACCGTCGATTTCCTTCGCCAGCATGTCGCGCGACACCGCAAAGATCTTGGCAGCGAGTTGCGTTGGGGCAGCAATCGATTGCGAGCGGGTGCGCTGGCGGAAATCGGCGGTCTTCAGCTTCAGCGTGATGGTGCAACCCGCGAGCTCGGCATTCTTCAGCCGCGCAGACACCTTCTCCGACAGTCGCCACAATAATCTCTCCAGCGTTGCAAAATCGCGGATGTCGTTCTCGAACGTCGTTTCGCTCGAGATCGTCTTTGCGCCGCGGTCCGCGACCACCTGCCGGTCGTCGACGCCGCGCGCGAGCCGCCAGAGCCTGCGCCCCTCGGTCGGAAACTGCCTCATCAGCTCGATTTCGTCGGCGCGCTGCAGATCGGCGATGATGCGAAAGCCGCGCGCCGCAAGCCTTTCCTGCGTCGCCGGCCCGACGCCGAAGATGAAGCCGACCGGCTTGTCGGCGAGCATCACGCGCGCTTCGTCCTGATCAAGAACGGCAAAGCCGCGGGGTTTGTCGAGGTCCGAGGCGATCTTGGCCAAAAACTTGTTCACGGAAAGCCCGACAGAGACCGTGATGCCGATCCCGGCCTCGACCTCGCGCGCGAATTTCGCGAGCACCTTGGCCGCCATCATGCCGTGCACACGCTCGGTGCCCTTGAGGTCGAGGAAGGCCTCGTCGATCGAGAGCGGCTCGACCAGCGGCGTCAGCGCCAGCATCGCCTGGCGCACCTCGCGGCCGACGCGGACATATTTCGCCATGTCGGGTCCGATCACGACAGCCTGCGGGCACAGCGCGAGCGCCTTGAACATCGGCATCGCCGAGCGCACGCCATAGGTGCGGGCGATGTAACAGGCGGCGGACACCACGCCGCGCTTGCCGCCGCCGATGATCACGGGCTTGTCGGCGATATCAGGGTTGTCGCGCTTCTCGACGGTAGCGTAGAACGCGTCGCAGTCGATATGCGCGAGCGACAGCGCGGGCAAGGCGTGATGCCGCACCAGCCGCGGCGAGCCGCAATGGCTGCAACGGCGCGCCTTGAAATCGAGATCGGCCAGACAGTCCCGGCAAAAGCAGGTCGCCTTGCCTTGCGCTGGCGCAGATGCGCTCACGGCACGTCGCGCTCCCAATGCGGATCGCCGAGGACCTGGCGCGCCGCTGCGATATTGGTCGGATGCAGCTCGGAGGCCTTCGCGAACGCCTTCACGGTGGCATCATCGCGCAGTACAAAATCGAGCACGCTGGCGAGAAAGCGCGGCTCGGCCGCTGACGTCCGCAAGGTGTCCGGCCCGATTCCGGTTTCGGCCAGGAACAGGCCCAGCCGCTCGGGATCGGCCGCGATGAAGTTCAGGGCCTGAATCGCAACGATTTCAGCGACTTCCCGGGGGTTTTGAACAGGCTTTTTCAAGCGTCCATTTGCCTTTCCGTTAACTTATGGTCTCTAATTTGAAAACCATCATGCCCGAGTCTTTGAAATGGGTTCAAGCAAGCGGAAACCACTTGGTGGAAGTTAAAAGGCGCGCTTAACGGGTTAGAGCGAATCTGGCGCTAGTTTGAATTTACCTGTCGGCGCAAATGCTTGGCGCTTAAAAGCACTTTTAATCCGGCCTGTAGCACAAGGGATGGGAGGGACGGGATGGCAAAAACCGTCCTGATCGTCGAGGACAACGAACTGAACATGAAGCTGTTTCGCGACCTGTTGGAAGCGCACGGCTATCAAACCTCGGGCACCTCCAACGGCCACGAGGCGCTCAACCTCGTCCGCAAGATGCGTCCCGATCTCGTGCTGATGGACATCCAGTTGCCGCAGGTGTCCGGCCTCGAAGTGACGCGCTGGATCAAGGACGATCCTGAGCTGCGCGCCATTCCGGTGGTTGCGGTCACGGCCTTCGCCATGAAGGGCGACGAAGAGCGCATCCGCGAGGGCGGCTGCGAGGCGTATCTGTCCAAACCGATTTCCGTCGGCAAATTCATCGAGACCGTTCGTCGATTTATTGGGTAGGAGTTTTGTTGTGTCCGCGCGTATCCTGGTTGTCGACGACGTCCCCGCCAACGTAAAGCTTCTGGAAGCCCGCCTGTCGGCCGAATATTTCGACGTGCTGACCGCCTCCAACGGCGTGGAGGCGCTGCAGATCTGCCGGCGCGCGGAATGCGACATCATCCTGCTCGACGTCATGATGCCGGACATGGACGGCTTCGAGGTCTGCCGCCGCCTGAAGTCCGATCCGGCGACGCATTTCATTCCGGTCGTGATGGTGACCGCGCTCGACAGCCCCGCCGACCGCGTCCGGGGACTTGAGGCCGGCGCCGACGATTTCCTCACCAAGCCGGTCTCCGACCTCGTCCTGATCGCCCGCGTGCGCTCCCTGACGCGGCTGAAGATGATGACCGACGAGCTGCGCATGCGCGCGATCACCTCGCTTGAGATCGGCGTGCAGGCGCCCGAGCGCAGCGCGGTCAACGATACCGGCAAGGGCGGACGCATCCTCCTGGTCGACGACCGGCCCTCGTCCCATGAGCGGCTGGCGCCGATGCTCGCCGCCGAGCACACCGTCGACGTCGAGCCCAATCCGGCCGAAGCCTTGTTTCACGCCGCCGAGGGCAATTATGATTTGCTGATCGTCTCGCTCGATCTCGACAATTTCGACGGACTTCGGCTGTGCAGCCAGGCGCGCTCGCTGGAGCGCACCCGCCACGTGCCGATTCTTGCGATCGCGGAGGCCGACAACAATGCGCGTCTCCTCCGCGGACTCGAGATCGGCGTCAACGACTACCTGCTGCGCCCGCTCGACAAGAACGAGCTCCTGGCCCGCGCTCGCACCCAGATCAAGAAGCGCCGCTATGCCGACGACCTGCGCGACAACGTGCAGAACTCGATCGAGATGGCGATCACGGACGCGCTGACCGGGCTGCACAACCGCCGCTACATGGAGAGCCATCTCGCGACCCTGGCCGAGCAGGCCTCGCACCGCGGCAAGCCACTCGCACTGATGATGCTCGACATCGACTATTTCAAGTCGATCAACGACAATTACGGCCACGACGCCGGCGACGATGTCTTGCGCGAATTCGCGGTCCGCATCCGCAAATCGATCCGCGGCATCGATCTCGCCTGCCGCTATGGCGGCGAGGAGTTCGTGATCGTGATGCCGGAGACCGATCTGCATGTCGCGGGCATGATCGCCGAGCGCTTGCGCCGTGGCATAGCGGGCGAGCCATTTGCGATCCACAAGGGGACGAAGCGCATCGAGGTCACGATCTCGATCGGCATCTCCGTGCTCGAGCGCAAAGGCGAGGCCGTCAGCGATGTGCTCAAGCGCGCCGACACCGCCCTCTACCGCGCCAAGCACGACGGCCGCAACCGCGTGGTCGCGCAGGCCGCGTGATGATTGCGTAGGGTGGGCAAAGGCGCGCCAGCGCCGTGCCCACCATCCTTCGATACAATCGCTGTGAAATGGTGGGCACGCTTCGCTTTGCCCACCCTACGGTTCCGGTTCAAATTTTAAACTTCCGCTTCTGCGTCATTGCGAGGAGCGAAGCGACGAAGCAATCCAGACTGCATCCGCGGAAATAGTCTGGATTGCTTCGCTTCGCTCGCAATGACGAGCAACTGCGTTCCCGCGGCGTGAAATGCCCGAGTGATGCATCGTTCGTGTCCCTCGAAAATCACGAGGGCGCGGGGAATGCCGGGTGCCGTTGCACCCGTCGCCTCGTGTGCAGCAAATGCGCAAAAAAAACGCACACGAGCAGTCACAGGTACAACCGAACACACTCCGGCATTCCCCGCGCGATGTTTTCCGACTTATTCCGCGCTCTCCTCGGCGTACCGGGCTTTTCTAGTCACCGTCCCCCCGGGATCATACCCAAGGGTTGACACCAGCATCGGGGTGTCGGGACCACGCGGCTTTGTCGAACGCATCCTGCACGCTTCGTCCTTGCGCACCATCCGCGTCCATCGCAACCCGCCTCACGTTCGTGACGATTGGCCGTAACGTCCCTCGTGGCGAGGTGGGCTGGCGCGGAATGTATTTCTGATTTGCCGATTTACGCAATACAGGAATGGTGCGACAAAGTAACACGACGGGCAATTTGCGCATGACGGATATGTGAGAATTGCCCGTCGAGCAGGATGCGATGCGAGGTCCGCAGGATGTCGAACCACGCGGAGCAGAAACGTACGGCGGCGATCGCACGTCGCTTCGAAATGCAGCTACGCCTCGCTGATCCGCGCGACGTAGCGTGCGACCGAGGCCGCGACCACCTCTTTGCCATTCGTGTCGATCTGCCCGCGGCCCGAGAATGCGCCGTAGACCGCATCGAATGCGAAGGGCTCGAGGCGCTCGGCGATGCGCAACACCTTGGCGGCGGAGAGCGGGATCAGGTTCGGGTATGACCACATGAAGCTGACATGCCCGCTGGGGACCACCTGCAGGACGTCGCCCGAGAGCACGACGCCGCGGCCATCGTCCCAGTCCGCCCAGTGCAGCACGGTGCCGCCGGCAAAATGCCCGCCGAGCCGCACGAGTGTGAGGCCGGGTGCGATCGGCCTGGTGTCGCTATCCCAGAACTGCACGGACGAGTCCGCGCGCATCACCCATTCGCGATCGGCCGCGTGCAGATAGATCGGTACGCCGCCAAACGCGCGGCTCCATTCAACCATCGTGGTGTAGTAGTGCGGGTGGGAGATCGCGATGGCGGTGATGCCGCCCATGCCTTTCACGAGATCGATGGTCGCCTCATCGATCAACGCGATGCAGTCCCAGAGCACGTTGCCGGCGCCCGTCTGCACCAGCATCGCGCGCTCGCCGATGCCGAACGCGGGCGTGGTCTCGATGGTGGTGAGCCCCGGAGCGAGGCGGCGGAACTTGTTGCTGTGCGTGGTCTTGAGCCGCTCCAGCGTGGTCCAGGATTGGCCTGAAGCCGGCACGTACTGCCGTTCGTCGGTGCAGATCGGGCAGCTCGCCGGCGGCGCGTCGGAGGGCGGATATTGCGTCCCGCAAGTCGAGCAGATGAACAAAGGCATGATCTTCCCGTTTGGTCGCTGACAGCCGGTCGCATGTTAGACGAATCCGCGGATCATGAACCAGACCGAGTGCTCATAAATCGGTGTGCTTAGGTCTGGCACGCCTGATGTCTGCTTGCCCCCCAATAGCGACGTCACCAGCGGACGTGTCCGGAGGTCGCAGAAGGGCCATTTCCAAACTCATGCATCGCATCAGAGCAAACCCTATTCGATCACTTCGTCCGCGCGGATGAGCACCGATGCCGGCGGATCGAGGCCGAGCGCCTTGGCGGTTTTCAGATTGACCACCAGCTCGTACTTGGTCGGCGTCTGCACCGGCAGATCAGCCGGTTTCGCTCCGGCCCTTATCAGCGCAATCATGGGCCATGCAGGAGCGGCCCCAACGTCAGCGTCCTCTTCGTCCAAAGCTCGGACGAAGTTGCCGGGCGGTCCTCGCCGGGTTCTCGGCCTCAGTCAAATCGGACGCCAAATGCCCGCGCTGCTTAGCTTTACATTTCTGGATCTGAAATGCGGGTCAGCATCTTCACGTGCGGTCCCGCCCGTTTGAAGATCGGCTCCCAAAAGGCATAGGCCTTCTCGGCGAAACTCGCGCTTATGCTGAACTTCGTGAGCGCCCCCCGATATGCGGCCTGTCGCCGGCAGCCCTGCCCCTCGACAAGGTGCCAGATGAATTGAGCGACCTGGCGCGCGTACGTGCTCGGACGACCTCGGTGGTTAGGTACGATCTCAAGCCGCATGGTCCCGGTGTCGCTCGTCTCCGGTTCGGTGATATTGGCAAGCCAGATGAAGATTGATGGATCAATGCTCGCGGCATAGCCGTCGCGCTTGAGCTGCTGATTGATCATAGAGAACGCGCTGGCGGCTTCTCTGAAGCATTCGCTCAGGATGAAGTTCGCCTGATTCTCCAGCTTGCCGCTCCGAAGATCGTCCAGCAATCTGACCGCCTCGTCAGTGAGCCGCCGCATGTATCGCGGTTGCGGCTGCCCTGTGCTGTCGGCTGGTTCCTTCTGCACAATCAATTCGGCCGCATCCGCTCGGAACTCCGTTGCGGCTTCTTTGAGAACGGTCAAAAAATTGCTTTCAAGACTGAAACCGCCGATGTCTTTCGCCGACGCTTCGCCTCCCACCCGTGTCTCTAGGAGGTCCTTTGCATGGTCCAACGCAGCATCCAGGTTGGCTTTGATGTTTTCAAAAGCTCTGTTTTGATAGTGCTTGGCAATCTTCACCGTCATCTCGGTGGTAGTGTCGGAATCCAGGAGTTCGTCCTTGCGCGGCGCCGCCGCATTCCGAGATTCAAGCACCGCAACGGGACTCTGAGCCGTCGCTTGCCTTGCAAGGATTGTTTGATCAGGCGTCTTCTCGCCTGTGTGCTCCAATCGCGGATTGGAAGCAGCAATCCCGCTGGATAACACAAACAGGCGATCGTCAACGGCTCGGCTTGCTGCCGCGGTAAGCTCCACCAGCGAGCGTCGCGCACAGCGCGTATGGCTGGCACGCCGCCTTTTTTGCGTGTGGCTCATGATCTAACGACCCCTCGACAAGCTTTTTCAAGACCCAGCGCCACAGCTCAGGAACTTCCTCCGAGGCTCTTCCCTCTTGTGCAAACTCGGTCACGCCCAATCCTGCCCAAGCGCGTCCTGGGGGTCACTGCGCTGTCCAACATAGGGAAGCGCAAGCACCCCGAGCGAATTGAGCGACGTTGCAGCTTCGGTGGCGTCTGATTGAGGACGAAAGCAAATCGACGGTTGAGCCCAGCTCCCCGTTCCCCATCGCTGCGACTGCAATTCCGACCGCCAGCGTGCTCTTGCCGCTTCCGTCTTTTTGGGTGACCACAGCAAGGACATACATCTCCTGCGCGTCCAGGATGACAACGCCATGACACGCACGAGTCGTCGAAAAGATTGGGCCTACCAATCGGTGACCTACCACTCCCCATCGCGAATCGCATCAAGAGCGAGCGTGGAACTCACAACCAAATCAAGGCCCAGGAACTAAGGATACACCGCGCTATACGTCGCCCAATCCCGGCCGGTCCATACATTTGGACCACTCGCGGACATCCCACGGCCAAGCCCGAGCGCTTAATGATGGCGCAAGGTCCGCGCGAGGTTGAGGACCACCGGATGGAGGTCGGAGAACTCTTCCGCGGAAAAGGGCGAGCCTCCTCGATAAAATCGATCGGCGTCGGATAACAAGGGATCGCGGATCTCCCCGCGGCTTTGGTCCGTTCGCTGGATGTGTGCTTGTCGCCCGACGGCGGCGGAACGGCAGACACCTCCGGAGGTCGCGGAAGGGCCAGTGGGAGACATTGACCAAGGACGAGTGAGCCTCGTGAACGGACACCAGTGAAAATCGCGTCACCGGCCTTGAGGTCAATGCGGCACTACTCGGGATAGACCTGAACGTCCTCCGGCCCTGGCTTGTTGAAAAGGATGAATACCAAGGGATTGCCCGGCTCGGACATTGCATCGCTGCGCTGGCCCGTTACCTCTCCGGTCACGTCGCTTATATATTCCGCAACCACCTCACCGAAGCTATCGCGCTGGATGGCAACCTTCTGTCCGGTTGTGACCTTGTCGTTGAGTTTGACCAGATGCTCAACGAGACCGCCCGCGGTGGCCAGGATCGGGTGCGCGCTGTTGCCGACAAAGACACTCACGTCCTTGCCTGTACGTCCCATTGGCCCGGCAACGATGCCGTGATGCTTGAGGACGTTCATTGTGCCTTCCACGAAGAGCGGGATCATCTCGGGGTCCAGGACGCGCGCAGCGCCGATTTCCGGCGTGAAGGACGGGATGCCCACGTCCATAAACGCGTTGTGCAGGACACCGGGATATACATGATTGTCGAAGATCTGGCCGACGGGATAGAGCTCCACCATCGCCTTGACCTCGGGCACATCCATGCCGCCAATATTGAACGCGGTGACTTCGAATCCGGTTGTCCCTGTGTGGAAATCGATCGCGAAGTCGGCGTTTGGCCGCAGCAGCCGATTGAACAGAAGCCCAGCGTGTCGGCTGGGTGCGGTGGCGCCGTTCTCGTTCCCGGGCCACTCCCGATTCATATCAATCAGATCGATGCCTCTGCCCTGGTTGGGCCATCTGCGCTGCATGCTTTCCAGGGCCGGGCGGGACACGTCCGTGACCGCCATCACCGTGCCCGACATCTGCGCCGGGTCGAGTTGGCTCATCACGGTCTGGACCGTATGCACAGAACTCACCTCGTCGCCATGCACGCCACTGGTCAGGACGCCGCGCTTGCCCGGTTTTGCTCCTTTGGCGACCATCACAGACACATACCAGTGCTGTCCGGTTGGCATCTCAACGCCCTGAAAATACAAAAGGTGCTTCTTGCCGGGCTCTAGATCGTTGATGTCGAGCGCGCTGACGATCTTCTTTCCGTCTATCGTGTCTCCGGTAAAAGCGGTTCCTCGTGATGAAGTTGCTGCCCGCGTACTCGGCGGGGCAGCGCTGGCCGCAAGCGCAGCTGAGGCACCGATTGCGGTGACCATGAAGTGGCGGCGATTAAGGCTGTCCGGTCCCTGATCGTTAGACATCGCGGAGACCTTTCTCGTTAGGTGTCCTTACCCCGAGCCGGACAAAGGCTATCACAAATTCAACCAGGAAGTCGGCTCCGGGTCATGAACAACCAAACTCAAAGTGAGCACAGTAAGTCTGCTTTCGGGATGGCTGCGCGCTAAAGAGGCCACGCCCTAGCCATTGGCGTGTGCGTCAGCCGGCGCCGACCTTGACCCCGGCATTCTCCAGAAGTGCCCGCGCGGCATCCTTTGCGGCGCGCGCCATCGCGGGGTCGTCGCGCACGAGGTCGAGCGCGATCGAGCCGTCCACCAGAAGCTGAAGTTGCGTGGCGAGCGCATCCGCCTCCTTGACGCCGAGCTCGACCAGCAGCGCGCGGAACCACTGGCGGCGGGCTTCCTTGAAGGCGATCGCGATCTTCTTCACCGCGCGGTCCTTCGCACCCATCTCGGCAACCGCGTTGACGAACGGGCAGCCGCGGAAATCCTTCCCCGAAAAGCGCCGCTCCAGCGCATCGAAATAGCTCATGATCTGGTCGGCGGGCGCTTTCTCCGACGGCCGCGCCACCACGAAGCGGCGCTGCAGATAGGCGTTGATCAGGCTCTCCTTTGACGGGAAGTGGTTATAGAGCGTGCGCTTACTGATGCCGATCTCGGCCGCGATGGTGTCGACGCCGATGGCACGGATGCCCTCGAGATAGAACAGCCGGTCCGCGGTCTGCAGAATCCGCTCCTTCATGTCGATCTTTTCGACAGATTTTCCGGCTGACGGCATTACACAGACCTGTTTACTTCAGGCTTGACTATCGGGATCGCCTCCATTCTAATTACACAGACCTGTGTAATCAAGGCGCCAGGCTGGTCGCGGGCCGAAGAAAAGCGACCGGAACAAGGAAGACCAACAACCATGCCGCTCCTCAAGACCCTTCGCCCCGGCCTGCCGATCCTGATCGGCGCCTCGCTGATGCTGACGTTGAGCATGGGCTTGCGGCAATCGCTCGGCATCTTCATGCAGCCCCTGACGCGCGATGTCGGCATCTCCGTTTCCGAATTCACGCTCGCGATTGCCGTGCAGAACCTCGCCTGGGGATTCTTGCAGCCGCTCGCCGGCGCCTGGACGGTCCGCTATGGCTTTCGGGTGGTAATGATCGCAGGCAGCATCCTCTACATCGCCGGCCTGATCCTGATGGCCGATGCGCACGGCTTCCTCTCCGTCATGATCGGCGGAGGTGTTCTGATCGGCACCTCGCTCGCCTGCACCGCGGCGGCGATTGCCATGTCGGTTGCCACACGCGCGGTGCCGGAGACGGTGCGCTCCACCGTGCTCGGCATCGTCTCCGGGGCGGGCTCGCTCGGCGCGCTGCTGTCGGCGCCGATCGGGCAGGTGCTTGCGGAAGATCTCGGCTGGCGGGCAGGGCTGATTGGCTTCGTTGTGCTGGCGCTCGCGATGCTGCCGGCGGCGTGGTTTGCCGGCCGGGTCGACGCCATCTCGCTGCCGAAGCCGTCGACCGACCAGCTCGGCAACAATTCGGCTGCGGCTGCCGTATCGAAGGCGTTCGGCAATGCCTCCTTCGTGGTGATGACCTGCGCCTACTTCGTCTGCGGCATGCAGCTCGTCTTCATCACCACGCATCTGCCGTCCTATCTTCAGATCTGCGGCATGGACCCGATGCTGAGCGCGCAGACGCTCGGCGTGATCGGCGGCTTCAACGTGCTCGGCAGCCTGTTCTTCGGCTGGGCCGGCGGCCGCTGGAACAAGCTCGCGCTGCTTGGCGGCATCTACATCACGCGTTCGCTGGTGCTCGCGGCCTATTTCATGATGCCGCCAACGCCGGCGAGCACGTTGGTGTTCGGCGCCTTCATGGGCTTCCTCTGGCTCGGCGTGGGCCCGCTCGTCGCCGGCGCGGTCGCTGAACTGTTCGGCCTGCAATGGCAGGCGATGATCCAGGGACTAGCTTTCATGAGCCATCAGGTCGGCAGCTTCGTCGGCGCCTTCGGCGGCGGGCTGATCTACGATAGGCTCGGCTCCTACGATCTGGCCTGGCGCATCGGCGTCGCCGTCGGCCTTTCGGCCGGCGTCACCCAGGTCGCTTTCGCGCTAATCCGTCCCACCGCAGCACCCCCAGTGCTTCGCACGGCGTAATCTCTCACCGAGAGGCCTGCCCATTTTTTGATCGTACCTTGCTACGTTAGGTAGCAATAGTCAGCATTGCTGTCGTGTCGGGTAAGCCAAATTGACGCCGATTCAGCGGCTTGGCGACGTTTCATCCATGGCACGAATCTTGAACACCTTCTAATCACGAAATGGAAGGCGTCGCCGACGTTTTCCAACCTTGGGAAGCGGGGAGACCAGGGAAAGGCCGATGGCCATGAGGCTGATCGTCGCCACGCCTGTCCAGCCGACACCACTCGACGGCTTCACTGCCGCGCCGAGCCTCCGAAAATTTGTCTCGTGTCAACCGTTGCACACCCGTGCGCCGCGCTTCGTTTTCCGTTCAGCCACAGCAAGTTCAACGCTTCACTTGAGGGGTCACTAGAAGTCACTGCAAAAAACAGGGGAATTGGAGGTCGACAATGCAGATGAGTCCGTTCGCGCGCCGAAGGCTCGTGACATGCCTGTTTGTTCTATTGGGAATTGCGCTCGTCTGGTTCGCGCTGGGCGGCACCGCGTTCGCCGAGGATGCAGCCCCGCCCGCCTGCGGCGGCAAGATCCTCGAGAAGTGCACGCCCAATTCCGGCGACACCGCGTGGATGCTCACATCAGTCGCGCTGGTCTTGATGATGACCGTACCGGGTCTCGGGCTGTTCTACGGCGGCATGGTGCGCAAGAAGAACGTCGGCGACACCGTGATGACGAGCTTCGCCGTCACCTGCCTCGTCACCATCCTGTTCGCGGCCTTGACCTATAGCCTCGCGTTCCGCGCCGGCACGCCGTTCATCGGCGGCCTCGATCGCATGTTCCTCAAGGATATCCTGAGCGACATCGGCAAGGGCGGCATCGGCAATCCCAATCCGCTCGCGGCGACCATTCCGGAAGCGGTCTATATCTGCTTCCAGATGACGTTCGCCATCATCACACCGGCGCTGATCGCGGGCGCGTTCGCCGAGCGCATGAAATTCTCGGCGATGATGTGGTTCATGGGCCTGTGGTCGCTGATCGTCTACGCGCCGATTGCCCACTGGGTGTGGGGCGGCGGCTTCCTCGGCGACTGGGGCGTGCTCGATTTCGCCGGCGGCACCGTGGTGCACATCAATGC
>NZ_DATGFH010000176.1:0-4468 GCF_035309285.1 Bradyrhizobium sp. | reverse complement strand
GACGTAGATGGCCGTGGTGCCGAGCTGCTTCTGCAAGCGCGTCACCTCGAGCCGCATCTGCACGCGAAGTGCGGCGTCGAGGTTGGACAGCGGCTCGTCGAACAGGAACGCCTTCGGCTCGCGCACGATGGCGCGGCCGATCGCGACGCGCTGACGCTGGCCGCCCGACAATTCGCGCGGCTTGCGGTCGAGATAGGGCGTCAGGTTCAAGGTCGCAGCCGCCGCCTCGACCTTGCGGTTGATCTCGGCCTTCGGCTGACCCGCCATCTTCAGGCCAAAGGCGATATTGCCGCGCACGCTCATGTGCGGATAGAGCGCGTAGGACTGGAACACCATCGACAGCCCGCGCTTGGCCGGCGGAACGTTGACGACATTCTTGCCGTCGATCAGGATGTTTCCGCCGGTGACGTCCTCGAGCCCCGCGATCAGCCTGAGCAGCGTGGTCTTGCCGCAGCCGGACGGACCGACAAAGACGACGAAGGAGCCGTCGGCGATATCGAGGTCGGCGCCCTTGATGATGTGCACCGGCCCGAACGATTTCTGGACACCCTGCAACGTGATCTGACCCATGATGTGTCGCCTTCCCTATTTGACGGCGCCGAACGTCAGGCCACGGACGAGCTGCCGCTGACTGAACCAGCCGAGCACGAGAATTGGAGCGATTGCGAGCGTCGAGGCCGCGGAGAGCTTGGCCCAGAACAGGCCTTCCGGAGACGAATAGGAGGCGATGAACACGGTGAGCGGCGCGGCGTTCAAGGTCGAGAGATTGAGTGTCCAGAAAGCCTCGTTCCAGGCAAGGATCAGGTTGAGCAGCAGCGTCGAGGCAAGCCCCGGCACCGCCATCGGCGTCAGCACATAGACCAGTTCCTTGCTGATGGTCGCGCCATCCATGCGCGCGGCTTCGAGGATGTCTTTTGGAATCTCCTTGAAATAGGTGAAGAGCATCCACACCACAATCGGCAGGTTGCCGAGACACAGGATGAAGATGAGGCCCGTCCGCGTGTCGAGCAGGCCGAAATTCCGGTAGATCAGGTAGATCGGGACCAGCACGCCGACCGGCGGCATCATCTTGGTCGACAGCATCCAGAGCAGGATGTCCTTGGTGCGCTTGGTCGGCGAGAACGCCATCGACCAGGCGGCCGGTATGGCGATCAAGAGCGCAATCAACGTCGAGCCGCCGGCGATGACGATGGAGTTGAAAGCGTGGAGGAAATAGTCGCTGCGCGCCTGCACGGTCGCATAGTTTTCAAGGGTCCAGTGGAAGAACAGGAACGACGGCGGCACCGCGAAGGCTTCCTGCTCGGTCTTGAAGCTTGCGAGCACCATCCACAGGATCGGGAAGAAGATCAAAAAGCCGGCGAGCCAGGCCGCCGCGGTCGAGATCACCTTCCGCTTTGTCGTTACCGCGCGTGCCATGATTACGCCTCCAGGTTCCGGCCGACGATGCGGACGAGGAAGAAGGCCACGATGTTGGCGATGACCACGGCGACCAGACCGCCCGCGGACGCACTGCCGACGTCAAACTGGATCAAGGCCTGCGAATAGATCAGGAACGCGATGTTGGTGGTCTGCAGCCCCGGTCCGCCGCCCGTGGTGACGAAGATCTCGGCGAACACTGTGAGCAAGAAGATCGTCTCGATCAGGATCACCACCGTAATCGGCCGCGCCAGGTGCGGCAAGGTGATGTAAATGAAGCTGGAGAGCGCAGGCGCGCCGTCCATCTCGGCGGCCTCTTTCTGCTCCTCGTCCAGCGATTGCAGCGCGGTCAGCAGGATCAGGGTGGCAAACGGCAGCCATTGCCAGGACACGATCAGGATGATCGCAAGCATCGGCACATCGTTGAACCAGTCGATCGGCGTCAAGCCGAACGACGTCGCGATCCAGGCAAAGAGCCCCGAGACCGGATGCATAAGGAGGTTCTTCCAGACCAGCGCGCTGACCGTCGGCATGACGAAGAACGGGGCGATCACCATCAGTCGCACGATGCTGCGGCCCAACACCGGCTGATCCAGCAACAGTGCGAGCGGGATCCCGACCAGGATCGTGATCGCCAGCACCGAGCCGACCAGTATCAGCGTGTTGAGCAGCGAGGCGAGGAAGGCGGGGTCGGTCAGGAAGTAGCGAAAATTGTCGAAGCCGACGAACTGCCCGGAATCCGGATCGAGCAGATTGTAGTGCAACGTGGCGAAGTAGATCGTCAGCGCCAGCGGCACGATCATCCAGATGAACAGGAGTACAACCGCGGGCGTCATCAGCGTGCGCGCCAGCAATTGCGTCTGTCGGGTCGCCGTCCCGACCTCCTTCTGCCTGGCCATCCCCGCCTCCTTCCGCCTGAGAGAAAGGGCGACCATCCAAATCTTGGGACGGGATGGTCGCCAGTGGTTCAGCCCGGGAGACTGAGCTGACCGCTCGAAGCCGCCGGCTAAAGCGCGATGATCTGAAGATGAATCATCATCACGCTTTAGCTTATTGTTTGCGCATGATCTTTTCGAAAAACCGCGTCACACTTTTCCGGATCATGCGCTACTTGATGTAGCGGGCACGCTTCATCTCGCGTTCGGTCGCGGACTGGGCGTTGGCGAGCGCCTGCTCGACGGTGGTCGAGCCGGACAGCGCCGCCGAGAACTGCTGCCCGACCGTGGTGCCGATGCCCTGGAATTCTGGGATCGCCGCATATTGCACGCCGACGTAGGGCACCGGCTTCACCGTGGGCTTGTTCGGATCGGCCGCGTCGATGGAGGCGAGCGTCAGCTTCGCGAACGGGGCGGCCTTGAGATAGTCCGGGTTCTCGTAGAGCGAAGTGCGCGTTCCCGGCGGCACATTGGCCCAGCCTTCCTTCGATGCGACGAGCTTGGTGTAGTCCTTGCTCGTCGCCCAGGCGATGAACTTCTCCGCCGCGTCGACCTTCTTCGAGCCGGCAGGAATCGCCAGGCTCCACGCCCACAGCCAGTTCGCGTTCTTGCCAAGGCCAGTGTTCGGCGCCATTGCAAAGCCGACATGGTCGGCGACCTTGGAATCCTTCGGGTTGGTCACGAAGGACGCCGCCACCGTTGCATCGATCCACATCGCGCATTTGCCGGCGTTGAACAGCGCCAGATTCTCATTGAAGCCGTTCGAGCTGGCGCCCGGAGGGCCCGCCTCCTTCATCAGGTCGACATAAGTCGTCAGCGCCTTCTTCCATTCCGGCGAGTTGAACTGCGGCTCCCACTTCTCGTCGAACCAGCGCGCGCCGAAGGAATTGGCCATCGCGGTCAGGAACGCCATGTTCTCGCCCCAACCAGCCTTGCCGCGCAGGCAGATGCCATAGATGCCGGCGGACTTGTCGGTGAGCTTCTTGGCCGCATCGATGACGAAATCCCAGGTCGGCCTTTCCGGCACCGTCAGTCCGGCCTTCTGGAACAGGTCGGTGCGATACATCAGCATCGAGCTCTCGCCGTAGAACGGCGCGGCGTAGAGCTTGCCGTTGACGGAGACCGCGTCGCGAATTTTGGGCAGCAGATCGCCGACGTCGTAGTCGCTCGGAAGGTTGGTGAGCGGAACCAGCCAGTCCTTCTTCGCCCAGATCGGCACTTCGTAGGTGCCGATGGTCAGGACGTCGAACTGCCCGCCCTTGGTGGCGATGTCCGTCGTCACCCGCTGGCGCAGCACGTTCTCCTCCAGCGTCACCCATTTGACCTCGATGCCGGGATTTTTCGCGGTGAAGTCAGAGGTCAGACCCTGCATGCGGATCATGTCGCCGTTGTTGACGGTGGCGATGGTCAGCGTGGTTTGCGCGAGTGCGGGGGCTGAAACAATAAGCGCGGTCGCGCCCAACAGGGCGCCTAGGACGTGTTTCACGATAACCTCCCAGCTTATTTCTTGGCGTTGAGCATATGCCCACGCTTTGGGCGTATGTTCATCCGCTTCGCAAAGCTTGTCAAGGCGCAGATGGCGACGCTCCTGAACTCTCGTCATTGCGAGGAGGCGTCAGCCGACCAAGCAATCTAGAACCGCAAGTCGTGGCCCTGGATTGCTTCGCTTTGCTCGCAATGACGAATTCGAGGAATCACCCGCGCAGAATCGCGGCCGCAGTCGCCTCGTCGGTAATCAGGCCGTTGATCAGACGCCCCTTGAGCGCCGCCTTGATGGCGGGGATCTTGCCCTTGCCGACGGCCGCGCCGACCGTGAGCGCGGCGGCAGGAATGCGCGGCGGAACGCTGGTCAGACGGCGGTTGGTGCCGCCGTCGATGATCTTGCCCGCGGTGTCGAAGACCCAGCCGGTCAGCTCGCCGGCGGCACCGCGGCGCATCATGTCGTGCAACTCCTCGCGGGTGACGAAGCCGTCGACCAGGATTTGCGCGTGCTGGTCCATCTGGCCGATGCCGACCAGCCGCACATCCGCCTTCGCCGCCAGCGCACGGACGTGTGCGATCGGCTGCAGGCGCAGCATCTGATCGCGTTCCTTTTCCGACGACATCAGGAACGGCAA
>NZ_DATGFH010000175.1:0-49945 GCF_035309285.1 Bradyrhizobium sp. | reverse complement strand
GAACGCCACATCCCGAGCTCGATCGCAACCATGCGCGCCCGCCTGATCAAAGCCCTCATCAAAACCTTGCCGCAATGTCCGTGCTGCGGCGCCCGCGCAGCATCGAACAGACGTAGACGCCCATGACGCAGTAAGATTAGCCACTCCTTGCTCGATAGCTTCAACGCGCGCAGGCCGAAGCGTAACCCACCGCGTGCCAGCGGAAGGAGAAGTGGTGGGTTACGCTTTCGCTAACCCACCCTACGATTCCTACGATTTCGCGGGATTTTTCTTCAGCCATTCCAGCACATCGCCCGCGTTCTGGTCCGGCGGGAACACCGGATAGAACACGTGGCGGATGCGCGCATCGTCGATGATCAGCGCGAGGCGCTTGATCAGCGTCAGCCCCGCGACCTCCATGGTCGGCAGCTTGAGCGCGCGCGTGAGCGCGAGCTTCTCGTCCGAGAGCACCGGGAACGGCAGATGCAACCGCGAGGCCATCTCGGCCTGATAGTCAGTGCTCTGCGTCGACAGGCCGAACACGTGCGCTGCGCCCGCGGTCTTCAATTCGGCGTAGAGGTCGCGGAAGGCGCAGGTCTGCGGCGTGCAGCCGCGCGCGCCCGGGATCATGTCCCAGTCGTCGACGAGAGCGATCTTGCCGGGCTCGCCGGTGCGGGGATAGGCGAACACCACCGTGCGCCCCTTCAGCGCCGAAAGCGCCACCATGGTGTCGTCAGTCGCGCGCAGGCTGACCGGCGGGAGCATCATGCCGGCGAGATGCGCCGCCCCGCCGTCATCGGCTGGCGCCGGGATCTTGCTCCAGTCCACGTCGAGCAGGTTTGGTTGAGCCATGATCTCATCCTCCTCAGGTCGTCATTGCGAGGAGCGAAGCGACGAAGCAATCCATGTCTCGACTCGTGGCACTATGGATTGCTTCGCGGAGCCTGTCATCGGGCCGCGCTTCGCGCGGACCCGTTGGCTCGCAATGACGAAGTCCTATCCTCTCGCGCGCAACAGGCGGCCTTTTTCGCGGCCCCAATCGCGCTTCTTCACGGTTTCACGCTTGTCGTGCAGCTTCTTGCCCTTGGCGACCGCGAGCAGCAGCTTCGCGCGGCCGCGCTCGTTGAAATAGAGTTTTAGCGGGATCAGCGTCATCCCCTCGCGGTCGACGGCGCCGATCAATTTATTGATCTGCTTTCGATGCAACAGCAGCTTCCTCGGCCGCTTCGGCTCGTGATTGAAGCGATTGGCCTGCAGATATTCCGGGATGTTGGCGTTGATCAGCCAGATCTCGCCGTTCTTGGAATCGGCGTAGGATTCCGCAATCGTGCTTTTGCCACTGCGGATCGACTTGACCTCGGTGCCGGTCAGCGCAAGGCCGGCCTCGACCGTGTCCTCGATCGCGTAGTTGAAGCGGGCTTTGCGGTTTTCCGCGACAACCTTGATCGCGCGTTCGTTCTTGTCGGCCAAGTCAGTTCTTCTTGAGTCAGCTCTTCTTGAGCAGGTCGCGGATCTCGGTCAGGAGCTGAACTTCCGCGGAGGGTTTGGGCGGCTCGGCCGGCCTGGTTTCCTCCTGACGCTTCAGCTTGTTTATGCCGCGGATCACGATGAAGAGCGAGAAGGCGATGATGACGAAATTCACCGCCACCGTGATGAAGTTGCCATAGGCAAACACCGCGCCCTGCTTCTTGGCGTCGGCCAGATTGGTGGCCGTCACCTTATCGGAGAGCCGGATGAAGTAATTGGAGAAGTCGACGCTGCCGATGGCGCCGATGAGTGGCATGATGAGGTCGTTAACAAGGGAATTGACGATGGCGCCGAAGGCCGCACCGATGATGATGCCGACCGCGAGGTCGACGACGTTGCCCTTCAGGGCAAATTCGCGAAATTCCTTGAGCATGGGCTGCTCCGTTCAATCGAGAAGGCGCGACCCGTCCAACTTCAGTTGATCAGGCCCGCATGCACCATGGCGCTGCGCACGGCAATGCGGGTCGATTCCTGCACCGGCACCATCGGCAGCCGCAGCCTCTCGTCCATCTTGCCGAGCAGCGACATCGCGTATTTGATCGGCGCCGGATTGGACTCGATGAAGAGATTGCTGTGCAGCGGCATCAGCTTGTCGTGCAGCGCGAGCGCCGTCTTGGCGTCGCCCTTCTGCCAGGCGAGGTGGAATTCCGAGCAGAGCCGTGGCGCCACGTTCGAGGTCACGGAGATGCAGCCATGGCCGCCATGAGCCATGTAGCCGAGCACCGTGGCATCCTCGCCCGAAAGCTGGTTGAAATCCTCGCCCATCGCCGCGCGCTGCTGCGACACCCGCACCATGCTGGCGGTCGCGTCCTTGACGCCCGCGATGTTCTTCAATTCCCACAGCCGCTTCATGGTGTCGACCGACATGTCGATCACCGAGCGCGGCGGGATGTTGTAGATGATAATCGGAATCCCGATCGCGTCGTTGATGGCCTTGAAGTGCTGGTACAGGCCCTCTTGCGTCGGCTTGTTGTAGTAGGGCGTCACCACCAGCACCGCATTCGCACCCGCCTTTTCGGCGTGCTCGGCGAGCTCGATGGCTTCCTTGGTCGAATTGGAGCCGGCGCCGGCGATCACGGGCACGCGGCCCTTCACTTCCTCGATGCACCACTCGACCACGCGCTTGTGCTCGTCATGGCTGAGTGTGGGGCTTTCGCCGGTCGTGCCGACCGGCACCAAGCCGTGGGTGCCTTCGGCGATCTGCCAGTTCACCAGCGAACGGAAGGCGGCCTCGTCGAGCGAGCCGTTCTTGAACGGCGTGACCAAGGCGGTGAAGGACCCCCGGAATTTCGTCTTGGCTGCCATGGAACTCCTCCCAACGCTGTTTAAAGGCTCGGCCTGCCCTTGAAACGCAATTCATATAAGGTCTGGCGCCCCCGCGAAAGGGCCGCGTACCTGCCCTCCCCGGAAACGACCGGACTTGCCCGACCTGCCTTTGGCCGCGATTTTGCCGCGGTGGCAGCGCAATAAGCTCGCCTGCCTGCGCGTTTAGTTTTTGTCCACGGTTTCTCTCAAATACTGCAAATCCCTTGGGGACCTGCTGATTCGCCGCGAAGGAAGGCCGTGACCCCGATTGTCCGTGCGAAAGCATTGCGATCGAGCGCAATATTGACTGTCTTGACGCTGGCCCTGGGATCTCAGGCGCTGGCCGCAACCTCATCCGCCAAGCATCAGCCGGCTGATGCCCCACCCGCCAAGCATCATAAGGTGCCGCTACCCAAGCCGCGGCCGATCGTGCGCAACGCGGTTCCCCACACGATTCCTCTTTCCGCAGCAACTGCGCCCGCCCGCGAAGCGGCCTCCCTGTCGCTGCCGCCGGTAGCGGTCCCCGCGCCTCGCCTGCGGGTCGTCGCTCCGACGCCGGCACGCAAGCCGATCGTGCCGGCCGCCGTCGCGGCGACCTCGTCGACCTCGAAGGCCGACCTCGACCAGCTTGCCGAAGTCATCAATCTCATTCGCAAGCACCAGCCTGACGACGCAACCCAGGCGGAGGCGGCGATCTCCGATCCGGTGGCCAAAAAGCTCGCGGAATGGCTGATCCTGCGCAGCGACAACAACAACGCCACCGTCGAACGCTATCGCGCCTTCCTCGCCGCGAATCCGAGCTGGCCGTCGCAGATCTTCCTGCGCCGGCGGCTCGAGGCCTCGCTCTGGGACGACAAGCGCGAGGATGAGGTGGTGTGGTCCTGGTTCGAGAACGAAACGCCGATCTCGGCCAAGGGCAAGCTCGCGCTCGCCAAGGTCATGCTGGATCGCGGCGACCGCGCCAATGCCCGGCGGCTGGTGCGCGATGCCTGGCGCACAGACCCGATGACGGAGGAGACCGAGGACGCCGCCCTCGACATGTTCGGCCCCCTGATCACGCCCGGCGATCAGAAGGCGCGCATGGATGCGTTCGGCTACACCACCGAGAACGAATTGGCGGCGTTGCGTGCGGCCAAGCGGCTGGGCGCGGGCTACGTGGCGCTGGTGAAGGCGCGGCTTGCCTCGGTGCGCAAGTCGTCCAACGCCAAGGCGCTGCTGGAAGCGGTGCCGTACGAGCTGCGCAGCGATACCGGCTACCTCTTCGCCAGGATCCAGCAGCTTCGCCGCGCGGAGAAATACGACGAGGCCGCTCAGCTCATGATGAGCGCGCCCCGCGACCCCAGCCGCCTCTACAATCTCGACGAATGGTGGATCGAGCGGCGGCTGATCGCGCGCAAGATGATCGATCTCGGCGAGTACAAGAACGCCTATCTGATTGCGCGCGACGCGGCGCCGCCCACGCGCGACGTCTACCGGACCGAACAGCTCTTCACCTCGGGCTGGATCGCGCTGCGCTTCCTCAACGATCCCCAGACGGCGCTCCAGCATTTTTCCCGCATCGGCATCGGCAGCGTCAATCCGACGACGCTGGCGCGCGCCGGCTACTGGAAGGGCCGCGCCGCCGAAGCGATGGGCCGCATGCAGGAAGCGCGCAGCTATTATGCGTCCGCGGCCGAGCAATCGACGAGCTATTATGGCCAGCTCGCCCGCGCGAAACTCAGCATGCCGCAGCTCGTGCTCAACGAAGTCCCGCGTGCGCGCGGCGCCGAGCGGCTCGAGATCGTCCGCGCCGTGCAGCTCCTGTTCGACCTCGACGAGCGCGAGATCGCGATCCCGATCTTTGCCGATGTCGGGGAGAACGGCGACGAGGAGGCCGTGCTCGGCCTCGCCGAGCTGACGGCACGCTATGGCTATGCCCGCGGCATGATCCTGGCCGGCAAGGCCGCGCTCAACCGCGGCATGCCGTTCGATCGCTACGCCTATCCCGTGACCGGCATTCCCGCCTACAGCCCGATCGGATCGGACGTGGAGAAAAGCGTGCTGTTTGCGATCGCGCGGCAGGAGAGCATGTTCAATCCGGGCGATGTTTCGCCGGCGCAAGCCTATGGGCTGTTGCAGGTGACGCCGGACGCCGGACGCTACGTCTGCAAGCGCGCCGGCGTCAGCTTCAATGTTGCCCGGATGAAGACCGATCCCGCCTACAACGCCGCTCTCGGCGCAGCCGAGCTCGGCGGCCTGATGGAGGACTTCCGCGGCTCCTACATCATGACCTTTGCCGCCTACAATGCCGGCCGCGGCAGTCTGAAGAAGTGGATCGAACGCTATGGCGATCCGCGCGATCCCAAGGTCGATGCGGTGGACTGGGTCGAGCTGATCCCGTTCTCGGAGACCCGCAACTATGTGCAGCGGATCATGGAGAACCTGCAGGTCTATCGCGCCCGCTTCGGCGGCGGCTCCAGGCTTCAGATCGAGGCCGACCTGCATCGCGGCGCGATCGAGTAAAGCGTGCTGAGATCAGGAGCTGAAACCGAGTCGGAGACTGTCCCTTCTCTCCTTGCGGGAGAACGTGGCGCGAAGCGCCGGATGAGGGGTTGTATCCGCGGGTGCAGCAAACAGTTTTCCGGGCGGAGAGAGACCCCTCACCCGGATCGCATCTTTCGATGCGATCCGACCTCTCCCACAAGGTCCCACAAGGGGAGAGGTGAACCGAATTCCCGGCGAACGATTCGATCAAAGCTCATCCCGCAGTGGCGGCGCTTACTTCTGACAGTCGCCGACGCGCTCACCGACCAATCCGGTCCTAATGTCGCAGACCAACTAGAGGTCCAGCTTTAGCTTCAAGACGCCCTTTGCAAAGCGATCGTCAAGACCTTCGAGGGTTTGAACCAGGCCCAGGAGTGCGGCTTCGTCCAGGTCCTGGAAGATGAACGCATCCAGATCTTGCCGCCGCGACGCGAGTTCCGCCAGCTGCTTGTAGCTCTTGTCGGTGAGCGACAGCAACACGATCCGGGCATCCTTGCTCGAGGCCTTGCGCCTCACAAAGCCTTGTTTTTCGAGCGCCTGCGATTGCGTTGTCACGAAGCTGGGATGGACCTGGGCCTTCTTGGAAACAACGTTCACGGGCACCCCCTCGCCCTCATCGAGTGCGGCCAATACGACGATGATCGACCACTGCGGCGCTGTGATGCCGAGTGCCTTTGCCCAGAACTGATGAATTTTCTCGAAGTACGCATTCATCGACACAATCGTCCAGGCGAATTGGACGATGCGGGCCCTGTCTTTCGCTGCGGTCTTTTTCACCAGACGGCTCTGAAGCATCTGCACCGCACCTCCCGAATGTGCCGCAAGGCTTGCCGAAGATGCGCGAAATCCTACCACCATCGCAACATGTCATCAAAACCGCCCACTCCCGAGCGGCGCCGATCGAGGGGTAATGACAAACATCGTCATACCGCCAACGCGAGCGCATGTGCTCGGGGTGAAGTCTCGATGCGCCATCCGATTGGCGCGCTGTCGGAAACAAAAGATAACCCCGGCGGTTTCCCGCCGGGGTCAATATCTCTCTCAGATCAGGCGAACCGGATTACCAGTTGCGCTGGGCACGGAGCAGAAGAACCTCGTTGTCCTGGTTCCTGAGCTCGTAAACAGCCGCCGGCTTGCCGATCGTGGTGCTGGCCGCGCTGACCGTTCCCACCATCTTCTGATCCAGATGCTGCCAGGTGAAGTCGGCCGAGAAGGTCAGGTTCTTGACCGGAGTCCAACGGGTGATGATGCCAGCCTGCGCAATGTTGTAGTTGGGGTTGCAGGTGGTGATCGCAGTACCCGCCGGGGTGATCGCATGGATCGAACCAGCAAAAGCCAGCCCGTCAACAACGCCGCCGCAAATCAGAGCCGCAGCGTCACCGCTGTAATGGACCGAGGCCCAGGCGCCGTAGATCGAGGTGTTCCAGTAGGGATCCCAGTTATGGGTGTAGCCACCGCGGCCGCCCCACGTCTGGACCAGCTTCTGCGCGGTTCCCCCTCCCCCGACCGCCGCCCCGAACACCGTGTCAGGAGCGATGCCGAAGCCCACGCTCTGATAGGCGCCGGCAAGGCCCGTGCTGCCATACATTGTGGCCGCACCTGCGTTCCCGCCTGCCAAATCCTGGATGTTGTAACGGGTTGCACCATCCGTAAACACACCCTGGACGTTGATCACGTCACCAGGTCCAGTCGGGATGTTCTTGATCGACAAGGCCGCCTGCACAGCCCAGCCCCACCGGTCGTCGGGATGGCCGGTCAGCTCAGTCCCGCCATAGTACGCCGCATGGTTGTCGTGCGCCGCCGCCGAGAACTTGAACAGACCCCAAGCCTGGTCGACGGTCACGCTGCCCACGATATCGGGAGCGGCCGTGCCGCCGTAGTCAGAGGTGCCAAAGGGGCCGCCGGCGCTGACGTTCATCACGCCAGCCTGATAGTAGGCCGTCGGATCCTGCGCCGAGATCGCCGCCGACACGCCGTTGCCGAACTGCGCGGTGTAGGTGAACTGGTTCACACCAGTGACCGTGCCGCCGCCGCCGACGAGACCGTCGTAGTTGTTGCCGGGATAGTTCGTCCAGGGCGCGCTGAACTCCGAGATGGCCTTACCCATCGTGAAGCCGGCGAACTGGATGAAGGCGTAGTACACGCCGACCGTGCCGCCGGCGACCGCACCTGCGTTGGCGTTGTTCGGCGCGGAGCCGAACGGGAAGGGTCCGACCGGCGAATAGACAGTCGCGCCACCGCCGGTGCCGGCGAAGCTGTCGTCCGTCCAGGAGAACGTCCCATCGAAGAACGTGCGCAGCACGCCGTACTCGGTCGCGGTGCGGGTGTCGATGCTCAGGTCTTCACGAGACCGCCAAGTGTAGGCGTTCGTGAAGCGATTGTGTGCACCACCGGCGCCCGACATGTTACCGGTATCGTCAGCGTTGGTGTTAATTGCGACGTCCATGCGCAAATAACCACTCAGCTTGACGCAGGTATCGGTGCCGGGAATGTACCAGAATCCGGCACCATACAGGGAGCAAACCTTCACGTATTCGACCGCTTTGGCCTTCAACGGAAGATCAGCCGCCTGTGCCCCGCCCACAGCGACCAGAGCCGCCGCAGAACCGAGCAAAAGGCTCTTCACCATCTTCATGTTAAACCTCCAAGTTGCTCTAATCAGGGAAGGTTCCGGATCCGCTGGGTGAGACACCCTAAGGTTGGTTCCCTTGTCCCTTAATCCACCGCTTAGGCCGCTTCGCGTCTTCGGACACACCCGCGAGAACGCGAGGGACTTAAGCGAACCACCTAGAACGGGACGACCTCGGGATGCCCCCCTCCGTCGCTCCATCACAATTACCGAAGGGACATGCACACGCAACAAAGGAACCGCTTGGAAAGGCGGTGTTAAGCGCGTTTTTGGGCGGGTGTTGCACAAATAACACGCAGCCGTGATCAAACTTCCGTCACAAGCCATTGTTTTAGCACATGATTTTAGAATGACCGAATTCGCCCGCCGATTGCCGCGAAAGCCATGGCGAGGAGAGTTTTCCCCGTCGCACGCGCCGACCGCACCAATCGAATCGAAAAGCCTGTGCGAATCCCTGCGGACAATGCAGCTCAAGCGAGCCGATGACGGTGTGAGCGGTCACCGCGCGTTGTTTGAGCCTCGCACTCTATATAGCGGCGCAGTTTGCGAGCGGCCCCAGTTCCAGCTTCGCAACAACGACTCAGGGATGCGCGGAAAGTGCGCCATTTTCAGGCTCAAGTTGAATCCTGAAGAGCGCGATCGGACGGAACTCGCGGGCCTTGCGCGGGGCTCGCGAAATCGCCGCAAGCAACCTTCGCCCCGGCCATGCACGAACGCTCTCAACAGCGTTCGATCTGCCGCTTGCGGCTTTCGGCCGGCTCGGGCATATCGGCCCTACCGGAGACGTGGCCGAGTGGCTGAAGGCGGCGGTTTGCTAAACCGTTATAGGCTTGTAAAGGCCTATCGAGGGTTCGAATCCCTCCGTCTCCGCCACGCTTCGCCCTTCGGGCTACGCGTGGCGCAGCCACGCAAAGACCGAAGGGCGAAGCGTGTCCGGCGAAGCCGAGCGTAGCAAGCGCGAAGACGGACGGACGCGCGACGCGCTGCGCAGGCATGGAGCTACCCGCGAGGTTGTCTGGAGATTAGCGCCTCCATGGGCGCGGTGCGCGCACGACGTTCGGCGTGCGCACGAAATACGGATTGATGTCGCATGTTGCTCCACGGGCCGAGGCCGAAGCCTGGCACTGCGCGATCGTGGTGAAGTCGCAATCCATGCGCTCGCCCGTCTGCAAGCCATACACGTGCATGCACACCGGATAGCGGGGATCGTACATTTGAGCCTTCACGGATGCGGACATAACGGTCAACGCGAGCGCCAGGACCGCAACCATCAACTTGACCACGAGAACCTCCAACAAAAGCAACACGTCGATCACTTGTACTATGCCGTGGTGGCGCTGATCCACCCCTAAGCTGTCAGTGGTCTCCAGACAGCCATGCCTTATGATCCGACGACGATGCTCAAGGCCGTCGTCGGAACAACTCCCGCGCAACGTGGCAGGATTCGCTTACGCCGCCGCCGATTGCAGCACCTTGCAGGCCAATCCCACCGTATAAACGTGAATGCCGTCGATCATGCAGTGATCGGGCTTGAGCTCGAACAGATCCTGCGGGCCCGTCAGCGGCCGGGCACTGCGAATCACGATGCAGGGATATTCGGTCGCGAGCTTGGCGTAGCTATAGGGATGGAAGTTCTTGTAGAGAACATTCGGACCGTAGACCTTGTCGTCGAGCAGCGCGGCAGCGTGCGTGTGGACGTAAGCCTCCGAGAATCGATTCGCGAGTTCCGGCAAGCCAAGCGCCATGTCGCCACCGTGATTCATCTCGTTTTCCGGTGCGCGCACGAACATGCGGGACACGTTCGCGCAAGCGGGTGCCGTCGAAACGATGATTTGAGACAACTTTGCGCCATTGCGATCGGCGGCCATCTCCACGAGCGCGTCATGGCGGACATCGAGCAGCGTTGTCACGATCAGGAACGCACAGCAGAGCGCTGCGATAGAGGTGATCGCGCGCGATGAAAGCCGCGGAAGCAGCCGCTGCACTTCGATGACGGCAAGAACCAGCACGCCGCCAGCCAGCACCCAGGACGCCATCATGTAGTGGAGCGCGAAATGCTTCGAGGTGGCGACGAGCTGAAGCAGGAAGGCGAAAGCCGCCGCAAGCAGCGTGAGACTGACGGGATCAAGAACACGCCTGGTTCTCGCCATCTGCAGCAATGCCGCAATCGCGCCCGCGACAAATATTCCGCACACCAGCGGTGCGGATCGGAGGATCTCGGCCATGTTGGACCAGAAGGTCGAAAGGTCGACAAAGCCGCTCTCACCGTGGCCGTAGACGCCCTTGTGGGTCGCCAGGCGCACGAGCCAGTGAAACCCGGCCGAGAACACCAGCGGGCAGAACACGCGGATGAACACGAAGAAGACGAAGACGGCGCAGAAGACCGCAGCCGCAACCGCCTTCCAGTTCCTGAGCAGGCTGACGACGAGCGGGACGAGCGCGAGATAGAGATATTTCGACGCCAAGCCGAACGCGCAGATCGATCCCAGCGCCGCTCCGGAGGCCGCGCTTGGCGGCTCCTTCCCGAGCGCAGCCTTAATCGACAGCGCCATGCCGAGCAGGGCAAAGGAGACCATGAGGCTTTCGGGAATCAACACCATCGCGAAATGATAGGTATCGGGATGGACGAACGGCCCCACCTGAAACAGCATCGCGGCGATCGAGCTCTGCGTCGCCCGGCGAACGATGAAACCGCACGCGAGCAGAACCGAGCTGAGGATCACCGCCTCGGCGGTACGCGCCGCATAGATGAGGCCATCGTAATTCTTCAGGCCGAATTCCACGACGTCTCTTGATCCCGCGACGAACGCCCATACCCTCGCGAGGATAGCGACAAGCAGAATGGTCGTCGTTCCCGGATGGTCAGCCTTCATGAACTGATGGCCCAGTGCGCCGACGAGGCCGTTCATCGCATAGGCGGATTCGGGATCGACCTGGTATCCCCAGGGGACCTGGCTGGCCGAATAGATGAGCGTGACCACGAGATAAAAAAGCGGGATCGCGGTGATCAAGTACCGGTTGAAACGGCTTGGCGAACCCTGGTCCGGAAAATACTGCATCGGCAAATTTCAGGTGATAGAGTTGCGCCGTCGCCAGTACCATATCCCGAAGCTGCCCAGGTCAATGCGCCGGGTCGATAGCCGTCCCCAAAACTTCTGCAATCAGGACTTCTGCAATGTTGCCGATCTCATCGTCGCGTTCGCGCCCGTTGCCGACACCCGCCTGAATGTTCGTGACGGCAGATCTCGTCGAATGGGTCCAGCGGTTGGGTCAGCTCAGCGGCTCCTCCGCGCTCGCGCTCGGCCTGTTCTTTGCAGCCGCCGGCTTCGTGGTTTTGCCGCGCACGCCGTTCATCATCGCCGCCGGCGCCGCATTCGGGCTTGCCGCCGCGCCGATCATCCTCGTCGGCGGCACCGTGGGAAGCATCGCCGCTTTTCTCCTCTCTCGCCATCTCGCCGCCGGCCGATTTCATCGATGGCTCGAGCGGCATCGCAGGCTCGATGTGATTGCGCGCGCTGTCGACCTCGAAGGCTGGAAGATCGTCGCACTGCTGCGGCTGGGCGGGCCGGTACCGAACGCCGCCACCAACTACATGCTGGGCCTGACCGGAATCGATCTTGCGACCTATGCGATCGCGACCCTGATTTTCAGCATTCCGCAGATCGTCCTGTTTTGCTTCCTCGGCGCGACCGGACGCGAGTCGCTGCTCGGTGGCTCAAGGTTGGGAACAGGCCTGGTCTCGACGGCGCTTGCCGTCATCGTGATCGCGCTGATCTCATGGCGCGTCCGGTCGATGCTCCGCAAATCCCTGCCGACGCCGTAAAGACGATGCGACGCGCTTCGCGATCTAAGGCTTGATGAAATTAGATTGAACTGGCGCGGCATCGGAAGGGCTCACCTCTCCCTTGGGAGAGGTCGATTTGCGCAGCAAATCGCGTGAGGGGTTACGGTCTATCGTGAGGGCAAGAGCCCCTCACCTGGATTGCACTGGACGATGCTTCGCATCGCCAGGAGCAATCCGACCTCTCCCCGACGGGGAGAGGTGAACCGAACTCGCACCAGCCGATTTAGCCCAAACTCATGCCCGCCTAATGCGCGGTCATCCAGGCGCGCGCTTCGCGCTGGGCGGCCGCGATCTCGGCATCCGACATCTGCTCGGCGACCTCGCGGCGCAGGGCGACCGCATCGGTGCGGCCCTTCAGCGCGGCGAGATTGAACCATTTGTGCGCAGCGACAAGATTGACGACGCCGGAACGGCCGCTCGCCCAATAAAGTCCGCGCTCGAACAGCACGTCGGGAATGGCGGTTGCTGCCACCGGCGTTGCCGTCTCCAGATCGATCGTCCCCTGAAACATCTCAAGTCCCCTTCTTGTTATTGACCGCCCGCCCCGCGCGCGGCCCCCGTCCATCTCTGAAAAACGCTCTTCGCCGTTGACCGGCTTGTGGGGCGATCATGAGGGGTGAAATTTGAAGGGCGGCTTAAGCGGCGCGATGAACGCGGTGTAAACGCGCCGGAGCCCTGGCTGCGCGCGCAATCGGGACGTGCCCATGAAACGCGCGTTTGTCGCGCCGTTGACCTGCGGTTTACCGTGCGGCCTTGGCAAACCGATAACCATCGGCGCAATGGAACCGCCAGCCACGCGCCTGCCCGCGTGCTCGGAACAACAACGATCTTGGGAAAGGGAAACGCCGGGCATGACCTGCTCCGGCTGGAACGAGGGCGTCGGCGAACACGTCAGGACCAGATCCCACCAGGCAAGAAGGCCGCTGGTGAAATTGCGGACCTCGAGCGATCCGCACCGAACGAAGAAAACCTGTTTCTTCTGCCGGACCGGCTGTCAAGGAAGCGCGAGCGCTTTTTGAAGTTCGATCCAGCCGTTTGACCTGATGTCTCGCCGACACCCTCTTTCGTCGATCGGAGCTGTTCGGGTTGATCGGGATCACCCCGGGGTCGCTCCAATGACGTGCCGGCTTCAAGCTGCCGGCATTTCGATCAGGCGAGACTTACTTCTTCTTGGAGACCTTGCGGGTCTTCTTCGCAGTCTTCTTCACTGCGCTCTTCGCCTTCTTTGCCTTCTTCGCTTTCTTAGCCATGTTGCCCTCCTAATGTAGTGAGATGGCTTAATCGCTGCGTGCATTCGGGAATCGAAATGCACTTCATTCCGAATACACCAACGCATCAAAAAAAACAGTGTCCCGCTTAAGGAAGTGTTGACGCACGGCGACGAGCTCGCGCGCAGAGTGATTTGCAAGAAGAGCGCGACACATCGAAAGCAGAATGCAAGAAACGCCCGCGCCGCCGACATCGGCATTTGTCAAGTTTGCAGGAAACGCCTATGCCGCAGCGTTTTCTTGAATTCGCATGTGACGCGCATCATGCGACGAGGATGCATGTGCGAGTCGCTGAAGCGTGCTTGACCCGTGGTGCGCGGACTCTGAGTCGCGAACTTTGGCAATCAAAAAATTTTCATCGTTAACGGCGTTCGGCGGCGTCGACGTTCGCCAACGGCGCTCATTGTTGCGAATCGATGAGCTACGATTCGCAACACGCCCACCTCGACGCGGAGTGTTGAATGAGGCTTCGGGATGGCGTCACGACGACGCAAATGACGCGAGCGAGCCCACGAAGGCCGCGAAGCGCGCGAGCCGGATGCGTTCAGAGGCCGAGCTTCGCCTTCAGGAGATCGTTGACGGCTTGCGGGTTGGCCTTGCCACCGGATGATTTCATCACCTGGCCGACGAACCAGCCGAGCGCTTGCGGCTTCGCCCTGGCCTGGGCGACCTTGTCGGGATTGGCGGCAATGATCTCGTCTACCACCTTCTCGATCGCTCCCAAATCCGTGACCTGCTTCATCCCGCGCGCCTCGACGAGCTCGCGCGGGTCGCCGCCCTCCTTCCAGACGATCTCGAACAGGTCCTTGGCGATCTTCCCGGAGATGGTGCCCTCGCCGATCAGGTCGATGATGGCCCCAAGCTGGGCGGCCGACACCGGCGAGCCGCTAATGGCATGCCCCTCCTTGTTGAGCCGGCCGAACAGCTCGTTGATCACCCAATTGGCGGCGACCTTGCCGTCGCGCACCGGGTTGGCGAGCTTGCCGAGCACGGTTTCGTAGAAGTCCGCGCTCTCGCGTTCGGCCACCAGCACGCCCGCGTCATAGGGCGACAGCGCAAGATCGGCGATGAAGCGCGCACGCTTCTGGTCGGGCAGCTCCGGCAGGTGGCCTTTCAGCTCGTCGACGAAAGCCTGGGTGAACTCCAGCGGCAAAAGGTCTGGATCGGGGAAATAGCGATAGTCGTGCGCCTCCTCCTTGGTGCGCATCGAGCGCGTTTCGCCCTTGTTGGGGTCGTAGAGCCGGGTCTCCTGCTCGATCTGCCCGCCGTCTTCCAGGATCTCGATCTGGCGCCGCGCCTCGTATTCGATCGCTTGGCCAATGAAGTTGATCGAGTTCATGTTCTTGATCTCGCAGCGGGTGCCAAGCGGCGCGCCCAGCTTGCGCACGGAGACGTTGACGTCGGCGCGCAGGTTCCCCTTCTCCATGTCGCCGTCGCAGGTACCGAGATAGCGCAGGATCGAGCGCAGCTTGGCCACATAGGCCTTGGCCTGTTCGGCATCGCGGATATCGGGTTTCGACACGATCTCCATCAGCGCAACGCCGGAGCGGTTGAGATCGACATAGGATAGGGTCGGGCTCTGGTCGTGCAGCAACTTGCCGGCGTCCTGTTCCAGATGCAGGCGCTCGATGCCGATGGTCGCGGTCTTGCCGCCGTCGAGCTCGACCGTGATCGCGCCCTCGCCCACGATCGGCGACTTGTACTGGCTGATCTGGTAGCCCTGCGGCAGGTCGGGATAAAAGTAGTTCTTGCGGTCGAACACCGAGCGGAGATTGATCTTCGCGTTCAGGCCAAGCCCGGTGCGCACCGCCTGGCGGACGCATTCCGCGTTGATCACGGGCAGCATGCCCGGCATCGCCGCATCGACCAGCGACACGTGGCTGTTGGGCTCGCCGCCAAAGGCCGTCGAAGCGCCGGAGAACAGCTTTGCGTTCGAGGTGACTTGGGCATGGACCTCCATGCCGATCACGACTTCCCAGTCGCCGGTTGAGCCCTTGACCAGCTTGCCGCTCAATGCCGTCATGCCGTTACTCCCCGATCAGCGCGGAGGCGATCCGCTCCCATTCGGCTTCGAGTGAATCCTTTGCCACCGGTTGCCCGGCGCGCCGGTACCAGTAGCCGGCATTGCCGGGATCGCCCTCGACGCGATGCAGATAGGCGTGCACCCAGGCCGAGTTGGCATCGTCCTCGTCCTGCACGATCTTGTGGGCGGCGTCCCAGTCGCCCTTTGCCGCCCACCACAAGGCGGCCAGCGGCGGTGACAGCCCGGTCGCCGGCTTCGCATTGGACAGAGTGGCTTTGAAGTCGGCCATGGCTCACCACCATTTCTCCGGCGTGAAACGTCCTGCCGCCTGCTCGATCACTTCGCCGAGCGAGAATAGCGTCTCTTCATCGAAGGCGCGGCCGACCAATTGCAGTCCAAGCGGCAGGCCCTGCGAGTCCTTGCCGGCGGGAACTGCAATCCCCGGCAAGCCCGCCATGTTCGCGGGCACCGTGAAGAGGTCGTTGAGATACATCTCGACCGGATCGCCGCCGCCTTTCTCGCCGATACCGAAGGCGGCCGACGGCGTCGCAGGCGTGAGGATCGCGTTCACGCCCTTGGCAAAGCAATCCTCGAAGTCCTTCTTGATCAGCGTGCGCACCTTCTGCGCGCGCAGATAATAGGCGTCGTAGTAGCCGGCCGAGAGCACATAGGTGCCGATCATGACGCGGCGGCGCACCTCGGCGCCAAAGCCATCGGCACGGGTCGCTTCATACATGTCCCCGATCGAGCGCCCGGGCACGCGCAGGCCGTAGCGCACGCCGTCATACCGCGCGAGGTTGGAGGACGCTTCCGCCGGCGCCACGATGTAATAGGCCGGCAGCGCGTATTTGGTGTGCGGCAGCGACACCTCGACGAGCTCGGCGCCGGCGGCCTTCAGCCAGGCCTGCCCTTCGCTCCAGAGCTTTTCGATCTCGGCCGGCATGCCGTCGAGACGATATTCCCTGGGGATCCCGATCTTCATGCCCTTCACGGACTTGCCCATCGCGGCCTCGTAGTCCGGCACCGGGCGATCGACCGACGTTGTATCCCTGGGATCGTGCCCCGCCATCGAGCGGAGCAGGATTGCCGAATCCTGCACGGTGCGGCCGATCGGGCCGGCCTGATCGAGCGAAGAGGCGAACGCCACGATGCCCCAGCGCGAGCAGCGGCCATAGGTCGGCTTGATGCCGACGGTTGCGGTGAAGGCCGCAGGCTGGCGGATCGAGCCGCCAGTGTCAGTCGCGGTCGCGCCCATGCAGAGCATCGCGGCAACCGCCGAGGCGGAACCACCGGATGAGCCGCCCGGCACCAGCGTGGTGTTGCTGCCTTTGCGCCGCCACGGATTGGCGACGGGGCCGAAGCACGAGGTCTCGTTCGATGAGCCCATCGCGAACTCGTCATTGTTGAGCTTGCCGAGCATCACGGCACCATCGCGCCAGAGCTGCTCGGTGATCGTGGACTCATAGGTCGGCACGAAATTGCCGAGGATCTTTGAGCACGCCGTGGTGCGCACGCCCTTGGTCGCAAAAAGATCCTTGATTCCGAGTGGAATGCCGGCGAGCGGACCGCCATCACCCTTGGCTATCTTGCCATCCGCCTCGCGTGCCATGGCGCGGGCCTGCTCCGGGGTTTCCAGCACGAAGGCATTGAGCGAACGCGCCGCTTCCATCGCCTTCAGATGGGCGTCCGTCAGCTCAAGCGAGGTGAAAGACTTTTTCGCCAACCCCTCGCGGGCCTCGGCGAGCGTCATCGATGTCAAATCAGTCATTTATTGATCGGGCTGCAGAAGAACGGAGACAGGGTCTTGTCGTTGGCCGGGTCGTCTTGTTTGGCGCGCGCGCGAGCTTGGTCGCGATCCTGCGCCTCGAGCTGGTCGAGCACGGCATTGATCGCCAGTTGCGGATCGGCGGCCTTGCCCTGCCGCTCCATCGCGTCGAGATAGTTCATATAGGCCTGATAGGCCTTTTCATCGTCGCAGAGCAGACACATCGGACTTCTCGGACTCTTGTGTTTGTCGCGTTTTCTTCGCGCGAACCGGTGCCCACTTCGCTCGAAAACGCTATGTTACTCGACGACCTTCGGCACCAGGAAGTAGTGACCTTCCGTCGCCGGTGCGTTGGCCACGATATCGTCGGCGATCTCCCCGTCATTGACCACGTCCTGCCGCTTCTTCATCGCCATCGGCGTCACCGAGGTCATCGGCTCGACCCCCTCGATATTGACCTCCGACAACTGCTCGACGAACGCCAGCATGGCGTTCAGTTCGCCTTGCAGATGCGGAACTTCGGCGTCCGTGACCGCAATCCGCGCCAGATGCGCGATACGGCGGACGGTGGCGGCATCGACCGACATTATATAAGGCCTCAAACGGGGGTTTCACCCCGCCCTATAGCAGAGGCCGCTTTCGCGCCGCAACCATGGGCCACGGGCCGGTCTTAGCCGGCGAGCTTGCTCATTCGCACCAGGGCAGCGCCTGCCAGCGCCCGGGTCAGCTCCGCGGCAGGCATTTCCCGGCCCAAACGCACCGCCTGACCGGCCCACAAGCTGGTGAAATCGGTCTTGCCGAGCTTTTCGGCAGCCTGCTTCAGGGGTCCAAGCGAGGTCGCCGAATGCGGAAAGGCCGGAGCCTCCGGTGCGATCGGCCCCACCTCGTGCATGACGCGGTTGACGACGCCGCGTGCGGGGCGCCCGGTCATAACATTGGTGATCACGGTGGAATCATCCATCGCCTGGCCCAGCGCGACGCGGGCCGGCGCAATCACCCTGGATTCCGGGCAGCGCAGATAGGCGCTGCCGATCTGCACGCCGGCTGCTCCCAATGCAAAGGCCGCCGCAATGCCGCGGCCGTCCGCAATGCCGCCGGCGGCAATCACCGGCACCTTCACGGCATCGACGACCTGCGGAACCAGCGCGAAGGTGCCGGGCTGCTCGGCGATGTTGTCGGTCAGGAACATGCCGCGATGCCCGCCCGCCTCGGCCCCTTGCGCGATGATGACGTCGGCGCCGTTCTCCTCGAGCCAGATCGCCTCGCGCACGATGGTCGCCGACGACATCACCAACGCGCCGGTCGCCTTCACGCGCTGGAGCAGGCCCGCCTCCGGCAAGCCGAAATGAAAGCTGACCACTTCGGGCTTCAGCTCCTCCACCACCTCGCAGAAGGCGGCATCGAACGGCGCGCGGTTGGCGGTGTTGATCGGCGCAGCCGGATCAAGCCCAAGCTCGCGGTAGTAGGGCGCGAGCCGCTGCCGCCAGACCGCTTCGCGCGCGGGATCGGCATCGACAGCCTTGTGGCAGAAGAAGTTCAGATTGATCGGCGCGGAAACACGCTGGCGGATGATCTTGACCTGCTCGCGTGCCTTTTCCGGCGAGATCAGCGCGCAGGGCACCGACGGCATCCCGCCGCCCTCCGCGACCGCAATCGCGATCTCGGCATCGATCGCGCCCGCCATCGGCGCGAGCAGGATCGGAAACTCGATTTTGAAGAGGTCGATTATCCGGCGATCCGGCCACATCGGTGTTCTCTTTCTCGTTTGTTGATCAGCGTGCAGCGACCGCCTGCGACATCGTCGCGGAATTGCGCCGGCCGGAAAGGATCTGCTCGGCCTCCAGCGTGATCCGCTCCACGATCTCACCGGCCTTCGGGATATCGTGGATCAGGCCGACGGCTTCGCCGGCAAATACGCCGGCAATATCGAAATTGCCAGCCTCCCTTGCGGCCACATAGTCCGCCGTCACCGTGGCGATGTTGTGCATGAGCTCGACTTCGCGCCCGCTCCAGCGGCGCGAGTGATCATTGACAAGCGACCGCAATGTGAAGGGCGCCGGCCAGAAGATGCCGCGCGACCAATCGAAGACGACGCCCCGCACCGTGCTCCCGCTTGATGCCGCGCAGATGCGTTTCTTGGCTTCCTCGGACCCATCGCACTCGACGCTCGCGTAGAAGCGCGTTCCGAGCAGCACGCCGGCCGCGCCGAGCATCATCATGGCCGCAAGTCCGCGTCCGTCCGCAATGCCGCCGGCAGCCGCGACTGGCACACGGCCGGCCGCGAGATCGACAATCGCCGGCACGATATCGAGCGTGGTGCGAGCGGCGCCGTGGCCGCCCGCTTCGGTGCCCTGCGCGATCAGGATGTCGGCGCCGGCACCGAGCGCCTCTCTCGCCATGTCCTCGCTCTGCACCTGGCAGATCAGGAGCGCGCCCGCGGCCTTGATCGCTGGCGCAAAGGGCTTGGGATCGCCGAACGACAGCATGATCGCGCGCGGCTTTGCGGCGAGCGCCATGTGCAGAAGATCAGGCTGCTTCGCCAGGCTCCAGGTGATGAAGCCGATGCCAAACGGCGCCGTGCAGGTTTTGAGCTTGGCGGTTTCCTGCTCGAGCCAGGCTCTCTCGCCATAGCCGCCGCCGAGGATGCCGAAGCCGCCGGCCTCGCTGACGGCGGCAACCAGGCGCGCGCCGGCAATCCCCGCCATCGGCGCGGAGAGGATCGGGTGCCGACTACCCAGCCGCGCCGTTAATGTCGTGTTGATTGCCATGTCTGTTTCCAGTCCCACCACCGACCATAGGCTGCCCGCTCGGCGGCGAAAAATGAATAATCGAGAACAGTCCCGCCTCGTTCCTGAAACAAGTCACCGTCGCCACCGAGAACATCCCGGCAAACCCGGCTTTGCGCGACCGCAGAGCCGCGTGTTATGCGCTTTCTCCATGCCCGCTCCAGTCCTTTCCCTGATCGATGCAGCCACGCTTTGGCCGGAACGCGGCGCACTGGTCGGCCTTGATCTGGGCACCAAGACCATCGGCGTCGCGGTGTCCGACCCGGACAGGAGGCTCGCGACCGCCGTCGAGACCATTCAGCGCAAGGCGTTCAAGCTTGACGCAGCGCGGCTGCTCGCGATCGCTGCCGAGCGCAACGCGGTCGGCTTTGTGCTGGGGCTGCCGATCAACATGGACGGCAGCGAAGGCCCGCGCGCGCAATCGACCCGCGCCTTTGCCCGCAACCTCGCCCAGCTCGCCGATCTTGCCATCGCGTTCTGGGACGAGCGCCTCTCCACGTCAGCGGTCGAGCGCGAGCTGATCGGCCTGGACGTCAGCCGTGCGAAGCGCGCCGAAGTGATCGACCAGCATGCCGCGATCTTCATCCTGCAAGGCGCGCTCGACCGCCTCGCCAACATCAAGAAAAGCTAGCGAATGGGAATTGTGATAGCGGCGCTGCTGCCGGTGTTTGTCCTGATCGTTCTGGGCGCAGTGCTGAAGCGGACGCTGATGCGGCTGGAGACGCAGTGGCACGGGCTGGAGCGGCTGACCTATTACGTGCTGTTCCCGATGCTTTTGATCCAGACGCTGGTGAAGGCCGATCTTTCGAGCGTGCCGGTTGCGGGCGTCGGCGGCGCGCTGATGCTCGCCGCCCTCACTGTGTCGCTGCTCTGCCTTGCCCTTTGGCCATTGTTCAAGCGCCTGAAAATCGACGGTCCGGCTTTCAGCTCGATCTTTCAGGGCGCGATCCGTTGGCAGACCTACGTGGGGCTCTCGGTTTCCCGCAATCTCTATGGCGCGGCCGGGCTCGCGCTGGCTTCGGTTGCCATGGTCGCCATCATCCCGATGGTCAACGTGTTCAGTGTGGCCGTGCTCGCGCATTTCGCCTCGCCGGAAAAGCAGTCGGGGCGTGCGATTGTGATGACTCTGATCCGGAATCCGCTGATCTGGGGCTGCGCCATCGGTCTCTTCATCAACGTGACCCACCTGCCGCTGCCGAAAATCTGGCACGAGGTCGCGGACGCGCTGGGCGGCTCCTCGCTTGCGATCGGCCTGCTTGTGACCGGCGCCGGGCTGCATCTCGAAGGCCTATTGCGGCCCAGCGTCGCGGCTGCGGCCGGCGTGGCGTTCAAGCTGTTGCTGATGCCCTTGCTCGCGATCGGACTTGCTTTGTGGTTCGGCGTGTCCGGCACCAATCTCGCGATCGTCGCGGCGTGCTCGGCCGTGCCGACCTCGCCGAGCGCCTATGTGATGGCGCGCCAGATGGGCGGCGACGCGCCTCTGCTCGCCCAGATCATCACGCTGCAGACGATTCTGGCCGCGATCACCATGCCGATCGCGATCGCGCTTTGCTCATAGATCGCCGTCATTGCGAGCCAACGGGTCGCGCCAAGGGCGCGCCCGATGACAGGCTCCGCGAAGCAATCCAGAGTCTCACGCGTGGCTTTGGATTGCTTCGTCGCTTACGCTCCTCGCAATGACGGAGAAAAAGCGGCCATTATCCCGCGAGCCATATCGTCTGCACCAGCGCGCCGAGATTGTTCAGGCCGTGCAGCAGGATCGTCAGCCAGAGCGAGTTGCTGCGATAGCGCATGTAGCCGAACCAGAGGCCGATGCAGAAGACTTCGCAGAAGAAGAACCAGTCATATTGCAGATGCAGGCTGGTCCAGGCGAGCGACGACAGGCCGATCGCGCCGGGCACCCCCAGCGCCGTCTCCGACCAGCCGCGATAGAGAAAGCCGCGCGCGAACAGCTCTTCGGAGATCGGAGCCGCGACGCATATGGCGATAGCGAGCAGCCACACCGAGCTGCCCCCGCGCGCCGATTTCAGCACATCGATCATGAAATCCGGCGTCACGTCATGGCCTGTCGCACGCGACAAGAGATCCCAGCCTTCGACCAGCACCCCGAGACCAACGACGCCGAGGACGAGATTGCGCCAGTTGGTCCAGCGCAGCGCGAGATAGTCGGCAAAGCCGATGCGGGTCCAGTGGATCGCAAGCCACAACGCCGCGGCGACCGCGGGCAGGCCCGCGATGACCGAGAGCGAGATCGCTAGCCCACTGGAGGCGACAACCCTGACTGCCTGCTCGAAATTCGCCGACCCGGCTCCCCGAAGCACGAAGAAGATCACGACCGCGATCTGACCGATGAACAACGCAGCGAAGACGACAAAGCCCCAGAGCGCGGTGCCCCAGAATTTCCAGACATGCGGCGCGCGCTCGATCGGCAAGATTTCGGGATTGAGGGAATCCATCAGGGGCTTTCGGTTGGCATGACGACGGTGGCTGTGGTCACGGCAGCGCCCGCTCCAGCAACGCGCTGGTGTCATTCTCGGCGAGATCGACGGCGCCGTACATGCCGGCGTGGGGATTGGCGAGCCGCGTCGCTGCGAACAATTCCGCTGATCGCGGCGCAACCTTGTTGAGTGCGGCGGCAGCGGCGAGCAATGCTAATTTCTCGATCGCGAGCCGCGCGACGTGCTCGTTGTCTCGCCGGCGGAATGCCTGGGCGATGACGCCTGCTGTCTCACCTGCGCCCGGCAGGCCGTGGCTTGCTTCAGTGAGCCCATGGAGCACCGCCATCGCGGCTTCCGCCTCGCGCGACAGCGCGCGCAGCACGTCGAGGCACATCACATTCCCAGAACCTTCCCAGATCGCATTGACTGGCGACTCGCGATAATGTCGCGCCAAGATGCCCTCCTCGACATAGCCGTTGCCGCCAAGACATTCCATCGCCTCGAACAGGAACGGCGGCGCGCTCTTGCAGGTCCAGTATTTGATGGCGGGAGTGAGCAGCCGCATATAGACGGCTTCGCGCGGATCATTCGGCGTGCGGTCGAAAGCCTGACAGAGCCGCATCACCAACGCGGTCGACGCCTCCACATGCAGCGCTAGGTCGGCGAGCACGGCGCGCATCAGGGGTTGATCGGCGAGATGCTTCTGGAACACGCTGCGGTGACGGGCGTGATGCAGCGCATGCGCGAGCCCCGAGCGCATCAATCCTGCGGAAGCGATAGCGCAGTCCTGCCGCGTGAGCTGCACCATCTGGATGATGGTGCGGATGCCCTTGCCCTCCTCGCCGATCCGCATCGCAAAAGCACCGGCGAATTCGACCTCGGAGGATGCATTGGAGCGGTTGCCGAGCTTGTCCTTCAGGCGCTGGAAATGGATCGCATTGACCGAACCATCCGGCGCAAAGCGCGGCATGAAGAAGCAGGTCAAGCCTTCGGCGGCCTGCGCCAGCACCAGGAATGCGTCGCACATCGGCGCCGACATGAACCATTTGTGGCCGACGATGCGATAGCCGTCGGCCGCGCGCTCGGCCCGCGTCATGTTGGCGCGCACATCGGTGCCGCCCTGCTTTTCGGTCATGCCCATGCCGAGCGTCATGCCGCGCTTGGTCCACCATGGCGCAAACGACGGATCGTAAGCACGCGTGGCGATGACCGGCATAGTTTTCGCGAGCAGATCCGGCTGCGATGCCAGCGCGGCCACCGCAGCGCGGGTCATGGTGATCGGACAGAGGTGTCCGGTCTCGACTTGCGAAGCCATGTAGAATTTCGCCGCACGCACCACCTCGGCTGCGCCGCCGGCCGGCTTGCCGTCGGCGGTCCAGGTCGAATTGTGCACGCCGGCATGTGCGGAATGCGCCATCAGCTCGTGATAGGCCGGATGGAATTCGACCTCGTCGCGGCGGTTGCCTCTGGCATCGAACGTGCGCAGCTTTGGCGTGTTCTCGTTGGCCACGCGCCCCCGCGCGGCCATCGCGGCCGAGCCCCAATGCCGGCCGAACTCGGACAATTCCTTTTCGGCTTCCGACCCGCCAAACGCCGCCACTGCCTCTTTCAGCGGCCTGTCGCAAGCAAACAGGTCGATGTCCTCGAACGGCGGCGACTGGTTGAAGACCTCGTGGGTGGCAAAGGCGGTCTTGCTCATGGCCGTTTCCCAAAAGCGCAATCACTGGCGGCGCGGCGTGATCGGGAAATCATAGGCCGGCCAGCCCGCGCCCGGCAGTGAAAAATGCCACCACTCTTTCGAATAGTTCACAAAGCCTTGCTTGGCCATGGCATCGATCAGCACCTGGCGCCAGTGCCGCTGCTCCGGCGTGATCGCGCTCGAGCGCGTGTGGCCTTTCGGATCGGTGCAGTCATAGCCGGTGCCCATGTCGATGCTGCCTTCCGGCGCGCGATTGTCCACCGGCGCGGTGCAATCGGCATAGGTTTTGGTTGGGTCGAAGGTCGCAGAATTGTCGGCCGTGAGATCGACCAGCGTGAGGTCGAGGGCGGCGCCTGTCGAATGCTGCGAGTAGTAGGCGATGTAGCCGAGGCGGAACAGGTCGCGCTTGTCGAAGGACGGATTGAAGCGTCGCGATCCCTCCTTGCCGTCGCGCGCCCAGGCCAGCATGTCGACGCTGGCGCGCCTCGGGCGATAGCAGTCGTACATCTTCAGCGACAGTTTTCGCTTGGCGAGGTTTTGCTGGATCGCCTTCAGCCTGAGCGCCACGTCGCGCTTCACCACGCATTCGGCGGCCTCATAGCCATGCAGCGGCCGACCGATGAAATTGTTGGACGAGGCGTAGCGGATATCCTGGATGATCGAAGGGTCGATATCCCTGAGATAGACGAAGCCCCCGGGCAAGCTCTGAGCGTGAGCCTGGGATATGGCGATGGCAGCAACAAGCGCGACAGAAATGGTTCTCACGGTCCTATCCACCTTCGTCATGGCCGGGCTTGTCGCGCCTGCGGGGGTAGAAGCCCCTCCGGCGCGGCGAGGCCTGGCCATCCACGTCTAACTTTCGCGCGGCAAAGACGTGGATGCCCGGGACAAGCCCGGGCATGACGACCTTAAACCAGCGCGCCGCCTCAGCACCTCATTTACCCTGCCCGGCAACGATCGGGGGATAACTCTTTCGTCGCCCTTTCGGCCTTGCGGCCAGGGGAATCCCCGCCTATAGCTCTGGCTTTAATGACATCCTACTCGAAATCGACCTTCGTCCTCGGTCACCGGCATCTGCTGGGTATCGAGGGCCTTTCCGCTGCCGATATTACCGGCCTGCTCGACCTCTCCGAAGAATATGTCGAGCTCAACCGCCAGATCGACAAAAAGCGCACCTCGCTCCGCGGCCGCACCCAGGTCAACCTCTTCTTCGAGGCCTCGACGCGGACCCAATCCTCCTTCGAAATCGCCGGAAAGCGGCTGGGCGCCGACGTCATGAACATGTCGGTCTCCTCGTCGTCGATGCGCAAGGGCGAGACCTTGCTCGACACGGCCGTGACGCTGAACGCCATGCATCCGGACATCCTGGTGGTGCGCCATCACGCGTCGGGAGCGGTGGAACTCCTGGCGCGCAAGGTTGACGGTTCCGTGATCAATGCCGGCGATGGCGCCCACGAGCATCCGACCCAGGCGCTGCTCGATGCGCTCACCATCCGCCGCAACAAGGGCCGAATCGAGGGCCTTCTGGTTGCGATCTGCGGCGACGTCCTGCATTCGCGGGTGGCGCGTTCCAACATCATCCTGCTCAACACCATGGGCGCGCGGGTGCGCGTCGTCGCGCCCTCCACGCTGCTGCCGTCCGGCATCGAGCGCATGGGCGTCGAGGTCGCGCGCGACATGCGCGAGGGGCTGGAAGGCGCGGATATCGTGATGATGCTGCGGCTGCAGCGCGAGCGCATGAACGGTTCCTTCGTGCCGTCGACCAGCGAGTATTTCTATTACTATGGCCTCGATCAGAAGAAGCTCGCCTACGCCAAGCCGGACGCGCTGGTGATGCATCCGGGGCCGATGAACCGCGGCGTGGAGATCGACTCGATGGTGGCCGACGGCGCGCAGTCCCTGATCCGGGAACAGGTTGAAATGGGAGTGGCGGTGCGAATGGCGGTGCTGGAAGCGCTCGCCCGCAACTTGCCGAACGCTTGAGACGCATGATCCGGAAAAGTGGACACCGGTTTTCCCTCGCGACAAACGCGGAACGCGTTTGCGCGGAGATCATGCTCAAACAAGAGATTCGAACATCATGCTGACCGATCGCCGCCCGATCCTGCTCGCCAACGCGCGCGTGATCGATCCGTCGCGCGACCTCGACTGTCCCGGCGATGTCCTGATCGCCGACGGCGTGATCCGCGACTTGAAACGCGGCATTGGCGCGGCCGGCGTGCCCGAAGGGACCGACGTCATCAATTGCGCCGGCAAGATCGTCGCACCCGGCCTGGTCGACATGCGCGCCTTTGTCGGCGAGCCCGGCTTCAGCCACCGCGAGACCTTTGCTTCCGCAAGCCAGGCGGCGGCGGCGGGCGGCATCACCACCATCGTCTGCCAGCCGGGCACCGAGCCGGTTATCGACAATTCGGCGACGGTGGATTTCGTTCTCCGCCGCGCCCGCGACACCGCAATCGTCAACATCCATCCGATGGCGGCGCTGACCAAGGGCCTCGCCGGCGAGGAGATGACCGAGATCGGCCTGTTGAAGGCCGCGGGCGCGGTGGCGTTTTCCGATGGCGACAAGAGCGTCGTCAACGCGCAGGTGATGCGTCGCGCGCTGACCTATGCGCGCGATTTCGACGCGCTGATCGTGCACCACACCGAGGACCCCGACCTGGTCGGCGAAGGCGTCATGAACGAAGGCGAGTTCGCCGCGCGTCTTGGCCTGATGGGCATCCCCGATGCCGCCGAGGCCGTGATGCTGGAGCGCGACATGCGGCTCGTCGCGCTGACCGGGGGGCGCTATCATGCAGCCTCGGTGAGCTGTATCGGCTCTCTCGACATCCTCAAACGCGCGCGCGAAGCGGGCTTGCAGGTTTCCGCCTCCGTCTCGATCAATCACGTCACCTTGAACGAGAACGACATCGGCCCTTACCGGACGTTCCTGAAGCTGTCGCCGCCTCTGCGCACCGAGAACGACCGCCGGGCCCTGGTCGAGGCGCTCGCCTCCGGTTTGGTCGATGTGATCATGTCCGATCACAACCCACAGGACGTCGAGGTCAAGCGGCTGCCGTTCGCGGAAGCTGCGTCCGGCGCCGTGGGCCTGCAAACCATGCTACCGGCGGCGCTCCGTCTGATCCATAATGGCGAGATGGATTGGAAGACGCTGATCCGCGCAATGTCGACGCGTCCGGCCGAGCTGCTCGGCCTGCCGGGCGGCTCGTTGCGCCCGGGCGCGCCGGCGGACGTTATCGTGATCGACGCCGACATCCCCTGGGTGCTCGATCCCGCCGATCTCAAATCGCTTTGCAAGAATACGCCGTTCGACGAGGCGCGCTTCTCGGGGCGCGTGATGCGCACCATCGTCGGCGGCCGCACGGTCTACGAACACGTGTAACGCCTCCAGGGAGCCGCTCACATGGGACCTGAAGTCGCCTATCCGCTATCCCTGATCATCGGTTATCTCCTTGGCTCGATCCCGTTCGGGCTCATCCTCACCAAGCTTGCCGGAACGGCTGACCTGCGCACGATCGGTTCCGGCAATATCGGCGCGACCAACGTGCTGCGCACGGGGCGCAAGGGGCTCGCCGCCGCGACGCTGGTGCTCGACGCGCTCAAGGGCACGGTCGCCGTGATCATTTCCGGCTATCTCGGCGGACCCGACGCCGCGATGCTGGCGGGCCTCGGGGCTTTCCTCGGCCACATCTTCCCGGTCTGGCTCAAATTCAAGGGCGGCAAGGGCGTTGCCGTCTATATCGGCATCCTGATCGGTCTGATCTGGCCGGCGGCGATCCTGTTCTGCGCGATCTGGCTCGCGCTCGCCTTCGCGCTCCGCTACTCCTCGCTGTCGGCGCTGACGGCAAGCGTGATTACGCCGCTGTTCCTGTGGTGGTTCGAGCACGCGGCGCTCGCCGTGCTGTTTGCCGTGCTCACTCTCCTTCTGTTCTACTCGCACCGCGAAAACATCAAACGGCTGCTGGCGGGCACCGAAGGCAAAATCGGGCAAAGAGCGTAGAACCACGGGCCGGGAATCACCGACGTTGCGTGGTTGCGACACCGGTGTATCAATCCACCGATATCTGTTCGGAACCGAATTCCGTAACTGGAAAAACGTTTTGGTCGCTGCCATGTTGGCCGCGGGGTAGTTTCGCATTTCTGGAATGCCTGAGATGAACGAGAATGTTTCATCAGGCGCGGGTGAAGGAGTGGAACAAAAAGGCGCAGCACGGGAAGCTGCCACCTTGCTCCGCACCGCGGCCACTGCGCTGCTTTCCGCCGCTGAGATCTGGTCGACCGACAACGTCGTCGCGCCGCGCATCGAAGCTGTCGCGCCGTGCGCCGAAGCTAAGGCAACGGCCGAAACGGCCGCGGCGGCTGACGAGCCACCGGCAACGCGCGAAGCAGAAACCAAATCACCTGAGGAACCTGGCTTCCGGAAGCGATTACGGCCATCGGAGGTTCTGGCCGAAGCCCGTTTTTTCAGTCTGCTGCAGGGAAAGCGGACGCCGGACGGCCCGGCCGCTGAAGTCGCGTCCGACGGCGATCCCGCGCTGAACTCTCCGCCGCTTACTTCCGATGCGTCGATCGACGTCGAGACCGCCCGCGCGCTGGAAAAGCACGCCGCCGCAGTGCTGGCGAAGGCCAAAGTCAGCGCGCCCCTGCCGCCTCCTCCTACCTGGCCACCGCAGAAATTGTCGCTGGCGCTACAAGGCGGCGGCGCCTTCGGCGCCTTCACCTGGGGCGTGCTGGAGCGGCTCCTCGAAGAGCCTACTTGCGCGTTCGATAGCATCAGCGGCGCCAGCGTCGGTGCGATCAATGCCACGCTCCTGGCCTGTGGGCTGGTGAAGGGCGGGCGCGAGGGCGCACGCAAGCTGCTGGCCAGTTTCTGGCAGCGCATGACCAACGAAACCTCGTTCCGCTCGCTGATGCTGGTCGGCGGCTTTTCACCGGCGGGAAGCTCGGTCGCGTTTGGTCCTACTCTGCGCTCCGGCCATTTCGATCCCTTTGATTTGGATCCGCTGCGGGACGCGCTCTCGCGCGACATCGATTTTGCCGCGCTGCGCAGCCCCTCCTGTCCAAAGCTCCTGGTCGCGGCCACCCGAGTGCGCGACGGCAGACAGCAGATATTCGACAACGTCGCCATCTCACCCGACGTGCTGCTCGCCTCGACCTGCCCGCCGCAGTTGCACTGCGCGGTCGAGATCGAGGGCCAGTCCTATTGGGACGGCGGTTATGGCGCCAATCCGCCGCTAGTCCGGCTCGTGGAGGAAACCACTGCTTCCGACCTCCTGGTCGTGCAGGTCACGCCCGCACGCGACAGCTTTGTGCCGATCACCATGGCCGCGATCGACCTCAGGCTCGACCAGATCACGGCGAATGCCGTGCTCCATGCCGAGCTCGAAGCGCTGCGGTGGGCGCGCGAGCGCGGCGTGTCGGCACCCAACCTTCATCGGATTGCCGCGGAAGACGAAGTCGAGGGTCTCGCCCAGCGCAACCCGGCCGACCTCGGCCGCGGCTTCATCACGATGCTGCACGGACGTGGCCGCAGCGCCGCGGATCGCTGGCTGCGGGGAACCGTGCCGGCAAAGCCGACGCCTGTCGTCGCAGCCGAGCCGTCGGCTCTCGTAGACGCCTGAAGCTAGGCTCTTAAGGCGGCTTCCAGGAAGCGTGCGACGGCGAGTGCCTTGGCGTCGTCGCCGAAATCCGCGATCACCTGCACGCCGATGGGCAGATTGCCCTCGGCGACATGCGCGGGCACGTTGACGCAAGGCGTTCCCATCAGCGTCCACAGCCGGTTGAAGCGGGGATCGCCGGTCCAATCCAGTCCCTTGGGCGCCGCACCCGGTGCCGACAGCGCGAGGATCACGTCGACGTCGCGGAAGATCTCGCACAGTACCACGCGCGCTTTCCGGGCCACCGAGCGCGCCTCGTCATAGTCGGCAGGCTGGATGTCCCGACTCTCATCGAGCCGCTTGCGCAAGAGCGGCGGCATCGCGTCGTAGTTCTCACGATATTCCCAGGCGAACGCCTGATGCGCCTCGAATTGCTGCACGGTGGTGTGGATGCGCCAGGCGTCGGCGATCAGCGTCGGCATTTTCAGCTCGCGCACCGAGGCGCCCGCCTTCTCCGCGGCGGCGGCCGCAATCTTGAGCGCATCGGTGCCCGCCTTCTCGGCGGGGCCAGCAAAATCCTGCGTAACGACGCCGATCTTTGGCGCTTTCGCCGCCGGCGCCAATAGTTCCGGGCGGCTGGTCATGGCCGAGAGCGCGACCGCAACGTCTTCCACGCCGGCGGCAAACACCCCGACGGTGTCGAGCGTCCAGGAAAAGCATTTGACGCCGACGGTCGGCAACATCCGGTAAGACGGCTTGATGGCGGCTACACCGCAAAACGAGGCCGGGCGGATCACCGAGCCACCGGTCTGCGTGCCGAGCGCAAGCGGTAGCATGCCGGCCGCGACGGCTGCCGCCGAGCCCGACGACGAGCCGCCCGGCGTGTGGGCGTGATTGTGCGGATTAAGCGTCGCGGTCGGATCATTCGCGGCAAACGCCGTCGTCGTGGTCTTGCCGGCAACGGTCGCGCCGGCCTCTTTCAAAAGCATCACGACCGGCGCATCCGCGCGCGGGCGATGTCCCTTGTAGATCTCGGCGCCCATCTGGGTCGGCATGTCTGATGTATCGACGATGTCCTTGATCCCGACCGCAATCCCCCGCAGCGGGCCTTGTTGCTGCGCGCGCGGATGTGGCGCGAGGTGGGCAAAGGCGCCGATGGTCTTCTCCTGCGCCGCAATCACTTCCAGGGATTGCGCCAATGCCGCCTCCGGCGACAGCTCGCCTTTGTCGATGCGGCGTTTGAGATCAGCGAGCGAGATCATGGGAAGGTCCTCTTGGGCATTGCTTGATCGGGCACTTTTAAGGACGCCAATCGCCGGGACAACCCCGCCCATAGGCATAGCCCCCCTTCCCCATGCGCTGCGGTTGATCCATGCTGGCCGGGCCGAGGAGCCAGCGTGGACGCCGTCAGCCAGCCGACCAAACTCACCGAGGCCGAGCGGATCGACCGATTGCGGCTGATCCGGACCGACAATGTCGGGCCGCGCGGTATTATGGCGCAAACGTCACCGAGCGACTAAACTGCACGTTCGGGGCGAGTCATGGTCGAAAATATCGAGAAGAGGGAAATGCGGTTGGCCGCGCGAGATGCGCGACGGGCGGCGCAACGCGCCGCCGCTTTGCAGCCGGTCGCCGTCAGCCACGACGAACCTAAATCAGTCGCCGCCGGTCACGACGAACCTAAAAACTGGATTTCTGTTTTTATCGGCGCGGGAGGTACTGCCGCCTATCTAACGTTGGCCGCTTGGTCATATTCCGCCGGGACCGGGGGCGATATGATCGGCGCTGGCATACTCTTGGTGCTAGCCTACCTAGTGGCCGTAGCCGCGCTGATGGCTTCCAAACGATACGGAGGCTTCGCAAATCGTCGTCGCCTAATCTTCAATCTAATTTTTGCTATCGGATTGGCTGTTATTAGTGGGGTGCTTTTTTGGTGGGAATATTCTCATAGACCCGCCCCCATTGTGCGACAGCCGCAACAACCCCACCCTGTCAATAATCAGCAACAGGGCGGCCAGATGGGCGGGACGATCAATAACAATGGCCCGGTATATAACGGGCCAGTCACGACCTCACCATCGCAGGCGAGGGTAGAAGTGAAGAACCGATATGATTGCCCGCCCGGCTACACAATTATTGCAGAAAATGCTTTTTCAGGCTTCAAAACTAGCCTCAGCGCGCCGGCTAGCATGAAACTCTGCATCGTGGAAAACGATTTCAATGGAAGCGACAAGGGCATTGAATTCCGCGACCGTCCAAAGCGATAGCTAAAATTCCTCCAGCACTACCCCTTTCCAATTCCATTGCCACAATGCAAGCCGGGAAGAACGTTGCGGAAAACGTCCCGCGCTTCGGCTTCATGGTGATCCCGGCTCCTCATGAGAAGCGTTTTGGCACGCTGAAAATAGCAATCCGCTTCGCACCAAGGTTTATCGTCTTAAGCAGTGTGCCCGTAAAATCCCGCTTTCGTCCCTTCTTCGGAGTCAACGTCCATGATCCCGTCCGGGTCATGTGCTTGCCCGGTCTAAACCTCTTTGCCATTTCTACCTCCCCGCCCTATGCTTAAGTAATACATCCCCCGCTAAATCTACCGCAAGTTCTCCTAAAGTTGCCGCAAGGAGCAGCGTGGACGCCGTCAGCCAGCCGACCAAACTCACCGAGGCCGAGCGGATCGACCGATTGCGGCTGATCCGGACCGACAATGTCGGGCCGCGGACGTTTCGCTCGCTCGTGAACCACTTTGGCAGCGCGCGAAGGGCGCTCGCCCAATTGCCTGATCTTGCCCGGCGCGGCGGCTCGTCGCGCGCCATGCGGATCTGCAGCGAGGAGGATGCCCGCGCCGAGCTTGCCGCAAGCCGGAAGCTCGGTGTTTCCCTGCTCGCGCCGGAGGAAGCCGGCTACCCGCCGCGGCTCACCGCCATCGACGATGCGCCGCCGCTGCTCGGCGTGCGCGGTGCGCTGGACACCTTGATGCGGCCGATGATCGCGATCGTTGGCTCCCGGAATGCGTCGGCGGCCGGACTGAAATTCGCCGGCCAACTCGCGCGCGATCTCGGCGAAGCCGGCTTTGTCATCATCTCCGGGCTCGCGCGCGGCATCGATCAGGCCGCGCACCGCACGAGCGTCGCGAGCGGCACGGTCGCCGTGCTGGCCGGCGGCCACGACCGTATCTATCCGAGCGAGCACGAGGACCTGCTTGCTGCGATCCTCGACGCCAGGGGCGCGGCGATCACGGAAATGCCGCCCGGACACGAGCCGCGGGCGCGGGATTTTCCACGGCGCAACCGCCTGATCTCGGGTGCGGCGCTCGGCGTCGTCATTGTGGAAGCAGCCCAGCGCTCGGGCTCGCTGATCACCGCGCGCATGGCCAATGAGCAGGGCCGCGAAGTGTTTGCGGTGCCGGGTTCGCCGCTCGATCCGCGCGCGGCCGGCACCAATGACCTGATCAAGCAGGGCGCGACGCTCGTCACCGAAGCGGCCGACGTGATCCAGGCGGTGGCGCCGATCATGGAGCGGCCGATCATGCTGCCCTTGCGCGAGGACGACGAGGATCAGCTCTCGGGCGATCCCAACGCCGGCGACCGCGCGCAGATCACCGCCCTGCTCGGCCCAAGCCCGGTGTCGATCGACGATCTCATCCGCATGTCAGGTGCGCCGCCCGCGATCGTGCGCACCGTACTGCTCGAGCTTGAACTCGCCGGCCGGCTCGAACGCCACGGCGGCGGCTTGGTGTCGATGATCTGATCACTCCGGATCATTGCGCGCGTCGAATTTTTGGCGCGCGTCTTCGATTTGCTGCCTGTGCTGAAACACCCATTCGCCGAGCGCCTGCACCGGCTTCCACAAGCCGCGCCCGAGATCGGTCAATTCGTAATCGACCCGCGGCGGGATGGTCGGAAACACCGTGCGCGTGATCAGGCCGTCGCGCTCGAGCCCGCGCAACGTCAACGTCAGCATCCGCTGCGAGATGCCGCCGATCTGCCGCTTCAACTCGTTGAAGCGCTTCGGGCCATCGCCCAGCATCATGATCACGAACACGCTCCATTTGTCGCCGACCCGTGCGAGCACGGAGGCAACGGCGCGGCATTCGTGTCCCTCATGCGCGTACGGCTCGGGCGGCAAGGTAGGCATACGGATGTGCTCAGGTTTCATGGCTGTGCTCGGGGCTCAAGATTGTGCGTTCTTGCGGGCATTTAGGGCGGTCACTCATATAGCGCCAGTTACAAATCAATACCAACCGAGGTGACCAACCATGAAGCTCCTGCATATCGACTCCAGCGTGCTCGGCCCCCACTCCGTCAGCCGCCAACTATCCGCGGCGATCGTCGAGCGGCTGCGTCAGCAGAACACGAATCTTGCGGTCGCCTATCGCGACCTCAGCGCGACGCCGCTTGCGCATCTGTCCGGCTCGCATCTCGCCGCCGCGCAAGGCGGTGCCGCGTCCGCCGAGGTGCGCCAGGATCTCGCCGCCGGACAGGCCGTGCTCGACGAGTTTCTCGCCGCCGACGTCGTCGTGCTCGGCGCGCCCATGTACAATTTCACCATTCCAAGCCAGCTCAAGGCATGGATCGATCGCATCCTGGTGGCTGGCAAAACCTTCAAATATGGCGCGCAAGGGCCGGAAGGACTTGCTGCAGGCAAGCGCGTGATCGTTGCGATCTCGCGCGGCGGCTTCTACGGCGCAGGCACGCCGGCTGCGGCACTCGAGCATCTGGAGAGCTATCTGCGCGGCGTATTCGGCTTCATCGGGATCGCCAACCCCGAATTCATTTCGGCCGATGGCATCCGGGTTGGACCCGAACATCGCGAGAAGGCGCTGGCGAACGCGCTGCAGGCCGTGACGCGACTGCAGGCTGCCTAGCGGCAAAGATCGGCACCGCCCGCCGACGTCAAACACGGCGGGCTGGTGCTAGTGGTCTACAAGGAGCGCAGTCGAAACTCAGAACCACACACCCTGCACGCCGGTCAGCACGGCAATCAGCGACACCAGCAGGCCTATTCCGGAAAAGATGGCGACAGGAACGAAATCGCTTTGCTTGGACTGGCGGGAGGACGCGGTCGAAGAACGAATAGGTGCGGCAATACGAACGACATCTGACATGGTAGGGCTCTCCAATTCATTTCAAGTCAAAAATCACCTGCCCCATGCAAAGGTCGGCGTGCGCGCGAAAAGGTTCAACGCGCGCCGACTTACGTCTTCGTGAGGACTGCTCAACCCAAGCGCGAGCCCGCCCAACAACATGCTGGGCGGACTCGCCTTTTCGGTGGAACCGCGCTAGCCGCGATAGATCGGCGCGCCCGCAGGCGAGCCGGTGGCGCCGCCATCGACGAAGATTTCGGCGCTCTGCACGTGGGACGCATCGTCGGAGGCGAGGAACAGGACGGTTTTCGCCACATGGTCGGCGTCCGCCATTCTGCCGAGCGGGGTTGATTTCGAGATGCGAGTTTCGAGCGCCGCGAAGGCGTCCGCCGTCGGCGCCGCGCCGTTCCAGATCGGCGTCTTCGCAGCTCCCGGCGCCACCACGTTGACCCTGATGCCGCGCGGCGACAGCTCTGACGCCATCACCCGCGCCATCGCCCGCACGCCTGCCTTGCTCGCGGCATAGGCAGCATAGCCGGGATTGCCGAGCACGGAGATCACCGAGCCGTTGAGGATGATCGCGCCATTGTCGTTCATTCGCGCGACCGCCGCCTGCACCGTGAAGAACACCGCGGTGATGTTGGTGCGGATCACCTGCTCGAAGGCGGCGAGCGTCGTGCCGCCGACCGGCGTCGAGCCGGGAATGCCGGCATTGGCAAAGACGATGTCGAGCTTGCCGAATTTCTCCACGCCCTTCTTGATCGCGGCTTCGGTCGCCGCGATGTCGGTCGCATCGGCCACCACCGCCAACGCGTTCGGCCCCAATTCCTTTGCGGCCGCCTCGAGCGTCGCCTGATTGCGCCCGGTGATGATGACCTTGGCGCCCTCGGCCACGAACAGCTTCGCCGTCGCAAAGCCGATGCCGCTGTTGCCACCCGTGATCAATGCCGTCTTGTTCTTCAGCCTCATGGCCGTGTCTCCATCCAGTTCATTGGTTGCATTATTAAACCGTATTGCCCACCTAGAGCTTCTGGTTTAATATTGCAACCACACAAGGCCGTGATCGCCCGCCAATCAAGAGGAAGCAGGCCCGCGATGGTGAAACGAACCTCTCTCGCGCATTGCGAATGCCCGATCGCACGCTCGCTCGATGCGATCGGGGACTGGTGGTCGCTCCTCGTCATCCGCGACGCCCTGCTCGGCCGCCGCCGCTTCGGCGAATTCCAGAAGAGCCTGGGGCTTGCGAAGAACATTCTCTCGGTGCGGCTGCGCACGCTGGTCGACCGCGGCATTCTTCAAATGCAGCCCGCCTCCGACGGCAGCGCCTATCATGAATATGTTCCGACGGAGAAAGGACGCGGCATCTTTGCGATCCTGGTCGCGCTCCGACAATGGAGCGAGGAGTTTGACGAACACCCCGAGGAGATCGCGACCATCCTGGTCGACCGCGACAAGGGCCGCCCGGTGAGGCCGCTGGAACTGCATGCGTCCGACGGCCGGCTGCTTGCGTTTGGCGATACAACGCTGAAGCCGAGGCCCACTCCGTCATTGCGAGTCAACGGGTCGCGCCAAGGGCGCGCCCGATGAAAAGGTTTCATAATACCGTATTTCTCACAACCAGAAGTCGTCTTTTACAACCTTTCGAATACTAAGCCGGTCGCTAAGGACCCTCCTTCAACATCTGTCCATTTGACACGGGCCCCCTCAGAACCCATGTTCGCCCCGAGAGGCAAAGTGCGAATCTCGCCAAAACGCCCCCAAAACTTCCCGTAAGTCACTGGAATTACATGAATATCGTTATTGTGGAGTCTCCGGCGAAAGCCAAGACGATCAACAAATATTTGGGCTCGTCCTACGAGGTTTTGGCCTCGTTCGGCCATGTCCGGGACCTCCCGGCCAAGAACGGATCGGTCGATCCCGACCATAATTTTCGGATGATCTGGGAGGTCGACCCGAAGGCGGCCTCTCGCCTCAACGACATTGCCAAGTCGCTGAAGGGAGCCCAGCGCCTGATCCTCGCCACCGACCCTGATCGCGAGGGCGAGGCCATCTCCTGGCACGTGCTGGAGGTGTTGAAAGAGAAGCGCGCGCTGAAGGATCAGAAGATCGAGCGCGTGGTGTTCAATGCCATCACCAAGCAAGCGATCACGGATGCGATGAAGCAGCCGCGCCAGATCGATGGCGCCCTCGTCGACGCCTATATGGCGCGCCGGGCGCTGGATTACCTGGTTGGCTTCACCCTCTCGCCGGTGCTCTGGCGCAAGCTGCCGGGCGCCCGCTCTGCCGGACGCGTGCAGTCGGTGGCGCTCAGGCTTGTCTGCGACCGCGAGCTCGAGATCGAGAAATTCGTTCCGCGCGAATATTGGTCGCTGATCGCAACGCTGAACACGCCGCGCGGCGAAGCTTTTGAAGCGCGCCTGGTCGGCGCCGACGGCAAGAAAATCCAGAGGCTCGATATCGGCTCTGGCGCCGAAGCCGAGGATTTCAGGAAGGCGGTCGAGGCCGCGAGCTTCACGGTCACGACCGTCGATGCCAGGCCCGCGCGCCGCAATCCGCAAGCGCCCTTCACCACCTCGACCTTGCAGCAGGAAGCGAGCCGCAAGCTCGGCTTTGCGCCCGCGCACACCATGCGTATCGCGCAGCGGCTCTACGAGGGCATCGACATCGGCGGCGAGACCACCGGTCTCATTACCTATATGCGGACCGACGGCGTGCAGATCGACCCCTCTGCAGTCACCCAGGCGCGCAAGGTGATCGGCGAGGATTACGGCAACGCCTACGTGCCGGACGCGCCGCGCCAGTATCAGACCAAGCAGAAGAACGCCCAGGAAGCGCATGAGGCGATCCGTCCGACCGATCTCTCGCGCCGTCCGGACACGATGAAGCGCCGGCTCGATCATGACCAGGCGCGGCTCTATGAGCTGATCTGGAAGCGCGCCATCGCGAGCCAGATGGAATCGGCGGAACTCGAGCGCACCACCGTCGACATCACGGCGAAGGCCGGTTCCCGCGTGCTGGAACTGCGCGCAACCGGCCAGGTCATCAAGTTCGACGGTTTCCTCGCGCTCTATCAGGAAGGCCACGACGACGACGAGGACGAGGATTCACGCCGCCTGCCCGCCATGAGCGAAGGCGAACCCTTGAAGCGGCAGAGCCTCGCCGTCACCCAGCACTTCACCGAGCCGCCGCCGCGTTTCTCGGAAGCCTCGCTGGTCAAGCGCATGGAGGAACTGGGCATCGGCCGTCCCTCGACCTATGCCTCGATCCTGCAAGTACTCAAGGATCGCGGCTATGTGAAGCTGGAGAAGAAGCGCCTGCATGGCGAGGACAAGGGCCGCGTCGTCATCGCGTTCCTGGAAAACTTCTTCCGCCGCTATGTCGAGTATGATTTCACCGCCGATCTGGAGGAGCAGCTCGATCGCATCTCGAACAACGAGATTTCGTGGCAGCAGGTGCTGCAGGATTTCTGGCGCGATTTCATCGGCGCAGTCGACGACATCAAGGACCTGCGCGTCGCCGAGGTGTTAGATGCGCTCGACGAGATGCTGGGTCCGCACATCTATCCGCCGCGCACCGATGGCGGCGACGTGCGGCAGTGCCCGACCTGCGGCACCGGCCGGCTCAACCTGAAGGCCGGCAAGTTCGGCGCCTTTGTCGGCTGCTCCAACTATCCGGAATGCCGCTACACCCGTCCGCTTGCCGCCGACAATGCCGAGAGCGCTGACCGCGTGCTCGGCCAGGATCCTGAAACCGGCCTTGATGTCACCGTCAAGGCCGGACGTTTCGGTCCTTATATCCAGCTCGGTGAGCAGAAGGATTATGGCGAGGACGAGAAGCCGAAGCGCGCCGGCATTCCGAAGGGCATCTCGCCCTCGGATCTTGAGCTCGAACGTGCGCTGAAACTGTTGTCGCTGCCGCGCGAGATCGGCAAGCATCCGGAGACGGGCCTGCCGATCACCGCAGGCATCGGCCGTTTCGGGCCGTTCGTAAAACACGACAAGACTTATGCGAGCCTTGAAGCCGGCGACGAGGTCTTCGATATCGGCCTGAACCGCGCGGTGACGCTGATTGCGGAAAAACTCGCCAAGGGCCCGAGCCGCGGTCGCTTCGGCGCCGATCCCGGCAAGGCACTTGGCGATCATCCCACCCTTGGCGCGGTCGCAGTGAAGAACGGCCGCTATGGTGCTTATGTCACCGCAGGCGGCGTCAATGCCACGATCCCGAGTGACAAGGACAAGGATACCATCATGCTGGCCGAGGCGATCGCGCTGATCGACGAGCGCGCAGCCAGGGGAGGTAACAAGGGAGGCGGCAAGGCCAAGGCGAAGAAGGCTGCAAAGCCTTCCAAGGCGGCCAAGGTCGAGGCCTCTGCATCCGATGTCGATGCGCCAAAGCCAGCAAAAAAGGCGGCAGCCAAGAAGACAGCCGCCAAGCCGAAATCGGTTTCCGTCAGCAAGGCGCGCGCGCCCGTCGCAGCAGCCGCGAAGACATCGGCGGCCAAGCCATCGGCGGCGGCGAAGACGGCCGCGAAGAAGAGCGCCGGAAAGGCACGTGGCTAAGTGAAGCAAAAACCCGACAATGGCTTTCCGACCAGGGACGCCATCGTCGCTTTCATCCGCGGTAACCCGGGAAAGGTCGGAACCAAAGAGATCGCGCGCGAGTTCGGCCTGAAGAATGCCGACCGCGCCGAGCTCAAGCGCATTCTGCGTGACCTTGCAGACCAGGGCACGATCAAGAAGAACGGCAAGAAGATCGTCGAGACCGCCGAGCTGCCCGCAACGCTGCTCGCCGATATCACCACCCGCGACGCCGATGGCGAGCTGATTGCGACCCCCGCCGAATGGGACGAGGTCGAGCAAGGCGAGCCGCCGCGTATTCGCATCCACATTCCGCGCCACGCAAGGCCCGGCATGATGGCCGGCGTCGGCGACCGCGCGCTGTTGCGCGTCGAGCGCAGCGAAGATGAAGGCGCAGCCTATCGCGGCCGCGTCATCAAGATCATCGATCACGGCAAGTCCCGCGTGCTCGGCGTGTTCCGTGCGCTGCCCGATGGCGGCGGGCGGCTCGTCCCCGTCGACAAGAAGCAGGCCGGCAAGGAGCTCAACATCGCCCGAACCGATGCCGGCGGTGCGCAGGATGGTGATCTCGTCAGCGTCGATCTCGTGCGTTCGCGTGGGTTTGGCCTCGCCTCCGGCAGGGTGAAGGAGCGGCTCGGCTCGCTCTCGAGCGAAAAGGCGATCAGCCTGATTGCGATCCACGCCCACGACATTCCGCTTGCCTTTTCGCGCGAGGCGCAGCGCGAATCCGAGGAAGCCGAGCCTGCCAGCTCGAAAGGCCGCGAAGACTGGCGCGACGTGCCGCTGGTCACGATTGATCCGCCCGACGCCAAGGATCACGATGACGCCGTCCACGCGGAGCCGGATCCCGATCCCAGGAACCACGGCGGCTTCATCGTCCATGTCGCGATCGCCGACGTCGCCTTCTATGTGCGCCCTCACTCCGCGCTCGACCGCGACGCGCTGATGCGCGGCAACTCGGTCTATTTCCCGGACCGCGTGGTACCGATGCTGCCCGAGCGCATCTCCAACAATCTTTGCTCGCTGGTGCCCGGCGAAGCACGCGGCGCGCTCGCGGTGCGGATGGTGATCGGCGCGGACGGCCGCAAGCGCTCGCACACCTTTCATCGCGTCCTGATGCGTTCGGCCGCAAAACTGCACTACGTCCAGGCCCAGGCCGCAATCGACGGCAGACCGGATGACGTCACCGGCCCCCTGCTCGAGCGAATCATAAAGCCGCTTTATGCCGCCTATGAAGCGGTCAAGCGCGCCCGCGCCGAGCGCGATCCGCTCGATCTCGACCTGCCCGAGCGCAAAATCCTCTTGAAGGCCGACGGCACGGTCGATCGCGTCATCGTGCCGGAACGACTCGAGGCGCACCGGCTGATCGAGGAGTTCATGATCCTGGCCAACGTTGCGGCCGCCGAGACGCTGGAGAAGAAATCGCTGCCGCTGATCTACCGCGTGCATGACGAGCCGACGCTGGAGAAGGTGCATGCGTTGCAGGAGTTCCTGAAGACGCTCGACATTCCCTTCGCCAAGAGCGGCGCGCTACGGCCCTCGCTGTTCAACCGCGTGCTGACGCTGGTCGCCGGGCAGGACTACGAGTCATTGGTGAACGAGGTGGTGCTGCGCTCGCAGGCGCAGGCGGAATATTCGGCGGAGAACTACGGCCATTTCGGCCTCAATCTGCGCCGCTACGCCCATTTCACCTCGCCGATCCGCCGCTATGCCGACCTCGTCGTGCACCGCGCCTTGATCAGCGCGCTCGGCCTTGGCGAAGGCGCGCTGCCCGACAGCGAGACGACGGAGCATCTGAGCGAGATCGCCGCCCAAATCTCGCTGACCGAGCGGCGTGCGATGAAGGCCGAGCGCGAGACCGCCGACCGGTTGATCGCGCACCATCTCGCCGACCGTATCGGCGCTTCGTTCCAGGGCCGGATTTCCGGAGTCACCCGCGCCGGCCTGTTCGTGAAACTCGACGACACCGGCGCCGACGGGCTGGTGCCGATCCGTTCGCTGGGCACGGAATATTTCAATTATGATGAGACCCGACACGCGCTGGTCGGCTCGCGCAGCGGTGCCATGCACCGGCTGGGGGACGTCGTCGACGTCCGTCTGGTAGAAGCTCAACCGATCGCCGGCGCGCTGCGGTTTGAACTGTTGTCGGAAGGGGCGAAAGGCCTCATTCCGCGCGGCAGAAAGAGTGATCGCTACGCGCGCAAGCAAAACCGTGCAAAGGAAAACGCCGGCGGTGGCCGGCGCGAGACGAAGCGTAAGCCGGAAAAGAAGGAATCCGGCAAGAAGAAGCGAGGCAAATCATGGAAGCGATGAGCCATGCCCCGAAAGTCTGGACACGCGAAACCGCGGCCGTCGGCAAGAAGCGCGATGTGTGGCTTTCCCTCAAGCGCGGCTTTCGCGGCCGCTGCCCGCGCTGCGGCGAGGGCAAGCTGTTCCGCGCGTTCCTGAAGGTCGACAATAATTGCAGCGTCTGCGGGTTGGATTTCACCCCGCACCGCGCCGACGATCTGCCCGCCTATCTCGTCATCGTCATTGTCGGCCACATCGTGGTGCCGAGTGCGCTCGTCATCGAAACCAATTTTTCCCCGCCGACCTGGCTGCAGCTTTTGATCTATCTGCCGATCACGCTGATTTTGTCGCTGGTGCTGCTGCAGCCGGTGAAGGGCGCCGTTGTCGGCATCCAATGGGCGCTGCGCATGCATGGCTTCGACGACAATCCGCCGGACAATATTCCGCCGGTGTAGGCAGCACGAACAATAACAATAAAGTCAGGGATGGAAATGACCGACACTGCCGAGGCCACGCGACGGGAAAAGCCCGAAGAGAAGGAGGCCGATCACCATCCCTACTACCGGCCGAAGGATGCCGCGACGCTGATCCTCGTGGACCGCGCGGGCTCCATTCCCAAAGTGCTGGTCGGCAAGCGCCACGACAAGGTGGTGTTCATGCCCGGCAAATTCGTCTTTCCTGGCGGACGGGTCGACAAGGCGGATCACCGCGTGCCGGTGGCGGCGCCCATTCCGAGGGAGCTGGAAGACAATCTGCTGAAGGGCAGCCCGAAGATCAATCCGGCGCGCGCAAAATCGCTTGCGATTGCGGCGATCCGCGAGGCCTGCGAGGAGACGGGCCTCTGCCTCGGCCGCAAAGCCGGGACCGCGCCGAATCTCGAAGGCGCGTGGAAGCCATTTGCGGATGCCGGCCTGTTGCCCGATCCATCCGGACTGTTTCTGATCGCGCGTGCGATCACCCCGCCCGGCCGCATCAAGCGTTTTGACACGCGCTTCTTCACGGCCGATGCCTCGGCAATTACCCATCGCGTCGAGGGCGTGATCCATCCCGATGCCGAGCTCGTCGAGCTGGTCTGGGTCGAGATCGGCTCCAAGCCACTCGCCGATCTGCATCCGATGACCAGGAATGTGCTGGGCGAATTGGAGCGCCGGCTTGCGACCGGCCCACTGCGCCATGACGCGGACGTGCCATTCTATCATTTCTACAGCGGCAAAATGCACCGCGATACGTTGGGTGATGGCAAAGGCGCCTGAGCAATGGGAGGGCTGCGATGCGGGTTACAAAACCGATTCTCGCCTCGGTTGCGCTATACAGCGTGCTGGCGTGGCCGGCGCACGCGGAGCTCGACGTCGCCAAGCTGAAGCAGAGCATCGAGACCTCCTTCGAGAGCGACTATCCGAAGCTCGACGCGCTTTACAAGGATATCCACGCCCATCCCGAGATCGGCTTCCAGGAAGAGAAGACCGCCGCGAAACTCGCCGCCGAGATGCGCGCGATCGGCTTCGAGGTGACCGAGAAGGTCGGCAAGACCGGGCTGGTCGCGATCTACAAAAATGGCGACGGCCCCACCGTCATGGTGCGCACTGAGCTCGACGCGCTGCCGATGGAAGAGAAGACCGGGCTAGCTTATGCGAGCCACGACAAGCAGATCTGGCACGGGCGGGAAACCTTCGTCGATCATAGCTGCGGCCATGACATCCACATGGCGAGCTGGGTCGGCACGGCGAAAACTCTGGTCGGGCTGAAGGACCAGTGGCACGGCACGTTGATGTTCATCGCACAACCGGCGGAAGAAGAGGTTGCGGGCGCCAAGGCGATGATCGCGGATGGTCTGTTCACGCGCTTTCCGAAACCGGATGTGGGCTTTGCCCTGCACGACGGGCCGGGCGCTTACGGCTATATCAGCTACCGGGTCGGGATTGGCTCCTCCAATGCCGATGGCCTCTATATCAAATTCCACGGCCGCGGCGGCCACGGCGCGATACCACAGGCCACCATCGATCCCGTGATGATGGCGGCGCGCTTCGTGGTCGACGTGCAGAGCGTGATCAGCCGCGAAAAAGATCCGACCGAATTCGGCGTGATCTCGATCGGCGCGATTCACAGTGGCAGCGCCGGGAACATCATTCCTGACGACGCGACCCTGGTCGGGACCATTCGCAGCTTCAAGCCGGAGGTCCGCGCCAAGATGTTCGCCGGCATCGAGCGAACCGCGAAGGCGGTTGCGGCGATGGCCGACGCGCCCCCACCGGACATCCAGATCACGGAGGGCACCAAGGCCATCGTGAACGATCCCGCTGTGGTCGGCACGGCCGTAAAAGTCCTGAAGGCGGCATTCGCGGACAAGATTGTCGCCACGCCGCCGGGCACGCCCAGCGAGGACTATTCGGAATTCATCAACGCCGGCGTGCCCTCGATGTTCTTCAACATCGGCGTCTATGAGCCCGAGCGCGTCGCCGCAGCCCGCAACGGCAGCGGCCCGCCGCTTCCCGGCAACCATTCGCCGCTGTTTGCGCCGGTGCCGAAGCCGACCATCCAGACCGGCGTCACCGCGATGACGCTCGCGGTGCTGAGCGCGTTCGATCAAAGGGCAAAGGGGCAGTAACTTCGTCCCCTCCCCTCGTCGTCATTCCGGGATGCGCCGTAAGGCGCAGGCCCGGAATCCATATCCACCGGCTGTGGTTATGGATTCCGGGCCGCAACTTTATCGCGTCCCGGAATGACGATGTTGAGAGAGCGGGGAAAAACAAAATAATCTTCTGCCGCAGGCCCGATGGCGACCCCGGCGCGCCATGCCTATCTTTTGGCCCAACAACAACCCTCTCGGAACGGGCCCATGGCACAACGTCAACTCAAACTCGGCGCGTTCATGCGCCCCGTCAGCCTGCACACCGGCGCGTGGCGCTATCCCGGCGCCTGGCCGGATGCGAACTTCAACTTCGCGCATATCAAGCAGATGGCCCAGAAGCTCGAGGCCGGAAAATTCGACGCCTTCTTCATGGCCGACCATCTCGCCGTGCTCAACATGCCTACGAATGCGCTCAAGCGCAGCCACACCGTGACATCGTTCGAGCCGTTCACACTGCTCTCGGCGCTTGCGGGCGCGACCGAACGCATTGGCTTGATCGCGACCGGCTCGACCACGTTTGACGCGCCTTATCATGTCGCGCGCCGCTTCGCTTCGCTCGACCATATCTCCGGCGGCCGCGCCGGCTGGAACATCGTCACGACGTCCAATCCCGATGCGGCGCTGAATTTCGGCCTCGACGATCACATGGAGCACGCCGAGCGCTACAAGCGGGCGCGCGAGTTCTTCGACGTGGTCACGGGCCTGTGGGATTCCTTCGCCGACGACGCCTTCCCGCGCGACGTCGAGCAAGGTCTCTATTTCGATCCCGCGCGCATGCATGTGCTCGACCACAAGGGCAAGTATCTTAAGGTGCGCGGCCCTCTCAATATCGCCCGCCCCGTGCAGGGCTGGCCCGTGATCGTGCAAGCCGGCGCCTCCGACGACGGAAGGCAACTCGCGGCCGAGACCGCGGAAGCCGTGTTCACCGGCGGCAGCCCACTGCCCGACAGCCAGAAGCTCTACGCCGACATCAAGGGCCGCATGGAGAAAGTCGGCCGCAACCCCGACCACTGCAAGATATTGCCCGGCGCCATGGTGTTCGTCGGCGACAGCATCGAGGAAGCGAAAGAGAAGCGCGCCAGACTCGACGGCCTCGTGCATTACGATAGCGGCATCGCCTCGCTCTCGATCGCGCTCGGCACCGATGCCTCCGGCTTCGATCCGGACGGGCAGCTCCCGCCGATCCCCGAAAGCAACGCCAGCAAGACCAGCCGCCAGCGGATCGTCGATGTCGCAGCCCGCGACAAGCTCACCGTGCGCCAGCTCGCCCAGCGCGTCGGCGCCTTCTCCGGCCTTGCCTTCATGGGTCCGCCCAAACTGATCGCCGACCAGATGGAGGAATGGCTGATGAGCCGCGGCTGCGACGGCTTCAACATCATGTTCCCCTATCTGCCGGAGGGGCTGGACGATTTCGTCGACCGGGTGATCCCGGAACTGCAAAAGCGCGGGATCTTTCGGAAGGAGTATGAGGGGCGGACGCTGCGGGAGAATCTCGGCCTGCCGCGGCCGAAAAACCGCTTCTTCGAGAGTTAAAGCGCCAAAACATGGCCCTATTCGCCCCGAAAACCTTGACTTTGGGCGGTTTGCGGCTAGGTTGCCGCCCAAATCCGGGCCGGTTTGGCCGGCATCCAACCTTTCATTCCTGAGATAATCGAGGTCACTGGAACATGGCCAAAGCGGTCACCATCAAGGTCAAGCTCGTCTCCTCGGCGGACACTGGCTTCTACTACGTCGCCAAGAAGAATTCGCGCACCATGACCGACAAGCTGGTCAAGAAGAAGTATGACCCGGTGGCGCGCAAGCACGTCGAATTCCGCGAAGCCAAGATCAAGTAACATCGCGGGACAATGCCGACTGACGGGGCCCCTTGCGGCCCCGTTTTGTTTTGCCACTCGCCCGTCAATTCGCGAACGCGTTGCCGTCCTGAACCTGGCAAGTGGCGGAGCCGGCGTGCAGCGAGCGGATTTCGAAGTGGCGTCCGTCCGTGTGGTTAAAACTGGCGGACGCAGCACCTTGCGCCATGCCGACCGTGACCTGAGCTGAGCATCCGGATCCGGTTACTTCCACGCTGATACGCCGGGCTGCCTCGCCGAAATTGGCTGCGTTCACAAATCCGGACGCGGTGAATTTTATGGCGTGCTCGCCGCCGCCGAACGACTTGCCGCCCTTTCCAACGTTTTCATGGGTGCCCGCTCCCCGCCCCGAGCCGATGTGCAACCGGGAAAATCCTCTGCCGACAGAACTGATGTAAAGCGTCCATGTGTAAGGAACGGAAACGTCGCGGAAGGGGCCGCCATCCCGGCTCTGATTGTGCTCTTCGCTCCACGAAATCGTAAACGATTTGTTGCGCAGATTCTCCGGCGCGGCCGCAATTGCCGATTCTGAGTACGTTATTGCTGCGGCGACAGTGAAAAGAAAAATCCAGGTCGCTCTCATGGCCCCTCGTTACGAATTGACAACAGCGAATCCAGTTTGACCGGATTTTTCGCTCGATCGTATAGGCCATTGGTCGGATCGCGCCGACGAAGCGGCGGTTGCGCGCAAGGCATCCCGAATTCAGCGAGGCTATCAAACAGGATCGCGGAACATTCGTCACCGACGGGCCCTCGCCGCCCTCATCGCTTTTGCTGCCGCTTGCCCGCGGCCCGTACCTTGCATGCCTGCAGGGGGGCAGGTTCATCATGATCGCACCTTTGGAGGAAGGCAACGTCGGTGGCTATTCGGTCGCCTATAGCCGCGACGACACCTACTTTCCCGTCTACATTACGGCCGCGCTTGCCCTGATTTTCGTGACGGCGAGCTGGATCGCGGGCGAGCTCTACTGGCTTCTGCTCGCGGCGGCCGCTGCGGCTTTCACCTATTACAACATTCCCCTGCTCGAGACCGGACGGCCGACCATCGGCGCCAATCAATACGGCATCTTCCTGCAGGCCTTCGGGCTGATCCGCTGGCGCGCGATCGAGCGCATCGATCTCGCCGAGATCGCCGAGCGCGCGATGACCGTACACGAGCTGCAGATCGTGCTCGCCGCACCGCTCGGCAGCGCGCTCGTGGTCGATTGGCGCAAGCAGCCGGCCTGGCGCCGCCTGATGCGCCTGCCCTGGCGCATGAACCACACCAACATGGTGCGGGTAAATCTCGAGCCGTTCGACCAGCCGCCCGACGTGATCCATCGGACTTTCCTGCGCATGTGGCGCTATTACCGGAGCTAGCCAGCAAGTATGCGTAGGGTGGGCAAAGCGAAGCGTGCCCACCATTGCGAGCGAGGCATTTGATGGTGGGCACGGCGCTTGCGCGCCTTTGCCCACCCTACAATTCATGTCCTCACCACCAGCTTGTCATACGCCTCCGGCTCAATCCCATAGGTCCAGGCCACGGCCTCGCGCGCCGTGCGAAAGTTCGCCGGCACTTGCAGGAAATAATGCCTGCGCGTGCCGTCGGCCTCCGGTGTGCCGTTGATCACCTCGACTGCGGCCCAGGCATCGGAGGCGAGCCAGGTCTTGCGCCACAAAACTCCGGTTTCATCCTCGGCGAACCTCCTCGCCCCACCCTTGGCGATATAACGCTGCGGCGTCATGATCTCGATCATGCAGCGGCGCACCTGCACATTGGTCTGTACGTCGATCGCGGCCGGCGTGATTTCGCCCGGCTCTTCGATGATGGTGCGCGGCACTTCGACGCCGCGCCACGCCCACACCGAAAAACCATCGGCAAAACGCAGCGCGGGGCCGCTGGCGCAATGCAGGCGATCGGTGGCATCCGTGCGCAGCAATTCAGGCCGCTCCGAAAGCCAGCAGGTCTCTGCATGTGGCTGCAGCCATCCTACATTCGCCGCGACTTGCCACAGGCCGAGCAAAGCCTCGGTCTCGGCCTTCAACCCGAGCACGCCGCGCAGATATTCATAAGCCGACAGCCAGGCGAGATCGTGCGGACCCGCCGCTGCATAGCGAAATCCCTCCCGGCCGCGCAGAGCGAGGATGACTGAAGTCAGCGACAACGGCTCCGAGCGGCAGTAGCGTGCAAGCAAGGCGACAGGCTCGAGCGTCGCCGCCTCCGTCACCGCCTCCGCGACCGACGCGATCAGCCCGTCCTGAGGATTGACGGCGCGCTCCACTTCCAACAGCAACCGTCGCGACAGCCGCCGCCGCACCCGCGCGGCGGTTTTCCGTCGCATCCTGTCGATCAGCTCCCAGCGGATATTGGGGCCATCGCCCTTCGCAATCCGCTGCGCACGGCGCGACATCGCGACCGGGCTGTCGCACCACACGAAGCGCGCCGGCGGGTCAAAGCCTGCAGCCTGATAGGCGAGCCGCACGCCCTCTTCCGCCGCAGTGCGATCGGCCGGCCCGGTCGAGCGGGCGATCGCCATCCACCGCGCGCGATAACGGTCGAGCGCCGCCGACTGCGCTGCTGTTAGCGCGTCCCCCTCAATCCGGGAGGACACGCGCGTCCCGCGGTCCGAGTTCGCGCTGCCGCCGGATGCGATAAGTCCCGCGCGGCAGCGTGATCGGCGCGTGCTCGTCGTGGGTGACCCGCGCGTAGGCCGAAGCAACCTGGATATGGCCGATATAGAGGCCCGTGGGGATATCTTCGGCGAGTTTGTCGTCGCGGAACAGCCTCACGCGCTCGCAGACCGCGTGGCGGTGGCCGGTCTCCTCGCCTTCCGCCAGCACCAATGCGGTGCCTTCCGCATTCTCCGCGATGGTCCCGGAGGGGACGACATCGGCCACCCGTTCGAGCAGAAGATCACCTTGTGCGAAGATCTCGGTCATCGCTCTCTCCTTGTGCCCGGCGCATCCGGCACTTTGGTGCGGACGCTCGATTTCCTCCAAATCGTTTGAGGCCGCCTCCCGCCGCGCACGAGCGGTCAGGAGGCGGTCATCGCTTGGGTCACTGCACGACTTCGCCATGCAGCGCGAGATCGAGACCTTCGCGCTCGGTGTCTTCCGACACGCGCAGGCCCACGAAGACCTTGAGGATCGCGAGGATGATCAGGCTGACCACGGCGTCATAGACGAACACCGTGACAACGCCGATGCACTGGTTGACGAACTGCATGGCATTGCCCTCGAGCACGCCGGCCGTTCCGCCATATTGCTCCACCGCGAACACGCCGGTGAGCAGCGCGCCGACGATGCCGCCGACCGCATGCACGCCGAAACAGTCGAGCGCGTCGTCATAGGAGAACATGTGCTTCAGGCCGGTGCAGCCCCAGTAGCAGACGACGCCGGCGGCCACACCGATCGCGAATGCGCCGACGGGGCCGACAAAGCCGGACGCCGGCGTGATTGCCACAAGGCCCGCGACCGCGCCCGAGCAGATGCCGACCACCGTCGGCTTGCCCTTCAGCGACCACTCCACCAGCATCCAGGTAAAGCCCGCGACCGCGGTTGCGATCTGCGTCACCAGCATGGCCATGCCGGCCTGCATCCCGGCGGTGACGGCGGAGCCGGCGTTGAAGCCGAACCAGCCGACCCACAACAGCGCGGCGCCGATGAAGGTGAGCACCATGTTGTGCGCGGGGCCGGTGTCCTTGCGCGGTCCCAGCATGATGGCACACATCAATCCGGCGACGCCCGCGTTGATATGCACGACGGTGCCGCCGGCGAAGTCGAGCACTTTCACCCAGGCGGCGTCGTTGCCGGAGGAGAAGATGCCGTCAGGCCCCCAGACCCAGTGCGCGATCGGCGCGTAGACGAAGATCGCCCACAGCCCGATGAACCACAGCATCGCCGAGAACTTCATGCGCTCCGCAAATGCGCCCGCGATCAGCGCCGGGGTTATGATCGCGAAGGTCATTTGGAAGCACATGTAGACGCTTTCCGGGATCGTCGGCGCCAGGCCGTTCGCGGTGCCGGTGTTGTTCTTGCCGTCGCTCACCATGCCCTGCAGGAAGGCGCGCGAAAGGCCGCCGATGTAGGCGCCCCCCTCCGTGAAGGCGAGGCTGTAGGTGAGACACGCAAACAGCACGGTGACGAGGCAGGTGA
>NZ_DATGFH010000174.1:0-56502 GCF_035309285.1 Bradyrhizobium sp. | reverse complement strand
CCATTGCAGCATAGTCCGCTCGAGGATCATGCCGAAAATGCCGACCACGATCGGCGCGACGAGCAGCGCCCACCAATAGCCGAGCCCGGTCAGGTTGAGCAGGAAGTAGGCGCAGAACGCGCCCATCATATAGAGCGCGCCATGAGCGAAATTGATGATGTTGAGCATGCCGAAGATCACGGCAAGCCCGAGACTGAGCAGCGCGTAGAACGAGCCGTTGATCAGTCCCACCAATAGCTGCGCGTAGAGGGCTTGCATCTCATCTCTCTCTTTTTCAGACGCCGAGATAGGTGTGCAGCTTGTCCATATTGGCCTGCAGCTCGGAGTTGGCGAAACCGTCGATGATCTTGCCGTGCTCGACGATGTAATAGCGGTCGGCGACGGTGGCCGCGAAACGGAAGTTCTGCTCGACCAGAAGGATGGTAAAGCCCTCCTTCTTCAGCCGCGCAATGGTGTGGCCGATCTGCTGGATGATGACGGGCGCCAATCCCTCGGTCGGCTCGTCCAGCATCAGGAAGGTCGCGCCGGTGCGCAGGATGCGCGCGATCGCCAGCATCTGCTGCTCGCCGCCGGAGAGCTTTGTGCCCTGGCTCTTCAGCCGCTCCTTGAGATTCGGGAACAGGTCGAAGATCTGGTCGAGCGTGAGCCCGCCGCTCTGCTTCACCACCGGCGGCAGCATCAGGTTTTCGCGGACATCGAGGCTTGCAAAGATGCCGCGCTCCTCCGGGCAGAAAGCGATGCCCATACGCGCGATCCGGTCGGAGGACGCGCGGATGATCTCCTTGCCGCCAAAGCCGATCGAGCCGGTGCGCTTTCCGATAATGCCCATGATCGACTTCAGCGTCGTGGTCTTGCCGGCGCCGTTGCGCCCGAGCAGGGTCACGACCTCGCCGGCATTCACGTCGAAATCGATGCCGTGGAGGATGTGCGATTCACCGTACCAGGCTTCGAGATTGCGGACGCTGAGCACCGGTTTCGTGGCGGTTACGGCTGCGGGCGCTTGGGCCATGTTCACCTCAGGCATGACCGGCCCCCAGATAAGCTTCCTTGACCCGCTCGTCCCTGGAGAGATCGGCGTAGTTGCCCTGTGCCAGCACCTGGCCGCGGGTCAAGACCGTGATGATGTCGGAGAGATTGGCGACGACGCTCAAATTATGCTCGACCATCAGGATGGTGTATTTCGCCGAGATGCGCTTGATCAGGGCCGCGATCTTGTCGATGTCCTCGTGGCCCATGCCGGCCATCGGCTCATCCAGCAGCATCATTTCCGGATCGAGCGCGAGCGTGGTCGCGATCTCAAGCGCGCGCTTGCGCCCATAGGGCATCTCGACCGCTGGCGTATTGGCAAACTCGCTCAGGCCCACATCGTTCAGAAGCTCCAGCGCGCGGTTGTTGAAGCGGTTCAGCACCGTTTTGGAACGCCAGAAATCGAAGGACGAGCCGTGCTGGCGCTGCAGCGCGACGCGCACGTTCTCAAGCGCCGTGAGGTGCGGGAACACCGCCGAGATCTGGAACGATCGCACGAGCCCGAGGCGGGCGACATCGGCCGGCGCCATCGCCGTGATGTCCTGCCCCTTGTAATGGATGCTGCCCGCGGTCGGCTGCAGGAACTTGGTCAGCAGGTTGAAGCACGTCGTTTTCCCGGCCCCGTTCGGACCGATCAACGCGTGAATGCTGCCACGGCGGACCTTCAGCGCCACATCGCGAACGGCGAAGAATCCCGCGAATTCCTTGGTCAATCCGTGGGTTTCTAGAATGAACTCGTCAGCCAAACAAACTTCCCCCTGCCAGCCCTCCGCGGAACGCTGCTCCGCGTCGCCAGCTTCTTATCCCGATCGGCAGGCCTAACAAATGCTTTCAAGAGTCTCGAAAACCGTCCCGGATTGCCGCCTTCGGGGCCGGAATATGCCGTCATTGCATCGCATTAGGCAAGGCGGAAAGCTTGGGGATCTCTGCCTCCGAACCGCGCTCTTGCATTGGCCGTTAGTCGAATGATTGCAACGGCCTGGCAGCCGCCCTTCGCCCACCCTGTGAGTTAGCCAAGATGGGTGGAAACGTCCGTTAACGCTGTTCCGCCCGCCCGCGGGTCCTTCATCAAAAATTTCCCTCTCGGATCGATGGTAGGCGGGTTTTGAGGATGCCGGGAGCTACCTTGGAGTTCGAGAGCGCCACACCGTCGATCGTCAAGTCGATCAAGCAGCGTGATCTCCTGAACACGTGGCTGCGGCTTTACGCGCGTGCGCAATCGCTGCCACGCATCGCGGACTATCAGCCCGAGCGGTTCGAAGACGAGCTACCCGACCTCGTCTTCTATACCGTCGACATCACGACGACCCCGCCGCGCCTGACCATCGAGAGCGACGGCACGCGGATGTCACACGCCTACGGACACACCGGCAAAGGCAAGTTGCTCGAGGACTATGTCGGTCCACGCCTCGCCCCGTTTGTGGTGCCGGTCTATTCCGAGTGCCTGCGCCGCAAGCTGCCGGTCTATACCATTTCCAATATCGACGACATCTACGGGCGGATCGTTGCTTATGAACGGCTGCTGATGCCGTTCTCGGATGGCGGCGAGATCACTCATGTCCTTGCCTCACTGAAGACGATCAGCGAAGACGGTGGCTTCGAGATCAGGAACCTGATGCGCGGCAATGATTCCCTGCCGACGCTGAAGCTGCGTTGCGTCATCGACCGCGACCTGTTTCATCGCCCCCGCCGCCGCATCGAGCCCGGCGACGTCATCGAGTTCGTTTGAGCGATGGAGCCTGGAAGCGCCGACCCTGCGTCGTCAGGTCGATCCGGCAAGTCGTGCTTTCGCCCTAGGCCTTCACTTCCTTCGCATAGATATCCGGCCTGAAGCCGACCAGCCGCTTCTTGCCGAGGTCGAGCACGGGCCGCTTGATCATCGAGGGCTGTGCGAGCATCAACGCCAGCGCCTTTCTCTCGGTGACGCCTTCCTTGTCAGCGTCGGGTAGCTTCTTGAAGGTGGTGCCGGCGCGGTTGAGCAGCGCCTCCCAGCCAAGCTCGTCGCTCCAGGCTTTCAGCCGGTCCTTGTCGATGCCGGCACTCTTGTAGTCATGGAAGTCGTACCTCACGCCATGGCCGTCCAGCCAGGCGCGCGCCTTCTTCATGGTGTCGCAGTTCTTGATTCCATAGATGGTGATGGTCATTGTCGAAAACGCCTCCGCGCCGCCAAGCAATAGAGCATGATCTGGAAAAGTGTGAAGCGGTTTTCCGAAGAAGATCAGAATGGCCGATGGTGTTCGGCCAGCCCCTGTCCCGACGTGTCATGGCCCACACCCAGCCTCGGCTGGCCGATCCAAAACCGGTTCAGGGAGCGAATCGCCAGCGAAGGGCGCTCGATCCCCCTCAGGCGCGCTTGCGCTTCCTGATAAGGACCGACCATGCGCAGGAGATCAGGCAGCAGCGGGTAGGCGCGCCGCAACCATCTCCGCGCCCGCGCCGCGCTGGCCTGTTCGTCATCGGCAAAAGGCAATTCGAACGCCGGGCGCAACCGTGCGGGCAACAGCTCCGCGGTTAGCGCGCGATACCAGCGCGGCGGCGCGATCCGGGTGGCTGCGCCGGAGAAAATCTGCCGGGCGATGTCGCGGGCCTGCGGGATGACGCTGAGCACGTCGGATTCCACCATCCCCCGGCAATAGCCCGTAAAGCCCGCCCAATCGGGAGACAGAGCTTCGCGGGGAATGCCAAACAGGCCCGCGTAGAGCCGTGCTTCCGCCCAATAGCGTTCGCGCTCCTCAGGGGCGAGCGGCGGTAGCACCAGATCGTGCGCGAGCACGGCCGTCTCGACCAGGGTGGCGTGGACCCACTGCAGCGCTGCGGCGTCATTGGCGTAATAGGCCGAGCCTGCGGCGAATGGTCCGGCCGCAATAGGCAGAACCCCGGTCACCGCCTCATGACGCTGAAACAGCCGACGCGCAGCGGCCAGCGCCTGATCGCGCGTGCCGAACACCATCGTGAACATCATCCGAAAGGTGCGGTGGAAACGTCCGAGCGGGTCGGCAAAGACCCGGGACTGATCCGCAATCGCCGCGGCCACCCAGGGATGCGCCAATTGCAGCAGCAAGGCGCGTCCGGCGCCGAAGAAGATCGCGGCCTCGCGGTCGACGCGCCAGGTCACGGAGCTCGGACCAAACAGCCCTTCGCGCGCGCCCGCCGCATTGGCGCGGACGAGATCGAGACTGCGTTCGAGGTCGGCTGCGGATACGCGCACGGCGCTCATATCTCACCTGCTGCCGGACAACCGCTTACGCCGCTGCGCCCGGCTCCAGCGCTTCGCCGAGCTGAACCGGATGTGCCATGGCCTTATGCAGTGCGTCCTTGTCGAGCTCGCCCTCGGACAGGCTGATCACCACGCAGGCGACGCCGTTGCCGATCAGATTGGTCAGCGCGCGGCATTCGCTCATGAACTTGTCGATGCCGATCAGGATCGCGATCGACTGGATCGGAATGTCGGGCACGATCGCGAGCGTCGCAGCAAGTGTGATGAAGCCGGCGCCGGTGACGCCCGAGGCGCCCTTGGAGGTGATGATGGCGATCCCGAGGATGCCGAGCTCCTGCCAGATCGTCAGATGGGTGTTGGTCGCCTGCGCCAGGAACAGCGTCGCCAGCGTCATGTAGATATTGGTGCCGTCGAGATTGAAGCTGTAGCCGGTTGGGATGACGAGGCCGACCACCGGACGCGACGCGCCGAGATGCTCCATCTTCTGGATCATCTGGGGCAGCACGGTCTCCGACGACGAGGTGCCGAGCACGATCAGCAGCTCATCCTTGATATAGGCGATGAAGCGGATGATCGAGAAGCCGGACAGGCGCGCGATCGCGCCGAGCACGATCAGCACGAAGAGAATGCTGGTGAGATAGAAGGTCGCGATCAGCGCGACCAGGTTCCACAACGAGCCGAGGCCGTAGGCGCCGACCGTGAACGCCATCGCGCCGAAAGCGCCGATCGGCGCGACCCGCACGACCATGCGGATGATGCCGAAGAACACTTTGGCAGCCTGTTCGACGGCGTAGGCGATCGGCTCGCCGGCCCTGCCGAGGTAGGCGATCGCGAAGCCGGACAGGATCGAGATCAGCAGCACCTGCAGAAGATCGCCGCGCGCAAGCGCGCCGAAATAGCTGTCGGGGATGATCGCCATCAGATGAGGAATGATGCCCTCTTGCTTGGCCTTGGTCACATAGGTCGCGACCGAGTTTGGATCGATCGTCGCGGGGTCGATGTTGAAGCCCGCGCCGGGCTGCAGGATCTTGCCGACGATCAGGCCAACGAGCAGAGCCACGGTGGAGACCACCTCGAAGTAGATCAGCGCTTTCAGGCCGACCCGGCCGACGCGCTTCAAGTCGCCCATCGAGGAAATGCCGTGCACAACCGTGCAGAAGATCACCGGCGCGATCATCATCTTGATCAGCGCGATGAAGGCGTCGCCGAGCGGCTTGAGCTGCTTGCCAAGCTTGGGGTCGAGATACCCGATCAGGACGCCGAGAAAGATCGCGATCAGGACCTGGATGTAAAGGATCGAGTACCAGGGTTTGCGATGAGTGGCGGGTCTGACCAAGTCTGTTGCCATGGCGCACTCCTGGACAGCGACAAAATTTGCCGACGTCATCATGGGTCAGCGCGGCCTCGGCGACAACCGGAATTTCTTCCGCTTCACGGCCGCAGGATTCGGCCTTGCACGGCCTGCCACTCAGGTCAGAATTGTAGCGGCCATTGCGCAAGGTGCGTGTGACCTTGCGCGCTGCAGATGAGCACGACACTCCGGACGGTCCAGCCAATCGGCCCGATCGGATTTTCCTCCACGGCGCGATCAGCGAAGAGCAGCGTGACATGCGGCGTGAAGTCCCGCCGCCCAAGAAAACGTATTCCCCTTTTCGACATGGCGGCAGCGAGCGACCACCTGAAGGATTTCAGTTCGCTCAATCCAGTGGCACCCGCCAGCACAAACGGCCGGCTCCCCGGCCGACCACGAAAGCTCATCGTCCGATCGAACGACACGTCGAATGGCTTGGCCTTCGCCTCGGCGACGGCTTCGCAGGCCTTCTCAATCAAGCATTGCGGCAGACCGCTGAGCGTGAACAGTGTCACGTGCAAACGATCGTGCGCAGTCAGTTGGCCCCGGAATTGGTGGGCACGCTTGAGTATCGCTGCCATCCGATGAATTTTCGCCGAGGTATCCACATCAGGAAGGACCGCGAGAAACAGCCTGCTGGTTTGACTTGCACCGGAATACATCTTGAGATAGAACAAATCATGAACATGGAGATCTGTAAAGGGTCCACGCGTTGCAAATATCTATTCGGTGAAGATTCGAGACGCGCGCGCGATCGGTTGACGTCAGCGACACGCGCCGAGCCCTCTACGGGCGCTTCGGGATACTCAGCCCGCGCTGCACCGCTGGCCGCGTCAAGCCGCGCTCCAGCCAGGCGGGGACATTCTTCAGCGTGTCGAAGGCGACGAGGTCGCGCGCCTCGTAGAAGCCGATGATGTTGCGCACCCAGCCGAGCATGGAGATGTCGGCGATGGTGTACTCGTCGTCCATGAACCACTGCCGTCCGGCAAGATGCACCTCCATCACCCCTAGCAGCCGCTTCGCCTCGTTGACGTAACGCTGCAGCGGCCGCTTGTCTTCGTAGTCTTTGCCGGCGAATTTGTTGAAGAAGCCGACCTGGCCGAACATCGGCCCGATCCCGCCCATCTGGAAATGCAGCCACTGGATGGTCTGCCAGCGCCGTGCCGCGTCGGCTGGCAGGAGTTTCCCGGTCTTCTCGGCGAGGTACTGCAGGATCGCACCCGATTCGAACAGCGGCAGCGGCTTGCCGGAAGGACCATCGGGATCGATGATAGCCGGAATCTTTCCGTTCGGATTGAGCGAGAGGAATTCCGGCGTGGTCTGGTCGTTCTTGTTGAAGTCGACCAGATGCACCTCGTACGGCAGCCCGATCTCCTCCAGCATGATCGAGACTTTGACGCCGTTCGGCGTCGGCAGCGAGTAGAGCTGCAGGCGGTCGGGATTCTTTGCAGGCCAGCGTTTGGTGATGGGAAATTTGGAGAGATCGGGCATTGCGTTCCGTATCTGTGGTTGGCGTTGTCGCCCGCTCAATTTATGGCGATCCATGGGTGTGGCAAGGGACGACAAGCAGGAGCGACAAGCGCCGGAGGTGAGCTCCCGTCAACGGAACGAGACGAACGACACCCAGTTCGGCTTCTTGCCGACCGGCGTGGATTGCAAGAATTTCAGCGCGCCGCTCGCGGGGTCGATCATATAGACGCTCATGGCGTTCGAGAGCTCGCCGACCGCGATCAGCACATGGCCGGATGGATCGACCGCAAAGCCGCGCGGCTGTTTCTCGGTCGGTGCGCTTCCGAGCGGCGTGAGGTGACCGCTCTCGGCATCGACCCGGAAGGCGCGGATCGTGCTCGTGGTCCGCTCCGACGCATAGACGAAGCGCCCGTCCGGCGTTAGATGGATATCGGCAGCCCACGGCTTGGCGCTCGATCCCTCCGGCAGCGCGCTCGCCTGCTGTATCTGCTGCCAGGTGCCATGCGCGGCGTCATAGGAAAAGACCAGGAGCGCTGCACTCAGCTCATTGACGAGATAGACGAACTTCCCATTGGGGTGAAACACGAAGTGCCGGGGTCCGTTCTTCGCACCGACCTTGATTGTGGCCGGATCGTTCGGCGTCAACGTTCCCGTCGCGGCGTCGAAGCGGAAGCTCAGGATCTGGTCCGATCCGAGATTGGTCGCGAACACGAAACGATTGTCCGGCGATGGCAGGAAGGCATGCGCATTCAGGCCGGTCGGGATCACCTGCTTCGGCGCACCGACGATGCCGTCCGCACCAATCGGATTGAGCCCGACCTTGTTGCCGCCATAGGAAGCGCTGAATAGAAACTTTCCGGTATGATCGGTTGCGATGTTGGCCATGCTGTCAGCGAGCGGGCCACGCCCGCGATAGGTGAGATGGCCGCTTTTGGCATCGATGGCAAAGCTCAGAACCGTATAGGGCTCGGAACGGACACCCGCAAACAGCAACTTCTGATCGGGACTCACCGCAAGCGGCGTTGATGCTCCCGGCTTTTCGACGCCTGGGAAAGGCGCCATCTCCACCGCCTTGACCGCGCCAGACGCGGGCTCGACATGGAAAACACTGATGTCGTTGCTGTCGGCGTTGCCGATGTAGGCAAAGGTGTCAGCGGATGCGCCGCGAGATGACAGCGCGGCGATCAATGCGATCCACGCGATGGCGAAGAGCGATCTGGACATCGTTTTCCTCCCGTTGAATGGAGACGCCGCTTTGCCGCGGCCACAATTGAAGGCGATCGTAGAAAGTCCAAGGCCGCCCGGCCATCTCATTGTGGGCATCGATCGATGCTTCCCGTGCATTGATCGATGCGGCATTTCGGCTACACGCGCGTCGGCTCGCGCGACGTCACAAAATTTTCTTCACCGTCGCGATTGACAATTTCAACCAGCGGGCGTATGTCCCGCGCCCTCGCAGACAATAGGGTTTGCGAGCCAACATGAGCCAAGCGATGAAGCGCGGATACGAAATGCGCGTCAGACTATCGACCGGCCTTGCGCCGATCGGAAGCGCGTGCCTGGCTCATGGGAGCGATCTCGCTTAGCAGAGATCGACCGTTCGTTTTGATACGAACCCTCCCGAGCCCGATGCTCCGGAGGTTTTTTGTTGTCCGAAGCACGCACGGCTCATCAAAGACATTGCCCGGCGAAAGCCGGAACGGGAGACCCGGATCCCGGGGCTCGCGCGGAGACGCGTGTGCCCAAGTGCGCGGGGCCTGCCGGAGGGAACGAGGCGTTGAGCCGGACACCGATGGCAGAGCGAGCTCTTTGGAGCTCGCAATTAGCGGCGCGTCTGTGCCGCAATAATCCGATTTTGTAAATCGGTTTGCCGCGCAACGCACCGTCATTGCGAGCCAACGGGTCCGCGCATAGCGCGGCCCGATGCCAGGCTCCGCGAAGCAATCCAGAATGCTGTCGCGGAGACGGGCGATTGCTTCGTCGCTTCGCTCCTCGCAATGACGGCCGGAGCACACGCGGCTCAAACCAACGCTGGTGGTGAAGATGTCGGATACTTCGCTCCATGGAAAAGCGGGTTCGAATCCCGCCTTTGACGCACGCACTGTGGAGGTGCCCAGGCAAGGGTTGCCACGCGCCACAGCGCAGGTATTTCGAAAGGAACATCTGTGTTGCCGTCACTGAAAGCCGATATCGCCAGTTCCCCAGCGTGCCTATATCGGCCGGCGCGTCGCGCCGGTCTGGCGGTGGTGAAGATGCCTGTTACTTCGTGCAATGCGCGTGCGCCCCGTAGCGCATGATCCGGAAAAGTGTGAAAGCGGTTTTCCGAAAAGATCATGCGCGCTTTCGGGGCAGCAACAGCATCGCCTATTCCCCGCCAATCTCGACCACGATCCGTGGTGAAGATCGCTGTTACTTCGCCTCCTAAGCGAGAGGTTGCGGGTTCGAGTCCCGTCCGGCGTTCCATGCGCCGGTAGCTCAACGGATAGAGCGCTTTCCTGGCCTGCAGGGTAAGCTGCAGGCTGGGGTTCAGCTATCGCCTGTTCCCGGATCGTGTCTCCACCCAATGCCGGTGGTGAAGAGTGCTGTTACTTCGATAATCACAAGGTCGCAGGTTCGAATCCTCCCGGGCGATGAGCCCGTAGCTCAGTTGGTCAGAGCATGTGAGCCCCAAAAAGGGCGGTACAGACTCGCCTGTTCCCCGGCAACCCCTTACGATCAACCCTAACCAGAGGAGGCCAACATGGTCAGCCTGAACAAGATCGTGCGCGCTTTCACCCATGAGGGCGCGCGCGCCAGGCGCTTCACGCCCGAGATGGAGTTGAAGCGTGCGCTGATGAACTGCCTCCTCTGGGAGGACCAGTTTTACGAGGACGGCGTTGCCATCGCCGAGCGCATCAAGGCGCTGGTGCCCCGTGTCAAGCCCGAGCGCGTCGCGGCATTGGCTGTCGAGGCGCGCGAGGTGATGAAGCTCCGTCACGCGCCGCTGCTCGTCATCCGCGAGATGGCGCGCCATGAGAAGCACCGCGTGCTCGTCGCCGACACACTGGAGCGCGTGATCCAGCGTCCCGACGAGATGACGGAGCTGCTTGCGATCTACTGGGCCGACGCGCTCGGTCCCCAGCAGCAGCGCAAGCGCCAGCCGGTCTCGGCGCAGATCAAGAAGGGCCTGGCGCGTGCACTCACCAAGTTCGACGCCTATCAGCTCGCGAAGTACGACCGCGATGGTGCGGTTCGGATCAAGGACGTGCTGTTCCTGGTCCACGCCAAGCCGAAGGACGAGGACCAGGAGAAGGTGTGGAAGCAGCTCGTCGACGGCGAGCTTGCCTCTCCCGACACCTGGGAGGTCTCGCTCTCGTCCGGCAAGGACAAGCGCGCGACCTTCGAGCGGCTGATCGAGGAGAAGAAGCTCGGTGGGCTGGCGCTGCTCCGCAACCTGCGCCTGATGCAGAGGGCGGAGGTCCCGCGCAAGACCATCGCGGACGCGATTCTGGCGATGCGGACGGATCGCATCCTTCCCTACCGCTTCACTACGGCGGGGCGCTATGCGCCGGATTTCGAGGCAGAGCTCGAGGACGTGATGCTGAAATCGATCAAGGGCTACGCGCGGCTTCCCGGCCGCACGCGGCTTCTGATCGACGTGTCGGGATCGATGTTTGCGACGCTGTCTGGGCAGTCCGAGATGACGCGCGCGGAAGCCGCGTGTGGTCTTGCGATCCTCGCCCGCGAGGTCTGCGACGAGGTCGAGATCTTCACCTTCTCGCAAGGTGTGGTGAAGGTCCCTCCCCGCCGCGGTTTCGCGCTGCGCGATGCGATCATCACTTCGCAGCCGCATGGCTCGACCTATCTCGGCAAGGCGGTGAGCGAGATCGACCGCAAGGGCGATCGCCTGATCGTCTTCACGGACGAGCAGAGCCACGACAAGGTGCCCGATCCCAAAGCGCGCGGCACCATGGTCAACGTCGCCTCCTACCAGCACGGTGTCGGCCACGGTGCGTGGACCAAGGTCGATGGCTTCTCCGAGGCCGTGATCGCCTGGATCGCGGCGTTGGAAGAGACCATGCATTGATCAAGAAGGCCCCCCGGGCGTGCCGCAAGGCGCGCCCGGGCGTCATCATGCGTGCATCACGATGCCCGCGATCGCACCAATAAACAGCAGGAGGCATGCAGTTGACTGCACGAAGAACCCCGGCAGGCGTTTCTCCACGGCCTTGCTGTACCCGATGAAATAGAGAACGCGCCCGCCGATCCAGACCAGCCCGAACGCTGCTGCGACAGCGTCGTTGAAATAGATGGCGCAAAGCCAGAGCGGTGCCAGAAATGTCGGCATCCACTCGAGCGTATTGACGTGCGCGCGAAAGATCCGATCGAAATGAGGTTCCCCCGCCATGGCCGGCAGCTTGACGCCAAATTTACCGCGGGCTGCCGCGACGCGCGTTGCAAAAACGAAGTAGAGCGCGACAGCGAGCAAAGTGACGATTGCGGTGTAGAAGGGCATGCCGATGTCCCTCTAGCCCTTTGCCGAAGCTTCCGCGGTCTGCGCGAACGAGACGAGCAGCTTGCCCCAATCTCCGGTCTTGTCGAACACGTTGCGCATCTCCTCGCGACGCTCGCCGAAGCGATCGAGGCGCCGATGCTCCAGCTCGACGCGCGTCGAGCCGTCCTTCTCGGCAATGAACTTTATCTCGATTTCCGTCTGCAGCTTCGGGTCGTACTGGAAGTCGGCGTTGATGTCCCAACTCAGCACCAGGCGCGAGTGCGGCTCCCAGACCAGCACGCGGCCCCAGTCGCACGTGCTTCCGTCGTCGCCGCGCTCGTACCATCGGCCGCCGACGCGCGGCTCGATGACGGCGTCGACGGCGTTGGCCTTGCCGATCTTGTACACGGCGAGCGGCCACCATGTTCCCATCTGCTCGGTGAACACCTGCCACGCCACCTGTTGCGGGGCGCGCACGTGGATGCGCTTGCGGACGCTGTTCGGGTCGGTCCAGTTCAGAATGATCTCTTCCGCCATCACGACCTCCTTGCCTTCGCTGCCACCCGCTCAGCCGCTTCCTTGAACGCGCCCAGTGTTTCATCCCAGAAACCATCGAGCCATCGGCGCAGCGCATCGACGCCGCGCCGGTCCACCTGATAGAGCCGCCGCGTGCCGTCGGCCGTGACCACCACAAGGCCAGCGGCCTTGAGCACCTGCAAATGCTGCGAGACGGCCGATCGCGTCACGCCCATCCCCTGCGCGAGCTCTCCGGCCGAGCAGGTGCGGTGGCGCAGTCGTGCAAACACGCGACGCCGCGTCCGGTCGCCCAGCGCATCGAGAGCCCGCTCAGCGTTGATCATCACGGCAATCCGTCCTGCGCGATCGCGATCGCGCGGCCCGGAATGTAAGTCTGCACTAACGAAAGTCAACACTAAAATTTCCATGCTTGACTCACGGTTGGCGGCCGCGCAGCAATGGCCGGCCTACAAACGCTTGGTCATGAACAGGCTGAGCGGGTCCGGCTTGTAACTGCCGAACGGCGCGCAATCCTGATAGCCGAAGGCGCGATAGAGGGCGATCGCCTCAGGCTGCCTGATTCCAGTCTCGAGACTGATGCGCCCGATCTGCCGCTGCCGTGCAGCCTCCTCCAGCGCCGCGAGCAAGCGCCGGCCAAGGCCAGATCGCCTCGCCTTCTCACGCACGAACAACCGCTTCATCTCGGCGTGCCCGGGAGCGATGAGGCGAAATGCGATCGATCCGAGAAGCTCGCCATTGCGCCACGCGACGAGAAACACGGCACCGGACGCGGCAAGCGCTTCCGCATCCACCAGGTGATTGCTTTCGGAGGGATAGAGCGCTTGCAGCATGGCGTCCGCTTCCGCAATCAGGCCTTTCACATCCGCCTGCCTCGGGTCTTCGGGCGTGATGCAGATCTCCGCCGCGCTCATCCTGGATCCCGCCAAAATCTCCTCAGGGCGGCAAACGCCGCGCCTAATAGTCCCAGGTGCTTGACGAGAATCAAGATGAATACGCTGGCAGCGAGCGTCATCGAGATCGCGGCGTGCGACAGGACATATCGCAGGACCAATCCGTGAGCCGCGATCAGCCCAATCGCTCCGATCGCGACGACCCAGCGATGTGTGCGCGGCGCACCACCGCCATCATCTTGTTCGGATCGACAAAGCACGACAGGTCAGCCGGATCTCGTTGCCAGAGCAAAGCCCAGGTTCCGGCGGATCGCGCCGGTCTCCACGACCTTGAGCCCCGCAGCTTCCAGAATGGCGACCATTGATTCAAGCGTGACATGGCCGTGGCGATGCGGGCTGCGCAGAGCCCACCATCGCTTGCGCGCCGGTGCTGCAAAGTCGACGGCGAGTACGCGCCCTCCCGGCTTCAGCACCCTGCTGATCTCCCGCGCGCACTGCTCGCGCGCCTTTCCGGGCAGGTGATGCAACATCAAGGTCGCAGTCACCACATCGAACTCTGTATCCGGTAGCGGCAAGCTCTGGGCCGCAGCCTGCTTGAACGTCACATCGAGCCCAGCCTTGCCGGCCTTGTAGGCGGCCCTCGCCAACATCTCGGCAGACGCGTCGAGGCCCACGACCTTGCCGTCCGGCCCGACTTGACGCTTGGCCACCATCGCCAGACTCCCGGTTCCGCAGCCGATGTCCAGCACCGACTCGCCACCCCCAAGCCGCGCTGGTTCCAACATCCTCTCGCGAAACGCCCGCTCCTGTCCGAGCAGCATCAGCCAGACGCCAAAATCATAAAAGGCGGCCCGATGCAGGATAAGGCCGGGCGGAGGCTTGTGATCGCTGATGCTTGTCATGCCGTTCACCCCATGGAAGACGCAGGATGCCTGGTGAGATATGTTATTGATCAACGCGTGCCGAGCAGTTTTGCCGGACAAACCGCCTCACATGTGCGGCATCCCATGAATTTCGAGGTCCGGCGATGAACGATCAGACGACAGCAAGGTGTTCCGTGGACCGCCGCGCGGTCCGCACGCGCGCAAAGCTCCACGAAGCGTTGAAATCCCTGATTGCGGACATGAGCTACGAGGCTATCGCCGTCAAGGACATCTGCAAGCGAGCGCGCGTCAGCCGTTCGGCATTCTACGCCCACTTTGCCACCAAGGATGACCTCATGCGCAGCGGCTTCGGTCCCTTGCGGCAGCTCGCCGTCATGTCGAGACAGCATCAATCAGGACGCCAAGAATCTCGCGATGCGGCATTCGGCGATGGGGCATCCGGCGCCGGTCGCCTTGCCTTCAGCTTGAGCCTGCTGCAGCACGCCCGCGATCATTTCCACCTGCACGAACGCCTCGGCGATCGTGGTGTCGGTGTCGCGCGCGAAAAGGTTCGCGAGGTGCTCTCCGATCTGCTCCGGTGCGAACTTTCGGCGGCTTGGTGGCGCGATCGCCACCCCACTGTGCCGCGCGAACTCGTCATCCAGTATCTCGTCGGCGCCACCATGGCCGTCATCACATGGTGGCTGGAAGGCGGAGCGAAGCTGCCGCCTGTCGAAGTCGATGCCGTGCTCAGGCGTCTCGCCTTCAACGGAATGGCCGGCTTCGATCCGCTTTAGCGGGCTTCGTCGTCGCAAGTGAAATCCGCGCCGATTCCGTTCGGGTTCCTCGCGCACCAAATGAGCACCAAATGGCCGCATGTGAGTCCGCAACTTTTCCGAAGCTTGTGACTTCTTGGGCAGCGACTGTTCTGTCGCTTCAACCAAAACCAACCCAAAAAGGAGTTCCCATGGCTCTACTCGGAAACCTGCTCGGCACTGTCGATGGATTGCTCGGCGCCGGGACCGGATTGCTCTCTGGCGGTGCCAGTGCGAGTGGAAGTGCAACAGCAGGCGCGAGTGGCACGGTAGATTTGTCGCATACGCTGGACCTTGGTGCGGTCGTCGAAACCGCTCCGAGCGTCCACCTCGGCCTCGGAACCGCCGGCGTCGATGCTTCAGTTGGCCTTCCGACCATGGTCGGCGCCGCTGCCGATGTCGGTCACCTCGACCTGGGCGGCCTGCTCAACGGACTCGTTTGATCCCCCAAAATCGCGCGACAGGCGGCGTGGGGAGACATCCCCACGCCACCATTGCTGATTCCGCCGCCGACCTCGGAGCGGCGCTTCGTGCCTCGTGACTTCGCCTTTTCGATTTGGGGATCCGCCAAATGGCTTTGACTTCGTCCGCGGTTCTTGACGAAACCGTTACACCTGCGCGTCAAAGCGATGACGTTCGTGAGGCTCTGATCGCACTTTGGCCGCACTTCCTTTGGGCGGGCCTGTTCTCGAGCGGCATCAACCTCTTGTACCTGAGCTCGCCGCTCTATCTGATGCAGGTCTATAACCGCGTCCTGCTCAACGAGAACATCTCCACACTCGTCCTTCTCACCCTGATCCTCGCCATCGCGCTCTTGACCATGGCGCTGCTCGATTCCGTGCGCGCCTGGATCCTGATCCGCTGCGGGCTCAGGCTCGACGAAGAGCTTTCGCGACGCGTGTTCGAGGCGCTCGTCGTACGCGCAGCCGAGCGCGGGGCATCGCGCGGCGCGCAGCAGCTCCGCAATCTCGATCAGTTCCGCACCTTCGTGACCGGTCCCGGCATCTATTTCGCCTTCGACCTGCCGTGGATTCCGATCTACCTCATGCTGTTGTTTTTCATCCACCCGCTGCTCGGCATCGTCGCGACCCTCGGCGCGATCCTGCTCCTGGGTTTGGCCGGCCTCAACGAGGTCCTGACCCGCGAGCCGATGAAGCAGGCGGAGGCGGCCGGCAACCAATCCTACATCTTCACCGAGAATGTGCTGCGCCATGCCGACGTCATCCGTGCCATGGGCATGCAGCCCGCGGTGGAGCGCAACTGGCAGAGCCAGCGTTCATCGATGCTGGTGCAGCAGGCCTATGCCAGCGACAAGAATGCGATCATGACCTCCTCGATCCGCTTCTTTCGCCTGCTCTTGCAATCTCTGATGCTGGGCACCGGCGCCTGGCTTGCGATCGATCACGCCATCGCACCCGCGACGATTTTCGCCGCCAGCATCGTCATGGGCCGGGCACTGGTGCCCGTCGAGCAGGCGGTGGGCACCTGGAAGCAATTCATCGGCGCGCGCGAAGCGTATGTGGAAGTGCGCGACCTGCTCACCGCGATCGACCTGACGCCACCGCACACCATCGTGCCGCGCATCCGCAACACCATCGACATGCGCGACGTGACCTGTAGTCTGCCAGCGCGCCCCGAGCCGGTGATCAAGGGCGTTTCATTCGAGCTCAAAGGCGGCCAGGCGCTCGGCATTGTCGGGGCAAGCGGCTCTGGCAAAAGCACGCTGGCGCGCATGCTGGTCGGCGCGATTGCGCCTGCAGGCGGGCGGCTGCGCTTCGGCGGCCTCGATTACGCCCATTGGGATCCGCTGGAATTCGGCCGCAATGTCGGCTACCTGCCGCAGGATGTCGGCTTGTTCGCCGGCACCGTGCGCGAGAACATCGCCCGCTTCGGCGATGCCTCGACCGAGGAGATCATCGACGCGGCCAAGCGCGCCGGCATTCACGAGATGATCCTCGACCTGCCCAGGCAATATGACACACGGCTTGGCGCGAGTGGCGTCGGCCTGTCCGGCGGGCAGCGTCAGCGCCTCGCACTGGCCCGCGCCCTGCTCGGCCGGCCGCCCTTGCTCGTGCTCGACGAGCCCAACGCCAATCTCGACGCGCCCGGCGAGGAAGCGCTGAAGGCGGCGCTCCTGCAGGCAAAGTCCGAGGGCGCGACCGTCATCGTCATCACCCACCGCACCACCATCCTCGACATCGTCGATGTGATGATGGTGCTGCGCAACGGCCTGCTCGATATGCTCGGCCCGCCCGGCGAGATCTACCATGCCTTGCAGCAGCAGGCGGCCGCCCGGGGCGCCGCATGAGCGCTGTCGGCGACCAGTTTGAACGGCCCGGCGACCGCGCCGCCTATTCCCGCCCCGAACGGCCGGCCCTGCTCGGCGCGGGTGTGGTCGCAGCGTTTGCCGCCGCGATGGCCATCTGGGGCACGCTTGCGCCGATCTCGGGTGCTGCGATCGCGAGTGGCAACCTGCAGGTCGAAGGGCGGCGGCAAAGCGTGCAGCACCCCTACGGCGGCGTGATCCGCCAGCTTCTGGTGCGTGAAGGCGCGCATGTCGAGAAAGGACAGCTCCTGATCGTGCTCGACGACAGCGACCAGCGCGCAAAGCTCGAAGTGCTGACGGCAGACCGTGACGCCGCGCTCGCCACCGAGGCGCGGCTGATCGCCGAACGCGACGGGCGCGATGCGCCTGATTTTGGCGATGACCTGCGCGCGCGGGGCGACAAGCCCGCCGTCCGCCAGGCCATGGCCAACGAAACCGCGATGATGGCGGCGCGAAACCATCAGTTCGAGACGGAGACCGCCGTGCTGCGGGGCAAGATCGAGGAATTGAAGGCGCAGATCGGCGGCACCCAGGCGCAACTCACCGGCACGCAAAAGCAGCGCGAACTGCTCGCCGACGAGATGACCGGCGCGCAGCATCTGTTCGAGCAGGGCTATACGCCGAAGACGCGGATCCTCGCGCTGCAGCGCGAGGACGCCAAGCTGCAGGCCGACATCGGCGGGCAAGAGGCCAATATCGCTGGCATGCAGCAGCAGATCGCGCAGAACGAGCTCGAGATCGCCAAGGCAAAGCGCGCGCGGCTCAGCGAGATCACCGACCAGCTCCGCTCGACGGAGACCAAGCTCGCCGAGCTCGGGCCCAAGATCGACGCCGCGACCGACGTGGTCACACGCACGCGCATCACGGCACCCGCCACCGGCGCGGTGGTCGGCCTCGACGTCTTCACCGAAGGCGGCGTGATTCAGCCCGGCGCCAAGCTGATGGACATCGTGCCGTCGGACAATCCGCTGATCGTCGATGCGAAGCTGAATCTGTCCGACATCAACGATGTCACGACCGGCCGTCGCGCCGAGGTCCGGCTCACCGGCGTCAACTATGTGGAACGCCCGCGCCTCTATGGCACCGTGAAGACCGTCTCGGCCGACCGCCTGACCGACGACAAATCCTCGGCCGGCTATTACGCGGTCGAGGTCGCGCTCGACGCCGATGACGTAAAGAAATCGCATATCGAACTGCAGCCGGGCATGCCGGCCGAGGTCATCGTGCCGACACGCCCGCGCACGCTGTTCGAGTATCTGCTCGGTCCGCTGCGCGACGAGATCACGCGCGCGTTCCGCGAGCACTGAGGGAGAGGCGCTGCCATGGCCATTTCCGACAAAGGCAATTCCCGGCGGGCGCACGAGGCCGAAACCGCGCGGCAGATTGCGTCCGCCGAGACGGCTGCCTTCTTCACAACCCTGCTGGCCGTCCTGAACGAGGCGGAAGCAACGTCCCGCCTCGAGCCTCATCTGCAGCACGAGCGGCCTGCGCCTGAACCCGTGCCGCCATCCGCCGCTCCCGAGCCGATGTCGAATGAAACCGCTCCGGCAGACGCTCATCATGAGGGCAGACATCCCGATTCGAGCGAGGCGCAACCGCCGGAGACCGCCACGACGGTTCACGCCGCCGCCGAGCCGGCCCACGAACCGCACCAGGTCGCAACGGAGGCGTCCCTCCTCACTGAGCCGTCCGCCACGCACGTCGCGCTCTCGTCTCCCCTGCTCTCCGGACTCGACACCGCGGCCGATCGAACCTTGTCGCACGACGCCAGCGGCAGCCACGGCATCACAAGCGCGCCGTCGTCCGCGGAGACGGTGGCTTCCGTTCCCGCGACGACGGATCCGGTCGCGAGCGTGGTCGACGGCCTGCAAGCGACCGTGTCGCATGCAATCTCGGATGTCACCGGCACGCTCGGTCAACTGACGGCGTCGCTGACGAGCGCGATCAATCACGTGACGTCAGCCGTGACGGGGACGATCGACCAGGTCACGTCGACCCTGACCGGCACGATCAATCATCTCACCGACGGCGTGACCGGCCTGGTGTCGAATCTCGTTCACGATTCTTCCGTCACCGCCGTCGTCCAACCGCTGGTAACCGACATTCTCGGGCCGCCAAGCGACACGGCCCAGCACGCGCCCGACCACGCCCAGCCCATGATCCCGCTCCTCGATACCGCGGGCGCGGTACCGACCGCTCTTCTTCATCCGCTGCCGTTGCAGCTCGGCTTCCTCGGGCAACCGACCATGGACGGCCACGACACCCACGACGGCGCCTTCTCGGCGCTGGGCGTGCATCACTTCTGACAGCGCCGCTCGCGCGAGTATTCAGCCGCGTCCCACTCTCACAACTTCAAAAGCATTTCGAAACCGCCGAAGATCATGCGCTTGCCGTCGAAGGGCATATCGCCCTTCAGGCGCGGATCGGCCATGACCTTGTCCATGACCGCGTCGCGCTCCGCGCGCGAGCGGTAGACAATCCAGGAGAAGATCACGACCTCGTCATCCTTCGCCTGCACCGCGCGCGGGAACGAGGTCAAGACCCCATAGGGGACGTCGTCGCCGACACATTCGACAAAATCGAGCGCGCCGTGCTCCTTCCAGACCTCGCCGGCTTTCCGCGCATGCTCCTTGTAGACCTCGATGTTGTCCTTTTTCACTGGGATCACAAAACCATCGACATATGGCACGGGAGCCTCCTTGCTGCGAATTGCACGTGGTCCAAGGACGATGCTGTGCAGCTAAATCCGACACCCTCGCGGCGTTATTTTGGTTGGTGCGGCCATTTGGCACGCCATGCTGCCGACTGCCGCCAATCTGGCGAAGCGCGCGGCATCTGGCCCTCGCGCGTCTTGCGCAGGCGAAGCGTTGCGACTAGGTCAAAAAGCGCACCTTCGGAGTTCGGCGCGCTTTTTGGGGAGGATCGATCATGGGGTTTTCAGGCGGCTGCTCGTGTCGCGCGGTGCGCTACACCATCAAGGCCGAACCTGTTCGCGCCTTTCAGTGCCAGTGCCGCGATTGCCAGATGGATTCCGGCGGCGGACACAGCTCTGTATTCGTTTTCCCGCGCAACGCATTCGAGATTTCAGGCGCCGTCCGCGAGATCGCGCGAACCAGCGACCGAGGTGCCACCAAGAGCAAGGGCTTTTGCCCTGCCTGCGGCGTTTCCATCTACAACAAGCCGGACCAGGTTCCGGACATGATCGGCATCTATGTCGGAAGCCTCGATGACGCCTCGGCGTTCAAGCCCGGCGCCGTCTTCTACACGGCACGCGGCTATGGCTGGGATTTCCTCGACCCCGACGTCCCGAGGGTGCCGGAGTGGCGAACGGGTACGAATTGATCTTGCCTAGAGCGCGGCCGCCACTCCGTTCGCGCGTGAAGGTGCCAGCACCGAGCGCGCCAGCCAGTTGAGCGCGAGTACGTGCGTGATCATCAGGATCGGCACATAGATGATCGGGATCGCATAGGTCGCACCCAGTTCTCCCGCCAGCGCCCCGAGGCCGAGCTGCACGCCGTGATAATAGTCGACGAGAATGTCGGCTATGCCCACGAGGTTGAAAGCAGTAGCGAACGCCCAGAACAGCGGGCGCATCCTCGCGGTGAGCAGTGCCGCCATGGCCAGGAGCCCGGTTGCGAAGTCGCCATAGGCGGCAAAGCTGGCGAAGCCGGCCGGCAGATTGGGGCCGATGACGCCGGGAACGAGGAACACAAGCCCGAAGAAGCGGAAGCTATGCAAGGTGGCGATGGCGCGGTGCGCCTCGAACCTGTCCATCAATTTGAGCCAGGGCAGGATGTACACGAAGAAGCACAACAGCCACGGGACGTAGCCGACAGCGAGGTGGATATCGAAGACGGTTGCCGTTGACATGCTCGCCTCCTTTCAGGCGTTGGTGGAGACGGCTTCGAACACGGCCGTCAGGATGCCGATCCGTCCTTCGGCAATATTCTTGGCGAGGTTGGTGGTGAGCTGCGCGAACTCGGGTCCCATCACCACGCCGAGATTAGGCGACGGCGGGGGACCGGCGGCACGCACTTTCGCAAACCAGGCGTTGGCGGTCTCGCTGTCGTCCTGAAAGACGAGTGCGCGGAAGCCGGCCTCCTCGATCGCCACGCGCGTGGCTTCCGCGCTCAACAGAAAGCTGGTCGCCGGCGTTCGCGCCCAGGGCACAGGATAATGCGGCTCGCCGCCCTTCAGCACGGCGTCGTAGGTCGCAAACCGGCCGCCCGGTTTCAGCACGCGGCGGATCTCGCGATAAAGCCCCGCGCGATCCGCGATGTTCATCGCGACGTGCTGCAGCAGGACGACGTCAAAGCGACCGTGGTCGAAGGGAAGCTCCAGCGCGCTTGCGGTTTGGAATGATACCTGCCCGCCTTGTCCGGTGCGCTCGGTCAGATAACGCGCGGCGTCGACAAAGGGCTCGGAAAGATCGACGCCCGTCACCTGGCAGCCAAAGGTCGCCGCCACAAACCGCGCCGGCCCGCCGACGCCGGAGCCGACATCCAGCACGGCCGCATCGGAAGCGATGGCAGCGAGCTTGCTGAGCTCCGCGGTGGCCAAAAGTCCTCGCGTGTGGAAGTGATCAAGCGCAGCCAGTTGCTGCGGTGTGAGCCGCTGATCCTCCGGACCCAGCGGCGCCAGCGCCGTCTTCAGCCGCCCGGTCAGGCCGGTCGCGCGATAATGGTCGCGCACGCCCTCAATCCCATCGCTCATGTCGGTGACTCCTGTTTTGCGAGTCAAAGCTAGTCTCGCTTCACGTGACCGACTATTGGCGATAATATCGACAGGCCATGAAGCAGAACTTCACAGTCCGGCAAGGCGCGCTCGATGGCGTGGAGGCGGCGCTGAGCGTTGCGCAGCACCGCTCGTTTCGCAAGGCGGCCACCGAGCTCGGGGTCACGCCGTCTGCGATCAGCCAGGCGGTGCGCGCGCTGGAAGTGCGTGTCGGTGCAGCGCTGTTCGTGCGCACCACACGCAGCGTCGGCCTCACCGAAGCCGGCGAGCGCTTCCTGTCGCGTGCCAAGCCCGCCTTCGAGGAATTGGTTGCCGCCAGCCAGCTCGCGCGCGACCTTGGACAGCGGCCGGCCGGCTTGCTGCGCCTTTCGGTGCCGCGCGCGGTGGTGCCGATCCTGCTCGAGCCCTTGATCGCTTCGTTTTGTCAGGCCTATCCCGACATCGAAGTCGAGATAGCGGCCAGCGAGGAGCTGGTCGATCTCGCGGCCGGCGGGTTTGACGCCGGCATCCGGCTCGGCCAGTTCATCGCCCCCGACATGGTCGCGGTGCCACTGACGCCGCCGCTTCGATTCGTCGTCGTCGGCAGCCCCGCCTATCTCGAACGCGCCGGCCGCCCCGAGCGCCCCGACGATTTGCGCCATCACGCCTGCATACGCTTGCGGCGATCCAATGGTGCGCTGGCGCTATGGTCGCTCAAGGAAGGCAACCGCGCCATCGAGGTCGCGGTCAAGGGGCCCCTCATCGCCAACGACGTTCCGACCATGCTCGGTGCCGCGCTCGAAGGCGTTGGGCTCGCGCAAGTGCCGGAACCGGTCACCCACCAACATGTGGACGCCGGAAGGCTTGTGTACGTGCTGGAGCCGTTCGTGCCGACGTTGCCGGGCGTGTATCTCTATCATCCCGGCAAGCGCCAGGTGCTGCCGAAGCTGCGGGCGTTCATCGATCACGTGAAGAGCCGATCGGGCGATGCGCGCAGGACGCGGATCGAGAGCGACGGCAAACGCGGCGGCTCGCGCAAGAGAGGCTGAGATTTCGCTCACACCGCGCCGACCGCCTCGTAGGCCAGCCGCTTGAACTCGAAGAAGAACGGATCCCAGAACGCCATCTCGCGCTGGGCCATCAGCACGCCGGCGGTATTGGCCCCGGGGCAAACCCACCAATGCGTGCCGGCGAGGCCGCCCCACTGGAATTCGCCCTTTGAGTTCGGCGGATCGAACGGCATCGGGGCGTAGGTGACGGCGCCGCCGAGGCCAAACCCCTTGCCGGGGACGGGGCCGCGCGTGGCGAAGCGGATGGTTTGGCCTTGCGGAAGCTGGTTCGTCATCATCTGTTTGATCGTCTCGGGCTTCAGCAAGCTGTGCGGCCCCGGCAGCAGCGCGCGCACCAGCGCGAGCATGTCCGGCATGGTGCTGACGAGCCCGCCGCCGCCCGACAACCGCGGGAGCGGCCTGCGATAGGCTTGCGGGTACGGCTTGTCGTCGTTCCGGAACAGGCCCGGCTTTGTCGGGTCCAGCACATCCGCGCCGCGATAATAGGCGACGAGCCGGCCCCGCTCGGCTTCGGGCACGAAGAAGCCGGTATCAGTCATGCCGAGCGGGTCGTAGATGTGCGCCTTGAAGAAGGCATCGAGCGGCTTGCCCGAAACGACTTCGACGACCCGGCCGAGCACGTCTGTCGCTACCGAATAGTCCCAGGACGTGCCGGGATGATAGGAAAGCGGCAGGTCCGCGAGCTTGTCGATGAGGTCGGTCAAGGGCGTCAGTGGATTGAGCACCCTCGCCTCGTTATAGGCCTTGAACAGCACCGAGCCGGGATCAAAGAGCCCATAAACGAGGCCGGAGGTGTGGGTGAGAAGCTGGCGGATCGTGATCGGGCTCCTCGCCGGCTCGACATCGGCGAGACTCTGCGCGCCGGCCTTCAGCACCTTGCGGTTGGCAAGCTGCGGCAGGAATGCCTCGACCGGGTCGTCGAGGCCGATCCGACCCTGCTCCACCAGGAGCATGATCGCGCAGGTGACAAAGATCTTGGTGTTGGAGAAGGCGCGGAAGATGTGGTCCGGGCGAAGCGCGATCCTGGCCTCGCGGTCGGCGAAACCCACGCACTGCTCGTCGACGACGTCGCGGCCGCGCAGGACGGACCAGGACACGCCCGCGAGGATATCCTGATCCACGTAACGCTGCATCGCAGCGCGCACATTGGCAAAGTTGCGGGTTTTGGCGTCCATGTCCCCTCTCCCCAAACAAGCTCAGAGCCATATAGCCATAAAAAGCGGCCTGCGAAGCCCGCACAGGTTGCAACCCCGATTCCGCTACCCGCTCCGCTCGACCCCATATCAACATGCATGGGCCGATTGCGCCAAAACAGCCGCATACTTAACCGTTTCGCAACGTCCAATAGCGTTAATGATAGCAAAACCTTAACGGGTACCTGGAAATGCTGCGCAAACTCACCCTCGGCCGGAAGCTGCTTCTCATCACGACGGTCTTCTCCACCGTGCTGGTGGGCATGACGACCTACATGCTGCTCGACATGCGCTCCGGCATGTTCGAGGACCGCAAGGCCAAGCTGCGGGCGCTGGTGGAGACCGCGCTCAACACGGTCAACCGCTACGGCGATCTCGCCGCCGAAGGCAAGATGCCGCTCGAGGAAGCGCAGAAGACCGCCCTTGCCGTGCTGGCCGGAATGAATTTCGACGGCAAGAACTACTTCTTTGTCTTCGACCGCGACGGCATCCTGAAGATGCATCCGACGCGGCCGGGCAATCTCGGCCACAACATGCTGCAGCTTAAGGATAAGGCGCGCCTTAATTACATCGGCTACCTGAATGCCGCGACGACCGCGCCTCCGCTGCAGGGCTTCACCGTTTTCATCGGACGACGGCCGGGCTCCACGGTCAACGATACGCCAAAGCTGTTTCTCAGCGCCTTCGACAAGCACTGGAACTGGATCGTGACGACCGGCGTCTTCATCGATGACGTCAACGCGAAGTTTTACGACCGGGCCACGTGGATCGCGGGCGGGGTCATCGCCGCCCTTGTGCTCAGCGTGATCTTCACGGTGTTGCTCGGCCGCTCGATCACCGGCCCCATGAACCGGACGATCAAGGCGCTGGAGGAATTGGGCGCAGGACGTTTTGACACCGAAGTCGCCGATGACCACAGCAACACCGAGATCGGACGGCTTGCGCGCGCATTCCTGCAGTTCCGCGGCAAGATGAAGGAGACCGAATCGCTCCGCGCGCTTCAGCACGATGCGGAAGAGCAGGCCAAGATCGACCAGCGCAACGCGATGACGCGCGTCGCCGACGAATTCGATGCCGCCGTCGGCTCGGTCGTGGAATCGCTGTTCTCCGAGGTCGAGCGAACCGCGACCACCGTCGCACAGCTCTCCAAGAGCGCCGAGGCTTCGGCCGCCGGGACCGAGCGCGTCGACGGCGCGGCGGCATCGGTCGCGCAGAATGTGCAGACGGTAGCCTCCGCGGCACAAGAGCTTTCGGCCTCCATCAATGAGATCGGCCGCCAGATCCACATGACCCGCGATATCGCACGCCAGACGCGGAGTACATCCTCCCAAACCGAGCAGCGCGTGGCGGCGCTGTCGGACAGCGTGGAGGCCATCGGCGAGATCATCGAGATCATCAACAGCATTGCCGAACAGACCAACCTGCTCGCGCTCAACGCAACGATCGAGGCCGCCCGTGCCGGCGAGGCAGGCCGCGGCTTTTCGGTTGTGGCCTCCGAGGTCAAGGCGCTGGCGAGCCAGACCACCAAGGCGACCGAAGATATCCGCAGAAATATCGAGGCCGTGCGCGAGGCGACACGCGCGGCGGTCGACGCGGTCCGCGCGATTTCCACCTCCATCAACGGCCTCGACGAGTCCGCGGGCACCATCGCGGCCGCAGTCGAGGAGCAGAATGCGGCGACCTCCGAGATCAGCCGCAACACCACGGTCACCGCCGAGCAGACCCGGGCGATCACGCAGGCGATCACCGAGGTCGCGAAGTCGATGAGCGGTACCGATCAGGCCGCGCGCGAGGTGCAGCAATATTCGACCGCAATGCGCGGGCGCTTCGAGGATATGCGCCGCGAGATCCGCGCCTTTGTCGGGCGCATTCGTGCGGCCTAGCGGTGCTACTTGCCGTCGTCGAGGCTGACCACGACGGCGGCATTGGCGATCAGGATGGAATCGCCGCCCTGCTCCGCCGGCACTTCCAGTCCGCCCTTCACCGCCGTCACCTTCACGGTGCCATAGGGCAGCTCCTTCGCCACCGCAGCCGTATCGACGCCGTCGGGATTAGGCACGCCGATCGTGACGTCCACGAACATGTCGTGCGGCGTCTTGCCGAACAGGCGGACGAAGCTGAGGTTCGAATGCCTGATCGCATCCGACACCGCGCGCCTCGCCGCCTTGGTGGCATCCTTGCCGTGGACGTCGACGCCCATGCCCATCTCGGTGATACAGCGCACCCGTGCCATTGGCAGCATCCTCGACAGAAAACTGTCGAGTATGCTGCCACAGTCTGTCTCCTTTTGCCGTGGGATGAGGAACATACCTCCTATGCTGGCGCCGGCACGATCTGAGCTTCGGTGTTGGCAACGGCCTTGGGAAACGGCCTGAACATCAAGATGATCAGGAACGCCCCAAGTCCGAAGGCCCATGAGCCGATATAGAGCCAGGCGTAGCTCGCGAACGTGTCGTAGATCAGGCCGCCGGCGAGCGGTCCGGTCGCCATGCCGAGGCTGCCCGCCATCGCGGTGCCGCCGATGATGGTGCCCAGCATCCTTAAGGGAAAGTTCTCGCGCACCAGCACCGAGTAGAGCGGCATGGTGCCGGCATAGATGAAGCCGAACAACGCGGCGACCGCGTAGAACGCGCTGAGTTCGCGCACGAACACATAGCCGAGCGCGCCGAACGCCTGGGCGAGCAGGCCCGCCACCAGCACGCGCTTGGCGCCAAGGCGGTCGCCGGCGATGCCGAAGGCGATGCGGCCGAACAATCCCGCAAACCCCTCCATGCTGTAGATCGTGACCGCCGCAACCAGCGGAATGCCGCAACTGATGGCATAGTTCACGGTGTGGATGATCGGGCCCGAATGGGTCGCACAGCAGAAGAAATTGGTCAGGATCAGGATGATGAATTGCGGTGAGCGCAGCGCCTGTGCTCGCGTCATCTCCACTTGCGGCGCGGCAACGGCGGACGGGGCAACGGGCCCCGCGCTAAGCGCCGGCGGTCGTCGCACGAAGAGCGAGATCGGGATCATGATCGACGCGACGACGCCGGCCAGGATCAGCATCGTGACCCGCCAGTCATAATGCGAGACGAGCCGGGCAACCATCGGCGACATCGTCATGGGCGCCATCCCCATGCCGGCCGAGACCAGCGACACGGCGAGGCTGCGTTGTGTCTCAAACCAGCCGGTGACTGTCGCCATCATCGGCGCGAAGATGGCGGCCGCCCCACCGCCTACCATGATGCCGAAGATGAATTGAAATTCGATCAGCGATGTCGCGCGGCTCGCGAGCGCGAGGCTGACCGCGATCAGGGTCGAGCCGGTCAAGACCACCGGCAGCGGCCCCAGCTTGTCGGACAAGGTGCCCCAGCCCATGCTGGTCAGCGCCATGGCAAGAAAGCCGATGGTCATGGCGCTGGACACGCCCGTAACCGACCAGCCGGTATCGTGTGTGATGGGCCGGAGCAGGACCGGCAGCGAAAACATGCCGCCGATGGCGACACAGCCAAGCAGGCCCCCGGCCGCGACGATCACCCAGCGATAGCGAGGATTGGTCATTTTTGGTCTCCCGTAGAGCTCTCACTAGGTACAAGACGAAGGGAGTCGGCCGGAACCGACAGGTAGAAGCCCGCGGCCGCTGAATATTTTTGAGGCGTCGTCCGCGCGGCCATGCTGCCAGCTCCTGACACTCCAGCTCCTGACATCGACGACCTAACCCAGCTTGATGTTGGCTTGCTTCACCACCTTGCCCCAACGCTCCATCTGGTCCTTGACGAAGGCGCGGAACTCGTCCGGCGTGTTCGGCCGGCTGTCGATATTGAGCTGCTCGAACCGCTCCTTGACGTCAGGCGAGCCGATCGCCTTGTTGATCGCGCCGTTGAGCGTGCTTACGGCGACCGGCGGCGTGCCATGCGGCACGAACACGCCGTTCCATTCATAGGCCTCGAAGCCGGGCAGCGTGTCCGACACCGGCGGAATATCGGGCAGGCTTTTCAGACGGCCCTTGCCGGTATGGGCAATCGCCTTGAGCTTGCCGCCCTGGATCAGGCCGACGACCGACGAGCCGTTGGCAAAGAAAAACTTCACCTGCCCGCCCATGACGTCGTTCAGCGCCGGGCCGCCGCCGCGATACGGGACATGGTTCACCTTGGTCCCGGTCATGAAGCGGAACATCTCCAGCGACAAATGCTGCAGCGTGCCGTTGCCGGAGGACGCCATGTCGATGCCATCGGGAGCCGCCTTGGCATAGGCGATGACATCAGCCATCGTCTTCACCGGTACCGATGGCGTCACCACCAGAATATTCGGCACCAGCGACACCAGGGCGACGGGATCGAAATCCCCGTTGTAGTCGAACGGCAGGTGCGGATAGAGCGCGCCGTTGACCGAATACGCGGTGCCGTCATGCAGGATGGTGTAGCCGTCGGGGGCCGCTTTCGCGACCACGGCTTCACCGATGGTGCCGCCGGCCCCGCCGCGATTTTCGATGACGAACTGCTGGCCCAGCAGCGTGCCGACCTTGGCGTAGAGGATCCGCGCGGTGGTGTCGGCGCCGCCGGCAGGCGGATAAGGCACCATCACCTGCACGGAGCGGATCGGCCACGCACCTTGCGCGGCGACGCTGCGGACGAATGGCGCTGTGGTTAGTCCTGCGAGTAGCGCGCGGCGTGAAATTTTGCTCCCGGACATCGCTCCACCATGATTTTTGTTTTTGAACCTGTGGTGGCATGATTTGAAGCACACGCCACGGACTTTGCAAGTTTCAGGGAGCAGCGCGAACAGCCGAAGACACAGCGCCCCGCATTCTCGCGGCGCAAAACGCACCCGAGTCTTGCTTCATTCGACGCCTTCCGAAGATCGGAGGGCGCAGGGAATGCCGGGTGCCGTTGCACCCGCTGTCTCGTGTGCAGAAATCGCGCATTGAGCACGCACACGAGTCATCACAGGTACAACCGAACACACTCCGGCATTCCCTGCGCAATGGTTTACGGCTTATACGTGGTCTCCCCGGTGTGCCGGGCTTTTTAGCCACCGTCGCCTTGCGAAACGTCCCGCAAGACTTGACCCCAGCGTCGGGGGGCCAGGACAACACGATTTCGCCGTCCGCCAGGATGCTTTCGTCCGCGCGGCAAAGCGCGCTGAGCATCCCAAGCGTCCATCGCATCCCGCCCCCAACGTCCGTGACGATCGCGAGCCGTCCCTCCCAAGGAAGGCGGGATGCGCGAAGACAACCATGATTTTCTGAAAACCGGAAGCAAAATATTTTTCGCGCAAGGGCTGGACAGGCCAAATCAGCTTGATTTCGCTCCGAAAAATCGTGGTTTTGGCGCAACCATCTTTCCGGTAAGGTTTCCCTTCTATCGAGCGAGGCTTGCACGATGTCGCTATCCAACGTGTCCATTATTCGTCGTCGGCAAGGGCTCGCAGGCGCAGCACTGGTCGCGTAGCTGCGCGGATGCTGCGGCAGCGCGATGAGATGAATGCGGGTATGACCCAACGCAGCCAAAACGCGTACAATCAGATCGAACCACTCGGCGGGGGGCCAGGCAGGGATGACCAGCAAAACATGAGCCGCGCATGACCGAGGAACCGCACTACAAGAAGCTCGAGGCGCGTGGCGAGGAATTATACGAGGAGCTCTACGGCACGGGACGTCCACACGGCATCCTGAGCGAGATCAAGGAATGCTTCGAGGCGGCGATCGCCGCCGCCGAGAACGACGCACTCGCCGCGGAAGCGCGGCGGCTGCGACTGCGTCTTGAGCACATCGTCACTGTTTATCGCCATCAATTCACCGATCTGCCGCGCGCGCACCAAGTCACGATCGAGCCTGCTCCGGCAGGCGTGCGGCTGCACGATGCGTTCGCGCGGCTGCTCACGCTGACGCTCGCACTCGTGCGGCGCCTCCGATGACCGCGACGCTCTATTTCGGCAATCCACAAGCCTCGCTCGCCGAGCTCGCGGCCGAGGGCGCTCTTGTGCTCGACGTGCAGTGAAGCGCGGGACCGAAGCCGCACGCCTTCGAGCCCGGCTCGGTGAGCACGATCGGCGGCATCAAAGCCCCTTGACACAGGCGTCCGCGAGCTGAGCCGCATACTTTGCGTAGATGTTGGCATGGCCGGCACCCGAAATGACAACCGGCTCGACGCCCAGGACCCGACGCGCCGCCGACTGCTCCCACTCTGGCCGGATCTGGCCGTCGGCCGAGCCCGAAACGTACACATTGTCGACGCTCGGCAGCGCTTTCAGCGGACAGACTTCGTAGAAGCCGACCATGATATGAGCGGATCGCGAGCTGTCGATGCGGTCCTGCATCACCTTGAGCTGCGCCTTGGTCGCGTTGGGATCGTGGATGAGCTTTAGAAAATCATCCGTGATGCTTTGGGACGCCTTGAGGAGCTTGTCGAGATAGCTTCCCGGCACGGCGACCTGCTCCGTCTGGCAGACCTCGATGAACGCTTTCCCGGGACGTGGAATGACCGCGTTGACATAGACGACCCGCTTGATGGGCCGTGCCGCTGCAACCAACGGCAGGAAGTTGCCTTCGTTGGATATTCCAACAATCACGACGTCATCCGTGACGTTCTGAAGCGCTTTGACAATGGCTGACGCGCGATCCTCATTGGGCGTGTCGGAGCCTTTCACAGAGCTGTGGACGAGCATCGACGGATAGCCGCGTTTCTCCAATTCAGCCGTGATGGAGGCGTAGCGCCGATCGATCAGCCAATTCAGCATGCCCCCGGCGATACTGGTGACGTGGAAGACAAACCTTGTTGCAGAATTGGACGCAGGCGCTACGCCACGCATTGCTGTCCACGCCAGGCCCGTCAGTCCCGCTCTCAACACGGTGCGTCGCTGAAATTTCATCCGCTGCTCCCGACAGGCAAAAACTGGCTTGAACGCGACTTGATGCCGCTCACGCCGCGAGCGGCAGCATTTCTCCCGGCGTCACGAGCTTGAGCTTCACCCCTTCTTCCGCGGCGCTCATCGTCACGGCGCCGATCACGTCATCCTGTTCGGCATAGGCCGGCGGATTGTTGAACGTGCCGTAGTGTATGGGGCAGAGCGCGGCAGCGTGCAGGATGCGTGCCGCGACGCAGGCCTGTTTCGGCGTCAGCGTCGCCGGCAGGCCGCTCGGCTCAAGGCCGGGATAGATCGCGATGACGCCGTTGATCGGCAGAAAGGCCCAGTCGAACGGACCGAATTCGCGCGCGATGCGCCACCATTGACCATGCCAGATGGTGTCGCCGCAGTGAATGATGCGGTGACCATCGGCCTCGATGACCCACGAGAGCTGCTCGTCACCACGCCAGTCGACGGCAGGGACTGCCGTCACCGCGATGCCGTTTTCGTCGGTCCGCTCCCAAGCATCCATGCCCTGTGCCGAAAGTCCATTCTCCTCGATCTCTGCGGCGATGGCGCGAGGACAAAAGGCAGTCCCGGAAGGGCCGACGACGCGCTTGAGGGTAACGGGATCAAAGTGATCGGGGTGCCGGTGGGTGACGAGCGCATGCGTTTGTCCGTCGCTCTCGATGTGGAGAATTGGATCATGCGGCTTGCCCAGGAAGCTGCGGAGCGGCGCGACATTCTCCAGGGGATCGATCAGCACGCGCACGTCGCCCGACCTGAGTTCAATCCCCGCCCAGGACAGCCTCCTTAGCTGAAGCATCAGAACCTCCGTCAGCGGCGTGCGACCGCCACTCGTGTAAAACCGGCGTTGCGCTCAGGGGTTCCTGCGAATGGCGAGCCGTGCCGCGCATTGGATTGCGAGGTTCTTGCCATCAAGCTAAACAATCGCACGGCGGCGCAAAGCCAATCCGTCAGAAAATTGCGCTCTTGATTTCAAACACCAATTTCGACGATACGCGATCTGCTCGGTTTCAGCGACTATCGACATCGATCGGCCGATTTTAGACATACTCAACCCTCGAACGAGCATCAGCCTCACGGCAACTTGCAACAACGGAGGTGCAGCATGGAGATGGCTTATCGAGAGCGGTGGCAGGCTGAGATTGCCGAGTTACAAAGGATCTTGTCTGGGTTTGACTTAAGAGAGGAGTGCAAGTGGGGAAAGCCCTGCTACACGATGGGTGGAAGAAACGTCGTCATCATTCAGGGCTTCAAAGAATATTGCGCGTTGGGCTTCTTTCAGGGTGCGCTGCTGAAGGACCCGAAGAAGCTGCTGGTGCAGCTTGGGCAGGTTCAGGCGGCGCGGGTGATGAAGTTCACCAGCGCCGAGGAGATTGCGACGAAGGCGGCCACCATCAAGGCCTATGTGCGCGAGGCGGTAGCGGCCGAGAAGGCCGGAATGAAGGTCGAAACGAAGCCCCCGGAGTTTCCCGTGCCCGAGGAGTTGAAGGAGAAGTTTCGCAACGATCCGCGGTTCAAGCGCGCGTTCGAGGCGCTGACGCCGGGTCGGCAAAGAGGATACCTGTTTCACTTCGCCGGCGCGAAGCAGTCTGGAACGCGGACCGCGCGGATCGAGAAGGCGATGCCTGCGATCTTCGAAGGACGAGGGTTCCTGGAGCGGCGATAGATTGTGAAACTGTGGATGCGTACCGGGAGATAGTCTTCTGGACGGCCGTATCCGACGCTGTGAGCGATGCAAGATAGCGTCGGCAGCGAAACTGCAGGGTCGCTTCGACAGCGCTTTGTCAGATCCTCACTGCAAATCAGCCATCTCGTACAGCGGCCGGATTTCGATCTCGCTCGGTCCCAGCATGGGATTGGGGCAGCGTTTCACCCAGGCGACCGCCTCGTCCATGTCCTTGACTTCCCAAAGCCAGAATCCGGCGACCAGCTCGCGGGTTGCGGCGAAAGGCCCGTCGATGACCGTACGGCCGGGACCATCGAACGCAACACGCTTGCCGTGCGACGAAGGTTTGAGGCCGTCGCCGTCGCGCAGGATCCCGGCCTTGCGCAGCTCATCATTGAACCGGCCCATCGCCTCCATCATCTCCATCTCCTCAGTCGTGTGGAGAAAACCCTTTTCGCTGCCTTCGGTCGCCTTCACGAGCACCATCACCCGCATTGTCTGTCTCCTCGTTTGAGCCGGTCTCATCGGCTTTGCAAGGGAATGACGAACGGGGTTCTCGGAGGCCGACATCGTCCTGCAAATTTTTTACCGGTTAAGGCGCAGGGCGCGGATGGTCGCTTTCAAGGCCGCCGATCGTCGCCAGGCGGCGAAGGCCTTCACCCTGCCTGCGTTCCGCAACCAGCTTGGCCTTAAACACCCCATTCTATAGTGCGGCTCACCGACACCTATTGTTTGAAACAATGCTCGCGGTGCCACTTTAAGAAATGCGGATGGGGCCGGTCCGATGGACGCCGCGGCGGACGCGCATGACCGGATTTATTGATTAGCGATCGAACCCCTTCCGGGTCATTCGTCTGTCGCGAGATTAATATTTCCAAATCGTCGGACAAACTAATGAGGCCGCGATCAAACATCCAATGCGCTGTGCCGGAAAGAGCGATCCCATTGCTCACGATATCTGGGCCATTCGCTTCCACTGGCCGGATATGGGCCGCAGCAACTTCGGCTCGCCCGCTTCCGTTGATGAGCTTTAGTCCCGTGATGGCGCAACGCGCATCATAAGCGCGCAGGACAACGCGACGAAAGACTCGATCGCGCAAAACCCTCGAAACAGTGATGCTAATTCGGTCGCGCTGTTGTTCAATGCGAAAGGGAGTCTGTTGTTCTTCTTCAAAACCAGACGATGGCACGTCATCGTCGAGGCGAGGTAGAAGGGGCGTCTTTTCCTCGAACCCGAGCTCGACTATTTTGTTGAAGTCGTGAGGAGAGATTGGACGGACCGCCGATTGAGCTCGCCCAGAAATCCGCCCCTGTTCATTGAGCACGCCTTGTTCGATTGGTCCCGACGCTCCGCTGAAAGGGACTGGATTAGCGAAATCGAGATAGCTTCCAGCCTCAATCAATGCGACGTACATCCCCGGGACGCTCGGGTCGGGAATGACCCGACTAACCTTTGCAATTGCAAAGTAGCCCCGTGTCTCAGTGACCTTGCGCGGTTCATAGTAGATTATCCAGTCGCCGACGCAGGCCTCAACGCGACCAAGATACTGGCTGGGAAATTGATATTGTTCGGCTGGACTATCGTCGTAGATCGAGTCTGACCGATGAATGAATACGCCAAGCCCCATGGATGTTTCAGTACGGCCTTTCCGGATCTATTCTTGTGTTCGAGCAGCGAGCAGCGCTCCAGAGTCCAGTTTCATAAGACCGCGCGGCCTTCCTCTGCCTACTCCCACTCGATCGTCCCCGGCGGCTTGCTGGTCACATCGTAGACCACGCGGTTGACGCCCTTGACCTCGTTGATAATGCGGGTCGCGACCTGGCCCAGGAACTTCATGTCGAACTGGAAGAAGTCGGCGGTCATGCCGTCGGTCGAGGTGACTGCGCGCAGCCCCACGACGTATTCGTAGGTGCGGCCATCGCCCATCACGCCGACGGTCTTGACCGGCAACAGCACCGCGAAGGCCTGCCAGATCTGGTCGTAGAGGCCGGCTTTGCGGATCTCGTCGATATAGACGGCGTCCGCATTGCGCAGGATGTCGAGCTTCTCTCTCGTGATGTCGCCGGGGCACCGGATCGCCAGGCCCGGGCCCGGGAACGGATGCCGGCCGACGAAAATCTCCGGCAGACCGAGCTCGCGGCCGAGCGCGCGGACTTCATCCTTGAACAGTTCGCGCAAGGGCTCGACCAGCTTCATGTTCATGCGCGCAGGCAAGCCGCCGACATTGTGGTGCGATTTGATGGTCACCGACGGTCCGCCCGTGAACGACACGCTCTCGATCACGTCGGGATAGAGTGTGCCCTGCGCGAGATAGTCCGCGCCACCGATCCTCTTCGCTTCCGCCTCGAACACGTCGATGAAGAGGCGGCCGATGGTCTTGCGCTTCACTTCGGGGTCAGTGACGCCTTCGAGCTCGCCCAGGAATTGCTTCGAGGCATCCACATGCACGAGCGGGATGTTGTAGTGATGCCGGAACAGATCGACCACGGTCTCAGCCTCGTTCTTGCGAAGCAGGCCGTGGTCGACAAAGACGCAGGTGAGCTGGTCGCCGATCGCCTCGTGGATCAGCACGGCGGCAACCGCCGAGTCGACGCCGCCCGAGAGACCGCAGATCACTCTTGCCTTGCCTACTTGCGCGCGGATCTTCTCGATCGCCTCCTCGCGGAAGGCATGCATGGTCCAGTCGCCGGAAAGGCCAGCGACCTTGCGCACGAAATTGCGCAGGAGTTTCGCGCCATCGGGCGTGTGCACGACCTCGGGGTGGAACTGCATCGCATAGAACTTGCGGCCGTCGTCGGCGATGACCGAGATCGGCGAGCCCGGCGCGCGCGCCACCGCGCGGAAGCCGTGAGGGAGTTTCGTCACGCGGTCGCCATGGCTCATCCAGACGTCGTAGCGGCCGCCCTTTTGCCAGACGCCGTCGAACAGCGCGCAGTCGTCGGTGACCTCGATGGTGGCGCGGCCGAATTCGCGGTGGTGCCCGCCCTCCACCGTGCCGCCGAGCTGCCGGGCCATGGTCTGCTCGCCATAGCAGATGCCGAGCACAGGCACGCCGGCATTCAGAATAGCCATTGGCGCCGCCGGCGCATTATCGTCGAGCACGGAGGCCGGACCGCCCGAGAGGATCACGCCCTTGGGCTTCATCTCGCGAAACGCGGCTTCGGCTTTCTGGAACGGCACGATCTCGCAGTAGACGCCCTCTTCGCGAACGCGGCGGGCAATGAGCTGGGTGACCTGGCTGCCGAAATCGACAATCAGAATCTTGTCATGCGCCGAGGCCACGTGGGGCGACGACGACTCGCGTGCTTTCTGTGCGGCTGTCATGGACAGCAGATACGCGACGGGGAACGAAGCCGCAACCCTTTGGGGGCCGTCATGGCCGGGCTTCCACGTCTTTCGGGCCGATGCGACCGCCATTCGGCTTTGCGTCGTCATTCCGGGACGATGCGAAGCATCGAACCCGGAATCTCGATATTCCGGGTTCGCCCTTCGGGCGCCCCGGAATGACGGATTATGTTTGCCGGCGCAGCACCGAAACGAAAAAGCCGTCGGTTCCGGTTCGCCGTGGCGTCATCAGCCACCCTTCGGGAAAACGCAGTGCGGCTTTCGCGAACGCCTCGGCCTTATCCCAGAGCACCGAAGCCGTCTCTTCCGGCGGGGCAACCACAAACTCGGGATGGCGTGCGACGAAGGCGCGGACCTGCCCGGCGTTCTCCTCCGACAACACCGAGCAGGTGATGTAGGCGATCCGCCCTCCCGGCTTGACCATGGCCCTCGCGCGGTCCAGCACCTCGATCTGATCCTTGATGCGGATTTCCAGCGCACCGGGCCGCATCCGCCATTTCGCATCGGGGTTGCGCCGCCAGGTGCCTGTCCCCGAGCAGGGCGCGTCGATCAAAACGAGGTCTGCGGAAGCCTTGATGTCGGCTACGGGATCATCGGCGCCCCTGGGCGTGCGCACTTCGGCGTTGTGGACGCCGGCGCGCGACAAGCGCTCATGGATCGGCGCTAGCTGGCGCTTGTCGTGGTCGGTTGCGATCAGTCTGCCCTTGCCTTGCATCATCGCGGCGAGCGCCAGCGTCTTGCCGCCGGCGCCGGCGCAGAGATCGATCACCTGCTCGCCGGGTTTTGCCGCGGAAAACAACGCCGCCAGCTGCGAACCCTCATCCTGCACTTCAACAAGGCCCTTGATGAAGTCTTCTTCGGCATGGATGCCGGGATTGCGAGCGTCCGCGCCGAGCTCGATACGCAAGCCCAGCGGCGACCACGGCGTCCCAGCCGCGCCGAGATGTTTGAGCGATGCCAAAACTTTCTCGCGCCTGGCTTTCAGCGTGTTGACGCGGAGATCAAGCGGTGCGCGGCTAGCCATTGCAGCAGCTTCTCGTGCGCGATCGTCGCCAAAGACTTTTGCCAGATGGGGATCGAGCCATTCCGGATAATCACCGGCGATCGGCGCCGGCGCTCCCTCGGTGGAGCGCGAGGCGAGCGCGCTCCTCTCGGCATCGGTCAATGGCTGAGGCGCGAATCGGCTGCCGTCGCAGAGCGCCGAAATCGCGGCAAGGTCCATGCCGCGCTCGACCTTGAGCATGCCGAGCACGCGCGCGCGGGGGCTATCGTCATCCATCACCCAGGCGCTCGAGGCGCGCCGGCGCAGCACGTCCCAGACGAGGCCCGCAATCGCGGCGCGATCGCCGGAGCCCGCGAAGCGATGCGACGTGCCCCAATCCTTCAACGCTTGCGCCGCAGGCGCGCGTTGCGCCTCGATGGTGTCGATCAGCTCGATCGCGGCGGAGAGCCGGGCAGCGGGAGTCATCTCAAAGCTTTCTCGTCAAAACGCGCGATGATCGCCTAAGGCAACAGGATTTTTGCGGCGAAATAAATCCACAACACCAGCACGACCAGCGCGCCGGCAAACCAGGCGAGCGAGCGCCTCTGCAAATCGTTGGATGTCACAAAGATCCAGGCATGGACAAGGCGAGTCACCACAAACACCCAGGACAACATCACAATGACCAGGTCGGTATGGCGGAGCGGCAGCGCCAGAGCGATCAACACATAGAACAGCACCGGGACTTCGAACTGGTTGGCGAAGCAGTTGCCGATCTGGGTGGCGCGGACCGGCCAGTTTTGCTGGCGGAGCGCAATGTCCTTGGGCTTGACCTCGCCGCCGGAGAGCGCACGGCTGCGGGAAATGGCCATCGCAAACAAGAGGTAGAACGTCAGCGCGATTTGAACGAAGACCGGCAACAGAACCATTTGAATCGACATGAGAATCCTCTCCCGAGCGACGTGAGCGCCAATACGCCAGGCAAGGCCCGCTGACAATACAAGCCTGCGCGTGCCGTTGAACCAGCGAACGCGGAAATGCGACTAACCATCGATAGTTCAAGCCGTTTTGCCAGTTTGAGACATTAGCGGTCAGTCAGGACAATGCCGCGATGAATATCACCACCCCGCTGTTGAAGGGCGCAAGCGAGATGGCCGCCCTGCCCGGCGATACGGTCGCATCGTTTTTGAAGGCGATCGGCGACTTCACCGGCCTTTATGGCGATGGCCCGCATGGCGGGCTTGGCCTCGTAACGTCGGGGCTCGCCGGGATCGCGACTGCGCTGGCGGTGGCGATCGCGCTCACGATCTATTTTCACACAGGCGAGCGTACCGTGCGCGGCATTGCGAAGCATGGCGTTGCCGCGGTGGTCGCACTCGCCCTGGCGGCCTTTGTCATCTCCGACATGCGGCAGGCCGCGCTCGCCTATCTCGGCCTCAATCCCTCGAAGCGCGCAGTCGAGTTTGAAATCCGGATGCCGAAAACGGAGTTGTCCGCGATCTCCGACACCCAGATCGAGCTTCACACCGACCGCAACCAAAGGCTCGCCCGCGTCGAAGGCACGGCCGATGCGAATAACGGCCAAAGCGTGCTGCGCGGCGTCGTCGCCCTCGACTACCGCACCACCGACCGCGTCGTTGTCCTCAATCTACCGGGACTGGCGCAATGCGAGTTCAAGCTTCGCCTTGCCGCCGAGCCGAGCCGCTCGGCGACCTTCGGGCCCTGGCACCTGGCCGATCGCGTCGCTTTGGCGAATGGAGAAGCGGATGCTAACGCCCACGATGCCTACGCGATCCGTTATCGGGTGTTTTAAGCTGTGTTTCAAACTGCATTCTCTCCTCACGCGAAGTGTGAACTGAGCGTCATGATTCCGAAGCCGGCCCGTAATAGGATTGGGCCGGAAGGAACGAGCCATGACCCAATTTCGCCTGATGCAAATCTCCGATACCCACCTCGCCCGCCGGCTGACCAAACTTACAGCGAATTTCGATCGCGTTGCCGACTATATCGACACCACGCGCCCCCATCTCGTCGTCAACAGCGGCGATCTTGCTTTCGATGCGCCGACGAGTCCCGATGATCTCGATTACGCGCGCTCGCTGCACGACGCGTTACCCGTTCCCTGCCGCTATTTGCCCGGCAATCATGATATCGGCGACAACCCGACCCAGTTCGGGCCGGTGCCGAAGGAGCTCGTGAGCGAGAAAGGCAGGCAGGCTTATATCGCCGCGTTCGGCGACGACCGCTGGCGCTTCGAGGCCGCGGGCTGGTGCTTCATCGGGCTCAACTCGCTGGTGATGAATTCGGGCCTCGTTTCCGAGGCCGAGCAATTCGATTGGCTCGCCGGCGAGCTCGCCAGCTCTGGCGGCAAGCCGGTCGCGCTGTTCCTGCACAAGCCGATCTTCCTCAACGCGCCCGACGATCCCGAGCTCGAGTCGAGCGCGATCCGCTATGTGCCGATGCCGGCGCGGCGGCGCCTCGTCGAGATGCTGCGCACGGTCGACTTGCGGCTGGTCGCGAGCGGCCACGTGCATCAGCGCCGCGATTTCACCTTGGGCCACACGCGCCACATCTGGTCGCCCTCGGCAGGCTTCATCATCTCAGACAAGCGGCAAGAGCGCATTGGTCTCAAGGAAGTCGGCCTCGTTGAATACCGCTTCCAGCCGGACAGCTTTGAAGTCCGTCACGTCCGCGCGCCGGGCCACGTCGACGTCGATCTCGATGAGCTGTGGGCGAAGGATCCGCAAGCGCAACCGGCGGTGTCTTCGAAGGCTCCCGTTGCGATATAACCGCTGGCTCAAATCTGCGCGGCGTTCTTCAGTTCCTGTTTGATGGAGGCGAGCAGCGACTGCAGCTTCTCCGTATTGGCCGGTGTCCTCGCAAGCGTCGGCTGCGGGGCACGTGCGACGGCAACAGGTGCGGGCCGCGGAGAAGGCTTGGCCGCTGCGACAGGCGCGGGAGCTGGAACGGGATCGATGATCGGAGGCGTCGCGGGCGTCGTCGGTAGGACAGGTTCAGCGACCGTGACATCCATCAGCGCGTCAGTGGGAACCGGAGCGAGTTCCGATTCCATTTCGACGAACTCTCCATGCAACACGTCATCGCGGCGGCCCATGATGAAGAGGGTCGTCCAATAAGCAATCGCGAAGAGGATGACGCAGAAAATACTGATCTCAAACATGGCAGCACCAGTAAATTGGTGCAATGTTTCAATGTCTTGGTTCCTAGTCAAGGAACCGACATGCGATCAGAGTGCCATTTCCGCACCACTGTTGCAATTATGCTACAATTTGCAGTCACGAAAAAGCCGGGCAAAGCGGCCCGGCCTCGTTCCGTTACCCGATACCCGACGCGGCTCACGCCTTGTCCGGCCCGACGCGCACAAGCTGCTTGCCGAAGTTGGCGCCCTTCAGGAGACCCATGAAGGCGCCAGGGGCACTCTCGAGACCCTCGGTGACGAACTCCTTGTACTTCACCTTGCCCTCGCGCACCCAGCTCGACATGTCGCGCAGGAAATCTCCGTGGCGCGCGGCGAAATCGGACACGATGAAGCCGCGGAAGGTCAGCCGCTTGGTCAGGATCGCGCGCATCATGGCGCCCGCCCATTTCGGCGCGACGGCCTGGGTGTCGTTATAATGCGCGATCAGGCCGCACACCGGCACGCGCGCGAAATTGTTCAGAAGCGGAAACACCGCTTCGAACACCGCGCCGCCGACATTCTCGAAATAGACGTCGATGCCCTTCGGGCAGGCTTGCTTCAGCTTTGCTGGAAGATCGGGATCGCGATGATCGAGGCATTCGTCGAAGCCAAGCTCCTTTTTGACGAAGTCGCATTTGTCCTTGCCGCCGGCGATGCCGACCGCACGCGCGCCCTTGATCTTCGCGATCTGCCCGACCGCGGAGCCGACCGCACCGGAGGCCGCGGCAACGACGACGGTCTCGCCGGCTTGCGGCTTGCCGATGTCGAGCAGCCCCGTATAGGCCGTCATGCCGGGCATGCCGAGCACGCCGACGGCAGTCGAGATCGGCGCCAGCTTCGGATCGACCTTGGCAAGGCCCTTGCCGTCGGAGAGCGCATGCGTCTGCCAGCCGGCGCGCGCCAGCACAATATCGCCCTTGGCGAAGTTCGGATTGTTCGAGGCGATCACCTCGTTGACGGTGCCGGCTTCCATCACGCCGCCGATCGGCACCGGCGCGGCGTAGGACGGACCATCAGCCATCCGCCCGCGCATATAGGGATCGAGCGAGAGCCAGATCGTGCGCAGCAGCACCTCGCCGTTGCCCGGCGTCGGCACCGGCACGTCCTCGAGGCGAAAATCCGACGGCTTGGGTTCGCCGACGGGACGGGATGCCAGAACGATACGCTTGGCCTGGGCCATGATGTGTCCTCCTAACTGTTTCTTTCGTCATTGCGAGCGAAGCGAAGCAATCCATTCCCGTCAACGGAAAAGAATGGATTGCTTCGTCGCTTGCGCTCCTCGCAATGACGAAAAGATTAGCGCTCAAGCCAGCGAACTACACCCCGCCCGGATAGTTCGGACTTTCGCGCGTGATGGTCACGTCGTGGACGTGGCTTTCGCGCAGGCCCGCGCCGGTGATGCGCACGAACTGCGCTTTTGCATGGAAATCGGCAATATTCCGTGCGCCGACATAACCCATCGCCGCGCGCAGGCCGCCGGCAAGCTGGTGCATGACATTGGCGACCGGACCCTTGTAGGGTACCTGCCCCTCGACGCCCTCGGGCACGAGCTTGAGCGTGTCCTTGATGTCCTGCTGGAAGTAGCGGTCCGCCGAGCCGCGCGCCATCGCGCCGACGGAGCCCATGCCGCGATAGGCCTTGTAGGAGCGGCCCTGCCAGAGGAACACGTCGCCTGGCGTCTCGTCGGTGCCGGCAAGCAGCGAACCGACCATGGCGATGTCGGCGCCGGCCGCGAGCGCTTTGGCAAGATCGCCGGAATATTTGATTCCGCCATCGGCGATCACCGGCACGCCGGATTTCTTCGCGGCTTCCACTGCATCCATGATCGCGGTGAGCTGCGGCACGCCGACGCCGGCGACGACGCGCGTGGTGCAGATCGAGCCCGGACCGATGCCGACCTTGATCGCGTCCGCGCCGGAATCGATCAGCGCCTGTGCGCCTTCCTGGGTGGCGATATTGCCTGCGATCACCTGCACCTCGTTGGAGAGCCGCTTGATGCGGTTGACTGCTTCGAGCACGCGCGAGGAATGGCCATGCGCGGTATCGACCACGATCAGATCGACGCCGGCATCGATCAGCCGCTCGGTGCGCTCATAGCCGCCCTCGCCGACCGTGGTCGCCGCGGCGGCCCGCAGGCGTCCCTGCCCGTCCTTGCAGGCGAGCGGATGGGCGACCGCCTTCTCCATGTCCTTCACGGTGATCAGACCGACGCAGCGATACTGATCGTCGACCACCAGGAGCTTTTCGATGCGATGCTGATGCAGCATCCGCTTGGCTTCGTCCTGGCTCACATCCTCGCGCACCGTGACTAGGTTCTTGTGCGTCATCAGCTCCGACACCTTCTGGCGCGGATCAGTCGCAAAGCGCACATCGCGGTTGGTCAGGATGCCGACGAGTTTCCCAGGCGTGCCTTTGCCGCCGCCGGTGACGACCGGAATGCCGGAAAAGCCATGCTCTTTCATCAGGGACAGCGCGTCGGAGAGCATCGCGTCTGGCCCAATGGTGAGTGGATTGACCACCATGCCGGACTCATACTTCTTCACCTGCCGCACCTGGGCGGCCTGCGCCTCGGGATCGAAATTGCGATGAATGACGCCGATGCCGCCGGCCTGCGCCATGGCGATCGCCATGCGCGCCTCGGTGACGGTATCCATGGCGGAGGCGATGATCGGGATGTTGAGCGGGATCGCGCGGGTGACCGTGGAGCGGATGTCGACTTCTGAGGGAAGCACATCCGAATGGCCGGGCTTCAGGAGGACGTCGTCGAACGTGAAGGCTTCGCGAAAGCCCTGGAATCCCTGCGCCATCGTCAACTCCTTGTCTGCGGCCGCTCAGCCGCGATCAGCTCATTTGGGGATGAACACCGCCTTCGGCAAAACCTGCTGTTCCGCCGTCGAATCGATGCCCATCGGTGGGGGTTGACGCTGGTCGATAGCATGCTGCTGTGACGAATCAAAGCACCATGCACAGTCTTTTCATTGTCTCGTTTTCCGGCCGCCTCGGCCCTTTTTCAGCGCGGATAGCCCGGCGGCGGGCCGTAGCGGCGGATGGCGTCGACCACCTCGCGGTGCCGACGCTCCTCCCGCTTCATATGGACCGCGATCACCGCATGCGCCGAGGGCGCCAGCAGCAGGACGTGGAAAAACAACCCGAAAATCAGGCAAAATACGAGCAGAAGCAGGTTCAACATCGCCGAAAAGGGCTGCCCGTTCAGCAGCAGGCCGAGCGGCGGCAGCAGCACGGCGAGGACGTAAATCATCGTTGAGCTCCAGCCGACCATGCGAAAAGCGTCAGGCAGCATCTAGGTTTTGTCGCGCCTTCCGCAATAGCCTCTGTGACGACGGGATGATACAGCGCGTCTGCCTGCCTTTCTTACTTCCCCGGTCTTGATGAACAAACAGCGCGTCATCCCGCTCATCGTCGCCACCGCCCTGTTCATGGAAAACATGGATTCGACGGTGATTTCGACCTCGCTGCCGGCGATCGCAGCCGACATCGGCACGAGCCCGCTGACGCTGAAGCTCGCGATCACGTCCTATCTGTTGTCGCTCGCCGTCTTCATCCCCGCCTCGGGATGGACCGCCGACCGCTTCGGCGCTCGCATGGTGTTTGCGCTGGCGGTCGCCGTGTTCATGGTCGGATCGATCGGCTGCGCGCTGTCGACTTCCGTCAGCAATTTCGTGTTCGCGCGCATCCTGCAGGGCATGGGCGGCGCGATGATGACACCCGTCGGGCGGCTGGTGCTGCTGCGTAGCATCGACAAGAGCGCCCTCGTCAACGCGATGACATGGGTCACTGTGCCTGCGCTGATAGGTCCCGTGATCGGGCCGCCGCTGGGCGGCTTCATCACGACCTATTTCTCCTGGCACTGGATCTTCCTTATCAACATTCCGATCGGGCTGCTCGGCATCTTCATGGCGATGAATTTCATCGACCCGATCAAGAGCATCGACCCCGAGCGCTTCGATCTCTACGGCTTGATGCTGGCGGGCGTGGGACTGGCCGGCATCGCCTTCGGCCTGTCGGTCGCCGGCCTCAATCTGTTGCCCTGGGCCGTCATCGTCGCGCTCATCGGCATCGGCTCGATCTCGATGGCGCTTTATGTACTGCACGCGCGGAAGACAGGCTCGCCGGTGCTGGATTTCTCGCTGCTGCGGCTGCCGACGCTGCGAGCCGCGATCATCGGCGGCTTCATGTTCCGCCTTGGTATCGGCGCGTTGCCATTCCTGCTGCCGCTTCTGATGCAGGTCGGGTTCGGGCTGACGCCGTTTCAATCGGGCCTTGTTACCTTCGCCTCCGCCGTAGGCGCGATGGGCATGAAAACGCTGGCCGCACGCATCATCCGTACCTTCGGCTTCCGCAACATGATGACCGTCAACGCCGTGATCAGTGCGTTTTTCCTCGCTGCCTGTGCGCTGTTCACGGTAACGACGCCGCTGATGCTGATCTTCATCATCCTGGTGGTCGGCGGCTTTTTCCGTTCGCTGCAGTTCACCGCCATCAATACGGTCGCCTACGCCGAGATCGAGCCGGCGCAGATGAGCCGGGCCACCACGCTCGTCAGCGTCAACCAGCAATTGGCGGTGTCGGCGGGTGTTGCTCTCGGCGCAGCCTCGGTCGAGACGACGCTGTGGGTGCACCAGCAAGCCGAGCTGACCGCCAGCGCTTTCGGACCGGCGTTCCTGGTGGTCGCGCTCGTCTCGGCCGCCTCGTGCTACCTCTTCTGGCTGATGCCCGATGATGCCGGCCACGAAATCTCCGGCCGCAAGGCACTCGCGATCTCGAGCCGCAAGAGCGCGGCGAAAAGCGCCGCGCAGGAAGCAAGGGCGGTCGCGACCGAGGAGACCCAGAACGCGCGGGATCAAAGGCTGGGTTAGATCTTCGTCATTGCGAGGAGCCAACGGGTCCGCGCGAACGCGCGGCCCGATGACAGGCTCCGCGACGAAGCAATCCACACTATTTCCGCGGAGACAGTGTGGATTGCTTCGCTTCGCTCGCAATGACGGGGTTACCCGCCCCGAAACCCCGTCGCCAGCACGTAGCGCTCGGATGAATCCTGCCGGCTTGCCGCCGGTTTCACATGCTTCACGCTCGCGAAATCGCGCTTCAATTGCGCCAGCAACTCTGCATCAGCGCCGCTCTGGAACACTTTGGCCAAAAACGCGCCGCCGGGCTTGAGCACTTCGGCGGCAAAGGCGGCTGCAATCTCGACCAGGCCGACGATGCGTAGTTGATCGGTCTTGCGGTGGCCGGTGGTGTTGGCCGCCATGTCCGACATCACGATGTCGGCGCCGCCGCCCAGCATCGCCCTCAGTTTCTCCGGCGCATCGTCGGCATGGAAATCGAGCTGCGCGAAGCTGACGCCGGGGATTTCGCCCATCTCCAAGAGATCGATCGCGACCACCTTGCCCTTGCCTTCGGCGGCGCCGACGCGCTTGGCGGCGATCTGGCTCCAGCCGCCAGGCGCGGCGCCAAGGTCGACCACGGTCTGGCCCGGCCTCAGCAGGTGGTATTTGTCGTCGATCTCGATCAGCTTGTAAGCCGCACGTGAGCGAAAACCCTCGCGCTTGGCTTTCGCGACATAGGGATCGTTGAGCTGCCGCTCCAGCCAGAGCTTCGAGGAATGCTTGCGCTTGCCGCCGGTCCTGACAGTGACGTGCAGGCGGCCGGTCGTATCCTTGGCCATACGATCACCAGACGCCCAGGGCGCCGTCCTCGCGCATCATCTCGACCAGCATGCCCTCGCGCAAGCCGCGGTCGGCGACGCGCAGCCGCGGCAGGGGAAACGCCTGGCGGATGGCGTCGAGAATGGCGCAGCCCGCGAGCACCAGATCGGCACGATCGACGCTGATGCAATTGTTGCTGGCGCGTTGCTGGTAGCTCATGTTGAGCAGCCGGTCGACGGTCGCGGTGATGTCCGCGTCCTCCATCCAGATGCCGTCGATGCGGCGGCGATCGTAGCGAGCGAGATTGAGGTGGATGCCGGCCAGCGTCGTCACGGTGCCGGAGGTGCCGAGCAGATGCATGCCGGCAAGATCGCAGCCATGTTCGGCCGCGAACGGCTCGATGTAGCCCGCCACCTCCTCGACCATCCGCGTGTACGCATCCCTTGTGACATCGCGGCCCCCAAAATGTTCAGCCAGGGTCACGACGCCGAGCGGGATCGACATCCAGGCTTTTGTCCGCGGATCGGCGTTCGTCTCGGCCGGATCGCGCTCGATCCGCACCAGTTCGGTCGAGCCGCCGCCAATGTCGAACAGGATCGCACCGCGGCCTTTGGGATCGAGCAGTGGCGAGCAGCCGATCACCGCCAGCGCCGCCTCGGTCTCGCGGTCGATTACCTCGAGGCGGATGCCGGTCTCGGCGGCGACGCGGTCGCGGAAGCCATCCGCATTCGAGGCCGCACGGCAGGCTTCGGTCGCAATCAAGCGCAGGCGCTTCGCTTTCCGGAAGTGGATCTTGTCGCGGCAGATGCTAAGAGCCGCGATCGCGCGCTCGATAGCGGCCTCGCTGATGCAGCCGGTCGCGGACACGCCCTCGCCCAGCCGGATAATGCGCGAGAAGGAATCGACCACGCGAAAGCCGTCGACCGACGGACAAGCGATCAGGAGCCGGCAGTTATTGGTGCCGAGGTCGAGCGCCGCATAAACCCCGGTTCCCGGAACCTGCGCGGGGTGCGCGCTTGCCGCGAGAGGCTCCGCCATCGCGCCTGCAGCTTGCAGGACTTCGCACGGCATAGGGCCGGCGCGAAGACGCATGTCATTATTCATTCAAACTGTCTTTCCGCGACCGTGACCGGCCGGCTGGGAATGGCCTTTTCGCGGCAAAGTCTAGCAGCGCCCAAGGGGTGTGCAACAGCACCACATAGGACTATGCCTAATCTGCACGTTGTGGGGTGGCGATCCCTGCATTATTTCAGGGGAACAGGCGGAAAACCGCGCAAAATCAGGCTGATTCAATGCAAGACCACACGTCACCCTCGACTCTCGAAAACGCTATTGCAATGCAAAAATACGGTGTCGGCCAGCCGGTCCGCCGCAAGGAAGACGACACTTTGGTCCGCGGCAACGGCAAGTACACCGACGATTTCAGCCTGCCCAACCAGGCCCATGGCTGGCTGGTGCGCTCGAGCCACGCCCACGGGATCATCAAAGGCATCGACACCTCTACCGCCAGAACCATGCCCGGCGTGCTCGGCGTATGGACCGGCGCCGACCTGGCTACCGCCGGCTATAAGCCCTTCATCTGTGGGCTTCCCCTGAAAAACCGCGACGGCTCGCCGCTGTTGCAGACCAACCGCATGCCGCTTGCGACCGACAAGGTGCGCTATGTCGGCGACGCGATCGCCTTCGTCGTCGCCGAGACCGTGGCGCAGGCGCGGGATGCGGCTGAAGCCGTCCAGGTGGATATTGAAGCGCTGCCTGCCGTCACTGACGCAGAAAAAGCTGCAAAACCCGGCGCGCCGCAGCTCTACGACCACATCCCCAACAACGTCGCGCTCGACTATCACTATGGCGACACCGCCAAGATCGATGCCGCCTTTGCCAGCGCAGCGCATGTGACAAAGCTCGACATCGTCAATACGCGCGTCGCCGTGGTTCCGATGGAGCCGCGGGTGGCGCTCGGCCAATACGACAAGGCAAGCGAGCGCTACACGCTGCAGGTGCCTACCCAAGGCGTGTCCGGCAACAAGGCGATCATGGCGCGCATTCTCAACGTGCCGGCCGAGAAGGTCCGCATCCTCACCGCCAATGTCGGCGGCTCGTTCGGGATGAAGAACCTCAACTATCCCGAATATGCCTGCATCCTGCATGCGGCCAAGGCGCTCGACCGCCCGGTGAAGTGGACCGACGAGCGTTCGACGAGCTTCCTCTCCGACAGCCAGGGCCGCGCGCAGAAGATCCATGCCGAGCTCGCGCTCGATGCCGAGGGAAAATTCCTGGCGGTGCGCCTCAGCGGTTATGGCAACCTCGGCGCGTTCATCACCGGCGTCGCGCCGGGTCCGCTCTCGCTCAACACCGGAAAGAATCTCGCCAGCGTCTATCGCACCCCGCTACTTGGCGTCGACATCAAGACCGTCGTCACCAACACCACGCACATGGGCGCCTATCGCGGCGCCGGCCGGCCCGAAGCCAACTACTTCATGGAGCGGCTGATCGACCGCGCCGCCGACGAGATGGGCATCGACCGGCTCGCCTTGCGCAAGCGCAATTACATCAAGCCAGCGCAACTGCCGTTCGCAGCCGCTTCCGGTGTCACCTATGACAGCGGCGATTTCGCAGGTGTCCTCGCAAAGGCGCTGGAGGTTTCCGACCACGCCAATTTCGCTAGGCGCAAGCGCGAAAGCCGCAAGAATGGCAAGCTGCGCGGCATCGCGGTCGGCTCGTATCTCGAAGTCACCGCGCCGCCGAGCGGCGAGCTCGGCAAGATCACCTTCGATCCCGATGGTTCGGTGACGCTGACGACCGGCACGCTCGACTATGGCCAGGGCCATGCCACGCCGTTCGCGCAGGTGCTGACCGATCAGCTTGGCGTGCCCTTCGACAAGATCAGACTGCAGCAGAACGACAGCGATCTCGTCCGCTTCGGCAACGGCACCGGCGGCTCGCGCTCGATCACGGCGACGGGACAAGCGATTGTCGAGGCGTCCGCGCTCGTCGTCGAGAAGGGCAAGAAGGTCGCGTCGCATTTTCTGGAAGCTTCCGAAGCCGACATCGAATTTTCCGGTGGGCGCTTCACTATCGCCGGCACCGACCGTTCGATCGGCATCATGGAGCTCGCGGAGCGCGTGCGCGAGACCAAAATGCCCGAAGGCGTGCCCAATTCGCTCGACGTCGATCATGCGACCAAGGACACGCCGTCGACCTTCCCGAACGGTTGCCATGTCGCCGAGGTCGAGATCGATCCCGATACCGGCGTGGTCAAGGTCGTGCGCTACACCGGGGTCAATGATTTCGGCACCGTCGTCAATCCGATGATCGTGGCGGGCCAGCTTCACGGCGGCGTGGCGCAGGGCATCGGCCAGGCGCTGATGGAGGAAGTGAACTACGACACAAGCGGCCAGCCCATCACCGGCTCGTTCATGGACTATGCCCTGCCCCGCGCGGAAGATGTTCCGATGATGGAAGTCGGCGATCACCCTTCGCCGGCAAAATCCAATCCGCTGGGCACCAAGGGCTGCGGCGAGGCCGGCTGTGCCGGCAGCCTCGTCTGCGTCGTCAATGCGGTGCTCGACGCGCTCTCGGAATACGGCATCAAGTACATCAACATGCCGCTGACGCCGGAGAAGGTCTGGCGCGCGATCCAGGACGCCAAGGCGAAGGCGGCCTAGCCGTTTATCGTTACGCCTGTCGATAACAACGGAGCCGGTCTCATGCCAGCCGCCATCATCGATGATCTTCGTGCGGCGTTCGATGCGACGACGGTGTTGACCGGCGCCGACATCGATGCGCGCTATCACACCGACATGGCCGGCGTCCCGGTCGCCCCGCCGCTCGCGGTCATACGGCCGCGCTCAACCGAGGAGGTCTCGAAATTCCTCAAGCTTTGCCATCAGGCGCGCGTACCCGTGACGACGCAGGGCGGCATGACGGGCCTGGTACGCGCCACCATGCCGCTGCCCGGCGAGATGGTGCTGTCGATGGAGCGCATGAACGCGATCGAGGAGGTCGATACTGGTGGCGGGGTCGTCGTCACCCAGACCGGCGTTCCGCTGCAGCGCCTGCAGGAGCACGTCGGCGAAAGGGGCTTCATGTTCCCGCTCGACCTCGGTGCGCGCGGCAGTTGTACGATCGGCGGCAACATCTCGACCAATGCAGGCGGCAACCGCGTGATCCGCTACGGCATGACGCGCGATCTCGTGCTGGGGCTCGAGGCGGTGCTCGCCGACGGCACCGTTCTCAAGGGTGTCCGCAAGTACATCAAGAACAACACGGGCATCGACTTGAAGCAGCTTTTCGTCGGCACCGAGGGCACGCTCGGCGTGGTCACGCGCGCTGCCTTGCGTATTTTCCCAGCGCCGGCCGAGCAGCAGGTGGCGCTTTGCGCGCTTGCGAGTTTTGGCAAGGTCCGCGCGCTCCTTGACCTGGCCCGTACGCGGCTTGGCGGCGACCTCACGGCCTTCGAGGTGATGTGGAACGAATATTACCGCCTCACGACCGAGCTCGTGAAAGGCGTCGCCGCGCCGCTGCCGACGAGCCACCCGTTCTATGTTCTCCTGGAATCATCCGGCAGCGATGCCGAGCGCATCCGCAACGATCTGGAGGAAATGCTGGAACAGGCGCTTGAGCAGGAGATCATCCTCGATGCGACCATCGCAAACTCGGGCGCGGCAGCCACGGCAATCTGGAAGGTCCGCGACTCCTCGACCGAACTCGGGCGTGCGATCGGTCCCAACAGCGTCGGCTTCGATATCAGCCTCGCCATCGACAAGATGGAGGCGTTCGCCGACACGATCAAAAGCGAGCTGAAGACCAAGATCGACAAGGACGCCTATGCCATCGTGTTCGGTCACGCCGGCGACGGCAATCTGCATGTCAACGCCAAGTATCCGCCGACGGTGGACAGGAACGAGGAAGTCACGAAACTCGTGTACGGGATCACCGCCGATTTTGCCGGCTCGATCTCGGCCGAGCATGGCATCGGCCTCCTCAAGCGCCCCTACCTGAAACTCAGCCGCACCGAGGAAGAGATCGAAACCATGCGCACGCTGAAGCGCGCCCTGGATCCGCATCACATCCTCAATCCCGGGCGCATCTTCACGGTGTGAGGTGTGGTGTCGCGAAGCCAAACAGGTCGTCATGCGCGGGCTTGACCCGCCTGCGGGGCCGAAGCCCCTTCTGCGCGGCGAAGGCCCGCGCATCCATCAAAACGAGAGTCATTCCGAAGACGATGGATTGCCGGGTCAAGCCCGGCAATGACGAGTCTCTTTACGCCGCGGCCTGCTCACGGGGCTCGTAGATCGCAATGTGCCAGCAATGCGCAAGCGGCGTGGTGCCGTTGGCAACGACCAGTGCATCGAGCTCGACGAAGCGGTGGCCCTTCTTCTCGTAGTTGCCGACCACTTTTGCGCGTGCCGTGAGTTCATCGCCGACCTTGGCCGCCGCGAGAAGCTGCATCTTCGTGCCGACATGGATCCAGGGGCCGAGGATGGCGTTGTCGACCAGCACCTTGTTCATGATCCGCGGCAACAGGCCGGGATGCCCCAGCCTCTCGCGCCTGTAAATCGGATCGGTCTCGCGGATATCGCCGAGATATTCCGTCGCCGCCTCGCCAGCCCAGTCCCGCGGAATGCTACCGAGCCATTTGCCGACCTGGTAGGACGCCGCGTTGACCGGCTTGCGCTCCTTGACGGCGGCGACTGCGGTGTAATCCGCAAGAGAATACGTCGGCGCTGATGCCGGCAGTGATGCGCTGCCGGTGGCGCAGAGATCGCCCCGGCTCTGCACCTCCATGCTGAGGCCACCGGCTTCCTCGACCGCGCTTACCTCGGCGATCTCGCCATCATAGACCGGCTTCACGAACCGCGCCTCGATCAGGCCGCGCTCGAGGAAGGCGCGACCCCATTTCGCGACGGGCATGTGCAGCATGTAGGCGAGCACATCGACGCCGGGAACGAGGCCACCGGAGAAGCCGTATTTCCGCGCCACCGTATCGTCGTGGATCTTGTTTTCGGAGAATTTTGAGGTGTTGTAGGCCGAGACGCGGTGGGCCTCCATCTGCTTTGCCATCCCTGTTTCCCCGATTTTTGGCCATTTGCCTGCGATGATCGTACGCAAGGGAACAGCACTGGCAAGCCGTGTTTTGCTCGCAATCCTTGCTCGAATAGAGTACCACGCCCCGCAAAAGCTCATAGCAACCAGAGCCCATATAACGAGCAAATGCCGCCACCTCTCATCCAACTCAAGGACATCAAGCTCACCTTTGGCGGCACGCCGCTCTTGACGGGCGTCGAGCTGTCGGTGTCGCCGTCCGAGCGCGTCTGCCTGATTGGCCGCAACGGCTCCGGCAAGTCGACGTTGCTCAAGATCGCGGCGGGCCTGGTCGAGCCGGACTCCGGCAGCCGCTTCGTGCAGCCCGGCGCGACCATACGCTATTTGCCGCAGGAGCCGGATTTTGCCGAGCACAAGACCACGCTCGCTTATGTCGAGGCCGGCCTCGGGCCCGGTGACGACCACTACGCAGCGCGCTATCTGCTCGAACGGCTCGGGCTCAACGGCGACGAAGACCCCGCCCACCTTTCCGGCGGCGAGGCGCGCCGCGCGGCGCTGGCGCGGGTACTGGCGCCTTCGCCCGACATTCTGCTCCTGGACGAGCCGACCAACCATCTCGACTTGCCGACCATCGAATGGCTTGAACGGGAGCTCGACAGCCGCCGCAGCGCGCTCGTCCTCATCAGCCATGACCGCCGCTTCCTCACCAACCTCTCGCGCGCAACCGCGTGGCTTGACCGCGGCGAAATCAGGGAGATCGACCGCGGCTTTGCGGCCTTCGAATCCTGGCGCGACGAGGTGCTGGCAGAGGAGGAACGCGACCAGCACAAGCTCGACCGCAAGATCGTCAATGAAGAGCATTGGCTGCGCTATGGCGTCACGGCGCGGCGCAAGCGTAACGTCAAGCGGCTCGGCAATCTCTTTGCGTTGCGTGAGCAGCGCAAGACTTATCGGGGCACAGCCGGCAAGGCCAATCTCACCGCGGCGGAAGCCGAAAAATCCGGCCGGATGGTGATCGAGGCGAAAGGCGTCAGCAAGGCGTACGGCGAGCGCAGGATCGTCGAGAATTTCTCGATCCGGATACAGCGCGGCGACCGCGTCGGCATCGTAGGTCCCAACGGCGCCGGCAAGACCACGCTGGTGAATTTGCTGTCCGGCGCTGAGCCGATCGACAGCGGCAGCGTGCGACTTGGCGCCAATCTTGAGATGGCGACGCTCGATCAGCACCGGGAAAGTCTCGACCCCAAATCGACGCTTGCGGAAGCGCTGACCGGTGGCCGCGGCGATCATGTCATGGTCGGAGGCAAGCCCAAGCACGTCGTGAGCTACATGGAGGATTTCCTGTTCTCCCGCGAGCAGATGCGCACGCCCCTGGAAGTGCTCTCCGGCGGCGAGCGGGGGCGGCTGATGCTGGCGCGGGCGCTTGCCAAGCCGTCCAACCTGCTCGTGCTCGACGAGCCGACCAACGACCTCGATCTCGAAACCCTCGACGTGCTCGAGGAGATGCTCGGCGATTACGAGGGTACGGTGATCCTGATCAGCCACGACCGCGATTTCCTCGACCGCGTTGTCACCTCAGTGATCGCGCCTGACGGCGATGGCAGATGGGTCGAATATGCCGGCGGCTATTCCGACATGCTCAGCCAGCGCGGGTCTGATCTCAGCCGCGAGCCGGCGAAGACGCCGGCGGTTGAGGAGAGGAAGGAAGCCAAGGCCGCCGCGCCCGCACCAGCGCAAAAACGCCGGTTGAACTTCAACGAAAAGCACGCGCTGGAAACGCTGCCGAAGACGATTGCGAAGTTGCAGCAAGAGATCGCGAAGCAGCAGCGGCTGCTCGACGATCCCGAGCTCTACGCCAAGGATCGCAAGACGTTCGAGGATATCTCGCGCGCGATCGCGAAAGCGCAAGAAGAGTTGGCGTCAGCCGAAGACCGCTGGCTGGAGCTGGAAGTGTTACGTGAGGAAATCGAACAAGCATAATCCGAACGGTTTCGTCATTGCGAGCGAAGCGAAGCAATCCATACTTCACAATGAATGGATTGCTTCGTCGTGGAGCCTGTCATCGGGCCGCGCGTTCGCGCGGACCCGTTGGCTCCTCGCAATGACGAGAATACTGATACTGAACTGGAGTCGTCCCCATGACCACGCCCCTCGCCGCCAAGATCGCAAAGGAATACGGCACGCCCTGCGCCGTCATCGACATGGACAGGGTCGAGCGCAACATCGCGCGCATCCAGGCGGCCTGTGATGCCGCGGGCGTCGCCAACCGGCCACATATCAAGACCCACAAGAGCCCGATGCTGGCGAAGATGCAGGTCGCCGCCGGTGCGAAAGGCATCACCTGCCAGAAGCTGGGCGAGGCCGAGATCATGGCGGATGCCGGAATCGACGACATCCTGATCTCCTACAATCTGCTTGGCGATGAAAAGATGGCGCGGCTCGGCGCGCTGCAGGCCAAGGCGAACATGACAGTCGCCGCCGACAATTCGACAGTGATCGCGGGCCTGCCCAAGGCAGCGGAAGCCTCGGGGCGGTCGCTCTCGGTCGTGGTCGAATGCGACACGGGGAGGAAGCGCGCGGGAGTCGAGACGCCGGCCGAAGCCATTGCGCTGGCGCGTGAGATCGCCGCGTCAAAGGGCCTGCAATTTGCCGGCTTCATGCTCTATCCCACCGAAAGCGGCTGGGCGGAGGCGCAGAAATTCTACAACAAGGCATTGGCCGGCGTGCGCACGCATGGGCTCAACGCCAAGATGGTTTCGACCGGCGGCTCGCCGAATCTGAAGAATCTCGGCAAGCTCAAGGGCGCGACCGAGCATCGCCCCGGCACTTACATTTACAATGACCGCATGCAGGTCGCGGCCGGCGTCGCAAGCTGGGATGATTGTGCGCTGAACATCTATTCGACGGTGGTGAGCCGCGCCGGCCCCGAGCGCGGCATCCTCGATGCCGGCTCCAAAACGCTGACGTCCGATCCTGGTGGCGGGCTCGACGGCTTTGGCCTGATCCTCGAACATCCCGAAGCGAAAATCGCGAAGTTCGCCGAGGAGCATGGCTTCCTCGATCTTGCCCGCAGCAACGCGCGGCCCAACGTCGGCGACGTCGTGCGCATCGTGCCCAACCACGTCTGCGTCGTCGTCAACATGATGGACGAAGTGGTGATGGTGCGGGGCGAGGAGATCGTCGGCGTGCTGCCGGTGGCGGCACGGGGGAAACTTCGATGAAATCGTAGGGTGGGCAAAGGCGCACTTGCGCCGTGCCCACCGTTAATTGGCAGCCACACAACAAAGTGGTGGGCACGCTTCGCTTTGCCCACCCTACGATTTCGTCAGCCACTTTAGCGCACCCATGCCAGCCGCGGCGCCCGTCGCAAACGAGGCCTGCAGGAGATAGCCGCCGGTCGGCGCTTCCCAGTCGAGCATCTCCCCGGCGGCAAACACGCCCGGCAAACGGCGCAGCATGAAGTCGTCGTCGAGCTCATCGAACGAAATCCCGCCCGCGGTCGAGATCGCGCGCGCGATGGGCGCGGTGTCAGTGAGCCTGACCGGGACGGCGTTGATCAAGCTCGCTAGCGCTTCGGATGACATTGAAGTCAACGATTGAACAGATGAAATCGCCGTCTCCTGCAACACGCCGATCGCGACCGCCGAGAGATTGGCGGCCTTGCGCAGGAAATTGGAGAACGATTGCTTGCCGCGCGACGCGGATAGTCGCAACGCAAGCTCGCCCGTTGCAAGGTCGGGCCGCAGGGCAACCTCAAGGATCGCCTCGCCTGTTTTCGCGATCCCTTCGCGCAGCTCGGCCGAGAGCGCATAGATCGCACCGCCCTCAATGCCGCTACGGGTGATGATCGCTTCGCCGCGGATCGCGTGCGCGCCGAACTTGAATGCGACACTCTTGAGCGGCTGCCCCTCAAAGCGATCCCTGAAGAGCTCCGACCAATTCACCACGAAGCCGCAATTTGCCGGCCGCAGCGGCGTGATGATGACTCCCCTCGCCGCCAGCAGCTCGGTCCACGCTCCGTCAGAACCGAGCCGCGGCCAGCTTGCGCCACCGAGTGCGAGCACCGTGGCGCGGGCCTCCATCACGCGCAATCCTTCGGCCGTTTGAAATAGCAGGCGGCCGTAATCATCCCAGCCAATCCAGCGATGACGAAACGCAAATTGCACGCCCTGTGCGTTCAGTCGCCGCAACCAGGCGCGCAGCAACGGCGAGGCCTTGAAGCTTTGCGGAAACACGCGCCCGCTGGAGCCGACAAAGGTCGGCTGCCCCAGCGCCTCGCACCATTCGCGCAAACGATCCGGTGGAAAGGCGGATATCGCGGCGGCTAGCCACGGCGCCGCCGTGCGATAGCGCGTGAGGAACGCGGGCAACGGCTCGCTATGGGTGAGGTTGAGCCCGCCGCGCCCGGCCATCAGGAATTTGCGTCCCGCCGACGGCATGGCGTCATGGACGGTGACGCGGGCACCGCCTTGCGCCAGCACCTCCGCCGCCATCAGCCCGGCCGGGCCGGCGCCGATGACGACAACATGGTTTCTTCCTGATACCATCGTGTGAGTTTACGGCGAAGGCGTGCAACAAACACAGTCGTCATGCCCGGGCTTGACCAGGCTTGACCCGGGCATCCACGCAAATCACGCACGCGGTGCCAAAGACGTGGATGGCCGGGTCAAGCCCACGGCTGTCCGGTTTAGCTTTGGCATAGGCTGAGGCTCATCTGTCGCTGATCTTTGATGATTGGCGGAGGCGGATCGAGGAGGCGATCGATCCGCCGTCGCTGCATGAGGTTTTGAGCGAC
>NZ_DATGFH010000173.1:0-2725 GCF_035309285.1 Bradyrhizobium sp. | reverse complement strand
ATAGCCCCGCCTACAAAGCTCGGCTCGCCAACCCGACCGAGTGGTCGAAGAAGACCATGGCGCGTTTCAGGAACATGATTCGCGTGGTGGCCCGCGTCACGATCAGCCGCGGACGGGGTCGCGGTGCCGCGCTCGGCGTCGTCCGCCTTCGCTGCGCGCCCGGCAACGAAAACACCTTGCGGTCGGCACTTCAGGCGTTCGATCCACTGTTTGGCGACGGCGTCATCTCGATGCACCTGATCGAGAGCGATGGGGCTCTGTCCGGGCCAACCGCGGAAATTCCAGCCGCGGCGAACCCCGGCGCGTCCGATTGGTTTGCGCTGATCGACGCAACAGATACGCATGCGGCTTCGGTTGCCGTGGCGCTCCTGGCGGATGGCGGCCCATTCAAATCCGCGGTGATTTCGAGCGGCAGCTATCGCCTGATGTGGGACCTTGCGAAAGGCGACATTCCGTTGCTCTAAGTCAATGCAGGTGCCCCGACGCCACGTATGCTGCACTGCCGCATAAAGGCTTTTTTATTCTTACGTGGCGTTCACCCCATGAAATCTGAAGATCGCGCAAAATTGCCTTTGTGCATCATCTTGATTGGCTTTAATACCACAACCCGATGATACAATTGAAAAACCACAAGAACGCCGTGCCAAGCGTTCGCAGAAAGATGTAAGGCCGCGCGCTCGAGTTCTGGCGCGGACAAGGTAGGAATGAAACCGACTGATATCTCGGCACCCGATTATTTCCACAAAGTAGTCGACTGCCAGTGGGCCTGTCCCGCACACACACCCGTTCCGGAATACATCCGCTTGATCGCCGAAGGCCGCTACAGCGACGCCTACATGATCAATTGGAAGTCGAATGTGTTTCCGGGAATCCTGGGACGCACCTGCGACCGCCCCTGCGAGCCGGCCTGCCGCCGCGGCCGCGTTGAGGAAACCCCCGTCGCGATCTGCCGCCTGAAGCGCGTCGCCGCCGACTTCAAGGACGACATCAGGCATCGCCTGCCCAAGCCAGGACCGAAGAACGGCAAGCGCATCGCGCTGGTCGGCGGCGGACCTGCTTCACTTGCCGTCGCGCGGGATCTCGCCCCGCTCGGCTATCACTGCACGGTGTTCGATTCCGATCCCAAGGCCGGCGGCATGATGCGGACGCAGATTCCGAAATTCCGCCTGCCTGATTCGGTGATCGACGAGGAGACCGACTACATCCTGAACCTCGGCATCGAGTTCAAGGGCGGCACGCGCATCGAGAGCATGAAGGAGCTCTTGGCCGACAATTACGATGCGATCTTTGTCGGTTCCGGCGCGCCACGCGGCCGCGAGCTCGACATTCCCGGTCGGAAGGAAGCAGCAAGCCACATCCATATCGGCATCGACTGGCTCTCCAGCGTCTCCTTTGGCCACACCGACAAGATCGGCAAGCGCGTGATCGTGCTCGGCGGCGGCAACACCGCGATGGATTGCTGCCGTACCGCGCGCCGGCTCGGCGGCGAGGACGTCAAGGTGATCGTGCGCTCCGGCTTCGAGGAGATGAAGGCCAGCCCTTGGGAAAAAGAAGACGCCATGCATGAGGACATTCCGATCCTCAACTACATGGTGCCGGTCGCCTTCGTTCACGACAACGGCAAGCTCACCGGCGTCACCTTCCAGAAGGTCAAGGCCGAATACGACGCCAAGGGCCGCCGCAATCTGGTGCCGACGGGAGAGGCCGACGAGACCATCAATTGCGACGAGGTGCTGGTTGCGGTCGGCCAGGAGAACGCCTTCCCCTGGATCGAGCGCGACATCGGCATCGAGTTCGACAAATGGAACATGCCCAAGGTCGATCCGAAGACCATGGGCTCGACCAACCCGAAAGTCTTCTTTGGCGGTGATGCCGCGTTCGGCCCGAAGAACATCATCTGGGCGGTCGCGCATGGCCACGACGCCGCGCTCTCGATCCACAAATTCGTCTCCGGCGAGGACATCCAGGAGCGCCCGCTGCCCGAGGTGCACGTCACCTCGCAGAAGATGGGCATCCACGAGTGGAGCTACGACAACGACATCTCGATCGACAAGCGCTTCAAGGTGCCGCATCGCGACAAGGTCATCGCGCTGAAGGACATCCGCGCCGAAGTCGAGCTCGGCTATGACGTCAAGCTCGCGCTCGGCGAGACCCAGCGCTGCCTGAACTGCGACGTGCAGACGGTGTTCACCACCTCGCTCTGCATCGAATGCGACGCTTGCGTCGACATTTGCCCGATGGACTGCATCACCTTCACGGAGAACGGCGAGGAAGCCGATCTGCGCCAGCGCCTGAAGGCGCCGTCCGTGCATCCCGACCAGGACCTTTACGTCTCGAGCGACCTCAAGACCGGCCGGGTGATGGTGAAGGACGAAGACGTCTGCCTGCATTGCGGCCTGTGCGCCGAGCGCTGCCCGACCGGCGCCTGGGACATGCAGAAATACCTTATCGATATGACTTACGCAGGTTCATCATGCCCGAGCAAAAAGCGATCAGCAGCGTAAACGATTTCGTCGTCCGCTTCGCCAATGTCAACGGCTCCGGCTCGGCCTCCGCCAACGAGCTGTTCGCGCGTGCGATCCTTCGCCACGGCGTGCCGGTCTCCCCGCGCAACATCTTCCCCTCCAACATCCAGGGCCTGCCGACCTGGTATGAGGTGCGGGTGACGGAAGCCGGCCATCTCGGCGCGCGCGGCGGCGTCGACATGATGGTGGCGATGAACCCG
>NZ_DATGFH010000172.1:0-60090 GCF_035309285.1 Bradyrhizobium sp. | reverse complement strand
GCATCCGTGCGGCCTCGCAGCTCGCCTAAACTCCACTTGGACCGCTCTGAGCGCATTCTGGACTTACTGCACGCTTCTGCTCGCCGGTCGTCCTCAACAGCTGGCTCAACTGGGCTGATCGCAAGTTCTTGCCCAGCCTCGACCGGGCAAATCAGTTGCTGATTCCCCGAGATCGCCTCGCTTTTCGGCCCTTCATGCCGCCGAAATCGTCCGCGCCAAAAAATCGATTTCGTGAGCGGTTTCAATCTGATTTGCCCTGTCCAGCCCTTTGCGCAAAAATATTTTGTTTGCGATTTTCAGAAATGGCGCTTACGTCCCTCCCATCCCGCCTCCACTGAGAGGGGCGTCGCGACCGTCACGGACGTTGGAAGCGGGGAGCGGTGGACGCGTGCTGTGTCGCTTGACGAGCGATAGAGACGCGGACGAGCGAAGGCGTGTGGTCCTGGCCTCCCGATGCTGAGGTCAAGTTTGCGGGCGACGAGCTCGCAAGTGATGGTGGCTAAAAAGCCCGGCACACCAGGGAGAGCGCGCTATAAGCCGTAAACCATCGCGCAGGGAATGCCGGACTGCTTCGGCCTACCTGTGTTGCTTGCGTGCGTCCTTGCACTTCCATTTGCACGCAAGGCTCGCGGGTGCGGCCGTGCATCCGGCATTCCCTGCGCCCTCTCTCTAATTTTCGAGGGCGAGACTGACGCAAAGCTCGGGCAAATCCTGCCGCGGGGATGCTGAAGCACGCCCTCTCCGCTGTCGTGCTCTGCGACGACAGAGCATTCAGATTGTAGGGTGGGCAAAGCGAAGCGTGCCCACCATTCGCGAGGATGCTGCCAGCGGTGGGCACGGCGCTATCGCACCTTTGCCCACCCTACGGACTGGATTGCTTCGCGGAGCCTGTCATCGGGCCGCGCTTCGCGCGGACCCGTTGGCTCGCAATGACGACAGAAATACCAATGCACGGGGCTCGCACGATAAGGCCAGGGACAAAGCTTCACCGCCGCCGCGACGCCTGTGCGCGCAACGCGAAGAGCGGCCAGCGCCGCCCGCCGCGCGGACCCCTGTCCTTCGGCTCGCTGCGACCGAGCGTCATGATCGCCGAGCCCATCGCGACCGAGCCGAAGGTGATGAAGAAGGAGCCGAGCAACACGCCGATCGCAATGGCCGGCGCGCGGTCGGCGAAGATCAGTTCGCGCAAGCCGGCGGGATCGAGCCAAAGCAATCCGCCGACCAGCAGCGCCGCGGCGCAGGCGCCGATCGCGAGGTTGATCGCGAGCAGGCGGAACAGCGGCTCGCGCAGCAGCGCGATCGTTTGTGATGGCATCGGCTTGGCTTGCGGCTCGTCGTGCATACGCAAAGGCCCAACATCTGTAATTCGAGCCTGGCACGCGATCCGCAAACCTTCAATGTCGCAGGTTAACGAGTTCCCGGCCTACGCGACCTGCGCCCGCGGCGGCATCGCGACCATGTCCTGCCACAGCGCCGCGACGCCCTTGTGCGTGGCGGGCGCGATCAGGCAGTGGCCTTCATTGTCGAAGCCGCAGAACAGCGCGGAGGGGTCGCCGAGCACCCGCACGAATCCGCGGTTGATCGCCTCGAGGCATTCGATCACCTCGCCGACATTCGTAAGCTGCGCATGATACTGCAGGTCGACGAGGCGGTACGTCATGACGGGAGGCTCGCCGAAAGCGATACCCGGGCGGGCGAACTCGAACAGCACGTTCACCGCCGGTGGGATGTTCTGGATTTGCTCCAGCAGCGCGCCCGCCTGTTGCCGGCCGCAGGCAACCAGATGCGCGGCCTGCGGCGGCGCGGCCACCGGCGCCGGCGGCGCGAGGCCAAGCGAAGCGGCTACCTGCTGCTCGATCCATTCCCGCACCGGGCCCGGCGCATTGTGAATCTGCTCGTCGCTCAGGGTAATTCCAATCATGGGCGCTCTCCTTCGAAGACCAGCAGTCTAGGAGCGAGCGCGAGAGCGCGGATTGACACGGATCAAATGCGCGCGGTGCTCGGCTGGCGGCCTTATCGTCCCCCGCCGAATCACCTAGGGGTAGCATCAGGACATTCTTGCATGAATCGCCACGAACGCCGCGCCCAAGCGAAGGCCAATGCCAAGGCCGGCAGAGCCGCGCACGCGCCGCAGGCGCTCGCCGTGCTCCATGCGGCTGTGCTCAAGCACGCGCTCGACGGTCGATTCCTCGAGGCGACATCCACCTGCGAACAGGCGCTGAGCCTCGATCCCGACAATGCCGACACGATGCACCTCATGGGCATGGTCAACCTGGAAGCCAGGCAGCTCGCGCACGCGGTGGAATGGACCTCGCGCGCGATCAGCAAAGCTCCGAAGCCGGCCTATTTCGCGACGCTCGGCCTTGCGCTGTCGGATCTTGGACGCCACGAGGACGCGCTGAAAGCGTTCGACACGGCGCTGCAGCTCAAGGGCGATGACGCGCAGCTCTGGTGGCAAAAGGGAGGCGCGCTGATCGCGGCGGGCCGCACGCCGGAGGCGCTGGCCGCCTTCGAGCAGACGCTCAAGCTCGACCCGCGCCATGGTGATGCCGCCTATAAGTGCGGACATCTCCTGCACGGGCTCGAACGGTTTGAGGAAGCGCTCGCGTATCTCGACCGCAGCGCCGCGCTGCAACCGCGCCACGCCCTCACATGGCAGATGCGCGCGCTGGTGCTGAAGGACTTGAACCGGCTCGATGAAGCGCTCGCCGATAATCGCCGGGCGATCGCGCTCGATCCCGCCAACCCCGATACATCAGGCAATCTCGGCGCCGTGCTGCAGGCACAGGGACGCATCGAGGAAGCGCTATCGTCTTACGAGCGCGCGCTGCAAATCCGCCCCGACAGTCCCCGGATGATCACCAACCGTGCGAGCGCGCTCGCCGAGCTCGGGCGGCTGGACGAAGCTATGGCCGACTATCGCCGCGCGCTCGCGATCGATCCTGCGTTTGCCGAGGCCGCCTGGAATCTCGCGCTGCTGCAGTTGCAGCTCGGCGATTTCGAAGAGGGGTTGAAGGGGCGCGAGGTGCGCTGGAAATTCCCGAAGGAGCTGACGCCGTCCTACCCGAAACTCTCCGCGCCGATCTGGCTCGGCGAACAGCCCATCGCCGGCAAAACGGTTCTCGTTTGCGCTGATGAAGGCTTTGGCGATTCGATCCAGTTTGCGCGCTATCTGCCGCTGCTCGCCGAGCGCGGCGCACGCGTCGTTCTGGTGGTCGAAGCTCCGCTCTGTCCGCTGTTGTCGGGCGTGGAAGGCGTCGCGCAGTGCCTGCCGAAGCATCCAGGCACCGTGCTGCCGGCGTTCGACTTCCATATCCCCTTCACCTGCATGCCGCTGGCGTTCAAGACAAGGCTCGACAGCATTTCCGCTCGGGTACCCTATTTGCCGCCGCCGGCCGCGGATCGCGTGCAGGCGTTCGAAAGCCGACTCGACGCGCATGAGAAGCTGCGCGTCGGCCTCGTCTGGTCCGGCAATCCCAAACATCAGAACGATCGCAATCGCTCCGTGCCGCTTGCGACGCTGTCGCGCCTCGTCGCTATCGATGCGACCTTCGTCAGCCTGCAGAAGGACCCGCGGCCGCGCGACGCCGAGACGCTGCGGGCGCTGCCCGAGATCATCGATCTCACCGCCGATCTCACGGACTTCGCGGCGACCGCGGCGCTGATAGCGTGCCTTGATCTCGTGATCAGCGTCGACACCAGCGTCGCCCATCTTGCCGGCGCGCTCGGCAAGCCGGTCTGGCTGCTGCTGCCCCATGTGCCGGATTTCCGCTGGCTGATCGGCCGCGAGGATAGCCCCTGGTATCCGAAGCACCGCCTCTTCGCGCAGAGCGCGACGCGGGAGTATGACAGCGTGCTCGATCGTGTGCGGGTGGAGCTGTCGGAGCTCGCAAAGGCGTTCGTCCGCGCGCGGCGTGGGGAGTGATCCCGATGATGGTGATCGCGCGAGGACGAGATTCGCGTAGGGTGGGCAAAGGCGAAGCCGTGCCCACCATCGAGCGTCGTGCCGGCAATGGTGGGCACGCTTGCGCTTGCCCACCCTACGACTACGACTCCAGGGAGGGTGAACGCGCGCTCGTCATTTCTTGTTCGCGCGGCGCTCGATCTGCTTGGCGATCGGGGCCCAGTAGGTCGAGGGGCGCAAGCGCTGCACGAGGTCGAGGAAGCGCGCGTCGCTGCCGATCAGGATCCGGGGCTTGTTCTTCTCGATGCCTTCGATGATGCGGAGCGCGGCGCGATCCGGCGACTTCGTCGCGACTTTCTCGAAGCGCTCGATTGCCTCATTGCGACGCGTATTCGCGTCGGCCATGCCGCTGCCCGAGCGCGAATTGCGCGCGATGTTGGTGGCTACGCCCCCGGGATGCACCACCGACACCCGCACCGGGCTGTTCTCCTCTTCAAGCTCGTGCCGCAGGGCCTCGGAGAAGCCGCGCACGGCGAATTTGGAGGCGCAATAGGCGGTCTGGCCGGGCGGGGCGACGATGCCGAAAATCGAGGAGAGGTTGACGAGATGCGCTTCGCGCTGGCGCGACAGATGCGGCAGGAAGGCGCGGGTCGAGTGCACCACGCCCCAGAAATTGATGTTCATCAGCCATTCCATCTGCGCCTGGTCGACCTCGGTGAAGTGGCCGAGCAGGGCGACGCCGGCATTGTTGATGACGATGTTGAGCGAGGGATGGGCCGCAACCGCATCCGCCGCGAACGCCGCGATCTCCTTGGGCTCACTGACATCGACGCGATGCGTCGTGACCTTCCGCGCGGTGCCGATCTCGCTCGCGACCTCCGCAAGTCCCACCTCGTCGCGATCGGCCAGCGCCAGATCCGCGCCGCGCGCGGCAAGCTCCTTGGCCAATGCACGGCCGATCCCGCTGGCGGCACCGGTCACGGCCGCCACAGCCCCCCTTATCGCAGTCATGTCGTCTCCCGTCGGCTGAAAGTATGAGCAGGGAACCCGTTCGGATTGCCGCATTTTCTCAAATTGGAACCGAACCATCCAGCGCTTTCGTTTTTAACTTGCGGTGATGGGCAAATTCTTTTCTTCGGGAGACGATCCAATGGGACAGGAGAACCTCCCTCGCGCCACCGCGCTTGTCGTCGAGAACGACCCGTTGCAGCGGGAGATGATTTGCGTGCTGCTCGAGGAAAGCGATTACGACGTCGTCCAATGCGAGAGCGCGGAAGCCGCGCAGGTGGTGCTGGACAAGCTTTCGCCCTCGCTCGTGTTTCTCATGACCGACGTCAGTCTCGCCGGATCGATGAACGGCGTGGAGCTCGCCCGCATCGCGCGCGCTCGCAATCCGAGGCTCGGCGTGATCGTCACCTCGGGCCGCGCGCCGCCCGAGCCGCTGCCGGACGGCGTGAAGTTCTGGGCCAAGCCGTGGGCCGCGCTCGATGTGCTGCGCGAGGCGGAGCTGGCGCAGGCGGGCCGCCTGCGCGCGCCCGCTCGCGCATGATCCGGAAAAGTGTGCAGCGGTTTTCCGGAAAAGATCATGCGCAAACAAAGAGCCAAACGCGATGATAGTTCATGCCGAACTCATCGCGCTTTCGCGCCGACGGAGCGCGTGATACGCTCCGCCCATGTCGCTCTCCTTCTTCCTCACCTCACTGATCGTGATCGTCGCGCCCGGCACCGGCGTGCTCTACACGCTCGCGACCGCGCTGACGCGGGGATCGCGCGCCAGCATCGCGGCCGCCTTTGGCTGCACGCTCGGCATCCTGCCGGCGACGCTTGCCGCCATGCTGGGGCTGGCGGCCGTGCTGCACACCAGCGCGCTCGCTTTCGCGTCGCTGAAATGGTGCGGGGTGGTTTATCTTTTGTATATGTCCTGGCAGGCGCTGCGCGAACATGGCGCGCTTGCGGTCGAGCCGAAGCTCGATCTGCGCTCGCGCCGGCGGGTCGTCGTGACCGGTTTTCTGATCAATATCCTTAACCCGAAGCTATCGATCTTCTTTCTCGCCTTTCTGCCGCAGTTCATCGCCGCCGACGAGCTGCATCCCTTGGCGCGGATGGCTGAATTGTCCGCCGCCTTCATGGTGATAACGTTCGTTGTCTTCGTGCTGTACGGATTGTTCGCGGCGAAGGTCCGCGACCATGTCGTGACCCGGCCTAAGGTGATGACCTGGCTGCGCCGCGCTTTTGCCGGCGGCTTTGTGCTGCTCGGGGCGAAGCTCGCCTTCGCGGAGCGCTGAATCGGACGAAAAGCGCATCAAAACCCATAACATCTGTGGATAACGCCATGACGCTGGCGTGACAGCATGAGGCAGCACGCCGCGAATCTGTTGAGTTTAGCCTTGAGGATTTTGCGAGGCTGGCCCTCCGCCGAGCATGCCTCTCGTGTCGCGTTTCAATCCATTAAACCCTGAGAGGATACTATGGCTAAGAAAGCGAAGAAGGCGAAAAAGGCGAAGAAGGCCAAGAAAGCCAAGAAGAAGTAGCTCTTCCGCCCGGGTGGAGTGCTCAGCTCCGCCCGGGCTCCGGCTCCTGTTGAAGATCCAAAAGCGGCGGGCCTGGCCCGCCTTTTTGATTCACCATTCGTTGACGCTGGCGCGTCCCGCGCACTCCTTAAGCATCGCGAGCGGCTGTTGCGCCTCACCGTGCGAGGCACAATAGTCCACGTCGTCGCGGCCGATGGGCGACCGCCCGCGCGGCGAGACCGGGACAGCGGCGCGAGGCAGGCGATTTTCATCAATTCAAAACCACAGCGCCCTTTCCTCTCCGAGATTGAGAGTCCGTTAAGCGGGAGGCTTGCATGGTGTCCCATAAGAAAACGGGGGACGGCCGTGGGCGGGCTGCCCGGCTAACAGGGGACAGGACGATGCGCCTGCTGCGGTCGCCATGCTGAACGTTCCGACGCTGTGGACGGTGTTCGTCGTCAACTTTCTCGCCGTTGGCCTGATCTGGGCCTACGTCGCCTACACGTACCCCAAGCTTGAAGCTGCGCGGTTCTGGGCGGGCTCGTCGGTCCTGGGTGCGCTCGGCGCCCTGCTGGCGATGCTGGTCCTCGCGTTTCCGGCGACGCGTTGGCCGCTGTTCGCCGGCGCTGCGCTCCTGGTTTTCGCCGCAAGCCTTGCCGCCATGGGCATCGAGCGGTTCTATGAAAAGCCCGCTTCCTGGCGCCGGACATTCCTGATTACCGGCACGACTTGCGCCGGCCTCGTCTTCTTCATCGTGGCCTATGACAGCATGGCGATGCGCGTGCTGATCTATTCGGCCGGCCAGACGCTGACGCTGGCGCCGACTTTGAAGCTCTTGTTCTCGAAGCAGGACGGTCGCGCCAATCCTGGCGCCCGGCTCGCCGGCACCGTCGCCTCGCTCATCATCGCCCTGTTCGCTATCCGCGCGATCGGCAATCTCGTCGGCATCGATTTCTCCTTCACGCACTCGTCGACCGCGCAGGGCGCGTTGACGCTGGCGCTGATCTTCCTGTCGATGTCCTTCAACTTCGGCTTTCTGTTGATGGCGATCGACCATTTGCGCAACGAGGTCGCCGATCTCGCGTTGCTCGACGACCTTACTGGTGTCGGCAACCGCCGGCAGCTCGTGCAGCGCCTCACCGAGGAATGCGCGCGCTCGGAGCGCTCAGGCGAGCCATTCGCGCTGCTGGTGATAGACCTTGACGCCTTCAAGACCATCAACGACACCTACGGTCATGCCACCGGCGACGCGTGCCTGCAGCATTTCACGCTGATGGCGCAGACCCGGCTGCGGCCGGGCGACCTGCTGGCACGCACCGGCGGCGATGAGTTCTGCATCGTGCTGCCGTCCTCGACCTTGCGCGAGGGCATCATGATTGCGCGGCGCGTGCTGGACGTCTGCCGTCAGGACGCCGAGGCCTGCGTCGGGAACGACATTCCGATCGCGGTTTCGATCGGCGTTGCGCAATGGACCCGAGAGGTGGGCGCGTTCCCGGATCGGCTGATGGCGGCTGCCGACCACGCGCTTTATGCCGCCAAGAAAGAGGGAAAGAACTGCTGCGCGGCCTATGATCCCGTCCCGCCGCTCGCACCCGCGACGGAACCGGCCGCCGCGCCCACGCCTGCTTTGCGCAAGCGCGCCTGAACCTGCTAGGCAAAAGGCTCCACAGGGCCTTCTCATCATGAATCTTCGCGGGCTCGCGGTGGCATTCGCCATCGCGGTTTCATTTCCGGTCTTCGGGCAGACGCCCGATCTCCAGACAATCGCAAAGCAGTCCGGCACGCCCGACATCCCCGGCCTCAAGATCGTCTGGCTTTCGCCCTGGGGCGACGTCGCCAAGGCCCATCCCTGGAAGAACATCATCGTGCACCAGACCGAGGGGCCGGCGGGATCTGCGCGCGGCGGCGCGGAGGCCCAGCACAAGAATCCGACGCGCCGCGGCGTCATGGTGTGGGTCGAGACCGACGGCACGGTCTATTGGGCGGTCGCGGACAATCTCGTCCCCACCCACACCGACGGCGCCGACCGCAACGACAACAAGTACATCGACAACAGCAGAACCTATCACCAGGTCAACAAGGATACCTCGATCGGCGTCGAGTTCGCCGGCAATTATCCCGACGTCACCAGGCCTGCGACGCAGGCGCAGATCGACGCCTGGAAGGTCCTCGTGAAGGTCTTGCGCGCGCGCTACAACATCCCGCTCGATCACGTCTATGCGCACGACTGGATCGACTACAAGGATGCCCGTTATTGCGAAGGCTGCGCGCTCGCGACGTTGGCGCGCGAGTGGGGGGAGTAGCGCGACGCTTCAAATCGGCCGGGACATCCAGCGCAGGAAGCGCGTGATCGGGCCGGGCTTTTTCGGCGCGTCGTCGGCCTCGGCGGTGCAGCGCTTGAGGAAGAATTCCAGGAACACCATGTCGTTGGGCTCGGTGACCGTAAAGCTCTCTTCTCCGACGAAGACGGTGTATTCATAGAAGAACGGGCCCACGAACGGTATGGGTGGCGCGGCGCGGCCCTTCGAAATCACGAACTCGGCAGGATTGAGCCCGTGCGCGACCATGGCGCGCTCGACCTGCGGAAGCTTCCGCATGAACTCGGCGGAAAATCCGCCGACCGTGGATTGCAGGATGATCGCCACGGGCTGTTGATCCGTTTGCGCCTTTGCCAAAGGGGTCGGCCAAGCGGCCACGTCCCTGCTTGGTCTGCCGGCATGATCCGCTGGTTCAAGCAAACAAAAAAGCCGGCGTTCCCGCCGGCTCTCTCGTTTCTGTTCGTCGCTGTTCGCGCGGGCTCAGTGCACAGCCTCGAGCGTCGCCGCCTGCTGTCTGGCGATCGCGCCCTTGACCGCCGTCTGCACCTTCTCGAAGGCACGGACTTCGATCTGGCGCACGCGTTCGCGCGACACGCCGAATTCGGCCGCCAGATCTTCCAGCGTCATCGGCTCGTCGGCAAGCCGTCGCGCCTCGAAGATGCGGCGTTCGCGCGGATTGAGCACACCCATGGCGCCGTTCAGCGCATCGCGGCGATGATCGAACTCTTCGCTCTCGGCCATCATTGCTTCGGCGTTCGGCGTGGTGTCGACCAGCCAGTCCTGCCACTCGCCGGCTTCGCCGTCGTCGCGGATCGGAGCGTTCAGCGAGGCATCGCCGCCGAGACGGCGGTTCATGTCGATCACGTCCTGATCGGTCACGCCAAGCCGCTTGGCGATGGTCTTGACCTGGTCGGGGCGCAGATCGCCCTCGTCCAGCGCGTTGATCTTGCTCTTCGCCTTGCGCAGGTTGAAGAACAGCTTCTTCTGGTTCGCGGTGGTGCCCATCTTCACGAGCGACCAGGAACGCAGGATGTACTCTTGAATCGAGGCCTTGATCCACCACATGGCGTAGGTGGCAAGACGGAAGCCTTTTTCAGGCTCGAAACGCTTCACCGCCTGCATCAGGCCGACGTTGCCCTCCGAGACGACCTCGGAAATCGGCAGACCGTAGCCTCGATAGCCCATGGCGATCTTGGCCACGAGCCTGAGATGGCTGGTGACGAGTTTTTGTGCCGCGTCGCGATCGTCATGCTCGCGCCAACGCTTGGCGAGCATGTATTCCTCCTGCGGTTCAAGCATGGGGAACTTACGGATCTCGGCGAGGTACCGGGACAGGCCGGATTCTCCATTGAGAATCGGCAAGGTAGCTGTACGGGCCATTTGAGCGCCCTCCAGATGTTCAGGCCCCCGATAGCGGCGGGCCAGGCAGGCGGCCGCTGTGTTAAAGCCGGCCAGCTTGCGATGTTCCACGTCGGTATTTGACGCAAGTGCAACATACACCAACCGGTGCACTTTTTGGAAGTTAAATGGCCGTTACCTTGCCGTGTGGCTGATATAACCATTTGACATAGCAAAGCTTTTCCTAACACCCTGCGTCATAGCGCCGCTTCCAGAGCCTCTTTCAGGAGAAGCAAATCCTCTGGAAGTGGCGATTCCCAGCGGAGAACATCTCCAGTACGAGGGTGCTCCAATACCAAGAGATAGGCATGCAAGGCTTGCCGATTCAGAACGGCCAGCGCGGAGCGACCCTGCGGGCCAAGCTGGTTCGCCTTGGACTTGAAATGCGGGCCATAGGCCGCATCACCCATCAGCGGATGGCCGATATGGGTGAGGTGGACGCGGATCTGATGGGTCCGGCCGGTCTCGAGGCGACAGGCGAGCATTGAGGCGACCGGCTTGCCGTCCTGACCGTTGAACGTTTCCCTCACTTCATAATGGGTGACCGCTTTCCGGCCGCCCACGTACACCGTCATCTTTTGGGGAGTATGGGGATTTCGATCGATCGGGGCATCGATAGTGCCGCGTGGCCGGTTCGGCACGCCCCAGGCAAAGGCGAGATAGCCGCGCCGCATCTCACCTGTGCGGCCATGGTCGGCGAATTGCGCGGTCAGCGACTGATGGGCGCGATCGTTCTTGGCCGCGACCATCAGGCCGGACGTATCCTTGTCGAGCCGGTGCACGATGCCGGGGCGCTTGACGCCGCCGATGCCGGAGAGGCTGTCGCCGCAATGGGCGATCAGGGCGTTGACCAGCGTTCCCGTGGCGTGGCCCGCGGCGGGGTGCACGACGAGGCCGGCGGGCTTGTCGATGACGATGATGTCGTCGTCCTCGTAGACGACATCGAGCGCGATGTCCTCGCCCTGTGGCGTAGGATCCGCTGCTTCCGGTACGTCGATTATGATCGTATCGCCGCGGCTGACATGATAAGCGGGGTCGCGGATGGGCGCGGCTCCGATGCTGACGGAGCCCGCAAGGATCAGCGCTTTCAGCCGCGAGCGCGACAGGTCGGCAAGATGCGCGGCCAGCACGCGGTCGATGCGGGCCGAGCCCTCGCTGCCCTCCACGGTGACTTTCCGCCTTTCGGCGCCATTGGTAGACGAGCCTTGCATGAGCCAGATCGATTTTCCCGAGCAGACCCCCGAGCAGGCCGCGGTGTTCCAGAAGGTGCGGCGGATGATGCTGATCGCGGGCTTGACCACGGCGGTCGCAATCGCCGCCGTGCTGGTCGCCATCGGCTATCGCCTTTTCACCTCGGAGGGAAGCTCCGGCATGAAGGATGTCACCGCCACCCTCCCCAAGGGCGCACGCATCTACGCGACCGCCGTAGCCGGCGACCAGCTTGTCCTGATGCTGGATGTCGGCGGGGCCACCGAAATCCGCACCTTTGATGCCAAGACATTGAAGCCATCCGGCAAGCTGAAATTTACCACCGAGCCGTAGTCAACAACTCCATTGAAATCCATCGACCACGAAATGCTGGCCGGTCATGAACATGTGCGCTTCGGCGGCGAGATAGCGCACGATGCTGGCGACGTCCTCGGGGGTGCCGACGCGTCCCATGGCAATCCCGGCCTCGAGCTCTGCCTTTCGGTTCCCCAGCAGGCCACCCAAAAGCTTGGTCGCGATGATGCCGGGGCAGATCGCATTGACCGCCACCTTGGGTCCCAATTCCTTGGCGAGCGCGCGCGTCAGGCCCAGAATTCCGGCTTTCGCCGCCGCATAGGCGTGCTTGGAGACGGCGCTGGTCACGCCGCCCGACAGTGCGTTGATCGATGAGATCGAGATGATGCGCCCGCCTGCGTCCTGCTTCATCATGATGGGCGCGGAGGCGTGGATATAGTTGAAGCAGCTTTTCAGATTGATCGCGACGGTCCGGTCGAATTCGGCCTCCGTGATCTCGAGGATCGGTTTTGGATTCGGCGCGCCCGCGTTGTTGAGGAGCACGTCGAGCTGCCCCCAATGCGCGACGATCTCTTCGACGACCGCATGCGCGCGCGCAAAGTCGCTGACGTCGGCCTTCGCGGTGAACGTGCGTCGGCCCCGCGCCTCGATGTCGCGCGCGGTCGCGGCCATTTCTGTTTCCAGCAGATCGACGAGGGCGATGTCGAAGCCGGCATCGGCAAGCGCCAGCGCGCAGGCGCGGCCAATGCCGCGTGCGCCGCCGGTGACGAGGGCCGTTCTTGTCATGGATCAAGCTTCCTTCAGGAGGCGCTATGGTCGCGGGCGTAGCGCACCACGTCGGCATGGGTTGCGAACCAGACGTCGCCCTTTGCTTTCGCGAGCCGGATCAGCTCCTCGATGATCCAGAGCCGCGACCGGTAGCCGATGATGTGAGGATGGCAGGTGAGCTGAAAGATTCCGCCTTCCTCATAGGCCGCCTCGAACTCGCGCCGGAACACGTCGAAGGCATCCGCCGGTGGCGTGTAGGGGCGCAGGCCCTGGAACCGGTGCATCATGAAATAGACCGCGTCATCGCGGATCCATTCCACCGGAAATTCGATGACGCCGGTCGGCTTGCCGTCGAGCAGGAGCTCGTAGCAATCGACGTCCGCCATCAGCGAGGAATCATAGAGCAGGCCCACTTCCTTCGTGATCCGCAGCGTGTGCGGCGAGAAATCCCAGGACGCGGTGCGGGCGCCGACCGGCCGCACGTTTGTGGTTTTCTCCAAAACGTCGGCGGCGCGCAGCATCAGGTCCTTCTCGGCTTCATAGGGCAGCACCGAGTTGAGCTCATGGATCCAGGAATGGATGCCAATCTCGTGCCCTTCGCCGATGATGCGGCGCTGCTCGTCACCATAGAGCAGGGCGACGACGCCCGGCACGTAGAAGGTCGCCGGCACCGCGTGCTTCGCCAGCAGCTTCAGAATGCTCGGCACGCCGACGCGATTGCCATACTGGCCCCATGCCATGCGCCCGATCGATTTGCCGCCGTCGCGCAGCTCGTTGGTCTCGTGATCGGAATCGAACGACAGCGCAAACGCGCAGCGCGCGCCACCCTTCCAGCTTCCGGGACGATAGAGGCGACCGGCGCGCACCTGGTTGACCAGACCGCGCCAATGCTTTTCCGGCCATTGCCAGGGTTCGAGCTTGGTTATGTCGTTCATGATGGTTCTCCCGACTTGTTCTTCTTAGAGCAGGATGAGTTCTGGTCGAATCGGCTCACCGCGAGTCCGGTCCACCTCTCCCCGGCGGGGAGAAGTCGGATTGCGAAGCAATCCGGGTGAGGCCGCGGCTCTATCGATAGATCGTAACCCCTCACCCGATTTGCTGCGCAAATCGACCTCTCCCAAAGGGAGAGGTGAACCTCCGACGCCGCGCCAGTTCAAACCCAAATTCATCAAGCTAGGCCTCACGCCAATGGCCCGCCGGTGACGGGCAAGGTCTGCCCCGTGATCCACGACGCGTGGTCGGAGGCGAGAAACGTCACGGCATTGGCGATGTCCTCAGGCCGGCCCATGCGCCGCATCGCGATGGTGTTGACGAAATTGTCGCGGAAGGCGGCCGGCCAGTCCTTCCACTGCCGCTCGTAGTCGGGGCTGGTCGCCATGAAGCCGGGCGCGACCGAGTTGACGGTGATGCCGAACGGCCCGAGCTCCTGCGCAAGCTGCTTGATGAGCCCGATCTGCCCATGCTTGGCGGCGGCATAGCTCTGGATGCCGGTGAGACTCGTGGCAAGCCCCGCGCGGCTGGAAATGGTGACAATGCGCCCCTTGCCTTTCGCCTTCATGGCGGGAGCGACGGCTTTCGCTAACAGAAAGGCGCCCTTGAGGTTGACGTCGACGATCGCATCGAAATCCGCACCGCTCACGTCTTCGAGCGGCCGCGGTTTCTGCCCGCGCACGCCGCCGGCGACATAGACCAGGATATCGGCGCCGCCTGCCGCGCGCACGACCTCGCCGATGGATTTTTCATCTGTCACGTCGACTTTTGTCGCGATGATCTCGCCGCCGCCCTCGACTGGCCCAGCAAACGGCGTGAGCGCATCGACCAGGAGATCGCAGGCGATGACGCGTGCGCCGTCAGCGGCAAGCGAGCGCGCGATGGTCTGACCGATGCCGCGCGCGGCTCCCGCCACGATGGCAGTGCGTCCGTCGAACCGAATGAGCATTGGGTTTGCCAGATTAGAGGCGAATGGCGAACAGTGAGTGGCGAATAGGGAAATCTATTCGCCACTCGCCTATGCCAATTTTGCTCCTGCCGTTTCCTTCAGGCTCCAGATCACCAGGAGCGAGATCACCGCCGACGGCAGCAGATAGAGATAGGTCGGCGCCAGCGGCGAGCCCGTGACCTGGATCAGCCAGGTCGCGATGAACGGCGCGAAGCCGCCGAAGATCGCGACCGCGAGCGCGTAGCCGCTCGACATCCAGGTCGAGCGCAGATGCGTCGGGAAGATCTCCGAGATCGCCGCCGGTCCCGCGCCCGAATAGAGCGCAAGCAGGATGCCGAACAGGATCTGGATTGGCAGCACCAGCGCAAGCCCCGTTCCGCCCGCCATCAGCGAGAACAGCGGATAGGAGAGGAGGCCGATGAGAATCGCGCTCGCCATCAGGATCGGCCGGCGGCCGACCTTGTCCGACAGCGCGCCCCAGCAGGGCACCGCGATCACCATCGCGATCAGGCCGATGGTGTTCGACCACAGCGCCTGCGACGCCGACAATCCCGCAAAGCGCTGGGTGAAGCTTGGCATCCAGGCGAGCAGGGTGTAGTAGGCGATGGTCCAGAAGATGGTGAAGCCGAAGGCGAGCGCGCCGAGCGGCAAGCCGGCGACAACAGGCTGATCGGCGACGGCCTCGCGACTTGCTTCATACGACGGCGTCTCGCCGACGCTCTGGCGCATATAGGCGCCGACCGCGAGCAGCAGCACACTGAGCAGGAACGGCACGCGCCAGCCCCAGTCGAGCATCGCGTCGGACGAGAGCGCCGACGTCATGATCGCGGCCACGGCCGAGCCGAGCAGCGTGCCGCCCGCGGTCGAGACCTGCTGGAAGCTGCCGAAGAAACCGCGGCGGTCCTGCGGCGCCCATTCGATCATGAAAGCGGTCGAGGTGCCCCATTCGCCGCCGGCGGCGAGCCCCTGCACGAGCCGCAGGATCACGAGCAGGATCGGCGCCCAGACGCCGATCGAGTCATAGGACGGCAGCAGGCCGAGCCCCACCGTGCCGAGCGCCATCAGGAAGATGGTGAGCACCAGCGCGGTCTTTCGCCCCTTGGTGTCGCCGAGCCGGCCGATCACGATGCCGCCGAGCGGTCGCGCCAGAAAGCCGACGCCAAAGGCCGCAAACGACGCGAGCAGCGAGGCGGTCGGATCGGAACCCGGGAAGAATTTGGCGGCGATGGCCGATGCGAGATAGGCATAGACGCCGAAATCGTACCACTCGAGCAGGTTGCCGATCGCCGCGGCCCACAGCGCCTTGTGCGACATCGCCGCTGGACGGGCCCCCGGCGTCGCCAGAACAGAAGCTTCCGCCATTGGATCCACCCCCGTCATCCGTTTTTATTGCGACAACATTCCACATGACAATCGGAGCAGTGTCGAGGGCGACGGCCCGTGCTATTGCGGCGCTATGGTGATGGCTGGCAGGACGCCGCGGCATGGCTGTTGTTGCAGCGAGCTGCGTCCCTTCTCCCCTTGCGGGAGAAGGTGGCGCGAAGCGCCGGATGAGGGGTTGTATCCGCGAGCTCGATAGGAGCTTGCCGGTCTCCCTCTCCCACAAAGAGAGAGGTAGACCTCTTATGCCGCGCGCTGGCCCAGACCCCACTTCATCACCCTCCAAGCCTGGCCACCGGCCACGACCCGTCCGCCGGATCAGCCCTTGCGCAAAGCAGCATGGAAGGGTATTTCACGGTCCTCGCGCTTGCTCCCTTCGTCTAGCGGTTAGGACGCGGCCCTCTCAAGGCTGAAACAGGGGTTCGATTCCCCTAGGGAGCGCCAGCAAACTCAGGCACTTAGGTTGCCATCAGCCGCGGTCGTTGAATAATGGTTGAATAAGACGCTGGTGAACAGCGGCGAACGCTTGGGGAATTTGCTGCCGACATGAGCAGAGTAGCCTCGGAGCGATGCCTCACTGTGGCTGGCGCATTCGCGAAAAATTTCCTCGTCGCCCTTGGTGTCCGGAAATATTCAAAGCGCCGCTGACGTGCGCTGTCGTACGCTAGCGCCCTCGGATGTTCGCATTGACGTTGCTCGTCGCACAATCAACTCTCGTCCTGTCGAGCTTTGTGCGAATTGGAGGGCCACGTGAGATACAATCGACGAGAGAAATCTTTCGGACAACAGTCACAAGTCAGTCTATCCGTTCCGAAAGCCGCAGAACCGAGCACGATGCCATTCGCCCAGCGGCTCACCTGCACGATTGACGATGCATGCGAAGTGACCGGCTTGGGACGCACGAAGCTTTACGAGTTGATAGGGGCTGGGCGTATCGTCACGACAACGATCGGACGTCGGCGACTAGTAGTGGTGCGCTCACTTCTGGCGCTCCTTGACACCAACATGTCGAACTGATGGACGTGCGACTTAAGGGAGAAAATTCACTTTCAACGCGCTTTTCGTCAGGCACCCATTTTGATGACACGACCGTACTCCCTTAGCCGGTCGAACTCGTCCGCCCACGACCGCATCATCCGCACGGCGCTCCTGCCAGAATTCGGCGGCATGGGTATAGGCGCCACGGACTTCATTCGCCTCCTTCGACGCTGCACGTTCGGACCCTTCTCGCCCTGGCCGAAGGTCGCGGACTTCGTGATGCATGCCGGCGGATACGAGGCGCGCATGATTTCGCGGCGTTTTTTACAACTAGCATCCCGAAGGTTGAGCTAGCCGAAGTCACTGAAAAAAAGACCGGTTGTTTGGCCCGGTGAGGAAAAAACGGCCCAGTTTTCCGGTTGGGAGGACCGGCCTTCTGAGTTACGATGAACGCGGGGGGAAGGATGGACGTCACCGCCGACTGGTTTTGGGAGGGCAATGTCGTCGAGACGATTGCCCGGTTTCTCGCAGACGACGACTGGACCATCGTCGCCAAGGCCGACACCCATTCCAAGGAGCGCGGCGTCGATATCTATGCCACCCGCGGCCGCCGGACCCTGCTAGTCGAGGCCAAGGGCTATCCCGCAAAGACCTACCGGGATCCGCGTCGTGCAGGCGAAGTCAAGCCGACCAATCCAACCAATCAAGCGCAGCAATGGTACGCGCACGCCCTGCTTAAGGTGATGCGTCTGCAAACCAAACACCCGGACGCCGTCGTCGCTCTCGGGTTTCCTGATTTCCCGCGCTACCGTGCATTGTTCGAGGAAACTCGTGGCGGCTTGATCAAGCTTGGGGTCGCAATGCTGACGGTACGCGCGGACAAGAGCGTAGAGATGTGGGGTTTGAATGGCCAAGATTGAGGACCACAAGTACACGGTCGAAGAGGCGTTTCGGGAATGCTTTTATGTCGTTCCGGACTATCAGCGTGAGTACGTCTGGACCGAGAAGGAGGTCCAGCAGCTCTTGCAGGACATCGACGAGGAGTTTGATGTCGGCGATCGGCGCGAGTATTTCATCGGCACTGTCCTTGTCTCGCCGACGGCACAGAAAGGTCATTTCGAGGTCATCGACGGCCAGCAACGTCTGACGACGTTCTTTTTGCTGTTGTGCGCCTTGCGGCAGCGTTTCCAAGGCCAGCCGCAGTATCCGCTGTTTACCGGCCTTCTCTCGACGAGCTACACCGACAGCGGCGGCAATCTGAAGACCAGCCTCAAGCTGGAGCCCCGCTACGAGCATGCCGGCGAACTGATGAGCCGTATCGTCGCAGCCGATGCTGATGCGCAGACGACCAGGGCCAAGGTCGCCGCAGCCGGAATCCCGAAATTCGGCTCGCTCGATAAGCTGCTCGGCGCCTATTCGACGATCCACGCGTTCTTCGATGCCAACTACAAAGATCTAGACGCGCTACGAAAATACTGGGGCTATCTCGCCAACAACGTGGTTTTCATCCAGATTTCGACGGATGTCAGCAGCGCGCTCAAGATATTCGAGACCATCAACGAGCGCGGCGTCGGCCTCAATTCGATGGACCTGCTCAAGAACCTGCTGTTCACGCAAGTGAAGCCGGACGAGTTCACGCGCCTTAAGGACGAGTGGAAGAAAATCACAGGGCCATTGGAGCGCAACAAGGAAAAGCCGCTGCGCTTCCTGCGCTATTTCATCATGGCGAATTACAAGGTGAAGAACGAGCGCAGGGACGGTGTGGTGCGCGAGGACGAGATTTACGACTGGCTGATCGCCAAAGACAATGCGGAGCTGTGCGGCTACCGCAGCGATTCCTTCGGCTTTGTCCGCAAGATCATCCGCAGTGTCGAGCACTACATTGGCTTCACGGACGGCCGTGGCAATGACGGCGCGTCCAGCGTCGCCATGGATACGCTCCAGCAGCTTTGCGGCGCCGCATTCAGTTTGCATTATGTGTTGCTCCTTGCCGCTGCGAACTTTCCCAAAGCGCTGTTCGATCACTTCGTGCGGCAGCTCGAAAGCTTCCTGTTCTACTACATCTTCACCAAGACGCCGACGAAGGATCTGGAGCGCAACTTCTCGCTCTGGGCCGACGAGCTGCGGGAGATCGCGGAAATCGCCGACGCGAAAGCGCAAAAGGCCAAACTAAACGAATTCGTGGCGGAGCGGCTGCACAAGAATATGATCGGCAAGGATGCGGAGCTTGGCGACACGCTCAAGCGCTACACGCTCGGATCGATGCAGCAATACCGCACCCGGTATCTGTTGGCCAAGCTCGCGCAGCATGTCGAAATGGCGTTCAAGGGCATGAGGGAGCCCGGTGGCCTCGGCGAATTCACCGCGCTCGAAATCGAACACATTCTTCCGGATACTCCGGAAGCCGATCTCCGTCAGTCCTTCACCGCCGCCAATCCGGGAAAGAGTTATGACGACTACAAAGTGCGGCTCGGGAATGTGACGCTTCTCGAAAAGCCGATCAACATCGTCGCGAGCAACGGGTTCTTCGAGAAGAAGAAGCCGGAGTACGGCAAATCTGGAAATTATCTGACGCGAAGCATCGTCGCCTTGAATGCAGTCGGGAAGAATTCGTCGATCACACGCATCAACGAAAAGCTGCGGGCCTTTGAGAACTGGTCGGCGCTCGACATCGAACAGCGGCAGGATATGCTGATCGCCCTCGGTAAAGACGTGTGGCGTACTTCGCCGATCGATATGACCTGAGCGTAGCGCTATGGCGAAGAACCCGGGGAAAGGACGGTGCGTTCACTGCCTTAAGGAAGGGGTGGAGCGCAATTGGGATCACGTGCTTCCAAAGTCTTGGTATCCCGACACGACGCCCGCGGACATGGAGAAGTGGCGGATTCCATCCTGCATCGCGTGTAACGACCGCTACGGAAAGCTGGAACGCGATTTGATAGGCCGGTTGGGGCTGACGCTTGACGCAAAGAACCCAGCTTCCGCCGGACTTGCCGAGAAGGCATTGCGCGCCATCAACCCCGACGCCGCTACGAGCGAAGGTGACGCTACCGCGCGCGACGCCCGCGCAAAGAAGATTCTGGGCGAGATGTACAAAGGAGAGGCGCTCAAAGAAAAGAACGTGGTGCCAGGCCTCGGAGAGCGTTGGGATCGTCCGCTTGAGGAGCAGCTCGGAATCAGCATCCCGGAGGAAAGCCTGCCGGCGATGACTGAGAAGATCGTGCGCGGCATAACATTCCGCGAAGATGGCGCCTTCATCGAATCCGGCCAGAAGATCCAATCCTTCCTGGTTAACGACGAGGATGTCAAAGACGTAAAGGAGATGCTCGATAGGGCTGGCAAGGTGTTCAAGAGAGAACCCGGCCTTGTCGTTCGAAGGGCGCGGTCTGAAGGCGGCGACCTGTACGAAATCACATTCTGGAATCAGTTGAGGATGTACGCGACCGTCGCCACACCGAAGGCGGCGCCGGCTCTATGTCCGCGCCAGCGCCGCGCACTCAGGCGGGCGCGGCTTAACGCGTGGCTGCAACAACGCGCGGCAAGGCAGGGCCGGCCAAAAGCCATTGCGCGGAGGCGAGCCCGAAAACGAGCCCGGCGGAAGCTGACCGTTGGATGATTGGGGTTCAGGGGATCATATTGAAAAATGGACGTTTTTTGGCGAAATTTGCGTGTGGCGTTCAGAGGTTAGGCTATAGTCTAAAGTAATTGATAGGAAATTAGGCTATGGTATGATAAATTGATACCTACATTAGGCTATGGCCTAATTTATGACAGAGAACATTAGGCTGCGCTATGAAACCAGAAGCCCGCAAACGCGCCCGCGAGCGCCTTGATGAGCGTTTGGCCCCCTTGAAGCCAAGCGAACGCTTCCGCGCGCCTCCCAAGGGGTGGGTGCGCGCCATCCGTGATGCGCTTGGCATGAGCGGCGTGCAATACGCCCGCCGCCTGCGTGTCCGGCCGCCAAGCGTCGCGGCCCTCGAAGCATCGGAAGAGAACGGGACGATCCAGCTCAAGACCCTGCGCCGCGCCGCCGAAGCACTCGATTGCACCCTCGTCTATGCGCTCGTGCCGAATGACTCGCTCGAAGGCGCGGTACGCGTGCGCGCGCGCAAAATCGCCTTGCGTGATTTAGGCCGCGTTGCGCATACGATGAAACTCGAAGCGCAAGAAACGCCCGACGGCGCTACCGACGAACGTCTCGAAGCGTATATCCGCGACAGGGTGAAGGAGCGGGATCTCTGGGATGAGCCATGACGGATCTGTTTCAAGAGCCAGATGACGCAACGCCGCTTGATCCGGCGCTGCGCGGCGATTTGATTCAGACATGGATCACGACCCGTGCCGATCTGAACGAGGCCGAAGAGGAAAACATCGCGAGCGGTGCCGCGTGGGCGCGCCGCCGCCGCGGTGGCACGGACGCGCTGCTCAATGAAAACTTCTCGAAATCCCTGCACAAGCAAATGTTCGGCGACGTTTGGAAATGGGCGGGGACGTACCGCCAGACCGAACTCAATATCGGCATCGCGCCGCATCTGATCGCGGCCGAGATGCCGGTCATGTTCGACAACGTTCGATTTTGGGTGGCGAATAAAACCTACTCGGCCGATGAAATCGCGGTGCGTTTGCATCACCGCCTTACGCAAATCCACGGCTTCCCCAATGGCAACGGCCGCCACGCGCGGATGATGGCGGACCTGTTGATCGAGAAGCTTGGCGGCGAGCCGTTCACGTGGGGCAGCGGCAGCATTCACGACACGGGCACGCTGCGCACCACTTACATCAACGCCCTGAGGGCCGCCGACAATCACGACTTCGGGCCGCTGCTTGCCTTCGCAAGAGCGTAATCGCGATGAGGGCTTTGCAGATCGGAATATTTGCGTAGTCAGGCTACGCAAAAACGCAGATCGTTAAACCGCCGGTAAGTGGCCGAACGCGTAAGGCGAGAAAGGCAGCCGGACGCACTCAACATCGTCAAGATTGAGGGCCGATCCTGAGGCGACCTCCACCCCACCAGCGCCGTGCAGCCGGCGCAGGAGTTCCGAGACGGCGAGGCCGGCGGCGATCAAGCCGACGAACGGTACGCCGACCGTGCGCGACGCGAGCTGGGCGAGACCGCAGATATCCAGTCCGGATTTCTTTAACGCGCTGTATGCAGGCATCGCGGAGACATCGAGCGCGCTTCCAGCCTCTTCGCGGCGCCAGATTTGGTCGGGACGCCGTGATGACGGAAAGGTATGGAGCGAAAAATTTCGAAAGCCGCCGGGACCGGCGCCAAGCCCGGCTTCCACCACCAGTTCGAATTTCGCGCTGCCAAGATCGGCGCGTGTCGGCGCGTTATCGACGCCGCAGAAGGCGACCGCCGGATCGTCCGGACCGCGCAATGTCCATGGTCCGAAGCGGCGCTCTTCAAGCGCGGTGTTGAACCCCGCCGCCTCCAGCCAGCTTGCGACGGCGCGGGTTTTCTTCGCTCCAACCAAAGGCAGGGATGACAGCAAGGAGGTGCTGTCGTTCGAGTCCGCGAGCAGGTCGTAGTCCTGAAGCGTAAGCTCGACCTTGCTGCGATCGGCATAGGGCAAGCAGGCCAGCAGCCATGCGAAGGCCTGTCCGAGATTGCCAAGGCCGATCAGCCACAGAGAAGCGGGAAGGTAGGTGAGCGCGGGTTCGCTCGCATCTTGCCCGAGCCAGTCGGCGCCTGGATTCCAGAGCGAGAGGCCTGCGGTGCGCCGCCCAGCCATGGGATGATCGTTCGCGTGCCAGGCGAACAGCTCGGCGGCGGCGGCGGCGGCGGCCATGACCGCGGCGAGCGGGTTCACCGCATCGTCGGACAGGCGGCGCGTGTCATGCCGCGGCACGACACCGCCCCGCCATCCCTGCCAGGTGAGCTGCCAGGCGGTGACGCTCGCCAGTGGCGACACTGTACCGATCTGCGCGATCGGCCAAAGCGGATTGCCGGTTGTGGCGAGCGTGCCGCCCAGCGCCAGCACGGCGTTTGCGAGGCGGCGCGCGCGCGCGAGTGGAACGAGCAGGGGTGCATCCGGCACACCGAGCACTTCGACGCCGCCGAGCAAGGTCCGGCGCGCAAGGTTGACCAAAGTGAGAAGCGCGACTTGGTGCGCGATCGAAGTGGCGAGCTCAGGGCCGACGCGGATCGACGCGCCGAAGCCGCGCAGAATCCTCATAGCATCGTCGTGCGTCGCCGCGCGGCCGCTGTCCATGAAATACTTGGCCGTCCGGTGCAGGCGCGTGTGATCGATAAGAGCGGTCATGGGATCAACTCCAAAATCCGGTGTAAACGAATTGGGCGCAGCAGCGGTGACTGCGCTCGGCCCAGCGGTGCTCGCCCTGGTACTCGTAGATGCAAAGATCCTCGTAGCGGACCGGCGGCGCGGCGAAACCGGGCACGATGATGGCGATGTGGCCAAGCTGTGCGACCATTGGGTTAGTGCGGTCAGCCTCGCTCTGGAAGGCCGCGCCCGGATGCGTATGGATGTCCGCGACGACGGCGAGTTTGCGCGCGCGGCACATCGCCCAAAGCTTGGCGAAGGCGTTGGCATGGAGAATGCACACACCGCTCGCGTATGCGGCCGGATCGAGATCGTCATAATAGACGACATCAACGGCAGCGCGGCGGCTGTCATGGTCATGTCCGAGCAGGAACGCGCCGGATTCGTGCCGCTGCCGTGTGCGCCGGTGCAGCTCGGACATGGTGCGCGCCCATAGCGGTGCCGGACAGCTCAAGCGGTGCTCAGACGCCGCGAATGCCCGAATAATCGTCTTGATTGAGGAAATCATAAAGCTGCTCCAGGTAGCAAAGGATGCCCCGTTGCGGCTGCCACAGCCGGTTCGGGTGTTTGTGAATCCAGTCGCCGTGCCCTTCGATCGACATGCGATCGCATGGCAAATAAAGGCATTGGCCGCCTTTCCATTCCGGCCGGAAGACCGACGGAATGAGGGACCGGCCCGCCGGCCAGTGCGGCGCGGGCAGGGCCTGACGCGCGGCGAAATCCCACGGCTGCGCCGTTGCCGGCGTGTGGCGGTAGCCGCGGCACTCGAAGCGGAACCCGAATTCGTCGGGCGCGTGCGGGCGCTTCGCCGCGGCAACCGCGATGGTCGTGTGCGGCCATGCGGTTTCGATGTGACGCCACTTGCCCTCGATCTCGCCGCGCCGGAATTCCGGTGCGGCGAGATCCACTGCGAGGAGCAACTGGTCGGGAGGCACGACCAAGGTCATCGGCTTTAGCCCTCGATGCGCTTTTCCGGAACGAGGTCGAAGCAGACATCGCAGCTCCGGCCATTGACCAGCTCCGCGAGCGCGGCGTCGGTCGGCGGCTGGATGGTGTTGTTGCAGAGCTGCAGCACGTGCTCGCCGGCATCCGTGGGATTGAGCTTGAGCTCGCGCACGGCCCACTGCTTGACAGTGCGCACGCGGGTGCCGGGTGCGAAGGCGCGGTCGATGGTGCGGTGCATGTAGTGGACCGTGACCTTGATCTTCTTGCAGTGGGTCACGTGGACGCGCGAGCCGTGCTTGAGGCCCTCGACGGTGGCCTTGGCCTCGTGCGGCACGGGGTTGTCCGCCTCATCGACGAAGGCTTCGAACTCCTTGTCGAAATCGATACCGTGCTTTTTTAAGACCTCGTGCAGGTCGCGCACCGTCGCCGGGATCGCGATCTCGGCCTCGGTGACGCCGGGCTTGCCCTCGGCTTGGATGAAGATGATCGTCTTGCTCATCGCATATTCCCTTTGGTATGCGGCCCTTGATTGGGCCCCTAAGGAGAAAGCGACGGCAGGCGGAATTTTCAGGAAGTGGTCTAGGAGACGCCTTGGACGAAATCGCAGATGAAGTAGCACTGGCAATTCGGGCAGCGCCGCGCATCCTCCGGCGCGGGCGCGAATGCGCCGCGTTCGATGTCGGTGATGGCGCCGGTGTATTCCTCCAGCAACTTGTCGTCCTTGTTAGGTGGAATCGGCACCGCTTCCCGGGTCGCGAGGTAATAGGCCTCGATCACGACACACCGCCCGGGGTAGCGCGCCGCAGCGCCACGGCGGAGCAGCGCATAGATGCGGTTGGCGGGATCCGACTTGGTCTTGCGCCCGGTGCGGATGCGCTGCACGTGCACTGTGCCGTCGGGAGCGATGACGACACGATCGGGCGTCACCGCGATTTGCTTGCCGCCGACATCCGCGATCCATTCGCCCTGGTCATAGCTGCCCGTCTCGGCGGCGATCACGTCCACCATCGACGTGATCATGGTTTCGGCGGAGGCCCGGTAGTAAGCCTCGAAGCCGTGCCCCTTCGGCCCGCGCACCGCCCATTCTTGGCCAAGCTGCGCGAGTGCGTCGGGAAGATCAGACGGCGTGCCGGCGGCGCGCTGCGTCTCAAGCCAGCCGATGGTGCGGAACACGCAGCGATGGAAGCGGACATAGGGGGAGTCGTCGCGAATGGCGCGCAACCCGTCCAAGGCCTCAAACTGATAGCGCTGCGGGCACTGGATATAGAGACTGAGTTCGCGCTCCTGATAAAGCGTGCGTACGCCGGGCGGTGCGAGGGCCCGCGCGGGCCGTCCCGGAAGCGGAGTGTCATTGCGCCGTGCTGCCGGCGCCAGCGCGTTGATAGGCGACAAGAACTTGGACGGGCTCGCGGACTGGCTCGCGCTATAGCGTTCGGCGCGGCTCAAGAACAGGAAGTCTCGCGCGCGCGAGAGCGCCACGAAGAACAAGCATTCTTCTTCCGCTTCATGATCGGCGGGGCGGATGGTGAGATGTGGCAAGCTCGGCGGCGGCGGGCAGCGCACCCCTTGCCGGTTCGCCGGCATGTACCGGGTCGCGAGTGCCGGCAAGTGAACCGCTCTGAACTCAAGCCCTTTGCTGCCGTGAACGGTAAGGACCCGGACGCCGTTGAGGTCGGATGCTTCTGAAGCCACGGCCCGGTACATGCGATCGTCATTCAGGGCTTCGATGCGGCGCACCCGCGCCAGCATGTGTTTGCGGGTGGAATCGCCATCAGCCGCCATTTCACCGCAGACCTTGAGGAGCTGATAAATGGCGACGAGCTGCTGCTGCGCCTTGGCGCCGTTGGCCGCCAGCCGCGGTTTGAGATAGTCGCTGCGCTCAAAAAGCCACGTCGTCAGGAGCGTCCAGGGCGAAGCGCCCGCTCCGAAGCCGTCGAGCTGGTTCGCAAGACGTGTTAATCCGGCGCTGCCCTGCGGCGTCAGATCCGGAATCTCGGGCAGCCGGCGCAGCGCGTCGAGGATACGCAGATTGTTGGCCTCGGCCCATTTGATGACGGCAAGCGCGTCGGATTTGGACGCGCCGTATTCCGGCAACTGTGCGACTCGAACCAAACCGATTCCGCCGGATTCGGCGTCGATTGAGATCAGGGCGAGCAGATCGCGGATTTCCTCGCGCTCGAACAGATCGCCGAGATAAAGAAGAGGCACGCCAAGTTGTTCGAGCGCGCCGGTGATGCGCGCGAGCGTGAGATGACTGCGCGCCAAGATGACCTGTTCGCTATAGGGGATGCCGTTGGCGCGCGCTTGCTCGATGTGGTCGCGGATCGCGGCCGCCTCGGCGGCGACCGAGGGCGCCACAATCTGACGGATCGCGCCGACGCTTCCGCGCTGAGCCGTCCAGCGTCCGCCGGGGGAAGCCTGCATGCTGGCGGCGAAGGTTTGGAACGCCTGCACCACAGGCGAGCCGGAGCGGTAGTTTATGCCGAGCGAGCGCCGTGCTCCGGAAAATTCGGTTACAAACCGCTGCACGTTGCTGGGCGCCGCGCCGCGGAAGCGGTAAATAGACTGCCGCTCATCGGCTACGACCCACACATCTGCCTGTGGCGCCGCGAGCGCCCGCAAGAGCCGCGCACTCGCCAGATTCACATCTTGGTATTCGTCAACGAGAATGTGCTCAAACCGCGCCTGGTACTCGGCGCGCAAGTCCGGGTTCTGCTCGAGCGCCTGCGCCGCGAGCAGAACCAGATCCCCAAAATCAACCGCATCGGCTTTCGCCAGTTCATCCTGATAAATCTCATAGATATCGGCGACCTCCAGCGCCTTGCCGGCGGCTTCGCGTTCCTCCTCGGTCACGGCTACGCTGAGCGCGGCCTCGGCGGCGGCGCGGTACGCCGCCGGTGTGATGAGTTCGTCCTTGCAACGCGAGATCGCCCGCAGGACGGGCACCAGCTCATAGGCGGGCTCGTAGAGGTTTTGAAAATAACGAAGCGGCAGGCGGATGAGGTTGGCTTCAAGCAGCGCAAGCGAACCCGCTTCATCCAAAATGCGCACGTTCATCGTGCGGCCGATGCGCTGATGATACTTGGTGATCAGCTCCAGCCCGAACGCGTGGAACGTGCCGACCCACATTTCGATGGCGGCGTCGGCGTTGCTGACGGACAGCCGCTCGCGCATTTCCTCGGCGGCCTTGTTGGAAAAGGTGAGGGCGAGAATCGAGGCGGGCGAGGAGCCGTTGTCCAGCAGGTGCTGGATGCGGTGAACAAGCGTTCTTGTTTTTCCTGTGCCCGGCCCAGCATCGACGAGCAGCGGCCCGCCGCGCCAGGTAGCGGCTTCAAGCTGGCCGGGATCCAGCGCGTAGCTCGGGCTGGGGCCAGCCGGGGCGGGGGCTTCCAGCGCCGGCAGGAGCAGGGCGCGGATCGCCTGATTCAGGACGAGGCCCGGCGGCACGCCGATGTCTTTGGCGATGACGGCGGGCTTGCGGCCATGCGCGAGCAGTTCTTCGCGTAGCCAATCGGCCGGGCAGAGAAACTCGCCCGCGAAAATGTCGGCTTGAACTTCCTTGCGCTCGCGCGGCGAATAGCCTTCCACGCGGCCCGCACCTGAATCGATCGGATCGCCGCCGAGACCAGGTGCGATTGCGGTCACTTCGTTGCGGGGATCGCGGTGGAGTTTGTAGTGACCGAGTTCATGCGCGGTCACCACCGCTTCGTTTTCCGGACTCTGGCCGCTCGCGACGTTGATTATCTTCGATGGGCGGTCGAGAAATCCATAAACACCTTTGCTCACGACCGTTCCCGGCGCGTAATGCGTGAGCTGAAGGTCTTCGTCCTCCAGCGCGGCCACGAGCAGGGCTTGCGCCTTACGGGCGCCCTTGGACTTCAGGAGGGCTTGGCGGTGACACTCGCGCGCCTTAAGCCGGATATCCCGCCAAGCGTCCATGCGTTAGCCCTCTCCAAGCCAATAGCGTTTTTCATCCTCCGACATAGAGCTGGCCTGAATGACCTCGGCATAGGATCGCGTATTGATGGTGGGCGCTTCATCCGCCTTGGCGTGGCCCAATCGCCGAGGCCCTGCCAGGAGATCGGATACCGCCCGCTCAAGCCAAGCTACACTCATGCCCAGCACGTCGCTAAGCGCATTCGCCAAACGCCGGCCCAACGGCAAGCGCATGCGGCCGGCATTCAGTTCGGCCAGAACCATGCGATCGATGTTGATGCAGCGCGCAAGCCGCGGAATATCGAAGCCGGCCGCCGACACGGCCTGGGGCCATGTCTTTTCAGAGACGTTCTGGACAGCGGCTTCCTGGCGCGCATTATGAAGCAGATTCAGGGCATGGCTACGCCCGCGCGCAAGCATGCTCTCGTCAGGCTCGGCGCCGGACTCGTCGGGCTCCGAAGCCCATTGCGCACGCAAGGCGGCATGCTCACGGATATCGTCGGCATACTGCGGATACCGGCGCGTCCATTCGGACACTTGCTCGGCGGTCGGGTTGTCGCAAGTCTGGTGGAATGCGAACAACACGTCGTCCCGTTCGTGATTTCTGTTTTGTTCAATCATGGGCGGCTCCTATCTCAATCTTGAGGAGAGCTTTGGTCTCGGCGATCCACTCTCCAGCGGTTTTAGCGCTGATTCCGAGCTGCTCCGCGATCGACGTCGTGCCGATCCCGGGACCAAGGGGACATCCGTCCATATGCAGGCGGAACGCCTCGCGCTTTCTCGGATCAGGAATTCTGTTCAGCAATTGTTGGACCTCGGCCGCCTGTTCGCTGCCTTCTTCGGGCGGCTCGATGGTTTCGACGATGGCCTCGCCGTCATCGGTGACGCCGGGCTGCGTCTTGAAGGGCTTGTTGCGGTAGGCGTATTTGCGCTCCGCGCGGATCGCGTCGGCAACGCGGAATTCGACGCAGGTCTTGAAGGTCTTGCAGAGTGCCTGTCCGTCCTTCGAGTCCGGCTTGAGCACCGCCACGATCAACTGGTGGTGCGCGCGCCAGATAATGTCCTCGCCTTCATTGCGGTGGTTCTTGCCCACCAGCCGCTTGATGCGGCGCAACAGCTCGTCCGAGATATGGGTGATCAGGGCGGCAAGGAGCCGTTGATCGCCATTCGGGCCGATGTGCTGTATCGTGGCCACGACGTCTCCAGGCCGCAAGCGGCGAAGGCTGTTGCCGGCGGCGACGCGCCGCCAACCTTCCAGGTCGGATGGCGAGGGCGGTTCCTCGGGCGTCTTGGCACCTGTCTTCATGTTTTTAACCTCGCGATCCGAAAAGGGCGGCCCTACCTAGGAAGCGACGACACATCCAAAATTCGGGAAGCGGGGGTCCGAATATTTCTTCAAATGTGGATTTGTGGTCCGATAAGTCGTTGAAACAAAAGAAAAAACCTAAGAGTGATAACATAAATTGCGGGAACTATCCTGGCTTCAGGCGGCCTCCGACTGCGGCGGCGGCGGGCTCGCGGCCGCCGGTAGCGTAGCGCCGCTAATCGGGACGCCCAAGGCCTTTCGTGCAACCTCAAGCAGATGCTCGTGATGCGTGAAGAACAGAACTTGTGTCTTCTTCGCCAGTTCGCCCAGCACGCGGAAGCCCGCCGTAGCGCGCTTGTCGTCGAAGTTGATGAACAGATCGTCCGCGATGAACGGCATGGGCGCGGCGTGGTCGAGATAGTCCTCGACCGCGGCGATGCGCAGCGCGAGGTAGAGTTGGTCCGCCGTGCCGGAACTCATTCCGGCGACCGCCACCCGGCGGCCATCGTCGCGGATCCCGGCGAGCTGCACGTTGTCGTGGTCGTCGAATTCAAGCTGAAGCGTTTTGAACGATCCGCAGGTGAGCATGGCGAACAATTCGGCCGCACGCTTGAGCAGCGGCGCCTGCTTTTCGCGCCGGTAGCGGTCGATCGCCCATTGCAGCAACACGACAGCCGAGCGCAACCGGACGTATTGTTCGGCGATCTCGGTCATCTCGGCAAGGGCCGCTTGGCGATCCGCCGCGTCCCTCGCCGCCTTGTCGTCGCCCCCGATAGCCTCGAAGGCCTGGCGCGCGGCGTTGCGGGTTTCGCGTGCCTCCATCAGGCCGTTGCGCAATTCTTGCACCTCGTCGTTGATCGTCTGCTCCTTCGCGGCGGTGACGTCGAGGTCGATGCCAGCGCACTCGGCGGCCAAGTCTGCGACTGAAAGGCCATCCCCGTCCTGCATCAACGACTTGGTGAAGCGATCCAATTCTCCAGTCAGCGCACGCATCTCATCCGAACGCCTGATTGCGGTGCGCAGGTCGTCGATGGATGAAACCGAAGCCATCCGCTGCAAGCGCGCGATGATGTCGTGGGCTTCGGCGCTCGATGCGCGGCATTCCTCGATCTTCTTCTGCACGCCCTCGATGCCTGTCTCTTTGGCGGCTTTGAGATCGCGAACACGCGCGGCTTCGGCTGCGAGACCGTCGAGATTCAAGACGGCTTCCTCGGCATCGGCGTCGTGCAGATGCGGCGCGATGGCTTGCGCCAGTGCGGCCACGTCGGCCTCGAATGCCGTCGTATCTCTTTCGATCTTTTCGATCCGCTCGTGCCTTAGGTCATTGATGCGGAGCGCCGCCTCGCGCATATCGTCGATGGCAATGATTTGCGCTTCCGCGGTCTCGGGCGCCGCGGTAAGCGGGAATTGCAATGCCTTGAGCGCCGCCGTCCAGTCAGCCGTCCACGCTTTCCATTCGCTCTCTGCTTTTTCGAGATCCTTGCGCTTGCGCGTCAAGGCGCCTGCCGCCCTGTGATGCGCGGCATCAAGATCGCGCCGGGCTTTGGCGGCGGCTTCATGCGTGCGCTCCACCGAAGCGGCGGCCTCCACGACCAGAAGAAGCGGCTGACCGGCCAGCGCCCCTGTAGAGACCCCCAGCGCGTCAAGTTCGGCCAGCACGAGCCGCTTGGCGTCGGCTTCACGCTGCTGACAGGCGCCCGTATGCCGCTCGGCTGCACCGCGTCCCGCAATCAGATCCAGAATGTCGAAGCGTGCGCGCAGCCACTCGATCATTGCGTCGGGGATCTCGGGCGCGACGAAGACGCCAGCCCACAGTTTGGCCCAGGCAACATCGAGCGCCGTGCGCTCTTCCTCCAGTGCCTTTTCTTCAAGGCCCAAGGACTCCAGCAAATCGTTCTGTTCGCTGATCTGCCGCCCGATCACGGCAAGCTGCGCGGCTGCGCCGGCATGCTCGAAGCGCCGATCGGCCGCCGTATCCGTGACCTGGATCGCGGTCTCGAAATCTTCCACCAGCGCACCCGACGGAGAAAAGTCTGCCATCTCATCTTCAGGGACCGAGGCACCCTCAAGATGGCGCCGCCGGATAATCGACCAGCCCGCGTCGCGCCGGCCGCGCAAGCGCTCAAGTTCATCGGCCGCGACAAGCTGTTCGTCGGCGATGAGGCGCTCGTGGGCTTTGTGATGCCGGGCGCGTTCTTGCTGTGCGTGGCGGATACGTTCGCGGCATGTCTGCTGCCGCTGTTCGAGGCCGCGGCAAGCATCGCGGTGGGCCTCAACGGCCGCGAGCGGCGGAACGGGCATGGATTCAAGCTCGCCAGAATCCACGACAGCCGGACGCAAGGTTTTCAGCGCGCGTTCGATCGCTGCCTGCGCCTCCTGCTCGGCGCGCTTGGAATTGGCGATCTGGCCGGTCAGGTCGCCAAGTTCGCGGACAGCCTTGATCGCCGCTGCGAGTTTGGAAACATCGGTCAGCACGCCGAGCGCCTCGATATCGGCCTCGATCTCGGCAAGTTTCTCCTGCGCTTCGGTGGCGGCGCCTTTTGCGTTCTCAACTGCAGCGGATTGCGCGCCACGCCGATTGAGCAAGCCGCGCAGGGCGGCCACTTTGGCTTTAGCGGGAATCCGCGCGATCAGCTGCTCGACATCGCCGCTCCATTCAAGTTCAGCGGCGAGCCGAAGAAGCGTGGCCTCGGCTGCCGCAAGTTCGGCGCGGCGCTTGGGAAGATCAGCTTTGCCGGCCCGGACCTGGATGCGGCGATCACGAAGCTGCGCGATGTCTTCGGCGCGCGCGAGCAAGCCATCATCGAAGTTGAGCGCTGCCCGTTCAACCTCAAGGGCCGCGATCTGCTCGCTCAACGCGGCGACGCGCGCGGTTGCCGCGGCTTCATCGGCCGCCGCCCTCTCCAGGATATTGGCGGCATCGGCATCGAACGCGATCACGGGCCCAAGCGCCTCGATGGCGCTTTGCGTCTCTGCGCGCTTTCGCACGTCGCGGCAAACGCGGCGAATGCGGTTGAGCCTGCGCAACTCAGCCGATTTGATCTCGATTTCCTGCTCGATGGCGGTGTGAGCATCGTTCGATGTCTCGAAGGCGCTCTTGACCAACTGCCACTTGCTCGTGGTCACGACATTTTCGCGCAAGCCGGCTTCGGCGGCCTTCAGGCGTTCTTCCGCCTGGAAATACTTGCGGTGCGCCGCGCGGCGCGCGGCCCAAAGCGCATCGGCTTCAGCCTCCATGGTCTTAAGCGTCTCGCGCAAGCCCGTGATGCCGGCGCTTGCCGAAAACAGCATTTGGCCGACATCGTCTTGCGCTTGCAAGATGTCCTTGCCGCCCTGTTGCAGGCGCGGATGATCGAGGCTGAACATCCGCGTGTAGAAGCGGCGATCCGCGCCCGCGAGAAATGGGGCGAGTGCCCCCTCGCCCGACGGGAGCGGCATGTCGTCATCACCTAGCAGCGTGTCTTTGTTGCCTTTGCGGCGGCGCACTTTGAGCGTCTCGGCGCCCTTCTCCAGGAGCGCTCCCACCCGCATGGCGTTGTACTCGTGCAGGAAGTTGCGCGGTGAATTTGCCGGAATGCCGAAGAGCAAATCTTCGACACCGCCCATGGTCGTGGACTTGCCTGCCTCATTCTCGCCGAGCAGCATCTGGAAGTCCGGCTTGCCAGCCGGAAGATCGATAACGGCGTTCGTGAAATGCCCGTATTTGAGAAGATCAAGCTGTCGGATGCGCATCGGATTATACCTTCTCTGCTGCGAGGCGTGCGTTGAGATACGCGCCGGCATGCGTGATGACGCCCGCGATGTTGGCATCAATGGCGGCCTTCAATGCGGGGTCGCTCGACTCTGCCCGGATATCGTGGGGCAGCTTGCGGGTAAGGTCGCCAAGCTCTGCCGCGAGCCGTGCCTGAAGGTCAGCATCGCCCCCCGCGCCCTGGATCATCCGCTGCAAATCGCCCAGAGCGTCTTTGCGGGAGGCTGAGGCGTCGGGGTTTGCGGTCGCGATAACGAGGCGCTCGATCCAAGCCGTCTCTTCGCCCAAGCTCAGAGCGGCGGCCCGAGCCTCTGCAAGGAGGCGATCCGTCGATGCGAGCAACTCGCCGTGCAGCTTGGTCTGCCCGGTCAGCTCAATCCTGCACGCCAAAAGACGGCCCTGCGCGTCGCGCGCCACGGCGTCCTCGATCGCCGCGCGCACACGATCGATGGCGTCGGCCGATGCGTTGCAAGAGCCCACGGGTACCGGCAAATGGATCCAGCGCACGCAATCCACGTGAAGCGGCGAGATCGCCTCGACTTGGCCGTCCTCGACGGCGACAAGCGAAGCGCCTTTCGGGCCGCATTCCCGGATGTGCCGGCCTTGCAGATTCCCGCAGAAGACGACATGCGGCCGCTCGTTGAGAACGGCGGCCTGATGCACATGCGCGAGCGCCCAATAGTCGTAGCCCTTGTTGATCAAATCTTCGATGGCGCAGGGCGCATAATTCGCGTGTCCCTGCATCCCGCCCAAGCCGGTGTGCAGGACGCCGATATTGAAACAGCCCGCGGTCGGCGCCGGATAAGCCGTGACCAAATTGTCCGTCACGTCTCGCTGCCGGAAGCTCTGGCCGTGGAGGGCGACGCCGAGATGCTGCAGCCGGAACGTCTCGGGCTTGCGCGCCGAAAACACGCTCACATTGGCCGGCAAGCTCAGACGGCGCGTGATCTGGCTTTCCGCGTCGTGATTGCCATAGAGTAGGAAGACCGGAATGCCGGCCTGGGCCAACCGGCCCATCTGCTTCACGAAGAAAAGGCCGGTTTGATAGTCGCGCCAATCGCCGTCATAGAGGTCACCGGCGATAACGATGAAATCGACCTGCTCCTCGATTGCCTGGCTGACGAGATTGTCGAGCGCAAAACGCGTTGCTGTGCGGATCCGTTCGGCTGCCGCGCCTTGCTGTCCGGAAAGTCCCTTCAACGGGCTGTCGAGATGGATGTCGCCGGTGTGGATAAAGCGAAATGACTGCAAAACAACGTCTCCCCAAATCGAACAGTGTGTGGTCATCGGGGCGGCAGCGGTTTCGCTCTCCCGGCCCGTCCCTAGTAACCTGAGCGAAAGCACCCAGCGTTTTCTGGAAGCGCGCGCCGAAAATCTTTGCCAGCCTTATCGATATCGAACATAAAGAGAACAGAATAGTCAGGTAATTACCCTTATCCCCAATATCTGGTAGTTCAGGGTAGAATCTGCGAGTTTCTCCGCCAATTTGGCTTCCGTCGTATTTTAACAAGTGATTAATTGTCGAGCTTGCGTCCGAATTTAGCAAGTGCTAATTTTGTATCCGTGTTGTTTTAAAGGAGAGGACATTGGCGCTTCCTTTTGATTATCGGGAAAGAATCCGAGGTCTTCGCCGAACCATGCGGCTCAAACAGCCTGAATTCGCTGCTCTAGTCGGAGTCTCCCCCATCACCATCAGCCGCTGGGAAAACGGCCAAAACGATCCCACAGACTTGGCCTGGGCTCGGATCGAAAGTCTCGCGAGCCGCGCTGCCGTGCCTGCGGGTACACTCGGTGAAAACTCCTTAAGCAGCCCCCAAATTGACTTTGGATCTGACCCTGAATCCGTCGCCGCGGTTGCTGAGTCTGTTCGTCTGCTTAGCGGTCATCTTGCCAGCCCGACGTTCGCTACCGAAATTTCGCTAATCGACCCGCTGCCCCATCAAAGGGTCGCCGTTTACGACCAAATCTTGAAGTCATGGCCTATCCGTTTCCTGCTGGCTGACGATGCGGGCGCCGGTAAGACCATCATGACTGGGCTCACTATCCGCGAGCTTCTCTCGCGTAGGCTGATCCAGCGGGTGCTTATTGTTCCTCCAGCCGGGCTCGTAGGAAACTGGCAGCGTGAATTGCGCATCCTGTTTCGAATCCAAGCGCGCATCATCCGCGGCAGCGAGGCGGCAAAGGGCAATCCCTTCTTAGAGCCCGACGCGAATTTTGCGATTGTCAGCCTCGACACGCTTCGCTCCAAGGGGACCTTTGCGCGTCTTCGCGAAGCAGGTTTAGCCGGCCACGGCTATGACCTTGTCGTCTTCGACGAAGCTCACAAGCTCTCGGCCGATCGTGATCCGATCGATATGACTGTTCGCAAGACAGCACGCTACAGATTGGCTGAATCCGTCGCTGGTATTGTTTCGGAAGAGCCCGAGTTCGACTTGGGTTGGGCGCCTCAGTCCTTGATGCTGCTGACTGCTACGCCGCACATGGGGAAGCCGTATCCGTACTTTGCACTTTGGCGTCTGCTCGAACCAGATGCACTGAGCACGCCTGAGGCGCTGGCTGATTTTCCGAGGGAGCGCCGTGCACGCCATTTCATTCGACGTACCAAGGAAGAGATGGTCAAGCTCGACGGAACGCCGCTTTATCCGCAGCGTCTGTGCGACACTCTCGGGTTCGATTTAACCCAAGGGCCGGGCAGCGAACAGGAACTCTACGACGAGACGAGTAAGTATATTCGCGATATCTACAACAAGGCATCCACGCTAAATCGATCGGCCGCTCGGCTCGCGATGGCGGTTTTTCAGCGTCGTCTTGCGTCCTCGACATTCGCACTGAAAAGATCGTTCGAACGACGTGCGGAAAAGCTTTCTGCAGCTATCAGAGCGATCGAGGAAAATGGCCTTGAGGCGGTAAGGAAGGCGCAACGGGATCTTCAAAAGAAGGCCGAGAATAATGAACTCGATCTCTTTGCCAATGCCACGGCTGATGACGATGCCGGAGATGGTGGCGAGGCAGTTGAAGCTGGAGAAGCTGAGACGCTTGGCGCGCTGGTCACTGAGAACCTTGCGGACCTGATCCATGAGCGGGATCGCGTCCTCAGTCTTCGGGAGATGGCACAGGGCCTGCTGGACGCTGGACGAGAGTCCAAGTTCGCGAAGTTGCTTGAGACGATGAAAGACCCGCGCTTTACGAACGAAAAAATGCTCGTTTTTACCGAGCACCGGGACACAGCGAATTATCTCACCGAACAATTAGAACGTCTCGGCTTCGCCGGGCAGGTGGCTCAGCTGCACGGGGCCATGGATTACGTAGAACGAGATAGACAGGTCGAATTTTTCCGAAAATCTATCGATAGCGGCGGTGCTAAATATCTCATCGGCACAGACGCAGCGGGCGAGGGCGTAAATCTTCAGTTTTGTTGGCTGATGATAAATTATGACGTTCCATGGAATCCTGCCCGACTTGAGCAGCGGATGGGGCGCATCCATCGCTACGGCCAGAAGAAAGACGCCGTCTACATTGCAAATCTCGTGGCGTGGAAAACTCGCGAGGGCAAGGTCATGAAGACGTTGCTCGACAAGCTGGAGACAATCCGTAAGGAACTCGGTTCGGACAAGGTGTTCGACGTCATCGGACGGCTCTTCGAGAACGTTTCGCTGAAATCCTATTTTGATGCGGCCATTCGAGGCGAAGAAGTCGCAGACGGAATCGAGGGCGTGCTGACGATAGAACAGCTACGCGCACTCGAAGCTAAGGAGCGCACGCTTTATGGCAACGGCGGTGGTGACGTGAAGGCCAGATTGCCTGTCATGCGCGAGGACTTAGAGCGTGAACAGTATCTCCGCCTAATGCCGGGCTATGTACAACGGCTCGTCGAAAGGTCTGCGCCTTTGCTTGGGCTCGGAATCGATGGAGATGTGTCATCCGGCTTTCGTTTTAAGGTGCGGCAGCACGGCGCTATGGACACTATTGCGCCTGAGATAGAAACCTATCCCTACGAAGCGCGTCAGAAATTGATGGTCCATCGTCCAGGTTTTGGCGAGGAGGCGATCTGGCTGCACCCGGGTGAACCCGTTTTTGACGCGATCTCCAGTGAACTGCAGGAGCGCTTCGGTTCCGATGCGCTTCGTGGTGCTGCCTTTGTAGACCCGCACGCTAAGGAAGCGTCGTTGTTCCATCTCGCGACGACAACCGTTCTCCGCCGAGGTCCCACCGGGGACGACGTGCTGGAACATTGTCTGGTTGGCCTTCGCCAAGATTCAGACGGATCGATCAGGGAGTGCCCCGTTGAGTGGCTGCTCCTTCTTAGGGGGGCGAAAGACGTGAAGCCGGGAGCATATCCTGTCGGCCGCGAGTGCCAGAGACTGTTGCGCGAGGCCGGCGAGTGGCTGTCCGACGTGTTCGGCGCGGGCTTGGTTGCTTCGCACCGATCGATTGTTGAGACCGATCTGCCCCAACGCATCGATCTCGTGAAGGCAGGTTTCAACCGCCAAGAAGCGGAGTTGACACGCGCCCGCAATCGTCTCCGCCAAGCTGCTCAGGATGGAAAAAAGCAAGCGTCGGTTCAGTTGGAACTTGTCAAAACCCGCCACTCAGCTCTTTCCAGAGTCCGAGAGAATCGGCTTGCAGCGATCAAGGCCGAACCAGATCAGATCATGCTCGGCCCCGTACGCTTCGTCGCGCACGCATTGATCGTGCCATCAGTCGACGCCGAAGACGAAAAGCGATTTGACGCCCAGGTTGAGGCCGTCGCCGTGAAGCTATCGATTTCACATGAGGAAAATGCTCGGGGCAACGTCCGCGATGTTTCTACAGCGGCGCGCGCTCGGGCGGTTGGTCTATCGGACTTTCCTGGCTTCGATCTCCTGTCTGAGCGTCCCGGCACTGCGCCGCGATGCATTGAGGTGAAGGGTAGAGCAGATCGCGGCGAAGTCTTCATGACCCAGAACGAGTGGGCAAAGGCCGCAAATCTCGGTGAACGCTATTGGCTTTACGTTGTTCTCGACTGCGCCTCACCCAAACCAAATCTATTTCGAGTGCAGGATCCCTTCACTCGGCTTCTTGGTGCATCAAAGACCGGGATGACGTTTACCGCCGGAGACATTCGCGCTCTGGCGGAACAGGATTGAGACGAGCCAATGTCAGACAAACGATTGATCGAAACTGCGTTCCCGCTGGCCGAGGCATCAGCCGCTTCTCTGCATGAGAAGAACATGCGTCATGGGCACATTTCCACATTGCATCTGTGGCCGGCTAGAAGGCCGTTGGCGGCATCGCGCGCGGCAATCGCTGCAGCGCTCCTCCCCGATCCAATTGATGACGAGGCGCGTAATCAACTGGTCCGTCGGCTAGGCGGCCGGCTTAAGCTGAAGAAGCAAACCAAGACTGAAGCTGGCAGTAAGGTTGAGGCCGCGAAGGTCGAAGCGGACGGTGGAATCTTATGGTGGGGTCAGGAGGCTTCGCCCGATGTCGCTTGGTTTCGCGAAAAGATTTCCGCCGCAAACGGGGGACGGCCTCCCCGTGTTCTTGACCCTTTCTCTGGAGGAGGCGCCATCCCATTGGAGGCAATGAGGCTCGGTTGTGACGTCGTGGCTAACGACCTCAACCCTGTCGCGTGGCTTATCCTAAAATGCACTCTTGACTATCCGCAACGTTTGGCGGGTCAGAAGTTTCCGTTGCCGAAACATGCCATGCGTGACCCGAGCTTCGCTACGACCTTCTTGAAGGCTCTGGATCTTAAGGGCGCTAGACTCGAACAAGCAGTGGAGGCGATGTCCGCGGCCGGACGTGGCGAAACGATTCAGCATGGTCTGCTAGACGACCATCCTTGGGAAGAGGCACCATTAGGGTGGCATGTCCGCGCTTGGGGCGGATGGGTTTTAGCAGAAGCTCGCCGGCAACTCTCTGCGCGCTATCCTACGTTCGCCGAGTGGCAAGCGTTGGATGGTGTGACGGCCGTTGAACCGAAATTACTCAAGCGCCTGCCATCAGATAGGGACAATTCAGTTGCGATAGAGGAACTTAATAGGGACCTCACGGGTGCAGAGCTCCGTGATTCTCGCACTCCACGATGGATTTCTAAACCGACCGTAGCATACCTTTGGGCCCGCACACTTTGCTGCCCCGCCTGTCGCGCGGTTTATCCGCTCCTCAAGACAAGGTGGCTCTGCCAAAAGCGCACTAAGCGAGCGTTGTTGAAAATGGAGCCAAATGGAAAACGCGACGGAGTAAACCTTAGTGTCTACTCTGACGTTCCTGTGCCATCTGGTACCGCTAACCAGCGCAATGAGATCGATCGGATAGCGGGGCAGGGAACATTGTCGCGGGCTGGCGCAACGTGTCCGTGCTGCAATCACATCACAGCATTAGAAAACTTGAAGTACGAGTCGGTGGCGGGACGACTAGGAACGAGGATGACTGCCGTGATAGTCGAGGGCCATCACGGAAAAGAGTACCGGAGTCCTCAACCTGAGGAAGAACAGGCTGCGGCGTCGGCAGCCGAGGACCTATCCGAAGTTTTTCAGACCGTTCCATACGGTATGCCAACAGAGCTTATACCGCTGGGCGGAAGTCGAGGTGGCGGCGGTACTCGGTTTTCAACGCCGCCATATGGACTGACCCGGTGGGAGCATCTCTTTCTGCCGCGCCAACTCGTTTCATTGGGTACGTTTGTTAACATCATACGACACGCACCCTCTATGCTCCGCGACCACGGATATCCACCTGCTTGGATCGAGAGTCTGACGGCGTATCTTGCCCTTGCGATTGACCGATTGGCTGATTATGGAAGCGTGATCTGCAGCTGGAATAACAAACGAGAAACGCTTCGCGGAACGTTTGCACGCTATGCGATTCCGATCGTGTGGGACTTTACCGAAACGAGCCCACTATCCAGTAGCACCGGGAATTATCTTGGCGGTATCGATTGGATCTCCAAAGTCGTTCTCCGCAATTCCGAAGCGCTGCAAGGTGCTTCACCGCCTAAAGTGTTGTGCAGTAGCGCGACTCAAGTAGATGGTGAGTTCGACGCGATTATTACCGACCCGCCTTATTACGATGCGATTCCTTACTCGGACCTGATGGATTTTTTTTACGTCTGGCTGCGACGATCGTTGGTCGGCCTATCTCCCGAAATCGACGCAGCATTCAATGCGGCAGCCGGCCCAAAGTGGAATCACGCGGAGGGCGATGGTGAGCTGATTGATGAGGCGAGTCGCTTCGGGGGTAGTAAGGAGGCTTCGAAACGAAATTTTGAGGACGGAATGGCGACTGTATTTCGGAAATGCAGCGCGTGCCTACGTCCAGATGGTATCTTCGTTATTGTCTTTGCCAACAAGAATCCTGATGCATGGGAAACCCTTGTCAACGCGGTTATTCGGGCAGGGTTTGTTGTTGAAGGAAGTCTGCCTATTCAAACGGAGCGATCCAGTCGTCCGAACGCACTTACCGCGGCTGCGTTATCTTCCTCCGTTTGGCTCGTTTGTCGCAAACGTCCAGCAGTTGCGCGTCCGGGTTTTTCTGGTCCCGTGTTAGCGCAAATGCGAGAGAAGATTCGCACCCAGATGCATCGGTTTTGGGACGCCGGCATTCGTGGCCCAGATTTTCTTTGGGCTGCCACAGGCCCGGCACTCGAAGCGTTCAGCCGTCATCCGGTAGTCTACCGCGAAACGTCTAGCTCTGGTCAACGTGAGCAAATGCCTGTGTCTGAGTTTCTTCGCGAGGTGCGTCGCCTTGTGGTGGAATTTGCTGTTGGTCGCGTACTTAAACCCGCTACCGGGTCTGACGAGGACGTGCAGCGTATCGGCATGGACGACATCACAACTTACTACGTCTTGCACCGCGACAGCTTCGGTATGACTGAAGCGCCGATTGGCGCTTGTATCCTTTATGCGTTGTCCTGCGGGCTTTCGGACGCAGATCTTGCTGACCGTTTCGATATCCTCGTGCGCGCTGGCGGCAAGGGTACCATTGGGTCTAGTGACGCGGGCACGGAACAGGACGAGGAGTCAGAAGACGAAGAAGTGGCGGATGCTGAGAGCGGTGGCACTGGGAGCAAGGTCCGGCTTCGGCGTTGGGATCAGCGGAAACGTAAGTCTCTAGGTTTGGAGGGGGTCGGTGGGCTTCCGGTGCCCATGATAGATCGCGTGCACCGACTCATGCAGTTGTGGAAAGTCGGGGACTTATCGAAAGTAAATGCATATCTCGACCAAAATGGATTAGCGCGCGACACAATTTTTGCTCAACTCGTGCAGGCCTTAATCGAACTAGCCCGCCGCGACGACAAAGGCGATGAAGCGCCAATTCTGGAGTCCATTAGCAATCATCTGAGGTCGCGTGCTGGCATTTCCATGCTTGCACAAGCGCCCCTTATTTTTTGATAACCCGGGAGAAAGACCATGTCGGCGAACACTGCTAAATCCTGGGCGCAAATTGTTAGGGTCCGCGAAGATGTGCGAACTGGGCAACTTTCCTTGCAAGAATTTGCGGCGGATCTGTTCGACGTTGTTAATCGCACGGGTAAACGTCCGCTTTATGAAGACCCAGAGAAATTTTTCTCTCTCAGCTATGCCACGAGCGCTCAACGTGACATCGCAGCGGCCACCGCTGAACGACTTCGCGGGAAGAGCGATAAGGCGATACGCCAGCTGGAGTTAACCTATGGTGGCGGCAAGACGCATACTCTAGTCACGTTAACCCATCTTTTTCGAGATTCAGCGGCGCTTCCGGAATTACCTGCCGTGAAGGAATTTGTAAGCGCGATGGGCGGTGATTTGCCCAAAGCGCGTGTGGCAGCCGTGTGCTTCGACAAACTTGACCCGGAGCTTGGCGTGCCGGTGCTGAGTCCGTCGGGCGAGCAGCGCACCCTGAAGTATCCGTGGAGTATCATTGCCTTTCAGGTCGCCGGAGCTGACGGCTTGCGAGTCCTACGCGCCGATGGAAAGGACGAAGAACGGGAAACTCCTCCGCGTGACCTGGCATTGGAAAAGCTCCTGGAGATGCCCGGCGAGGAAGGCCTTGCTACGCTCATTCTATTCGATGAAGTGCTCATGTATGCGGGCGAGATGGCGAAGGATCCGATTCGCGGTGAGCAATTTCGTGAGCAGTTCTTGAATTTCCTCCAGTCGTTGACCCAGGCTGTAGCAAAGGTGAGCACTGCTTCGATGATCGTTTCGCTTCTTGCATCAGATCCTAAGCGCGATGATCCGTTTGGGCGTCAGCTTCTTTCTGATATGTCGAACATTATGGGACGCAAGGAGGATGAACCGTTTCAACCGGTCGGAAAAGATGACGTCGCTGAGATTCTTCGACGCCGGCTCCTTGACCCAGATACAATAAGAGACCAAGAGGCATTTCGCCCGAACGTTGTTGCCGTAGTGAAGGCACTGTCTGCAACCGACCCGGAGTTTGCCAAGACAGCAAAGCAACGTGACGACAGAGAGAAACAGTATCTCGCGAGTTTCCCATTCGATCCGGCAATGATGGAGGTATTCTACACAAAGTGGACAAGTGGCCTTCCCTTGTTCCAGCGCACTAGAGGTGTGCTTCGTAGTTTTGCCGTCGCGTTGCGCGATGCTGAGACTTGGGACACTGCTCCGATCGCGGGAGCATCCATACTTTTGGCGCAACCGGGAGAAGACAAGCTTTCACCCGCGCTCAGCGACCTCGCGGGAGTAGCACGGGTCGATCAGGTGGACGGCCCCCCACAAGATTGGGTTGCTATTCTGCAGGGAGAGCTACGATTTGCTCGGGAAGCTCAAGAACAGTTACCGGCGCTCACCGGGCGTGAGGTCGAGCAGGCCGTGGCCGGTACGTTCCTGCACTCGCAGCCTCAAGGCGCTAACCACGCGCGCCTTACAGATCTCTATTCGCTTTTGGGCGCATCGAAACCCGACAAGATTGCGCTAGAGAAAGGTCTGCAGTCTTGGGCCACTCGCTCTTGGTTCTTGGATGAAATGCATCTCGACAGCGCCGAGAAGCGCGCGGACGGATCTCGTGGCGTTCCAAAAACCTGGAGACTTGGCTTCCAGCCGAATCTTAAGCAGATGCATGATGACGCCCGAGTGAATCGAGTTGGAAAATCTGCTGTCGACGAGATGCTTCTTGATGAAATAAAGGTTGCTAAGTGGCTGGATGCCGGAGCGTCGACGCTAGGCGCTCGCGTTCACAAGCTGCCGACCGGTCCGGATCAAGTGCCAAACGATGGTGAATTTCGGTACGTTATTCTTGGTCCGAATGCACAGTCTGAATCTGGAAAACCGTCTGCGTCAGCGGTGCGCTTCTGCGAAGAGGTTACTGGTCCTCACAACCCTCGTTCTGCCAAAAATGCCATTGTGATTGCCGCGCCGGATCGTGCGGGAATGGCCCAGGCTCAGGAAAGGGTGAAAGATTATCTGGCTTGGCTGGAGGTGAAAGCGCAGCTTTCGTCCCAGGCAGTTGACCCGGTTCGATCTTCAATGCTGGACAGTGCCGTCTCTGGGTCGAAGAAGGACATCGTCGACGCTATTAGGCAGGCATATTGTATCGTGGTTACAAGAGGGAGCGACGATTCAGTCATTGCTTTCAAGGTAACCGTGGATCCGGCCAAGCCGCTGTTCACTACGATCAAGGAAGATTCGAAATCTCGCATTACTGACGTAGCTCTGGCGCCCGATGCATTACTACCCGGTTCGGGAAGTGGTTTCGATTTGTGGCGCGAAGATGAAGATAGGCGGAGGGTAAAAACCATCGTGGGTGCTTTTGCCGAACAGCCGAAGCTTCCAAAGATGCTTCGCCGTAAGGATTTGCTGGATACTGTGGCAAATGGTTGCGAGCAGGGCCTATTCGTACTTTCGCTTCAACGGCCCGACGGAAGCGCGCGCACCTGGTGGCGTACACAGATCGATGAAGAGGCGCTTAACGACGATGCATTGGAAGCCGTGCAGAACCCGGCGGCTATGCTTGACGGTATCGATGCAAGCCTGCTGGCACCATCGAAACTGGAGGGCCTCGACTGGAAAAATGGAGTCAAGGTCGCTGATCTCATCTCCTATTTCGACGGCTATGTGCTTACGATTGACCACCCCGAAGACGGCTGGACCGAACAAAAGCCCATTCCGCGTTGTCCAGAGGGCAAAATTCTGGAGGCGGTGGCAGCGGCGGTAAAGGCGGGTTCCGCTTGGTTGACGAGCGGAACAGCTTCAATTTGGGGCGAATTGCCCCCCCCGGGGATTGTTTCGAAGACAGCTATCCTTCGAATTCCCCCACAGCCGATCGACGTTTCATCCCTTACTCCTGAGGCCTTGCCTGACGCATGGAGCGGAGGTAAGGCGACAGCACATTCAATCGAGCAGGCCGTCGCTGCGCAGCGTGGCGTGACATCGATGCCTTGGAAGTTAGTCGAGGCTGCCATAACGGGCGCGCTGAATAGTGGCTTTCTGCGTGTATTTCCTGGAGCCGTATCATGGCCTTGTCAGTTTCATGAAGCCGCATCTCTCGAACTTGGGTTGCCTGAGGTCACACCTGCTGGCGGACAATACGCACCGGTCATGCAAGAGGCGGTTCCAAAATCGACTTACGGCCAAGCCGGATTTCGATCAGGGGTGCTGGATAGCAGTCAGCTGACAGAGCTTGTCGAAGCGATGGGAGATGTGTTGGCTGCGGCAGGCAATCTGACCCTTCGATTCAAAGTGACGGTTGAGTTTGCTGAAGGTGAAATGCCAACGCCCGAGGTGGCCGTGAAGCTTGGAGCTGCACTGAACAAGGCAACCGAAGCGTTCGGTTGAATGCGCCGAGTTCGTTCGCTGATATAAGCCCCCTAGCTCGTGACGCAACGTCTGGGCTTTTAATCGCGTGGGGGTGGGCCTCGCTTTCGGGCCGATCGCCGGATCACGTGGCCTTGGAGGACCACATTCGCGCGCAACGGGGCAGGAAGGGCGTGATCGTCTTCTCCCAAAGATCCTGTCGGGACAGATTGAACTCAACGATCGACCTGAAAGGGAAATGACATGACGCGATCACATCGGCAGCGCTAGCTGCGATTCCGCGTCGTCGACATGCTGCAGCGCCGATAGCGAGACGCCAAGAAGTCGGACCGGCTTGGGGACCGGCATCTCGTTCTGTAGCAGAGCGATCGATATGAGTTCGAGGTCGCTGCAGCTCGAAACCGCGACGGGGACGGATTTGCTGCGCGTGATAATCTCGAAGTCGTTGAACTTTACCTTTAGCGTCACCGTGCGTCCCCGGTTGCCGGCGCCTTCGCAGTATCGCCAGACCTTGTCGATGAGCGGCTTGAGTTCAACGACCATGGCGTCGAAGTCAGTGAGGTCGGTGGAGAACGTGTTTTCGGCGCCGACGGATTTGCGGATCCGGTCGGCGCGGACCTCACGGTTGTCCACGCCCCGCGAGATCCAGTAGTAGTAGCTTCCGGCCTTCCCGAAGTTTGTCTGCATGAATTCGAGCGACTGATTGCGCATGTCAAGGCCGGTGTAGAGACCGAGGGCGTTCATCTTGTTGCTGGTAGCCGGCCCGATGCCGTGAAACTTGCCGACCGGCAGGTTTTCTACGAACGCCGGCCCCATCTCTGGCGTGATGACGAACTGGCCGTTCGGTTTGCGGTAGTCGGAGGCGAGCTTGGCCAGAAACTTGTTGTAGGAGATGCCGGCCGAAGCATTGAGGCCGGTTACTTCCTTGATCTTCGCACGGATTGTGAACGCCACGTCTCGCGCCAGCGGAATGCCTTGCAGATTTTCGGTCACGTCGAGATAGGCCTCGTCCAGCGACAGCGGCTCGATGATCGGTGTATGCTCTGCGAAGATCTCACGGATCTGTTGGGAGACCGCCTTGTAGACCTCGAAGCGCGGCTTCACGAAGATCAGATCGGGACATTGCCGTTTTGCCGTGACGGACGGCATGGCCGAGCGCACCCCGAACTTCCTCGCTTCATAGCTGGCTGCCGCCACGACGCCCCGCTCCTGGGATCCACCGACTGCGACCGGCTTACCGCGGAGATCCGGATTGTCCCGTTGCTCGACGGACGCGTAGAAGGCGTCCATGTCGACGTGGATGATCTTGCGCTGGCGGTCCGGGGGAACTGCCTGATCGTCCTCGTCCTCGACAGTCACGTTGTCTGCCCGGCCGGATCTTCCTTGACGCCGCGGGCGACGATTTTGAGCGACCCGTCCGAAAGTGGCCGCTGCAGCTTCAAGACCTCGTCCGGAGGGGCCGTCATCCAGGTCTCGACTTCGTCCGGCGTCGTCAGGATCACAGGCATCGCCTTGGGGTGGATGGCGCCGACCTCGGCATTCGGTTCTGTCGTGAGGAACGCGTAGAGGTCGTTGGTCGTCTCGCCTTCCTTGACCTTCCGGACGGAGGTCCAGTTGGTCCAGATGCCGGCGAAGCAGGCAAGGGGGCGGGTCTCATCGAGTGCGAACCAGATATCGCCGCCTTCGACCTTGTTGAACTCGCTAAAAGAGTTAAACGGCACCACGCAACGGTTCTCGACGCCGAGCCAGCGGGTCCAGTGTTTGCTCTTTACATTGCGGATGTTCGTCGTGCCGCCGTCCGGCTCCATTCGAAGCAATTCCTTGAAGTCGACCGGCTTGCCCTTGGCTTGCAGCTTTTCGGCTCGTTTTTTGGTGGCGTCCATCAACGCCTTTGATGACGATGGCATGCCCCACCGCGCCGTGGCGAGTTCGCGGCCCCCAGGTCCGTTGCGCACGATCGGTGCCTTGTAATCGGGAAACACGCCCGGCATTGGCGCCAGATTGCCGACATATCGATTGATCACCCGAAACAGCGCGATGATGGCGGCCTGGTTGGTGGTGATCGAGTAGAGATTGCACACGGGGTGTCTCGTCTGCTTTGGCGGCCGCACGAACGGCCCTTGAACGGCGTCGAATCCTATTTGCGTGAGCAGGTGGTGTCGCTGATCTTGTACCTGCCGCCGGAGAATTTGGGCCAGTCGCACGCGGTGCCGGACCTGATCATCTGTTCCGCGATGTCGACCTTGTCGAGGAAGCACTGTGCCACGATGCGGTCCCGGCTGGTAGGTCGGGACCGCCCGTCGCAGACGGTACCTTCCCCGACTTGAAGGCAATGGACGTTTTTCCCTCGATCATGCTCGACAGCACGCCGGCGGCCTGTCCGTAACCAGCTTGCCCGCGTTCGGGGGCGTCGATTCCGCAGATCCTCACGCGTATCTTGGCGCCATCGGCTTCCATGGTGAAGGTGTCTCCGTCCGACACGGCTAGAACCTCTCCCAGGTAGTCCGCCGCTATTGCTGGCGAACAAACAAATGCAGCGACGATGGCGGTGAGCAATCTCATTTCGGTATCTCCCGGCTACCGCCACATTCCCCGCATGCGAGCGCTTATATCGACTTTGGGTCCTTGGCCGGGGGTGCGCTCCGCAGTACCGGCAGGCACAATCGGCCAGGCCGTCCGCTCCGAACAGACCCAGCAGCTTTTCAGGGATGAAGCGCGTTCTGGAAGCATAGAGATGGCGATCGCCCTGCGCGTGCTGGCCGTGGACGAAGAAACGCTGCGGTACCACCAGATGAAGGTCATCCTTTGCGCGGGTCATGGCGACGTAGAGCAGGCGACGTTCCTCCTCGATCTCGGCCGAGGTGCCGGCACCGAGGTCGGACGGCATGCAGCCATCGACGACGTTGAGCAGATAGACCGACTTCCACTCCTGGCCCTTGGCGGAGTGGATCGTCGACAGGATCAGGTAGTCCTCGTCGAGTAGCGGAACGCCGGCCTGATCGCTGGTCGCGTCAGGCGGGTCCAGCGTGAGTTCGGTCAGGAAGCGTTCGCGCGAAGGATATCCGGAGGCAATTTGCTCGAGCTGGAGCAAGTCAGCCCGCCGGGTCTCGGCGTCTTCATGGATGCGGTCGAGATGCGGTTCGTACCAAAGGCGAGCACGCTCCAAATCGGCTGGCCATTCCGAATATCGGAGATTGCCCAAGGTCTCGACGAAACCCTTCCAGTCGTCGCCGGCGCGCGGCGGGGTCGGAAAGCCCGCGAGAGCCGTGATCGGGTCGGCGGCTTCCGCCATGCGGTCGAGCACGCGCTGGGCGGTTGCGGAGCCGATGCCGGGCAATAGATGCAGCAGACGGAATCCGGCGACGCGGTCGCGCGGATTTTCGACGAAGCGCAACAACGCCAGCATGTCCTTGATGTGGGCGGCGTCGAGGAACTTCAGTCCGCCAAACTTCACGAACGGGATGTTCCGGCGCGTCAGTTCGATTTCAAGTGGACCGCTGTGGCTGGATGTCCGGAACAGAACGGCCTGCTCCTTCAGAAGGGTGCCAGATTCACGGTTCTCTAGGACACGTTCGACGATGAAGCGCGCCTGGTCGGCCTCGTCGCGTACGGAGACGAGCTGCGGCTTGGCTCCGGACGTCCGTTCCGTCCAAAGGTTCTTGGTAAAACGCTCCTTCGCGAGACCGATAACGCCGTTGGCGGCGGCGAGGATCGTTTGCGTCGAGCGATAGTTGCGGTCGAGCGTGATGATGCTCGCAGGCGGCGAGAACTGGTGGGGAAAGTCGAGGATGTTGCGCACGGTCGCTGCGCGGAACGAGTAGATCGATTGGGCGTCGTCGCCGACGACCGTCAGCCCTCGGCCTCCGGGCTTGAGCGCCAGCAGGATCGAGGACTGCAGGCGGTTCGTGTCCTGATACTCATCGACCAGGACGTGATCGAAGCGACCGCCGATGTCATCCGCCAGGCCGGCGTCGCCGACCATCTGCGCCCAATAGAGCAGGAGGTCGTCGTAGTCGAGAACGTTCTGCTTCTGCTTGGCTTCGACATAGGCCGCGAACAGTTCCTTAAGCTCCGCCGCCCATCCGGCGCACCATGGATACGAGGCGCCGATGACCTGCTCGATCGGCATCTCGGCATTGACGCAGCGCGAATAGATGGAAAGGCAGGTGCTCTTGGTCGGGAAGCGACTTTCGGTCTTGGAGAATCCCTTTTCATGTCTGACCAGGTTCATGAGGTCGGCTGAGTCTTCGCGGTCGTGAATCGTAAAAGCGGGGTCCAGACCGATCTGTTCGGCATACTCGCGCAGCAGGCGGGCGCCGATGCCGTGGTAGGTGCCGGCCCAGGTCAGCGCGTCGGTCATGATCCCGGCGTTGTCACCCAACACCTTGCGCGCGATCCGTTCGACCCGCTTCGTCATCTCGGATGCGGCGCGACGTGAAAACGTCATCAATAGGATCCGGCGCGGGTCGGCGCCCTGAACGATCAGATGGGCGACGCGATGGGCGAGAGTGTTGGTCTTTCCGGAGCCCGCTCCTGCGATGACCAACAATGGCGGCGCCGCCAATCCTCCCGCCGCGCCGTGCTCGACCGCACGCCGCTGCTCGGGATTGAGGGTTTCGAGGTAGGCGGTTGCCGTCTGCACCTTGGGCGTCCGTTCATGGTTGGAAGAAACGACGGTCGATGATTCCTGCCGTGATCGCAACCTAGACCTCCCCTCGAGGGTGACGCGGCTGCCAACCAAGTTGGAGCAAGGTCGCGGAGGGGCGCCGACCGGCCTTGGCGCACTTGCGGCAGCGCAGACGGCTTGCAAGATCGTGCACGAAGGTGGTCGGCGGGTGCTTGAGGGCTGCCAGATCGACGTCGTTCGGGGTCTTGCACCGTGAACACTGGATTTCCAGCCAGGGAAAGCCGCCGTTGATAGCTTGGTCAATTGTTGGCGAAGGGTCGATCGGCTCGCCATCGCTCCACATCCGCTCGTTCCAGCTTTCGCAGAGCAGCCTGTCCGCCTGTTGAATCAAGGCTGCACCCTTGGCACGCATCTCCGCCGACTGCGCAGCCAGAATGCCGGTCATCGCGCGTGCTTTCCCCAATTCCTTCGTCAGAGCCTTTCGGTCTCCGCCTGACAGCGGCGTGGGGTGGTGTTTTGGCGCCATCCGGACATCCAAGCGCAGACCAAACTCGGGGTGCAGCCTAGGTCATGTCAAATCCCGGCCAGCACCCGTCTTCTTCGTGTCTTCCCGTGCGCTGCTGGCAGGTGTTGTCGAGCAGTCGCTGCGCGACGTCCTTCCAGACCGCGTTGCCGCCATACAATCGGACTGCATCGGCGGTCTGGATTTCCACGGTCCGTTCGCATCGGCGGCAGCAGATGCGCAGCACGTGGTGCTGAATCTCGGAAAGGCGCCGCTGCCGCATCTGGGCTCCGGTCGCATCGGCGCGAGGGTCTTTGAGGACCGATTCCCAGTATTCGGCCGGGAGGGGCGCATCCGGAGCCGCAGCAGAGGGGCTCCGCCTGCGGACGGCTTCAGCGGCCAGCTTTTCTATCTGCTTTGGGGTCGGCATGCGCCAGCTCGCGGGTCGGTCGGACATTCCGAATTAGAACATAAAGAGAACAAAAGTCGAGTCCGATCGAGCCCGCGCCGTGAAAAAATCCTCCCATTGGAAAGGTCGCGATGTCGGAACCAAGCCGGGCCATTCGTCTTGAATCCAGCATCAGTATTGGAGTTCCCCCGTCATGGCCCCCCGCGCTAACTGGAAAGGCTTCCTGCGTCTTTCCCTCGTCACCTGTCCGGTAGCGCTCTATCCGGCCACGTCGGAATCCGAAAAAGTCTCCTTCAACCAGCTCAACCGGAAGACCGGCCATCGCATCAAGTACGCCAAGGTAGACGCCGACACCGGCGAGGAGGTCGCCAACGAGGACATCGTCAAAGGCTACAAGGTCGACACCGACACCTTCATCGAGGTGACCAAGGAGGAGCTTGAAAACGTCGCGCTGGAATCGACGCGAACCATCGAAATCGACGAGTTCGTCGACCGCAGCGAAGTCGACCCGAGGTATCTGATCCGTCCCTACTACCTGGTGCCGGACGGAAAGGTCGGTCACGACGCCTTCGCTGTCGTCCGCGAAACCATCCGCGAGATGAACAAGGTCGCCATCGGACGGGTGGTGCTGACCAACCGTGAGCACATCATCGCCCTCGAGCCCATGGACAAGGGCCTGATGGGGACGCTGCTGCGCTATCCTTACGAGGTGCGTTCCGCAGACGAGTATTTCGACGACATCCAGGATGTCAAAGTCACCAAGGACATGCTTGATCTCGCGAGGCACATCGTCAACCAGAAGGCGGGCCACTTCGAGCCGGACAAGTTCGAAGACCAGTACGAAACCGCGCTTCTCGATCTCATCAACCAGAAGCGCGCCGGAAAACCAATTGCCGCGAAAGAGCGTCCGCGCGGCGAGAACGTGGTCGACCTGATGGACGCGCTGCGCAAGAGCATCGGCGGAGGCGCGGCGACAGAGGCGCCAAAGAAGCCAGCCAGGAAGGCGCGCAAGGCGGCGGCCGGGCAGAAGGAAATGCTGATGCCGATTGCCGGCAAGAAACCGGCCAAGGAGGCCGCGGCGAAGAAGCTGCCGGCCAAACCGCAGCGGAAGTCGGCTTAAGATATCTTTGCGATGGGTTCACGGAAAGCTCATCCGACAAGCCGGATGCGTCGAGATACTTCCCGGTCCGGCCGCTCGTTCGCCCGCTTTGGAAATTCTCTGCTCGCGAGGTAAACAGCAAAGCTGATCGCATGGCAGCGGTCAGTGGGCGGGGAAGCGTCTCATGGCCAGAAAACTGAAGACCTACCAGACCTCGCTGGGCTTCTTCGATCTGGCGATCGCGGCTCCGTCGATGAAAGCGGCCCTGGAAGCGTGGGGGGCGGACAGCAATCTCTTCCACCAGGGCGCGGCGAAGGAAAGTGACGATCCGGACGTCATCGCGGCGGCCATGGCAAAGCCCGGCGTCGTTCTCAGGCGCCCGGTTGGCACCGACCGACCTTTCAGCGAACATGCCGAGCTGCCTACCGATCTTGGCGGCGGAGGACCAACGAAAGCCGCCCGCAAGTCGAAAGGCCCAAAGGCGAAGAAGCCATCCTCTCGCCCCGTTGACAAGGCTGCGGAACGAAGGGCCGCTCTCGCCTACGAACGGGAGCAGACGCGCCGCGAACTCGAACGGGCGAAGAATGAGGCCGCCAGGCAGAAGGACCGTGAACGCCGGCAGCAGGCCATCGACAAGGCGCAGGCTGCGTTGGACAAGGCCGAGCAGGAGCACGCAAAGAGAGCCGCGGCGATCCGGGCCGAGGTCCAGGCTCTTGAGAAGAGATCGCAAACCGAACAAGCCCGCTGGGACAAGGAGAAGGAGCGATTGGAAGCTGCGCTGCGGCGCGCGCGGGGTTAGTTTCTGTGGCGGCACCCAGGGACTCTGGAAGGGCAGCTACGTCGAGCCGTGGCTCTATCGTGCATGCATCCACGCAAGTGGAAAGCCGTCCGCCTGTTCGGACGGAGCAAATGCCCATCCTTGATGCGATCCCAGCAAGGCGCCCATCCACAACGAGCGTTGGCCAATCACCGCAGTTGGGCAGGTGGCTCTGGCGCGGTTTGGGCGACTCACGCTACCCATCATTCCCAATCACCTCACTGCACAATGGGAATGAAATGGTTGCAGCCACCCGTGAATTGCCGGCCTCCGGTTACGCGCTTGAAGTGGACGGTCGGCTCAAAGCCGAATTTACAACCAGAGACGGCGCCAGGGCAGGTGGCGAAGAACTAAAGAAGCGTTTTCCCATGCTTCAGATCAGGATCTATGACGCGCAGACGCATGCGCGCGAGGAAATCTAGGTCCTCCGACTCAAGTCCTGGTGGAGTTCTTCCGCTTGCGCGCGTGCGGCTCCGCCGCATCGGGCTCTCGTAAACCGAGCCGCTTTGCGTCTCGGCCATCCGGCTTCGATCCCTCGCGCAAGAGCTGCGGAGCTCCTCGCCGGGGGCACTCGGGAAAGGGGCCCGCCGCCATGAAGTATGCCGGCGTCGCTATCACTGCCCCGTTCCCGGGTGCCCTTTTAACCGGTCTCGTCGCTGCACTCGGTCCCGCGTGCCGCCTTCGGCGTCGCTATGCTCACGCTCCTGCGGGTGCCATTTTCCGTTGAGGCGATACGCCCCTGGCGCACGCCTGGCCGGGGTCTTCGGTCCTGGGCACCTCAATGCCAGTCAGATTAAGAACAGGTCGGAAGGCGGACTGCGTTGCAGATTTCGCATTCTTTCACTCGTGCGAACGCGGAAGGCCGCTACCGAGCTCTCGTAAGCCGACCAACGCGGCGTCTCGGTCACACGGCGTCGATCCTTCGCGCAGGAGGCAGAGAGTAAGAGTGCCGCAGGGTTTGCCGTGACGGGTTGAAGGCTGTGAGAGAGGCTCGCGGCGCCCGTCGCGGAGATCCGCGATGTCAAGACATCACACTCGGGTGCGCGCCGGCCAGGACCGGGCAAATCTCTATGATGAAATCACCGACAAGATCATCGCCGAACTTGAGGCTGGCCGGGTACCCTGGGTCCAGCCCTGGGGAACGGCCGCGGCAAAAGCGCCGCTGGCGATGCCGAAAAACGCGTCGACTAACCGGCAATACAGTGGCGTTAACATCCTCATTCTCTGGGGAGCCGTGATCGAACGCGGATTTTCCGGTCAGAGTTGGCTCACCTTCAGTCAGGCGCTCTCGCTCGGCGGCAACGTTCGTAAGGGCGAACGCGGCACCACCGTCGTCTATGCCGATCGTTTCGTTCCGAGCGACGAGAAACGGCGTGCGGCCGAGACCGGTGAAGATGTGCAAGCCATACCGTTCCTCAAGCGTTTTACCGTTTTCAATACTGACCAATGCCAGGATCTGCCTGACGAGATCGGAACCACAGCTCCGCCACCGCCGCCGGGCCTGATTGAGCCGACGGTCGAAGCCTTGATCAAGGCCACTGGCGTCGCGTTCCGCATTGGCGGCGAGCGCGCCTTCTATGCTCCGGCCGAAGACTACGTGCAGGTGCCGCCGCCGCAGGCCTATTTCGAGCCGATCAATTGGCATCGCACCGCGCTGCATGAACTCGGTCATGCGACGGGGCATCCCTCGCGCCTCAACCGCGACCAAAGCGGATCGCATGGCACCAAGAAGTACGCCTTCGAGGAATTGGTCGCGGAACTGAGTTCAGCGTTCAGCTGCGCGTCGCTCGGGATCGTGCCGACCGTCCGCCATGCCGATTATATCGGCGCATGGCTTGAAGTCCTGCGCGAAGACAATCGCGCCGTCGTGCGTGCGGCGTCGCAGGCGAGCAAGGCCGCAGACTTTCTGCTCAGCTTCATTCCCGATTCCGTTGCAGGTCCGCCGTCGGATTCGGTCGTTGACGATTGCGAGGCCGCGTGATGTTCGACCCCTGGTGGCTCGGCGAGAGTGAGAGGTGGGCAAGGCTTTTGGCGACGGGTTGGAAGCCAAGAGAGAGTCTCTTGGCTGCCCGTCGTGGAGAATCCAGATGACGAAAGTTCAGAAGATCACGCTGTCCCCTTCGCGCGACATTCCCTTCAATAAGCTCTTGCTCAGCCAATCGAACGTCCGCCGGGTGAAGGCAGGCGTTTCGATCGAGCAGTTGGCCGAGAGCATCGCTCAGCGTACCCTGCTGCAGAGCCTGAATGTTCGGGCCGTCGCCGATGCCGAGGGTAACGAGACCGGCATGTTCGAAGTGCCGGCGGGCGGGAGGCGTTATCGCGCCTTGGAGCTTCTGGTGAAACAGAAGCGAATGGCGAAGACTCAACCCGTCCCTTGCGTCGTTCGCGAGGGCGGAATTGCCGAGGATGATTCTCTTGCGGAGAATGACGAGAGGGTGGGACTGCATCCGCTCGATCAGTTCCGAGCGTTCCGGACCCTGCGCGACGCCGGTTTGAGCGAGGAAGACATTGCCGCTCGGCACTTCGTGACGCCGGCCATCGTGAAGCAACGGCTGCGGCTGGCGTCAGTGTCGCCAGAACTGCACGAGGTCTATGCCGAAGACGGCATGACGCTCGAGCAACTCATGGCGTTCTCGGTCACGGCCGACCACGCCAGACAGGCACAGGTCTGGGAGAACGTCAGCCGCTCCGGCTACGATGAGCCATTCCAGATTCGCCGGATGCTGACGGAAGCGACGGTCCGCGCGTCCGACCGGCGTGCACGCTTCGTTGGACTAAACACCTACGAGCAGGCAGGTGGCGGCATTCTACGAGATCTATTCGAGTACGACGACGGCGGTTGGCTTCAGGATGTCGCCTTGCTTGACCGTCTCGTCGCCGAAAAGCTGACAGCGGAGGCCGAGACGATCGCCAAGGAAGGCTGGAAATGGATCTCCGTGGCCGTGGATTTCCCTTACGGCCACGCCAGCGGTTTGCGTGAACTGGAGGGCAAACCTGCCGATCTCACCGCCGAAGAACAGGCGACCATCGACGCACTCAACGCCGAGCAGACAAAGCTGGAACTTGATTACCAGGACGCGGATGAACTGCCCGATGAGGTCGATCAGCGTCTCGGCGAAATCGAAGCGGCGCTGGCGGTCTTCGAAGACCGGTTAGTAGTTTATGACCCGGCCGACATCGTCCGTGCCGGCGTCTTCGTCAGTATCGATTCCGAAGGACGGCTTTCGGTGGACCGAGGTTATGTCCGACCGGAGGACGAGGTCCCCGCATCGGATCCGGAAATCGGGCAGGGCGTCGATGCGTCGTCGGCAGAGGGGCAGGCGGCCGGTCATTCCGTGCAGCGCACGGCGATATCGGTCGCCGGTCACCCGGCTGAAACCGATGAAGATGATGAGGACCCGGCCAAGCCGTTGCCAGACCGGCTCATCATCGAACTGACGGCACACCGGACGCTGGCGTTACGCGATGCGCTGGCAGAAAACCCAGCGATCACGTTCCAGGCGGTGCTGCACAACTTCGTGCTGACGGCCTTTTACCGGTTCGCATCGTCTGGAAGCTGTCTCGAGATCGGGCTTCGCACGCCGGCCTTTCCAGCCCAGGCCCCGGGATTGAGGGAAAGCGTGTCTGCAAAGGCCGTCGAGGCGCGACATGAGGGCTGGAAGGAGCGGTTGCCGAAGAGCGAGGCGGACCTCTGGGAGGCACTTACGGCATTGGACGGCACCGCTCAGGCGTCCCTGTTTGCCCACTGTGCTTCGTTTGCCGTCAACGCTCTCTATGAGCCGGCTAACCGCACCAATCAGGGCCGGGTCTCGGCGCACGGCATTCGCACTCGACTCGACCAGGCCGATGTCCTGGCGCGCGCCGTCGGGCTCGACATGGTCCAGGCCGGGTGGAGACCAACCTTCGACAACTATCTCGGCCGTGTCACCAAGCCGCGCATTCTGGAGGCCGTTCGAGAAGCGAAAGGCGATGCGTCGGCGCAACTCATCGACCATCTGAAGAAGGCTGACATGGCCAAGGAGGCCGAGCGCCTTCTCGATGGTTCCGGCTGGTTGCCGGAGCCGATGCGTCTCGTCGACATCGCGCCGGCGGCGGCAGAGGAGGATGGCGAAGCTGGACCGCTGCCCGAATTTCTCGCTGATGACGAGGACCAGGAAAGCGTCAGCGACGACGATCAGCCACAGCTCGATGCCGCCGAATGACGTGCCTTCGCGAAACGGCTCGGGCCGTCTAGCGCCCCATGGGGGACCGGTGCTCGGCGCCGGTCCCCATTTTTATTGGCGATGGCTGAGAGCGAGAGGCGGGCCGGCAAGGGTCTGAGCTGCCGCGGTCTTAGGAGAGTGCCTGGCGGTTCGCCCCGTTCCCGCTCTCCCGAGAAATCCTGTCATGACTGAATCTCTTCTCGGCGGCACCACCGCTGCGCCGCTCTCGATCCGTACCACTGCAGTTGTTGCCTCCGCGGTCGTAAGGGCTGCGCGGCGGCTTTTGACCGATCTCGAACGCGGCCATCGAATCGATTCCGCCGGCTTGCGCGGCGCGATGGAAGCTGCCTTCGGCGCCTCGGATACCTCTGGCGCCTGGAACTGGAAGACCGCCTATGACGCCTGCGAAGCGGCAACTGTCCTGTTCCTTCGACGGCATGGTGCGGCCATGCGCACCAAGGCGACGTCACTGGCCGCTATGCTGCCGATGTTGACAAAGATCACCAATCTCCTACCGACCCAGACACGGCGATCCCTGGAAAGTGAATCTCTCCAGCAGTTCTCGACACCGATCGCATTAGCGTGCGTCGCCAGCATCGCCGCCGCGATAACGCCCGCAGATGTCGTGCTGGAGCCGTCGGCTGGAACCGGCCTTCTTGCCATCTTTGCCGAATTGTCGGGCGCCTCACTTGTCCTCAACGAGCTCGCCGAGACCCGCGCCGGCATTCTTAGCGACCTCTTTCCAGGCGTCTCAACGACGCGGTATGACGCGGCGCACATCAACGACCACCTTGATGCCGGCATTGTGCCGAGCGTCGTGCTGATGAACCCGCCCTTCTCGGCAGCGGTCCATGTCGATCGCCGGATGGCGGATGCGGCACTACGGCACGTCGCCTCTGCGCTGGCGCGTCTTCCGGAAGGTGGACGGCTGGTCACCATATCAGGCGCAAACGTTGGCCCCGACAATCCCGCGTGGACCGACCCCTTCATACGGCTGCAGGAGCACGGTCGTGTCGTGTTTTCGGCGGCGATCGACGGCGCCATTTATGCCAAGCACGGCACCAGCATCGACACCCGCCTGACCGTCATCGATCGAGTGCCGGCTGATGATGTCGCGACATTCCCGGCATCACCTGGCATCGCGCCCGACCTGCCGACTTTGCTCGGCTGGGTCATGCAGTACGTGCCGCCACGTCGCCCAATTGCTGGTACGGCGCACGCGGTAGTGCTGGCCATGGCCAGCCCTTCAATGCCTCGAACGGTCCGCGCCTACGTCGGCCAGCGCCAGCCGGCTGCGGCGGTGCCGCCGGTCGATGTGGTGGCGACCGAAATCGCCTATGAGCCGGTCGACTGGACGCCCACAAATGCCGGCAAGATCACTGATGCGCTCTATGAAGAATATGCCTTGCAGTCGATCCGCATTCCTGGCGCGCAGTCGCATCCGACCAAGCTTGTTCAGTCGGCGGCAATGGCGTCAGTCGCACCGCCAAAGCCGTCCTATCGGCCGCACCTGCCGGCCAACGCTGTCGCCGATGGCATTCTCTCGGACGCCCAGATCGAGAGTGTCATCTATGCCGGCGAGGCTCACTCCGAGTTTCTTGCGGGCTCCTGGACGGTCGATACGACTTTTGACGTCGTGGCGGCCGCGCGCGACGACGCGGAAAATGCAGTTCGTTTTCGCCGCGGCTGGTTCTTGGGCGACGGCACCGGGGCTGGCAAGGGGCGTCAGGTCGCCGGCATCTTGCTAGACAACTGGCTCAAGGGTCGCCGCCGAGCAGTCTGGATCAGCAAGTCCGACAAACTGATCGAGGATGCGCAGCGCGATTGGTCGGCGCTCGGTGTGGAGCGGCTGCTCGTAACGCCGCTATCCCGGTTTCGCCAGGGTATGCCGATCCGGCTCGCGCAAGGCGTCCTATTTACCACCTACGCTACGCTGCGTACCGACGAGCGCGGAGAAAAGCTTTCGCGCGTCGGACAGATCGTTGAATGGTTGGGCTCCGATTTCGACGGAGTGATCGTATTCGACGAAAGCCACGCCATGCAGAACGCGGTCGGCGGCAAGGGCGAGCGGGGCGACCAGGCAGCCTCTCAGCAGGGGCGCGCTGGCCTGCGGCTCCAGCACGCTTTGCCGAACGCCCGCGTGGTCTATGTCTCCGCGACCGGCGCTACTACGGTACACAACCTCGCCTATGCCCCGCGGCTCGGATTGTGGGGCGGTGAGGATTTCCCCTTCGCCACACGGGCCGAATTTGTCGAAGCGATCGAGGAGGGCGGAGTCGCGGCCATGGAGGTGCTGGCGCGCGACCTCAAGGCGCTCGGCCTCTACGCGGCGCGCTCTTTGTCCTACGAGGGAATCGAATACGAACTCATCGAACATCAGCTCACGCCCGAGCAGGTTCGTATCTATGACGCCTATGCCGACGCGTTCGGCATCATCCATAACAATCTCGACGCGGCAATGCGGGCCGCCAACATCACCGGCGAGACCGGTACGCTGAATGCGCAAGCAAAATCCGCGGCGCGATCCGCCTTCGAAAGCGCCAAGCAGCGCTTCTTCGGGCACCTGCTGACCTCGATGAAGACGCCGTCACTGATCCGCTCGATCGAGCGCGATCTCGACATGGGACACGCCGTCGTCATCCAGATCGTCTCAACGGGCGAGGCGCTGATGGAGCGTCGGCTCGCCGAAATTCCGACTGAGGAGTGGGGCGACGTCCAGGTCGACATCACCCCGCGCGAGTATGTGCTCGACTATCTCGCTCGTTCCTTCCCGGTCCAACTCTACGAGCCATTCACCGACTCGGAGGGTAACCTCTGTTCCCGGCCTGTGTATCGCGACGGCCAGCCCGCCGAGAGCCGGGATGCCGTCGCGCGCCGCGAGCGCCTCATCGAGAAGCTCGCATCGTTGTCGCCAGTGCCCGGCGCCCTCGACCAAATCGTCCAGCGATTTGGAATCGACATGGTCGCCGAAGTCACCGGCCGCTCACGCCGCATCATTCGCAAGGGTGCTCGTCTCCTGGTCGAAACCCGTGCGGCTTCCGCAAACCTCGCCGAGACCTCGGCCTTCATGGATGACGTCAAGCGTATTCTCGTGTTCTCCGACGCGGGCGGCACAGGCAGGAGCTATCATGCCGAGTTGTCGGCACGAAATCGCCGCTTGCGGGTTCACTATTTGCTCGAGCCCGGTTGGAAGGCGGATGCCGCCATCCAGGGCCTCGGCCGCACCAACCGCACCAACCAGGCGCAGCCACCGCTATTCCGGCCGATCGCGACGGACGTGAAGGCAGAAAAACGCTTCCTGTCCACGATCGCTCGTCGGCTCGATACGCTCGGCGCCATCACCCGAGGTCAGCGTCAGACCGGGGGCCAGGGCCTGTTCCGACCCGAGGACAATCTCGAAAGCCAGTATGGTCGTGACGCTTTGCGTCAACTTTACATGCTGCTTACGCGTGGGAAGGTGGAGGGCTGCTCGCTTGAACGGTTTGAGGATGCGACCGGGCTGAAGCTCTCGGATGCCAACGGCATCAAGGATGAGCTTCCGCCGATCACGACGTTTCTGAACCGGTTGTTGGCGCTCACCATCGAGCTACAGAATATTCTCTTCACCGCCTTCGAGCAGCTACTGACCACCCGCATCGAAGGCGCGATCGCATCAGGCACTTATGACGTTGGGCTGGAAACCCTGCGCGCCGAGAGCTTTGTCGTCACCGACCGGCGGACTATCTACGTCCATCCCGGCACTGGCGCCGAGACCCGGCTTCTCACGATCACTCAGC
>NZ_DATGFH010000171.1:0-43397 GCF_035309285.1 Bradyrhizobium sp. | reverse complement strand
TTGACCGAAACCTCGAATACTGAGATCAAAACCTGCATCCAACGGCGCCATCTCGCTCATGCGCCGCCCTGGTCGTCATCGACCGGATCAAGTGGTCGCCATGCGTCGGAATCCATGGTCGCCTTCACCGGAATGCGCACGAATGGCAACCCCCACGCCGCGAGCCGAGGAAGACCAAGGCTGAGAAGACCAAGGCTGAGCTGCGCGAGATGCTGGCCAAGGCCGTCCGCAATACCGCGCAGTCCGAGCCGAAGCCGCCGCCGAAGACCAAGAGAGGTCGTGGCTAACCCGCTGCTACCAATCGCGGGCCGCAATCAAGGGCGCAAGCAACCCGGATCGTTGGCTTTAGTTCGCAGCAGATGCAGCAGATAATGCCCAAACGCCACGGTCGATATGCATGAACACTTTTGGTCCGCCGTCGTAGCACGCGCAAGTCGGGCAATGGATTTCTAAGGTGTTCCGGATCACAGCCTCACCGTTGACGGGCCACGATCGATCGGCAGCCGACCACCGTTCTTTCATTTTCAGATAGAGCGAAGCCGGCGACCATTCCTCTTTCGCCGCCGCGGCACGGCGAATGTCGTCATACCTAAGACGGTGCGTACGCAAAAGCCGCCAAGGCTTCCCTCGACGGCTCGTGCCGTTGCGTTTTGCAGAGAGGTGCGCTGCGTCGAGCGCCGCTCGAACGCGGTGCCTCTTCTTATTTGGACGCACTGCCTCAATTTGAGGCGGCTGGTGCGTTGCCAATGTGTCGGGCCAACGATCCCCGATCCTGTACATATGTGACTGGCGCCGATGTCGATCAAGCCAGCGCAGCTGTCCTAGCTGCCGTTCAAAGTCGATGTCGATGACCCTCGGCGCTTTGCGCGATCGCGAACGGTCGGCGCGCATTTTGGATTGACCCCGAGACGACATCAGTCCGGAACCTCCATCAACTATGAAGCCCGTATCACCAAGCAGGGTGATATCGCCGTTCGGGAGGTGCTTTGCGAGGCGGCTGCAAGCCTTCTGCTGCGCGTCAGAACATGGTCCGCCTTGCGCGCGTGGGGCCTGCGGATCGCCAAGCGGTCGAACCTGCTGTGCGCGATCGTCGCCGTTGCGCGCAAGCTCGCAAGCATTCTGCATCGGATGTGGGTCAGCGAGACCAACTTCCACGTCGGGTTCCGCGCCAAGGCAACGCAACGGCTCAGATTGAAATCTGCGCAGTAATTGCTGCGCTGGTCAAGAACTGCTGCCGGTCTTGCAGCCAGCATGTTGAGGAGGAGCAAACATTAGAGATCCGCGCGCGCGGTGAGCGTCCCCCAGGCGGGGCCGCGAAACGAGGAATGTCCGCTATCTCATGCCTGCTGCCGCCCTTCGGGGATGAGAGCGCCTGACTGCTTGGACAGCCCTGTTTACGAACCTGATAAGGAGCATGCGACAGCCCAAGTGATGAACGCGAAGGAACGCATGGACCACGCCTGGTGAATGCAAGTCGCGACCGTGCTGATAGCGAACGCTGCTCGCAATCGAAGCAGCGAGATAAGGAGCGCTGCTTGTTTAGAGAAATCGCAAAAAAGCGTAGGAGGGAGTTGACTTTGCACGCCCGGTAAGCGTCCGGGGACTGCACATGACGCTTGGCCTTGACAATATTTCGAGATCCGCCGCCACACCTGGGTATTTGCAGCGGACTAGAGGGCGGCGGCGTGACGGCAGCCTACTACTCTTTAGGAGGCCCTGCCTTCGCGATCACTGCTTCGGCACGCTTTATCGCCGCTCGGAGTTCATCGCTCTGCCAGGTATCAACGGAATGGCCGTCGTCGAACGAGCAATCGTGGACTTCTTGCACGCGCGAGGTCAGTTCGCGAAGCGCAGCAATAGCCTCGGCAAGCAGCCTGGCATCTGCTTCGTTTCCAGAAGACTGTGTCACCTCATTATCCTCATCACGTCGCAAGTTTCGACCAACAGGACTGCTACAATACACGACCGGTGCCGCTGCAGCTTGCTCGAACTTCGCTGCTTGGCAAGATGTCGGTTCTGCTCACACGGTAGCAGCGGATTCCTCAGATATCCAGTTCCATGGCAACAGTTCGTCGATGCGGTTGACCGGATGTCCGTCGACCATGCGCGAGAGCACATCATGGAGATACGCGTACGGCTCAACGTAGTTGAGCTTGCACGTTTCGATCAGCGAACACAGCACAGCCCATCGATGTCCGCCGCCGTCGCTTCCAGCGAAGAGATGATTCTTGCGACCGAGTGCAACAGGCCTGATTGCGCGTTCAACCGGGTTGGTATCGAGCTCGATACGACCGTCATGCAGGAAGCGCGTCAGACCTTCCCAACGCGAGAGCGCGTAGCGGATAGCTTCGGCCAGAGTGCTGCGGCCGGGTACAAGGGGAAGCTGCGCTTCGAACCAGAGCCGCATGGCATCGACAATGGACTTCGAGCGATTGCGACGTGCAGCGAGCCTATGGGCGGGCGACTGCCCACGAACTTCAGCTTCGACGGCACAGAGTTCGGCGATCCGGCGAAGCGACTCGGTCGCGATCGGCGCGTTTGTGGCTTGCGCCACCTCGTAGAACCGCCGCCGCGTATGGCTCCAGCATGCAGCGAGCACGATGTCGCCTTTGCCAGTCAAAGGCTCAAAGCCAGCATAGCCGTCGACATGCAAAACGCCCTTGAAGTGTTCGAGGTGCGAAGCTGGTCGCTCAGCTCTGCGGTCTGGCGCGAACAGATAAACCGCCGCCGGCGGCTCCGGTCCGCCCCAGCCGCGTTGCTCGCGGGCATAGACCCAGAGACGTCCGGTCTTCGTCCGCCCACGTCCGGGATCGAGCACCGGCACCGGCGTGTCGTCGGCGAACAGATGGTCCGAGGCGAACACGTTCTTGCACAGGCGTTCGTGCAACGCCTCGAGCCACCAGCATGCGCCGCCAACCCATCCGGCGAGCGTCGACCGCGGAAGATCGACGCCGTGCCGGGCGAAGATCTGCGACTGCCGATAGAGCGGTGTGTGATCGCAATATTTGCCGACCAGCACCTGGGCGAGCAGCGCTGGCGTCGCCACGCCGCCGGCGATCACCCGCTCTGGAGCTGGCGCCTGCACCACTATCTCGCAAGTTCGGCAGGCGTATTTGGGACGAGTGGTGTGGATCACGCGCAACTGAGCCGGAATCCAGTCCAGCATCTCGCTCACGCTCTCTCCGATGACATGCAGGGCGTCACCACAGCAGGCGCAGATCATGTCGTCGATATCGAGCCGCACATTCTCGCGCGGCAGATGGTCAGGCAGCGGCTTGCGATGGGAAGATCGTTCGGCTTGTTGGTTCTTGGCCCGCGGACGGCTCTCTTCTTCACGAGCAATGTCACCAGCGATATCGTCAAGCCCGAGCTGATCGGGATTGAGCCGCTCGGAACGGCGGCCGAACTGCGCTCGCTGCAACTGCTTGATGATCGCTTTCAGACGCTCGATTTCGCCGTCGCGATGTTCGATCGTGCCGACAATATCGCGCACCAGGCGGTGCAGAAGTGCTGTATCTGTCGGGAGATCGTTGAGATCGAGCTGCATATTCGATTCTACTCGAACGCGCTGATTCGAAGAAGCAACTTCGCCGTATTTGACAGGGGTTTCTGCGATTCAACCAGCGAGAACTGGCTTCCAAACGCGCTCCGGCGCGCGCCAGTCGATACCTTCGATCAGCATCGCGAGCTGTGCCGGCGTCAGCGTGATCGAGCCATCGTAACCTGCCATCACGGGCCAGACAAAACGACCCTGGTCGATCCGCTTGGTGAACAGGCAAAGACCGTTGCCGTCCCAGAACAGGATCTTCAGCATCGACGCCTTCTTGCCACGGAACGCAAACAAGTGGCCCGAGAACGGATCTTTCTTCAGCACTTCCTGGACCAGCATGGCGAGCCCATCCATGCCTTTCCTCATGTCGGTGTAGCCGAGCGCCAAATGCACTTTCACACCAGCCGGAACGATCAGCATGACGCGATCTCTCCGCTCTCAGCGCGCGCCCGGACAACGTCGGGATCGCTATCTTTTGGCGCAAAGACGCGTCGGCCATCGGTCAGCTCAACGGCCATCATTCCCTCGGGCGGTTGTACCAGGTCGCGCAGAAGCCGCGCCGACGCCGTGTCGTCGGGAAGGGTGACGGGCACAAGCTTCGCTCGATTTTTCTGGGCCACGCCGAACTCCACACGCCAGCGGAACAGCAGCCCCGTGACGATGCCGTGCTTGCGCGCAACGCCGGAGACCGTCGCGCCGGGCTGTTCGGTTTGCATGACGATCGCGAGCTTCTGCTCGTCGCTGAAGAAGCGCCGGGCGGGCGTCGCCGGCGCTTGGGGAACGTCATTTGCAACGTCTGTCAAGCTGCTTTCCGAGGTCGATTCCTTGGCACTAGTGCTAACGAGCGGGCGAGCGGAGGGGTGAAGATGTGCGCGCCAGTCGATTTCAACCTCGCCATCGTCCAGCCGGTCACACCATGTGCGCAACGCGTACGGCGACAACGACAGCGCCGCTGCATATTCGCGGACGCCCATTCCGCTCCAGTTCATGGCTTCCACATGCACCGCCCAGAACGCTTGCATGGCGCGATTGCGTGTATTCGTGCTGATGCCAAAAGCTTGCCGACGCCGCTTTCGCAGTCCTTTTTCCCGCTCTTCACGGCGTTTCTCACGGCGCAATTCCGTCTGATATTCCACAAGCTTGCGTGCAGCCTCCTCGCCAGCGAGCACGTTAAGCCAGCGCGTGAACGTCCCGTTGTCCAATCGATGCCGACGGCAATACGCCTTGCGCGAAAGGCCACTGCGTCGCCAGGCTTCGATGTGGATCGACCACCACTCGCGCCTCGCCTTGTTCTGGAAATGTTTTGAACCCACCGGAGATTCTCCAGTGCAGCAGAGAACCCGAAATGGAACGAGAACAAAATATTGGAAAGACGTGCAGGGTTCGGACGCTTACCACGCCCGATTAGGAAGGCAAGATAAAGCGAACTGGCGTTCGCTGGCTCCCTCCGGTCGCAAAGGGTTGTCTGCACATTGGTTTTTGCACCTTGCGACGCCGTCTGGACGGCACCCCACGAGGTGGCGCGCCGCCGCTCTCAGAAATTTCCCTTTTGATTTCAATTCTTCAGGCGATGGCGCCCGCAATGTGCGTGGATGAGAGTGCCTGCCAATTGTTCGCTATGCTACACGTTGACGCGATTTGATGCGATCGATGCTCGGTAGCTCTTGTGCGAGCTCATTTCGATATCAATCGTCTCGCCATGGCTAGGGATGAGAGCGAAAATTTTCGGGTCAGACCTGGGCGATCGCGCAGCGGCGGAGGGCGCATCAATCGGCGGATGCAGCCGTTCCTCAAGCAGGTCCAAATCGCGGTCCGCAAGGCGGGGGGCGATCCCCGCCGCATAGGTGCTGGGGCGCGATCGGGCCGTCGCCGGGAAGGAGAAAGCACAGGCCGGTTCAATGCCCGCGGCCGAGGCGCGAAGGTGGTTGCCTCGCTCCCTCGAGAGGGTGGGAACGGAGGCTGGCAACGGGATTGCGCGGGCCGCTTCCGTACGCGTCGTGTGGTGGTCAAGGCACGGGTGGTCCGTCTCAATCCGCAAGGGCGGGGCGCCCGGGCGCCGAAGATGCGTACGACAGTGAGTGGGGCTGTGGACGCCCATCTCCGTTACCTCGAACGGGACGGGGTTACGCGAGATGGCGAACGGGGCAAGGCTTATTCCGCCTTCGAGAACGAGGTCGACAGCAGGGCTTTTGTGGAGCCCGGCCGGGAAGATCGCCATCAATTTCGTTTCATCGTGTCGCCGGAGGATTCTGCCGAAATGGCTGACCTTCGCGGCTTCACCCGTGACCTCATGCGCCAGATGGAATTGGATCTCGCCACCCGCCTCGACTGGATCGCGGTCGACCATCACAACACCGGTCATCCCCACACCCACATCATCGTCCGGGGCGTGCTCGATGACGGCCGGATCCTCAACATCGCCGGCGACTACATCGCCCATGGCGTCCGCCATCGGGCGAGCGAACTGGTGACCCGGGAACTGGGCCACCAAAGCGAGATCGAGCTGCAGACAAAGCTGCAGAACGAGGTCGAGGCTGAGCGCGTGACCCGGCTCGACAAGATGCTCTTGAGCGAGCAGCAGGAGCAGGGCGTGATCGACCTGCGACCCGGGGAGGGGGCGACGTTCCTCGTCCGCGAGAACCGTAACCTCATGATCAGCCGGGTCAGGCACCTGGAGCGCTATGGAATAGCAACCCAGCTTGAGCCGGGGCGATGGTCCCTTTCCGACCGCGCGGAGCAAGTCCTGAAGGATCTGGACCACCGCAATGAGGCCATCAATTCGATCCACCGGGCGCTCAGCAGAAATGGTCTCGCCGAGGAGCGTGGTGTCGGCCAATTCGCCCTTCACGGCGAAGGCTTAGGCGAGAGGATCGTCGGCCGGGTCTTGGCCAAAGGCCTGGCTGGAGACGAGATGGGCGAGCGGGTCTACCTGGTCGTCGACAGCATCGATGGCCGGGTCCATCACATCGAGTTCAAGGAGGCGAGCCGGATCGAGGAGGTCGGGCGCGACATGATCGTCGAAGCGGCCCCAGTCGTGTCCGGCCCAAGACCTGCCGACCGCAACATCGCCAGCAATGCCGAGGAGAACAATGGCATCTACCGGCCGAGCCGCCACCTGGAGCGCGTCCACGGCAGCTTTGAGCGGCAGGGTAAGGACCCCGAGGCTTATGTCCGCTCCCACGTCCGCCGCCTGGAAGCACTGCGCCGGGCGGGCCTTGTCGAGCGGGTCGATGCCGACCATTGGAAGGTTCCGAAGAACATCGTCGAGCGTGGGCAGGCGTACGACCTGAGCCAGGGCGGCGACGGGCTGAGGATACGGACGCTCTCGGCGGTCGGCCTCGACCGGCAGATTGCCAGCGATGGTGCGACTTGGCTCGACCGACAGATTATTGCCGAGGACCGCTCGGAAATCAGGGACAGCGGTTTTGGCAGAGAGGTCAACAAAGCTATCAGCCATCGGGCTCGGCGACTTGTCGAGATGGGCCTTGCGACCGCTAAGGATGGCCACGTTCTCGTCCCCGTGGACACGGTGGCGACTCTTGAGCGACGGGAGATTGAGCGTGTCGGCCATCAGATGGCGAGAGAGCGCGGGTTAACCTACATGCCAGCAAACTCTGGCGAGTATGTCAGTGGCCGCCTCGCCGGCGTCGCCAGCCTCGTCAGCGGACGCTTCGCCATGATCGACAACGGGCTCGGCTTTCAGCTCGTGCCCTGGCAACCGCTCCTCGAGAAGCACATCGGCCGGCACATCACCGGCCTACAGCGCGAGGACGGCGGAATCGAGTGGACGTTGGGAAGGAACAGGGGGCTGAGCCTATAACGCCGTGATCAAACGACAGGCGGCCCGAGTTTGAATCGCAAAGCCGTCTGACGATGCTCGGACTCACCAAGGGATTGGCCACCCCTCTCCGCTGCCGTCGCTCGCCAATGCTGCGCTCACGCGAGCGAGCGACGGCGGCTCCGCGGGATGGCTAAACGGTCCCCATAATCAATTTTGCAGCGCTCGGCCTGCAGAACCACCATATGCTGGCGCCGGCGTGAGTGGGGAGCCCAATCGTTTCCGTGGTCGCACCCTCTCACAACACATCGAAAAATTATTTGGCACCGCTGATATCCGAAACTAGCCGAATAACCGTCGACGCGCGCTGTCGTACGCTGTGACCCTCGGACGTCCGCATTGACGCTGCTCATCGCAAAGACAAGTCTGGCCCCTGTCGAGTTCTTTGCGAACAGGAGAATCCATGAGGCGCAAGCGACGAGAGAACGACGAAGTAGAAGAGTTGCAGATTACTTCATCCGCTCCGGAAGCCGTGAGGTCGCAGACGGTTCCATTCGTCCAGAAGCTCACCTGCACGATTAACGAAGCGTGTGAGATGACAGGCCTCGGGCGCACGAAGCTTTACGAGTTGATTGGAGATGGACATCTTGCGACCACAACCGTCGGACGCCGCCGATTGGTGGTGGTGCGCTCACTTCTTTCGCTCCTTGAGTCGAACACCTCCGTGTGATGGTGTGCGACTCAAGTGCGACTAATTCCGCTTTCCACGTTTTCCTCGTCAGGCGCTCATTTTTATGACGCGGCCGAGCTCTTTCATCCGATCGAGCTCATCCGCCCACCAGCGCATCATCCGCACGCGCTCCTGCCAGAACTCGGCGGCATGGGTGTAGGCGCCACGGATTTCATTCGCCTCCTGATGGGCAAGTTGACGTTCGATCGCATCCGCATGCCATTTGCCGCTTTCGTTCAGGAGCGTTGACGCGGTGGATCGCAGACCGTGAATGGTCAATTCGGTCTTGTCGTATCCGAGACGGCGCAAAGCCGCGTTCAGCGTGTTGTCGCTGATCGGGCGATGCCAGGATCGCACCGACGGAAAGAGATATCTTGATCCACCCGTTATTTGCTGGAGGTCGCGAAGAATAGCGAGCGCTTGATGCGCCAGCGGTACCCGGTGCGGTCGTCTCATCTTCATCTTTTTAGCGGGTATGCGCCATTCCGTGCCAGTCAGGTCGAACTCGGCCCATTCGGCCTGGCGAAGCTCGCCAGGTCGCACAAAAACCAACGGTGCCAGCTTTAGGGCATATCTCGTTACGGCGTGCCCCTCAAAGCCATCAATTGCCCGCAGCAGCGCACCGACAGCTTTGGGTTCGACAATCGTGGCCCGGTGAGTAACCGTCGGTGTGATCAGCGCGCCGCGCAGGTCTGCGGTTGGATCCCGTTCCGCGCGACCCGTTGCAATGGCGAAACGGAATACGGCACCAATAGTGCCACGCGCGCGAGTGGCTGTTTCGTGCCGCCCGCGCTTCTCGATCTTCCGCAACGCATCAAGGATTTCCGGCGCCTTGATTTCCGCGATCGGCCGCTTGCCGAATTCCTTGTTGGCGAAATCAAGCAGCCACTGTTTCTTCTTCAGCGTTTTCGGGGCATCGCCCTCTGCCTCGGACTTGTCCATGAGTTCTTTGGCCACGGCTTCAAAAGTGTTGGCTCGCGCCATTCGCGCATTGCGGCGCTCTTCCTTGCGGTTGACGGAGGGGTCGATGCCTTCGGCAAGCAGCTTCTTGGCATCGTCGCGCTTGATGCGCGCGTCTGCGAGAGAGGTGACAGGATACTGGCCTAGCGCGAGCAGCTTCTGCTTGGAGTCAAAGTTGTACGCGTAGCGCCAGAGCTTTGATCCGGTCTTGGTGACGAGCATGAAGAGGCCGCCACTGTCGGAGCGCTTGTAGTCTTTTTCGCCAGCTTTCAGGTGCCGAAAATAGGTGTCGTTCTTGACCGGCATCGGTTCGATTCCACCCAAAAGTCGCGATACCATGACCCCAACAATCTACCATGGAAAATACCATGAAAGTCGCCGGATACCATGAAATTTGGGCGAACGGCCGCGAAGTCAAAAATGCGACTTGTGGCCGTCGTTATTGAGGAAAGTGAACATTGGCGGATGACGGCGAATGCCCGACTGGTGCCCCTGGCCGGAATCGAACCAGCACTCCTTGCGGAACTCGATTTTGAGTCGAGCGCGTCTACCAGTTCCGCCACAGGGGCATTCGCATTGTCCCCTTTGGCCGGAAAGGCCGAACAGGGCGGCGAAGCGGCGGGACTATAACGGGCGGCAGATGGGGGTCAACCCGCGCGGATGTGATTTCGCATCGGCTCGACAGCTTTGGGGATGCGCGATACCAAGTTTACCGATCTGTTTACCGGGAAAGGCAGCACGTGACGTCAGAGATATCGCATTTTCCGCTCGCAAGCCGCATCGAGGCCAGCCCGGCCGCAGCTTCCGCGCTCGCGATCCTGGTGATCGCGGCGGCGACGCTCGCCGGCGCCTGGTTCTTCCAGCTCGTGCTGCAGATCCTGCCGTGCCCGATGTGCCTCGAAGAGCGCTACGCCTATTATTTCGCGGTGCCGTTCGCGGCGCTGTTGGCGATCGCGGCCAGCAAGGGCGCGCCGCGCGGCGTGGTGCTGGCGGGCCTTGCGATCCTTGCGCTCGCAGCGCTCGGCAGTGCCGTGTTCGGCGCCTATCACGCAGGCGTCGAATGGGGCTTCTGGAAGGGACCGACCGAGTGCACCGGGCCGCTGGTCGATTTCCGCAAGGCCGGCAACCTGTTGGATCAGCTCGACAAGGTCAAGGTGATCCGCTGCGACGAGGTGCAATTCCGCTTCCTTGGCATTTCGCTCGCCGGCTACAACGCGCTGATCTCGCTCTTGATGGCCGCGATCGCGGCGTGGGGAATGGCGAAGGCGGCCAAGCGTTGACCCGCAGGCCGAGGTCGTAGGGTGGGCAAAGCCAACGGGTCCGCGCGAGCGCGCGGCCCGATGACAGGCTCAGCGTGCCCACCGTTCAAAGCAATGGTGTCGATGCATTTTTGGTGGGCACGGCGCTTCGCGCCTTTGCCCACCCTACAGGATAGAGAATGAGATCTAATCGTCCACGTCGTCCTGCGTGCGCCCGAACAGGTGCACGATGCCGGGGATCGCGATGGTGACGAACACGAAGCGCGACAGATGGTGCGCGCCGACGAAGATCGGATCGATATGCAGTGTCAGCGCCAGCGCCAGCATGGCGTCCATCGCGCCCGGCGCGAAGGCAACGACGGCGTCGGAGAAGCGTACCTGGGTGGTGAGCGCGATGACGCCGACGAAGAGGCCGGAAATGGCGATCGCGATCGCAAACGAGCCGAGCGCCGCGTTGAGGTGGCCGGCCAGCACCCTTAGCTTCATCCGCGCAAAGCGGCTGCCGATCACCGCGCCGATGCCGACCAGCGCCACGCTGCGCACCCAGGGCGGCACGCCGCCATCGACGAGGCCGGCGCCATGCAGCACGCTGGAGGCGATCATCGCGCCGAACATCCAGCTCGCCGGAAATTTCAGGATCCGGAGAATCAGCGACAGCGCCAGCGAAGCCGCGACCAGGGCTATGAGATTCATCGGCGAAGCGGCGGGCAGCAGGATGCCCGAGCCGCTGGCGGGGGCGAGCCCGCTCAAGGCCAGCACCATCGGCAGCGCCGCGGTGAGGATGATGACGCGCACGGTCTGCACCACAGCGATCGCCGGCAGGTCGGCGCCGCGCTCGACCGCAAGAATCGTGATCTGCGACAGCGCGCCGGGCGCGCCAGCGAGGAAGGCCGAGGTGCGGTCCCAGCCATGGACACGCTGCAGGTACAGGCTGGAGCCGAGGGTCGAGCAGAAGGTCGCGAGCGCAAGCAGGCCGATCGTGAAGGGATAGGCGCTGACATGGGCGATGAGCTGGCGCGACACCACCCCGCCGATCGAAATGCCGAGCACGACCAGCACGGCCTGGGTGACGAACGCAGGGACTGCGAGCTGGCGGCCGCAAATCGCCGCGACGCCGGTTGCGACCATGGCGCCGGAGATCAACCCGCCCGGCAGGTTCGCCCAGAGAAACAAGAGGCCGCCGGCTGCGCCGATCGCCAGCGTCTCAAGCGCGATCAGCGCCTTATTCCGGCTCGGAAGGGAAACAGCGATCGATGAAAGGATTTGCCTCACGCTACCTTATGGCAAATCCGAAAGAGGGGAACAAATGCGCTAATGCGATGCAGCAATGCGCGTGTCATCTTGCCACGCAACCGGGATCTATGCCGGTTGCGTGCTTATGGTGCGCAAGTCGGGCAGGCCCGACTTGCGGCGGCCAAGGGAGGGCAAAAGGGAAGGGATGAGACTACTTGCTCGCGGGCGCGGCCTTGCCGGCCTGCTCCTTCTTGCAGTCGGAGCGGAATTTCTTGCGTTCCTTGCCGTGCAGGCCCTTGGCATCCGCCTCCTTCGAGCATTCGAGCGAGGCGGCGCTACGGGGCTTTGTGGTCTTTGCGGTCTTGGCAGCGGGCGCCGGACTGGCGGCGGGAGCTGGCGTCTGCGCGTAGGCAGCGCCCGCAAAGAGGAGCGAAGCGGCGAGCGCAAGGCCGGCCGCACGGGAGGAGATCGTGATCATGGAGGCACCTCGGGAAAGAAAAGAGATAAGGAAGGCAACCTCGCGCCACGATGATGAACCTCCGATGAATGAAGCCGGTTCAACGCCGCCCTCGCGAAGACTATATTTTGGCGGTCGCGGGCTTGTGGTAAGGCGCCTCGCGGATAGGATGTGCTCCCCATTCAGCACGTCGTAAGGGAGACTCAGGGATGACCTTCAAAAACAAGCTGCTTTGCGCAGTTGCGGTGTCCGGTTTTGCTGCGTTCGCAGCGACCGCGCCGGCGAATGCGCTGACTCGACAGGAATGCAGCGCAAAATATCAGGCCGCCAAGAAGGACGGCACACTCAACGGTATGAAGTGGAATGACTTCCGCAAGGCGCAATGCGGTGCCGATGCGACGCCTGCCGCAGCTCCCGCAGCCGCGCCTGCGCCGAGCACGGCGGCCGCAAAGCCTGCGGCTGCGCCAGCAGCTCCGGCCGCGGCCGGCAATGCGGTGTTTCCGAATGCGATCGATCCGAAATATGCCAAGGAGACCCCGGGCAAGGGCCGCATGCATACCTGCGTCGATCAGTACAACGCCAACAAGGCGACCGGCGGCAATGCCGGCATGAAGTGGATCCAGAAGGGCGGTGGCTACTACTCACAGTGCAACAAGCACCTGAAAGGGGCGTGATCGCCTGAACGTCGAGGATGCGGCCGGATGCGACAGCCGTCCGGCCGCAATCAGCCTGGTTCCTCGAGCAGCTTTGCGGCTGACTTCGCGACAAGCTGCGCCCGTCTGCGTGAGCCGCGCTCGAGGAAGAGCAGGCTCTGGCCAAAGATGAAACAATAGAACAGGAATGCCTGCGCGTCGGCTTCTTCCGGAGAAAGGCCCGTCGCACGATAAAGCTGCGCGACGTTTTTCAGCCGCGCTGCATCCACGCCCGCCACTGCTCGCGCCGCCGCCTCATCCGAGCGCGCCCATTGCCGGACCGCGAGCTCGATCGCCATGCCTTCGGTATTCATCCGCTCGGAGTAGAGCAGGATCAGCCCCTTCAGCCGATCGTGCGCGCTTTCGCCATCGAGACTCGCCTGTTGCTCGATCGCCACGATGCGGCCCCGGCTCCACTCGTTGAGCATCTCGGAAAGCAGCGCCGCGCGATCGCGAAAGCGCCGGTAGAAGCCGCCCTTGGTGACGCCGAGGTGTTTCGCCAGCACCTCGACCCGCACGCCGTCTACGCCCGAGCGCGCCAGCTCGGTGAATCCGGCCCTGATCCAGCTCTCGTTCGTGACTTCGGCCATGAAGCAGTCTCTCTAACCGATTCTTGATACGGTACCGTATTGCTAGCCCGTCCGCAGCGTGATACGCTACCGTATCAGAGCGCAAAACAGGCAAAACAGGAGCGGCTGATGGCGGCAGAGGTGACCTATCGCGGCACGGTCTATCCCTGGCAATGCGATCACGTCGGCCACATGAACGTCATGTGGTACGTCGGCAAGTTCGACGAGGCCAACTGGAATTGCTTCGCGCACCTCGGCTTGACGCCGGCCTATTTTCGCCAGTCCGGCCGCGGCAAGGCGGCGGTGCAGCAAAGCATCTCCTACAAACGAGAATTGCTGGCCGGCGATATCGTTGAAGTCCGGAGCCGGCTCCTCGAGATCGGCACCAAATCGATCCGCCTTCTGCACGAGATGCGCAACGCGGAGACCGGTGAGACCGCGGCGACCTGCGAGATCACCGCGGTGCATCTGGACCGCGCTTTGCGCAAATCGACAGCGTTTACGGCTGATATTCGCGAGACGGTGGCCAGCCACCTTGCGGTCACAGAAGCAGCGATCGCGTGAGCTGTGCATGAAGCGCTTCGAGCCGAAGAATCCGGATTTCCGCGCGGTCGCGACCGCGACCTTCGAGGCGCAGCCGGCGATGAAGACGCTCGGCATCTCGATTGCGCGGCTTGAGCCGGGCGAGGTCGATCTGGCGATGGCCTATTCGCCGGACTTCAGCCAGCAGAACGGATTTGTCCACGCCGGCATCATCACCGCGGGCCTCGACAACGCCTGCGGCATTGCCGCCTTCACGCTGATGCCCGAGGGGTCCGACATCCTGACGGTCGAGTTCAAGACGAACCTGCTGGCGCCTGCCAAAGGCGAGCGGTTCGAGTTTCGCGCCGCCGTCGTCAAGCCGGGCCGGACGCTGACGGTGTGCGAAGGCCGGGCCTATGCGATGGCAAATGGCGTCGAAAGCCTGATTGCGACCATGACGGGGACGCTGATGGCGATGCCACGCCGTCCTGATTGACAAGGGCTCGAGCGCTTTGGACCTTGGTCCCGGCGCCGCAGGTAGTGGCTTTTTGGCTCCCCTGGCCGTCTTGCAGTGCGGCTTTGTGCCATTGGCATGGCCAGGCAGAGTAATTTCTTCTATAGGCACTCGGTGCAACTGAGTCTCCCCCTCCAATGATCTCCCTCGCGCATAGCCTGCTCGGGCTGGCATCGGGAATGCTGGTCGGTTTTTCGCTCGGCCTCGTCGGCGGCGGCGGATCGATCCTGGCGGTGCCCTTGATGGTCTATGTGGTCGGCGTGCCCGAACCGCATGTGGCGATCGGCACCAGTGCGATCGCGGTCGCCGCCAACGCCGCAATCAACCTCTCCAACCATGCCCGAGGCGGCACGGTGGTGTGGTCCTGCGCGCTGATGTTCGCGGCCGCCGGTATTGTCGGCGCGTTTTTTGGATCGCTGCTCGGCAAGATGCTCGACGGCCAGAAGCTGCTCGCCTTGTTTGCGCTGGTGATGCTGGTGATTGCACTTCTGATGCTGAAGACGCGGGCGAAGGTCGGCGCCTCCGACGTCAAGATGAGCATGGCAAACCTTCCGGCGATCGTCGGCCTTGGCCTCGCCACCGGCTCGCTATCCGGCTTCTTCGGCATCGGCGGGGGCTTTCTGATCGTGCCGGCGTTGATGCTGGCGACCGGCATGTCGATCATGAATGCGGTGAGCTCGTCGCTGGTCGCGGTCACGGCTTTCGGCCTCACCACGGCCTTGAGCTATGCCTGGTCGGGCCTGGTGTCCTGGGGATTGGCCGGCCTGTTCATCGCCGGCGGCATCGCGGGCGGGCTTGCCGGCACGCGATCGGCGCGGCTCTTGGCGGAGCGGCGCGGCGCGCTGAATATCGTGTTCGCCGCTGTCATTATCGCGGTGGCACTCTATATGTTGGCGCGTAACATCTCCTATTTCGCGGCGTAGGAGTTAGTAAGGGCCGAAGCGGGACGACTTATGCGCAACTGGATCGATTTCACTGGACTGACACCTAACCGCCGCGATGCGCTGGCGCTGCTCGGCGGCGCGGCGATGCTGGGCGTCATGCCGCGTACGGCGTGGGCCCAAGCAGAGCCGACTGAAGCCGCGGTGCTGCGCGATCCCGACAATCCGGTGCTCGGCAACCCCGACGGCGACATCACCATTGTCGAATGGTTCGACTTCAACTGCCCCTATTGCCGCAAGCTCGAGCCGGAGCTGCGCCAGGTGGTGCAGGACGACGGCAAGGTGCGCCTGGTGTTGAAGGACTGGCCGATTCTCGGGCCGGTGTCAGTCGTGGCCGCGCGCGTGGCGCTTGCGTGCAAATACCAGGACAAATACGACAAGGCGCATGATGCGATGATCGGCGTCAGCTCAAGACTGACCGAGCCGCGAATCTATGAATTGATCGCAGACGCCGGCGTCGATGTCGACCGCGCCAAAAAAGACCTCGACACCCATGCCAAGGCGATCGACGCGATGCTCGCGCGCAATAACGAGACGGCCGAAGGGCTGGGTTTCCGCGGCACGCCGTCCTTCATCGTCGGCAAATTCCGCGTGCCCGGCGTCTTGAGCATGGATGAATTCGAGCAGGTCATCGCCGACGCGCGCAAGGCGAAAAAGGCGATCAATAAAACGTAACGGCGCCCTCGCGGAAAGCGAAGACGCCGCCTCGATGCGCGCTTCACGCCGCAACTACTTCGACGAAATCCTGATCCAGTCCTGATGCGCGCGGCTCTTCAGCGCGTTCCAGTCTGCCGACGCGACATCCCAGTTCACGATGGTGCGATTGGTCTGGGCGACCTGGCCACTGGCCACGCTCGACGTCTGCGTCGAGTCGTACACGTAGACGCCGCAGAACAGCAGCAGCGCTCCCACAATCAGTCCGATAAAAAACTGCATGGCAACCTCTCCGGTGACGGCCATCAACGCGGTTCATGCGGGTTGGTTCCGTCTTGAGAAGAGTTCTCTGCGCTGCAATCTCTCGTTCATTTCCCATTCAGCCAACGCAGCACGTCTGCGTTGATCTCGCGCGGATAGGTGTGGCTGAGGTCGTCGATCTCGCGATAGGTGACGTCGGCGCCGGCAAGCGATAGCGTCTCTCGCGTATGGCGCGCGACTTGCACCGGAAACATCCAGTCGAGCTTTCCGTGCGCGAGATAGATCGGCAGGCCGCGCAGCCGATCTCTGTCGGCCATCTCCGCCATCAGCGGATGGAAGGTGGACGCGACCGGAGCGAGATGAGTGAAGGGGGAGGCGGCATCGAGCCCGCTGACATAGCAGAAGGTGCCGCCGTCGCTCATCCCGGTCAGCAGCATCCGCGCGGGGTCGACATTCCAGCGGCTCTGCACGGACGCAAGTATGCGCAACAGATTCGGCGTGTCGGCATCTTCGCCCATCAGCGCCCAGGTCGGGCCGGTCGCGGTCGGAGCAATCAGGATGGCGCCAAAGCTGCGGGCGTCGCGCAGCCAGCTCCACACGAAATTGCGGCCGTTGCCGCTGCCGCCATGCATCGCCACCACCAGGGGCCAGGCGCGATCAGGTGTGTAGTATTCGGGAACGTAAAGCGAGAAGCCGCCGCGGCTGCCGGGCTCGTTGTGGTCGTGCATCACGCCGCTGTGGTCGGCGGCGGGCTTGGCAAGACGCGCCTTGAGGATTTCGTCATCGCGGCGTGAGGGATCGAGGAAGAAGTCGCTGACCGGCGGAAATCGTCCTGATAGCGGATAGAGCGCTTCCTGCGCGCGAGCCGAATAACGCAGGGCGCGAAACACTGCAACCAGATCGCCTTGCCCATGCAGCACGGCGCGCAAGCCGGTGAAGGCGGAAAGCGCAGCATCGCTTGCCGTCTCGAGCGCGGCGCGCACATCGACGAAATCATCAGGCCACTCGCAAAGTTGCGCGCGTACAGACCGCAAGGCTTCGTCAGGCGCGCCGATCGCCTCCATCACGCGGCCGAAATCCGGCGGGTTGAGATGTCGGGCGACAAAGGACAGCGCTTCAAGCGACTGCAACAGCGGCGGCAGCACGGCCACGATGTCATCGACCACGGCCTCGCTCATTGCCAAGCTCTCAAGCTCAATGCGGCACCGGTGAAATCGCGTCAGTCAAGCCTCGAGAGTGAAGCCTCGTCAATGAAGCCTTGTCAATGAAGCCTTGGCCCCTTCAACAGCTTCGCCCGGTCGGTTGAGGCCAGCACGACGTCGAAGGTGACGCCTTCATGATGCACGGTCAGCGGCACGTCGACGCCCGCAGGCCCCAGCGCCCAGAGCTTGCGGTAGAAGCCGGCCTGGCTCGTGATCTTCTCGCCCTTCACCGCCAGGATCACATCGCCGGTCTTCAGCTCGGCGCGCGCCGCCGGCCCGTTGCCGGAAATGCCGATCACCACCACGCGGTTGTCGATCTCGGTCGAATACATGCCAAGCCAGGGCCGCGGCGGGCGGTTGACCTTGCCGAAGCGACGCAGATCGTCGAGCACGGGCTTCAGGATGTCGATCGGCACGATCATGTTGACATGCTCGGCCTTTCCGCCGCGCTCGCGCTCGAGCTGCAGCGAGCCGATTCCGATCAATTCGCCGCTATTGGCGATCAGTCCGGCGCCCCCCCAGTTCGGGTGCGCCGGATAGGTGAAGATCGCCTCGTCGAGCAGATACTCCCAGTAACCGGCAAATTCCTGCTTGGCCGCGATCTGGCTTGCGACCGAGCGCGTGCGCCCTCCGGCACCGCCCACCACGACGCGGTCACCGATCCGCGACGCGGCCGAAGAGCCGAGCGGCAACGGCTCAATATCCATGTGGCCCAGCGCCTGCACCAGGCCAAAGCCGGTGACGGCGTCAAAGCCGAGCGAATGGCCTTCCATGACGCGGCCATCGCCAAGATGCAGCCAGACGCTCTCGGCCTCGGTGATCAGGTAGCCGATGGTGAGCACGAGCCCGTCGTCGATCACGACGCCGTTGCCGGCGCGCTCGGTCCCCAGCGTCTCCGCCGTGAAGCCGTCTTGAGGGATGATGGAATGCAGCCCGACGACGGAGGAAAGCACGCGGTCGACGTCGAAACCGTAATCACCGTCATGAGGCTGGAAGGCGGGCGGCACTTTCCATTCGGTCAAAGAGGGCATCGCGGCTCTCCTGTGGTGTCGGCGCGAAGCAGCGCGCCGGGGACGATCGGCGCCCTGCGTCTTTTTCGCGTAAGGCGCCCAAGCAGCTTTCACCGCTTAATGTAGCATCTTTGGCTGAAAGCGCACCAGTTCCGTCATGGTAAGCACAGCGGGATGTGAACGTTGTGTTCATACGAGCTCGGAAAGCAAGGCGCGGGCGTTGCGCACGTCGGGCGCGAACTCGCCGCCTTCGATTTGTCCAAGGATCGGCTCGATCAGCGCGCGAATGTCATCGCTTGCTCGCGCGCCTTGCCACAATCGGCCCAAATCGATCGCTGCGCGCAGTTCGAGCAGACGCGCGTCCTGGCCCCTTGCGACTTCGATCGCGTGGTGAAAACACGCCTCGGCGCGCGCGGGGTCGCGTCCGCGGCGCTGCAAGGCCGCCTGTCCGGACAGGCGATGCAGATCGGCGAGCCAGTAGCGCTCGCCGGATTGCGCGACAAAGGCAAAGCCGTCGTTCAGCGCAGCCTCCGCGGCGTCGAGATCGCCCGCTGCGAGCTCCGCTTCGGCGAGATTGGACAGCATGATGGAGTTTCCGGTATTTCCGCCCGACCGCTTCAGCGCATCGAGCGTTTGGCGAAGTGCCGCGATATTGGCCGGTCCAGGCTCGCGCATCGCCCGCGCATAGGCATGATGAACGCTCGCGAGCAGCCGGATCTGCTCGACCTTCTTCTCGGCACAGAAAATAGCCAGTTCGGCGGAGTCGCGCTCCAGCTCGGGTAGTTCATGCAGCGCAAGCTGGGGCCAGGTTCGAACGCAGAAGTTCGCGGAAGCGACTGTCGTAGCGTGGCCATGGCCGGACGCCTCGGCGAGCACCTGGTCGCGGATGTGGGCGGCACTGTCGAGCAGCCCGAGCGAGATCCGCACCAGCACCTCGAAGGACAGGATCGCGATGCCCTGATCCCAGCCGAAGCGGTAACTCAGCGCCCGCTGCCGCTGTTGGTCGCGATAGGCGAAGCCCTTCTGCAGGCTCGCCAGTGCTTCGCGATTTTGCCCGGAATAGAACTGGATCGTGGCCAATTGCCGGTAGCCAAGAACCCGGTAGGCCGGATCGTCCAGCCGTTCCGCCACCTCGATGATCTCGCGGGCAAAGGCAAGCGCCTCGGTAAGGTGCGCTGCGAGCGTGGTGCCGGCACAGAGCCCGTACAGGACGGAGACGCGCTGCAGATCCGTGCCGATGCCGCGGTCGAGCAGTTGTTTTGCCGCCATCATCGCGGCAAAGGTCTCCGGCGCCGAAGCGCTTTTGAGCGGCACCATCGCATTGGCGCGGGCGACCAGGAGCGCCAGCTCGAGCGCGTCGCGTTCGCCGCCCTCCGCGATGCTGCCAATGAGCGCCAGCCCCGCGCTGGCATGACGTTCGGCTTCGACTGGCGCCGACTGCGACAGCGCGAGCTCCGCTGCGGCAAGCCAGGCCGGCGCTGCGGACGCGGCGAGGCCCGCCTCGGTGAAGTGATGCGCGATGGTGGCCGGCGGATATTCTTCTTCGGTTACGCGCTCCTTGAGCGCCAGCGCAATCTGCGCATGGATGCGCTGGCGGCGGCTGCGCAACAGCGAGCCATAGGCCGCGTCCTGAACCAGCGCGTGCTTGAAAACGTAGCTCGCCTTCGGCGGGATACCGCGACGGTAGATCAGCTCCGCTTCCATCAACTGGCGCAGCACGTCGTTCAGTGCCGCGCCCTTGATCGGGGAAATCGCTTCCAGAAGTGCGTGCGGGAACTCGCGGCCGATCGCGGCGCCAATCTGTGCGGTTTCCTTGATCGGCGACAGCCGGTCGAGCCGCGCCGTCAGCGAATCGTGCAGCGTCGAGGGGATCGCCAGCGGCGTCAGCGCCGAGGTCAGCACATAACCGTCGTCTTCCTCGCGCAGATATTCGGATTCCAGCACGCTCTTGGTCAATTCCTCGATGAACAACGGCACGCCGTCGGTCTTTGCCAGGATCTGGTCCAGCACCTCGGCCGGCAGCCTTTTGTGCTCGACGACGCCGTCGATCATCGCGAGCGCCTGGTCGCGGGCGAGGCGGTTGAGCGACAGTGCCGTGACGTGATCGCCGCCGAGCCAGCGCGGCACGAATTCGGGCCGGAACGTCATCACGAACAGTACCGGCAGGTGCCGCACCATCTCGACCCACCGGCTCGTAAGGTCGAGCGAGGTGGGGTCGATCCAGTGCGCGTCCTCCAGCATCATCAACACCGGCGTTCGCCTCGCGACCGTCAGCACCGGGGCGAGCAGCGCGGTGATGGTCCGCTCCCGCATCTCGCCGGGCGCCATGTCGAGCGGGGGATAGCGATCGCCGGTCGGGATTGCCAGCAGCGATGCAAAGAACGGCGCGATGTCCTGGATCGGGAGCCCGGCGCTTGCGATCATCCTTTCCAGCTTGTCGAGGCGTGCGTCGGCCGGCTCGCCAGAGACAAAGCCGGCGGCGCGCCAGATCTGGCCGATCACCGGATGGAAGGCGTCGTTGACGTGATGTGGCGAGCATTGGTAGCGGAGCTGCACATGCGGCTCGCCACTCAGGCTTTCGCGCAACCGCGCCAGGATGCGCGACTTGCCGATGCCAGCCTCGCCCGACAGCATCGCCACCTGGCCCTCGCCTTTGGCCGCGCGACGCCAGCGGTCGAGCAAGAGCGCGATCTCCTCGTCGCGACCGACGAATGGCGTCAGCGCTTCCGGATGCGAGGCCTCGAACCGGCCGACATTTTCACGCTCGGCCGTGATCAGCCAGGCCGGGAGTGGCGCGGCAAAACCCGGGAACGTCTGTGGCCCGAGCGGCTTCAGCACGAAGGCGTCGCCGAGCAACCGGCGCGTTGCCTCGCCAACCACGATCGTGTCCGGCTCGGCCGCCGATTGCAGCCGCATCGCAAGGTTCGGCGTGTCACCGACCAACTCACGCAGGCGTGCTTCGCCTTCGCCGATCAGCTCACCCATCACGACGAGACCGGTCGAGATGCCGATGCGCACCTCGAGCGCCGCCGCATGCTCCTGGCGGAGCTTTGCGACCGCCTCAACCAGCGCAAGCCCCGCCCTTGCTGCCCGATCGGCGTCGTCCTCATGTGCGCGCGGATAGCCGAAATAGACCATCGCGGCATCGCCCATCCATTTGGCGATGTGGCCTTCAAAACGGCCGACCGCGGCCGCCACCGCGCCCTGAAAGGCGCGGATCAGGTCGGCCATGTCCTCAGGGTCAAGCTGCGCCGTCAGCTCGGTCGAGCCGACGAGGTCGCAGAACATGACAGTCAATTGCCGCCGTTCGGGCGCGTCCGGCGCCATCGGCTCGGAGGCGGGCGGCTCGCTTGCGAGCTCGCGGATGGCGCGCAAGAGCTTCAGCCGGTGTCCGAGCGGAACACCGAGCTCGATCAAATGCTGATCGGTCAGCTCCGGCAGGATATCGGCTTCGATCGCCTGTTCGCGGAACAGATCTTCATACTGATCGAGGCCGAGACTGCGCAGCCACGTCCCGACGTCCATCCTGGCCGGCCTCCCTTGCCAAACCGGGTCAAGTTATCGCGCGATTATTTGTTTGGGTAGGTATTGGGGATTTCCGGCCAGGTTGAAAAAGACGCCTTTCGCCCTACATGATGGGTCGTTGATCGTGCGCCGTTCGGTGGTCCTTTGGGATCAACCGCTGCAGAAAAGAACGGCACGCTGCCTGGTCGGAGCCTTTAACCCGATCCCTTGATAAACCGACATTTCCAGGACGATGCAGTGCGGTTCCTCGCGCTGCCATGGAGCACATGAAAGCCCCCTTCAAACCAACGCAGACGACCGTACGGCCGCGCCCGACATCGAAAGCAGCCAACCCGATGCGGCGAGCAACCATGCTCCCAAACGCCAGACGAGAACACATGCCTCGCGAGGACGCGATGGATCCGCGAAAGGCGCAAAAAAGCTATGAAACCTACTTGGCTTTGGCCCGCACTGAAGAGCTGAAGGGCGACCCGATCGCCGCCGAAAACTATCTGCAGCACGCCGAGCACTATTTCCGCACGATGCACGCCAGCTCGAACTAAGCTCGCGCGCTACGGATCCAGCTCGGTGTCCCAATAGAGATAGTCGAGCCAGCTATCGTGCAGATAGTTCGGCGGAAACAGCCGGCCGTTGCGATGGAGCTGGTGCACCGTCGGCGCGAACGGCGCCTGCCTGGGAAACATCTTCGCCTGTTGCGGTGTCATGTTGCCCTTTTTCAGGTTACAGGGCGAACAGGCCGCGACCACATTTTCCCAGGTGGTCTGGCCGCCTTTCGAGCGAGGGATGATGTGGTCGAAGGTGAGGTCGTCGCTCGCCGAGCAATATTGGCAGACGAAGCGGTCGCGGAGGAAGACGTTGAAGCGGGTGAAGGCGGGGTGGGTGGTCGGCTTGACGAAGGACTTTAACGAAACGACGCTGGGCAATTGGATTTCGAAGCTCGGACTTCTTACCGCACGGTCGTAGTGCTCGACAATGTTCACACGATCGAGAAACACAGCCTTGATCGCGTCCTGCCACGACCAAAGCGACAGCGGGTAATAACTCAGCGGCCGGAAATCCGCATTCAGCACCAGGACCGGCCAACCGCCTTGCGAGACATGTGCGTTCAAATAACGCTCCTGACTCCCATATCGGCTGCGAAGCAGCATGTGTTGACATACTACATGCAGCGTGACGGGATTGTGAAGAGCTTAGAAGAGCTTATCCCGCAAGTACGGTCCGCGTTCCACGCGTGTCCGCAAGCCTGTTTGAGGACAATGAGTCAGGGTGGGAGGCGTCGATGCGGCGAATGGCTCGCGGCTGCAATTGCGGCCGCACTCTGGCTTGGATGCGGCGGCATCGCGTCCGCGCGGGATTACCCGCACGCCCATCACCATGATCGTGCCGTTTTCGCCCGGCGGGATGACCGCTGGCGTGGTTCCGAGAAGGTGACCGGCGCCAAATTCGCGCCCGGGCGTTGCGCACTATCAGAAGGGGGAAGCCAAGCGCTGGTGGCGGATCCTACGACGCGATCTTCTCCAACTTCTGCAAACACCGGCTCGTCCGCACCGACACCGGCATCTCCTGATCCGGAAAGCTGGTCCTCCAGTTCGTCACGCCGACCTCGCCGACATAGATGTCGCCCTTCGAATCCAGCGCGATGCCGTGCGGCGCGAGGAATTTTCCGACCTCGACGCCGGGACCGTGCTCGCCGCCGAGGCGAGCGATGCGCTTGCCCTTGGCATCGACGATCGAAAGCCGAGGGCCGAGATTGGGGACCTTGAGATTGACGGGCATGCCGGGTCCGAGCTCGCCGATGATGAAGTTCGGCACTTTGCCGCCACAGCAACACAGCGCGCATGGCCGGTGCAGATTGTTCCACTGCGTCTGATATTTGCCGTTGCCGTCGAACACCTGCACGCGGTGGTTCTCGCGATCGGCGACATAAACGAATCCGTCGGCGTCGGTTGCGATGTTGTGCACGATGTTGAATTGGCCGGGGTCGGTGCCGGGCTCGCCCCAGGTCTTCATCAGCTTGCCGTCGGGCGTGTATTTGTGCACGCAGGCATTGCCGTACCCGTCGGAGACGTAGATCTCGCCTTTCGGCGACAGCGCGGTGTGGGTACAGCGATGGAACGGCTCGCCGCTCATGTAGGGCGCCGGCTTGCCTGGAACGCCGATGGTGAGCAGCACCTTGCCGTCGGTGGTGCATTTGCGCACGGTGTGGTCGCCGTCATCGGTGCAATAAAGGTTGTCATCGGCATCGATATGCAAGCCGTGCGCGCGGGAGAACAGGCCTTCACCAAAACTTCGCAGGAAATTGCCGTCGCGGTCGAGCACGACAACCGGGTGCGCGCCGCGATTGAAGACGTAAATGCGGTCCTTGCTGTCCACCGCAACGGAGGCGACATCTGTGAGCTGCCAGCCGTCGGGCAGTTTTGCCCAGTTCTCCACCACACGATAGCGATGCTCTCCGGAGCCGAGGATGTTTTTCATTGGCGTTCTCCCGTTTAACCGCGTCGTCATTCCGGGATGCGCCGCTAGGCGCAGGCCCGGAATCCATACTCACAGGTGGTGGTTGTGGATTCCGGGCTCTCGCTTCGCGAGCCCCGGAATGACGGCTGTTACTGTATCAGTCCTTCCGCGATCGCCTTGATCTGCAGTGCGAGATAGCGCGAGTTGATGCGGCATTGCGCGAGGCTGCCGGCGATAAAATAGAGGCCGGGCTGCTTCGTGCGCACATACATGTTGCGCAGCTCCTGGCCGTCGCCAAAGCCCCAGATCGGACCGATGCGTTTCGTGACGTTTTCGCCGAACAGGTTGCGCACCAGCTCTTCCTGCGGCCGGTAGCCGGTCGCAAGCACGATGAGATCGGCCGGCAGCGTCTCGCCGTTCTTCATCCGCGCGCCTTCGGCGACGAAAGCGTCGACGTCGGAAAACTGCGCCAGTTTGATCGCGCCGCTCGCCACGAGATCGGAGCAGCCGACATTGAAGTAATAGCCGCCGCCGCGGGACAGGTATTTGAACTGCCAGCCGGTGTTGTCATCGCCGTAGTCGAGCTTGAAACCAATGCGCTCCAGTCCGTCGAGCAGGGGCTGGTCGAGCTTCTTCGATTGCTCCGTGATCATCTGGTGGCTGCGGCGCGCGAGCCTGAGCGGCATCGAGGTCGCGATCAGATCATTGTCGTCCAGCGTGCCTTCGCTATAGGCGGCATAGGCGAGCTGCGCCGACGGCTCGATGTTGGTGATCAGGGTCGGCGAGCGCTGCACCAGCGTGACCATAGCGCCGCTCGAATAGAGATCCTGCGCGATGTCGTGTCCGCTATTGCCGGTGCCGATCACCAGCGCGCGCTTGCCGTGCCAGTTTTCGCCATCGTCATAGCAGCTGGAATGCACGACTTTCCCGGTGAAGTTCTTCAGAGAAGGAAGATCCGGCACATTCGGAATGCCACTGACGCCGGTCGCCATCACGATGTGACGCGGATGCAGATGGCGCATCGCGCCGCCGCGGCGCAGGTCGACGTTCCAGCGGCCGCGGCTCTCGTCATAGGCGCCGCTGATGAACTCCGTACCGGTCCAGTAGTTCAGCTCCATGGCGTCGACATAGGACTCGAACCAGTTGGCGAGCTTGTCCTTGGGGATATAGACCGGCCAGTTCGGCGGGAACGGCATATAGGGCAAGTGATTGACGTGCACCTGGTTGTGCAGGGTCAGCGCGTGATAGCGCTGGCGCCAGTTGTCGCCGATGCGCGGCCATCGATCGACGATCAGCGTGTCGATCTTGAGCTGCTTCAGCCGCGCGGCGATCGACAATCCCGCCTGTCCGCCGCCGACCACGAGCACCGCCGGGTCGTGGTCCGCATAGTCCGCGGAAGCCTTGCGCTGATCGAGCCAGTTGGGCCCGCGGAAATCGCGTGAATAAGCCTGCCCGCGCGGCCGGGTGCTCCCTTGCTCTTCCTCAAAGCCTTTCAGTTCCTCGAGCGCGGTGAACAACGTCCACGCCTTTGGCCGGTTGCCGTCGCTCGCATCCGCCACCAGGCGCAGGATGCCGTGGCCGCGACCGATTTCGGTCTCGAACTTGAAGATCGCCTCGATCGAGGAGGTGCCGGCGCGCATCACCCGGCGCGGGGCAGCGCGCTCCGGGTCGATCCGGAAGTTTTTCGGCAACGCGCGGCGGGCCAGCGTGGGCAGTTCTTTCAGGATCGCGTCGGCGCCGTTCAGCGTCTGCAGGTTCCAGGAGAGCGCCAGCACGTCGCGCCAATAGCTGTCGGCGAGAAACAGCGCCTTCAACGTCCCGTCATCGGCGTCAGCGAGAGCGGCTTCGAACCGCACCAGCCAGTTTTCGGCGGAAACCGAGATGTCATCGGTCTTGTCGAGCATGCGCGACCTCGTTCGCCGGCCGGCTTTCCGCGGCCTCTCCCGAGAGCCAAGGCTATACCCATCGGACGCGCGCAGAAAGCTGGCTAAGCGGCCAATGAGAGCATGTGGCCCTGATCAGGCGGAATAGGTCCCCTCGAGGATGTCGCGGCAGACCTGCTCCGTGGGCCTCGACGGCGCGTGCTGACAATCACTTCGTGCGACGATGAAATCGGCGGCTGGCACGTTTCGATCCCGGATTCTTGCCTGCCGCGATCTTTGCGCTTGCCACGCGCCGTTTTGCAACAGCAACAATGTTTGAAACTGCGTTCGCTTTATCGTCGGTATTGTCTTGGGTGTTTTCTTGGCGCGCGATCACGCCTTCGCGTTTCTTGATCGCGCGATAGAAGCTCCACCATAGATGTGCCGCAGCACCGCGCAGCGGCCGCCAGGGTTCGGCTAGCGGCGCCATCTCCTTTGCAGTCGGCCGCAGCTTCAGGTCCAGTCCGATCTTGATCGCTTCCTGCACGGCGAGGTCGCCGGCCGGCCAGGCATCGCCGTGGCCGAGGCAGAACAGGAGGTAGACGTCGGCGGTCCAGGGGCCGATGCCGTGCAGCGCGGTCAGCGTGTGATGGGCGGCGTCGGCGTCCTCCTCGGCCAGCACATCGAGGTTCAGCCGCTCGGCCGCAAGCTCGCGCGCGATAAGTTTCAGCGTCTTGATCTTGGCGGCCGAGAGTCCCAGCCGTCCGAGCCGGTCAGTCCGCGCGCGGCGCACGGCGTCGTGGTCGAACGGATCGAACACCTTGCAGAGGCGGTCCCAGATCGCGCCGGCGCTTGCGGTCGAGAGCTGCTGGCCGCAGACGATATGGGCGAGCCCGACGAAGCCGGGCTCGCGCCGCCGCAGACTCGGCATGCCGACGCGCTCCAGGATCGGCTTCAGGCGCGGGTCCTGCTTGACCAGCGCCTGGATGGCTTCCTCGAGGTCGTCCTGGGTGTTGAGGTGGATGGTCATTGCGTGGCTCAGTCGTCATGCGCGGGCTTGCCGTCTTCGCAAAGAAGCTTCGCCGGCCAGGCACTGGAGCCCGGCGAAGCCTTGGCGTAGACGGGACCCGCGCATCCATCTCATATCGTAACAGACTCTTGAAGGATGGATTGCCGGGTCAAGCCCGGCAATGACAACTGATGCCAATACCCCCCGTCCTCCGTTTCGCCCCAAGCCCGAACGGCCCGCTTCATCTCGGTCATGCCTATTCGGCGCTGCTCAATTTCGACATGGCACGCGCGAGCGGCGGGCGACTCCTGCTGCGCATCGAGGATATCGATCCGACCCGCTGCAGGCCGGAATTCGAGGCCGCGATCTACGAGGATCTCGCCTGGCTCGGGCTTGCCTGGGAGGTTCCGGTGCGACGCCAGTCCGAGCATCTCGATGAATATCGCCGGGCCGTGGAGAGATTGGCGGAGCAGGGGCTGATCTATCCGAGCTTCGAAAGCCGCGCCGAGATCGCAAGACTGGTGGCAGAGCGCGAGGCGCACGGCGTCTGGCCGCGCGATCCCGACGGCGCGCCGCTCTATCCAGGGAACGCCAAGCGGCTCTCGGCCGCCGAACGCGCACGCTTGATCGATTCTGGCGCGCCTTATTCGCTGAGACTCGACATGACGGCCGCGATCGCGCGCGCACGCGATCTCTCCTGGCATGAGCGCGGCGAGGGGCCGAACGGCAAAACCGGCCGGATCGCGGCCGCCCCGCACGCCTGGGGCGACGTCGTGCTGGCGCGCAAGGAGACGCCGACCAGCTATCACCTCTCGGTCGTGATCGACGACGCCTTACAGGGAGTGACCGAGGTGGTGCGGGGTGAGGACCTTTTCCATGCCACGAGCGTGCACCGGCTGCTGCAGCATCTGCTTGGCCTCGCCGAGCCTGCTTACCGGCATCATCGGCTGATTCGCGATGAGGCGGGGCTCAAGCTCTCCAAATCGACCGGCGCGACAGGCCTGCGCGAATTGCGCGCTTCGGGCATGAGTGCGGCCGAACTGCGTCGTCGGATCGGACTCCCGTAAAATCCCTGGTGGCAAGTTCGAAACGGTGCCGTGACTCCGGCGGCCTCGCCATGCCATGGTGGCGCAGGCGGGGGAGCCGGGAGTCTCATGGCGGCTAGTTCGCGCGACCAGCGCAAGAAACGCTCGCCGAAAAAGCGGCCGGCGAAGAAGCGTAAGTCCGACGCTGGAGCGGCAAGGGTGCACAAGCGCGTCGCTGCAACCGGCGTCGTGGAAACCGCGCTCGCCGTCTTTGCCCATGAGGTGCGCACGCCCTTGACCGGCATCCTCGCCATCTCTGATCTGCTCGCGACCTCCGAGCTCGGCGAGCGCGAGCGGCGATGGGTCGACACCATCAAGGCGGGCGCCGAGCATCTGGCGAACCTGGCGACGCTGTTCGTCGATGCCGCCAAGTCCCACAGCATGCCCACCGCGCTCCGCGAGGATTTGTTTGACCTGCGCGCGCTCGCCCGCAGCGCCGGAGATTCGCTGGCGGGCCGCGCGGCCGCCAAGGGCCTGCAGGCCGAGATCGACATCTCGCGCCATTTGCCTTCGCTCGTGGTGGGCGATCCCATCCGCCTGCGGGCGGCGCTGGAGAACCTGATCGACAATGCGGTGAAATTCACCGAAACCGGCGCGGTGGCGCTGGTCGCCGCACCCGAGCGCGGCGGCAAGGGCAACAGGAACACATTGGCGGTGACCTTCGCCGTCTCCGACAGCGGTATCGGGCTGACGCTGCCGGAGATCAAGCGCCTGTTCCGCCCATTCTCGCAGGCCAATGTGTCGATCGCCTCGCGCTATGGCGGGGCGGGGCTCGGCCTGTCGTCGGTCAAGCAGCTTGCGCGCATGATGGGCGGCGATATCGCCGTGGCGCCGCGCCGCGGCGGCGGTACCACCTTCACGCTGACGGTGCGACTGGAGGCGGCGGACGCGGGCGAAGCATCGGACGTCGGCGCGGGCGCCGCCGGTGTGCGCGAGCCGTTGGCGCCGCTGCGCATCCTCGGCGTCGAGGACAACCCGTTCGGCCGCGTCGTGCTCAACACCATCCTGACCGAGCTCGGCCATCAGGCGGAGTTCATCGGCCGGGGCGAAGCGGCCATCGAACGGATCGAGCAGGGCGCATTCGACGCGGTGCTGATGGACATGGTGCTGCCGGGGATCGACGGCATCGAGGCGATCCGGCGCATCCGCGAGCTCGAGCCCCCGCTCGGACGCATCGCCATCATCGGCGTGTCGGGCCGGGGCGAAGACGAGGCAGGTTCGCGCGCGGCGGGCGCCGACGCCTTCCTGCTCAAGCCTGTGTCTCCGAGGGCGCTAGCGACTGCGCTGCTTGAAGCGACACGCCGCGCGGCAGCCGCGACTTGATGATCGCGGCGTTGAGCTCGCCGCCAAAGACGAAGATTGCGGCGATGAAATACAAAAACACCAGCGCGATGATGACCGAGGCGAGCCCCGCATACATGGTGACGTAGCGGTCGGCGAAGCGGGCGAGATACTGGCCGAACATCATGCCCGAGATCAGCGAGGCCACCATGGTGAAGACGATGCCGGGCAGGATCTGCACGAAGCTGCGCCGACCCGCCGGCACCCACTTGTGCAGGATGAACAGCGCCACGATCAGCGCCACGATGGTGATGCTGTAACGCCCGACATGGAGAAAGCTCTCATTGGCTTCCACGACCACCGGAAGATAGCGCCGCACCCCCTCGATGATCAGCGGGCCGAGCACGATCAGGAATGCCATCGCCAGCGCCGTGAAAGCGGCAACCAGCGTATAGCCGATCGACTCCAGCCTCAGCCAGTACCAGCGCCTCGGCTCGACCACGGCATAGGCGCGGTTGAGCGCAACCCTCAGCGCCTCGACGCCGTTGGAAGCGAAATAGACCGCAAGCACAAGGCCTGCGGTCAGCGCGTCGGTACGGGTCGTGGTCAGTACCTCGTGGATTTGCCCCGAGATGGTGTCCGCGACCTGCCGCGGCCAGGTCTGCAATATCAGCGCAGCCGCCTGGTCGGCGAGCTCCTTCGAGCCGAAAAAGCCGGCGAGCGAGGTGAGCACGATGAGGAATGGAAACAGCGCCATCAATGTCGACAGGGCGATATGGCTCGCGATCGCCCAGCCGTCGTCGGCAAGGAAGGTGTAGAACGCATCGAGGCTGACGTGAAAGAGGTAGCGGATCGGCTTCACATTTCACCTTGCGCGAGCGACGGATGCGACCCGGTTAGCATCTGACAATATGATATAAAAGGCCAGATCGTCGGCGCAAAACGGCAGGCCCGGATGGCGTAGCTCGGCGTGCGGTGTTATGTAGCGCCATGGGTACCTTCCTGAGCAAATTCATCCTCCCCATTGCGCTTGCCGCTGTCGCGCTGGTGCTGCTGATGGGTCTTGTCAACATGATGCGGGGCGGTTCGCCCAATCGGTCGCAGCAGCTGATGCGGCTGCGCGTGCTGCTGCAATTCATTGCAATCTGCATCACCATGCTCGCGGTCTGGGCGATGGCGCACTAGCGCATGATCCGGAAAAGTGTGCAGCGGTCTTCCGAAAAGCATGCCCTCGGGCTTGACCCGAGGGATCATGCGCAAACCAAAGAGTGAGCGGAGGGACACATGGTCGTGCTCAATCGCATCTATACGCGAACCGGCGATGACGGCACCACCGCGCTCGGCTCGGGCGAGCGCCGCCCGAAATATGATCTGCGCGTCGCCGCTTACGGGACCGTCGACGAGACCAATGCGGCGATCGGCGTCGCGCGCGTGCATCTTGACGACGCACGCGAGCTCGACGCCATGCTCGGTATGATCCAGAACGATCTGTTCGATCTCGGCGCCGACCTTGCCGTACCCCAACGCGAAGGCAAGGCGGAACGCTTGAGGGTCTTGTCGAGCCAGGTCGAACGACTGGAGCACCACATCGACAAGCTCAATGAAAAGCTGTCGCCCCTGACGTCGTTTGTTTTGCCTGGCGGAACGCCTGCCGCCGCGTACCTCCATCTGGCCCGCACCGTATGCCGCCGAGCGGAACGGATGATGGTGGAACTCGCGGCCAAGCCGGAAGAGCCCGTTAGCGACGCGGCGATCCAATACATGAATCGTCTGTCAGACTTCTTGTTCGTCGCCAGCCGCGCGGCCAACCATAATGGCGCCGACGACGTGCTCTGGGTGCCCGGCCAGAACCGCTAGGGTGAACCGCCAAAGATTGGCCCGCGGGGCCAATTTTTGGCCTCGGCGCGCGTTGACCGGGGTGGGCCGGCGCTCTAGGTTCCGCGCCGAAGCAGTCAAATCCCCCAAATTCAAGCGAAAGAGGATCGATGAAGGTTCTGGTGCCGGTAAAGCGGGTCGTCGACTACAACGTCAAGGTCCGCGTCAAGAGCGACGGGACGGGCGTAGAACTCGCCAACGTCAAGATGTCGATGAATCCGTTTGACGAAATCGCCGTCGAGGAAGCGTTGCGGCTGAAAGAAGCCGGCAAGGCAACCGAGGTCGTGGTGGTCTCGATCGGGCCCGCGCAGGCCTCGGAGACCATTCGCACGGGGCTCGCCATGGGTGCCGACCGTGGGATTCTCGTGAAGGCCGACGGCAATGTCGAACCGTTGGCGGTCGCGAAGATCCTGAAAGCCGTGGCCGACGAGGAAAAGCCCGGTCTCATTATTCTGGGTAAGCAGGCGATCGATGACGATAGCAACCAGACCGGTCAGATGCTGGCCGCGCTGCTCGGCTGGTCGCAGGCGACGTTCGCCTCCAAGCTCGAGGTCGATGGCTCCGATTTCAAGGTCACGCGTGAAGTCGATGGCGGCCTGCAGACTGTGAAGCTGAAGGGGCCGGCGATCGTCACCACCGATCTTCGCCTGAACGAGCCGCGCTATGCGTCCCTTCCCAACATCATGAAGGCGAAGAAGAAGCCGATTGCGGAGAAGACCGCCGCCGACACCGGCGTCGATCTCGCGCCGCATCTGGAAGTGCTGAAGACATCCGAACCGCCCGGCCGCAAGGGCGGCGTCAAGGTCAAGGACGTCGCCGAATTGGTCTCCAAGCTGAAGAACGAAGCCGGGGTTCTCTGAAAATGACGACGCTGTTGATTGCCGAACACGACCACGAAACCCTGAAGGACGTCACCAACAAGGCGCTGACGGCTGCCAAGGAATTGGGCGCCGACGTGCATGTCCTGGTCGCCGGCGGCAGCCAGGGCACCAAGGCTGCCGCCGAAGCGGCCGCGAAGCTGGACGGTGTGAAGAAGGTGCTGGTCGCCGAGGGTGCTGCTTACGAGCACGATCTTGCGGAGCCGCTGGCCGCGCTGATCGTGGCGCTCGCACCGTCCTATGACGCCTTCGTCGCGCCGGCGACTTCGCGCTTCAAGAACGTGATGCCGCGCGTTGCGGCCCTGCTTGACGTCATGCAGGTCTCGGAGATCATCAAGGTGATCGCGCCCGACACCTACGAGCGGCCGATCTACGCCGGCAACGCGATCCAGACCGTGAAGTCGAAGGACGCCAGAAAGGTGATCACGGTGCGCACCTCGACCTTTGCGGCGACGCCTGCGGGTTCTCCCGCTGCGCCGATCGAGAGTGCGGCATCTGCCGCCGATCCCGGCCTCTCCAGTTTCGTCGGCGAGGAGGTTGCGAAAAGCGACCGTCCGGAGCTCACCTCGGCCAAGATCATCGTCTCCGGCGGTCGCGCCATGCAGAGCCGCGAGAACTTTGCCAAATATATCGAGCCGCTCGCCGACAAGCTGGGAGCCGGTGTCGGTGCCTCGCGCGCCGCGGTCGACGCGGGCTACGCGCCGAACGACTGGCAGGTCGGGCAGACCGGCAAGGTGGTGGCGCCCGAGCTCTATGTCGCGATCGGCATTTCCGGTGCGATCCAGCATCTCGCCGGCATGAAGGACTCCAAGGTGATCGTCGCGATCAACAAGGATGAGGACGCGCCGATCTTCCAGGTCGCCGATTATGGCCTTGTCGCCGATCTCTATCAGGCGGTTCCCGAACTGACGGAAGCGCTCGGCAAGCTCGGAAAGTGAGGACCAGACACCGGCCGGATGGGGCACTCCCGGCCGGTATTTCTTGCTATATTCGGAGCGTTTTCGGGCGAAGGGGGTACCTTTTCGCGCGAAAACGCGTCAAAAGGACTGAAGGGCAGGCGCGATATGCGCGCCGTTCCGGTGGATGACAGAATGGCGATGATCAAGAAGATCGGCGTGATCGGCTCGGGCCAGATGGGCAACGGCATCGCGCATGTTGCGGCATTGGCGGGCTTCGACGTGGTCCTCAACGATGTCGCCGCCGACCGCCTGAAATCCGGCATGGCAACCATCAACGGCAATCTGTCGCGGCAGGTCGCCAAGAAGGTCATCACCGAGGACGCGAAGGCCGGGGCGCTGGGCCACATCGCATTGAGCGAGACGCTGGATGGGCTTTCCGATTGCGACCTCGTCATCGAGACCGCGACCGAGAAGGAAGAGGTCAAGCGCAAGATCTTCCACGATCTCTGCGCCGTGCTGAAGCCCGAGGCGCTGGTCGCCTCCAACACCTCGTCGATCTCGATCACGCGCCTTGCCGCCACCACCGACCGTCCCGAACGCTTCATCGGCATTCACTTCATGAATCCGGTTCCGCTGATGGAACTCGTGGAGCTGATCCGCGGCATTGCCACCGACGATTCCACCTTCGAGGCGGCGAAAGAGTTCGTCGGCAAGCTCGGCAAGCAGATCGCGGTGTCGGAGGATTTCCCGGCCTTTATCGTCAACCGCATCCTGCTGCCCATGATCAACGAGGCGATCTACACGCTCTATGAGGGTGTCGGTAATGTCGAGGCGATCGACGCGGCGATGAAGCTCGGGGCCCATCATCCGATGGGGCCGCTCGAGCTTGCCGATTTCATAGGCCTCGACACCTGCCTGTCGATCATGCAGGTGCTGCATGAGGGCCTGGCCGACTCGAAGTACCGGCCGTGCCCGTTGCTCGTGAAATATGTCGAGGCCGGATGGCTCGGGCGCAAAACCCAGCGCGGCTTTTACGACTACCGCGGCCCCAAGCCGGTGCCGACCCGGTAGGGGTCAGCTGCCAATCCTTCGTTCGGGATAGGGAACATCAGGAAGCTGATCGGCGGGGTGCTTATCCCGGTGCTCGACGTATTCGATCAGCGACCCGTCCGGATGCCGCGCGAGCATGTTCCAGCCGGTCGGCACGACCTTCGGTGGCCTCAGAATTTCGACGCCGATCGTCGGCAGGTGGTTCGCGTAGGCTTGCAGATCATCGACCATGAAGGTCGCGTGGGTGTCGACGAACGGAGCGAGGCTTTCTTCCGTGCCGGCAATGAACAGAATGGAAGCCACCTGCGCGAGCTTGAGCTGGTAGGCCGGGTAATCGAAACGGAGTCGGGCCTTCTGGCCGATCAGCTCTTCATGGAAGCTGACCGCGGCGTCGAACCGGTCGAGCGGCAAACAGCGCCGGACGAGAATGTTGAGGACTTTCATCTGCAATACCCCTCGTTAACCTTCCTCCCCTAGGGTGCCTCGCAGGACCTTCGGGGTGCTCGCGTATGGATATGAGCTTGGTGGCGGCGGTGCTGATGAATCAGACGGCGGCACTGCAGTCGCAGGTCGCGACCTCGGCGCTGAAATCCGACCTCAATGCCCAGAAATCAGCGGTCGAAACCCTGCTTGGCGCCGCCCAGCAGACGCTTTCACTCGGCAATGTCGGCCCCGGTATCGGCAGCAACCTGAATATTTCGGCTTAACTTGGCTCCGTTGTCATTCCGGGATGGTCCGAAGGATCAGACCCGGAATCTCGAGATTCCGGGTTCGCGCTGACGCGCGCCCCGGAATGACAATCAAAGACTAAAATCCGGCCGCGGACGGCTTCACGGCGGCCTCGATCAGCTTCACGGCGTCGTCGCTATCCCATTCGGCCGGTCCCGCGATGGTCGCGATCTCACAGCCCTGGCCGTCCACCAGCACCGAGGTCGGCATCCCCAGCGCCCGGCCGATCGACTTAAGATCCTGGAAAACCTTGGCTTTCTCGTCGTTATAATAACCCAGCCGGGTCAGGTTGGCCTGTTTCAGGAAGTTCTTCGGCTTTTCGGGGTCGCGGGTGTCGATATTGATCGCCACCACCTCAAAATTGGGGCCCTCGAGCCTGGTTTGCAGCCGATCCAGCGCCGGCATTTCCCGGCGGCAAGGCACGCACCACGTGGCCCAGAGGTTCACCAGCACGGTCTTGCCGTGCCAATCCGACAGCTTCTTCGGCTTGCCGTCGGCGTCCGCGAAGGCGAGATCCGGCAGCTTCAAGGGCTTCGAGGCCATGGTCAGCGCGGCGACCTCGCCATGCGCCAGCGGCGCGATGCGCTTGGCGGTATCGACCGCCGCCCGGCACGCGGGATCGCCGCCCGTATTCAGCCCGCCAAGCCCGGCCACGCCGGCATAGCCGATCAGCCCACCGATCACGACCGCACCGACGACGATCGGAATCCGCCGCGTGGCGGTCGGGCGCGGTAAGGGGGGTTCGGGCATATCGTTTGTCATCCTGGTCCAGATACGGTTATGGAGGGGCCTATATTACGCCGGGCGGAGCCGGCAAAGGGTGCGCGGCGCTTGCGCGCGCGGATGTGAACGACGGGACAGCGATGAGCAACCAGATGTGGGGCGGCCGGTTTTCCGAGCGCCCGGATGCGATCATGGAGGAGATCAACGTCTCCATCGACGTGGATCGGCACCTCTATGCCCAGGACATCGCGGCTTCCAAGGCGCATGCGGCGATGCTGGCCGAGCAGGGCATCATCACGGCTTCCGACGCCAAAAACATCGGCAAGGGCCTCGATACGATCCTCGGTGAGATCAGCAAGGGCGCGTTCGACTTCAAGCGCGCGCTCGAAGATATCCATATGAACGTCGAGTCCAGGCTTTCCGAGCTGATCGGGCCGGCCGCGGGACGGCTGCACACCGCGCGCTCGCGCAACGACCAGATCGCGACCGACTTCCGCCTCTATGTCCGCGACACCATCGATCAAACCGATGCCGCGCTGGCCGATTTCCAGCGCGCGCTTGTGGCACGCGCGACCGAGCATGCCGCGACCGTGATGCCGGGTTTCACTCACCTGCAGACCGCGCAGCCCGTCACCTTCGGCCATCATCTGCTAGCCTATGTCGAGATGGCCGCGCGCGACCGCGGCCGCTTTGCCGATGCGCGCAAGCGGCTGAACGAATCGCCGCTCGGCGCCGCCGCGCTCGCCGGCACGTCGTTTCCGATCGATCGCAACGCCACCGCGAAAGCACTCGGCTTCGACCGCCCGATGGCCAATTCGCTCGACGCGGTCTCCGACCGCGACTTCGTGCTGGAGACGTTGTCGGCGGCGGCGATTTGCGCCGTCCATCTGTCGCGCTTAGCGGAAGAGATCGTGGTCTGGACCTCGCCGCTGGTCGGCCTCGTGCGGTTAAGCGACAAGTTTACCACCGGCTCCTCCATCATGCCGCAGAAGCGCAATCCGGATGCGGCAGAGCTCGTGCGCGCCAAGACGGGCCGGGTGATCGGGGCGCTGACCGCGCTGCTGATCGTGATGAAGGGCCTGCCGCTCGCCTATCAAAAGGACATGCAGGAGGACAAGCAGGGCGCATTGGAGGCGTTTGCCGCGCTGTCGCTCGCAATCCGCGCCATGACCGGCATGGTCTCCGATCTCGTGCCGGACGAGGCGCGGATGAAGGCGGCTGCCGGCGACGGCTACGCCACCGCGACCGATCTCGCCGACTGGTTGGTGCGGACGCTCAAAATGCCGTTCCGCGACGCCCACCACGTCACCGGGCGCATCGTCGCGCTGGCCGCAAAGCAGGGCGTCGCGCTGCATGAATTGCCGCTGAAGGCGATGCAGGAAATCGAGCCGAAGATGACAGCCGATGCGCTGAAGGTGCTTTCGGTCGAGGCTTCCGTCAAAAGCCGCACCAGCTTTGGCGGCACGGCGCCCAGGAACGTGGCCACGCAGGCGAAAGGGTGGGCAAAGCGTCTCGAAAAGCAGCGAAAATAAGGTTGCGGATACGAATTTCGCTGCAATTTCACGGTCATGTTGCTCTCGCCATGGCAGGGCATTCTTTGTATGGTGCGGCCCGATTTGGGGATTTCGTCGTGAACAATCACTTGCGTCCGACCGCTTCCGCGTGGGCCGTCATTCTCTTGAGCGTGGTCGCGTTGTCGCTTGCCGGCTGCGGCCGCAAGGGTGGACTCGATTTGCCGCCATCGGCCAGCGGAGCGAATCCCGCCGTCGCGCCGACCGATACCGAGGGCGAGGCGGCGAAGCAGCCGAGCGTGTTCAATTCGAGCTACGGCACCGATGCGCCGCCGACCGCGCCCAAAGGCGCCAAGCGGTCGTTCATCCTCGACCCGCTCCTCGATAATCGACCCGACACCAAATAAGACATCCGGCCCCGCCATGAACCACTTCGACTATCGCAACGGCGTGCTGCACGCCGAGGCGGTCAACCTGTCTGATCTGGCGCAGGCGGTCGGCACTCCCTTCTATTGCTACTCCACAGCGACGCTGGAGCGGCATTACCGCGTCTTCAGCGAGGCCTTCGCCGGCGAGAAGGTCATGGTGTGTTACGCCATGAAGGCCAACTCCAACCAGTCGGTGCTGCGCACGCTGGCGAAGCTTGGGGCCGGCGCCGATGTCGTGTCGGGCGGTGAATTGAAGCGGGCGCTCGCCGCCGGCTTTCCGGCGCAAAAAATCCTGTTCTCCGGCGTCGGCAAGACCGAGGCTGAGCTGCGTGCCGCGCTCGCCGCCGACATCTTCTGTATCAATGTCGAATCCGAGCCCGAACTCGAGCTGCTCTCGAGGCTTGCGGTCGAGACCGGCCGCGTTGCGCGCATCTCGGTGCGCGTCAACCCGGACGTCGATGCGGGCACCCACGCCAAGATTTCGACCGGCAAGTCCGAGAACAAGTTCGGCATTCCGATCGTGCACGCCCGTGAGGTCTATGCCCGCGCCGCAAAACTGCCGGGCATCAAGGTGATCGGTACCGATATGCATATCGGCAGCCAGATCACCGATCTGGCGCGGATGGAAACCGCCTTTCGCATCCTCGCCGAGTTTGTGCAGACCTTGCGCACCGACGGCCACGACATTGCGCATATCGATTTCGGCGGCGGCCTCGGCATTCCCTACTACATGGATCGCGAGGCGCCGCCCGCGCCCGACGCCTATGCCGTGATGGTCAAGCGCGTCACGCATAATCTCGGCTGCACGCTGATGTTCGAGCCGGGGCGGATGATCGTCGGCAATGCCGGCATCCTCGTCAGCCAGGTGATCTATGTGAAGCAGGGTGACGGCAAGAACTTCGTCATCATTGATGCGGCGATGAACGACCTGATCCGGCCGACGCTCTATGAAGCCCATCACGACATCCTGCCGGTGAGGCAGGCCGGCAAGGACGCGCGCACCATCGTCGCCGACGTGGTCGGCCCGGTCTGCGAGACCGGCGATTATCTCGCGCTCGACCTCACGTTGCCGGAGCCGAAGGCGGGCGATCTCCTCGCCATCATGACCGCCGGCGCCTATGGTGCGGTGCAAGCCGGCACCTACAACACGCGGCCACTGGTCCCGGAAGTGCTGGTCAGGGACGATCAATACGCGGTCGTGCGCCCGCGCCTCGACGTCGACGCGCTGATTGCGATGGACAAGCCCGCGCCGTGGTTGTGATGGCCACCGTCGTGGCCACCTAACCGGTGTCGTCCCCGCGAAAGCGGGGACCCATAACCCCAGGGCGACGTTGTCGTCATTGCGAGCGAAGCGAAGCAATCCATACTGCCGCAGCGGTAGCGGTGTGGATTGCTTCGTCGCGGAGCCTGTCATCGGGCCGCGCGTTCGCGCGGACCCGTTGGCTCCTCGCAATGACGAGGCAAGAGCTGGCGAAACCACAACTTCTTGTGGTTATGGGTCCCGGGTCGCGCTCGCTATGCTCGCTTGCCCGGGACGACAGCGGAAAAAGAATGGCCTAACGTTATTTCCCCATCACGCCGCCCTTGCCGCCGACCACGACGCCGGCGGCTTTCTCGATCGGCTTGATTGCGGCGGTGAAATCGGACTCCGGTCCCTGGTCGCGGATCACGGCTTCCCACAGGCGCCCGACGGCTTCCGCGACTTCCATCGATAGCCCGAGCGAGCGCATCTCCTCGACCGCGAGTCGCACGTCTTTCACCATCAACCCGGTAGCGAAGCCGAAATCGAAACTGCGCGGCAAGACCGAGCGCGGAAACTTGTCGCGGCTTGCGGTGTTCATGCCCGAGCCCGCGTTGATCACGTCGATCATCACCTTCGGATCGAGGCCGGATTTCACGCCCATCACGACAGCTTCCGAGGTTGCGACCATCGCGGTGGCCGACAGGAAATTATTCGCAAGCTTCATGGTCTGGCCCGCACCCGGCTTGGTCGAGATCAAAAACACCTTGCCGATGACATCGAGCGCCGGCTTGACGGCCTCGTAATCCGCCTTCGGGCCTGACACCATCACCGCCAGCGTCCCCTTCTCGGCGCCGGTGACGCCGCCGGAGACGGGGCTGTCGATCTGCACGATGTTGCGCTTTTGCAGGATGTCGTGGATCTTCACCGCCATTTGCGAGCCGACGGTCGAGAGATCGACGAAGCGCTTGACCTTTTTGCCCTCGATCACGCCGTCCTTGCCGGTCGCAACCTCCAGCGAAGCCTTGAGCGAGGGCAGGCTCGCCATCACTGTCTCGGTGCGGTCGGCGACATCCTTCGGCGAGGTTGCGGCTTGCGCCCCGAGTTTCACCAATTGGTCGATCGCCTCCTGGCGGGTGTCGAATACGATCAGCTGATGTTTCACCTCGATCAGTCGGCGCGCCATGGGCAGGCCCATCTTGCCAAGCCCGATAAATCCGATGTCCATATTTATTCCTTCCGTTCGTCTGTTGTCGGCGAAGTCGCGCGCCACACACTCGATGTCGTCCCCGCGAAAGCGGGGACCCATGGCCACAGGCGACTGTTGTTGCGCCAGGTCGGCACTCCGGGTCTCCGCAACACGACCGCCTGTGGTTATGGGTCCCGGGTCGCGCTGAGTCTGTCATCGGGCCGCGCTTTGCGCGGACCCGTTGGCTTGCCCGGGACGACGACGGGTCGCTTTCCTGTGGAATGGCGGGCGGAACTTACGGTATCGGCTGCGCCCGGTCACGCCTTCGTGTCATGCGCAAAACGGGCGGTATACCGTGCTGGAACGGATGCCTCGCTGACGCCATTGTGTTAGGGTGATTTGCGGTTACTGGAGACTCGATGAACGGCGTGACCCCTGACCCGACCGAGCCGCAGCGCACGACGGAAGCCCTCGCCCGGTTGAAGCTGACGCAGGCCCTGCAGCGGGCCAAATATGCAATCGCGTGGGAACGCGCCTGGCCGCACCTGGCGCGACTCCTGACCGTGATCGGACTGTTCCTGGTGGTGTCGTGGGCCGGCCTGTGGCTCGCGGTGCCTGCGATCGCGCGCGCAATCGGGCTTGTGCTGTTCGTGCTGCTGGCATTGGCCGCGGTGCTGCCGCTGGTGTGGTTTCGCTGGCCGAGCCGCGACCAGGGGTTGAGCCGGCTTGATCGCGGCTCCGGTATCGCCCATCGCCCGGCGACCACGCTCACCGACACGCTCTCCACGCAGGATCCGGTCGCGCTGGCGCTATGGCAGGCGCAGCGCGAGCGCACGCTGGCCTCGCTGAAACGCATTCGCGCCGGCCTGCCGTCGCCGCGGCTGCGGCTGTACGATCCCTGGGCACTGCGCGGCCTCGTCGCGGTCATGCTGGTTGCTGCGTATGTTGCCGCCGGCGACGAGCGCATGCTGCGCGTCGCCTCCGCCTTCGATTGGGAAGGCGTGCTGACCCCGACCACCATCCGCGTCGATGCCTGGGTGAACCCGCCGGCCTATACCGGCAAGCCGCCAATCATCCTCTCGGCCGCGAACAAGGAAGCTGCCGTGCTGCCGGTCTCGGGCCAGTTGCCGGTTCCTGTGGGTTCGACGCTGATCGTGCGCTCGAGCGGCGGCACGCTCGATGTGATTGCAGGCGGCGGGGTCACCGAGACCGCGCCGGCCGAGCAGGCTCCCAAGGGCACCAACGAGAAGCACTTCACCATTGCAGGCGACGGCACCGTGCATGTGCGCGCACCAAGCGGTCAGCCGCAATGGAAGTTCAGCGCTGTCCCCGACCGTCCGCCGACGATCTCGCTCGCCAAGGAGCCGCAGCGGCAGGCGCGCGGCTCGCTGCAGTTGGCCTACAAGATCGAGGATGATTACGGCGTGACCGAAGCGCACGCCCAGTTCACGGCGCACCCGGCTGATGCCGCGCAAAACGGGCCGTCGACGCGCCCGCTGTTCACGCCGCCAAAATTTCCGCTGGTGCTGCCGAACGCGCGAACCCGCAACGGCATCGGCCAGACCGTGAAGGACCTCAGCGAAGATCCCTACGCCGGGGCCGATGTCACGCTGACGCTGACGGCGAAGGACGAGGCAGGCAACGAGGGCAAGAGCGAGGCTTTCAACATGCGCCTGCCGGAGCGGCTGTTCACCAAGCCGTTGGCGCGCGCGCTGATCGAGCAGCGCCGCATCCTCGCGCTCGACGCCAACAAGAGCTCCGAGGTTTCCACCGCGCTCGATGCGCTGATGATCGCGCCGGAGATGTTCACGCCGGAGGCCGGCCAGTATCTCGGCCTCCACAACGTCACGCACCAGCTCGCGGCCGCCCGCACCGACGATGATCTGCGCAGCGTGGTCGCTAGCCTCTGGGGGCTCGCGGTCACCATCGAGGACGGCAACATCAGCGACGTCGACAAGGCGTTGCGCGCGGCACAGGACGCCTTGAAGCAGGCGCTGGAACGCGGCGCCAGCGAGGAGGAGATCAAGAAGCTGACCCAGGACCTGCGCGCGGCGCTGGACAATTATCTGCGCGAGCTCGCCCAGCAGTTCCGCAACAATCCGCAGCAGCTCGCCCGTCCGCTCGATCAGAACACCAAGATCCTGCGCCAGCAGGATCTCGACAACCTGATCGAACGCATGGAGCGGCTGTCGCGCCAGGGCGACAAGGAAGGTGCGCAGGCCTTGCTGGAGCAGCTCCAGGAGATGCTTGAAAATCTGCAGATGGCGCAGCAGCAGCCCGGCGACAGCGACATGGATCAGATGTTCAACGAGCTGAACGACATGATCCGCAAGCAGCAGCAACTGCGCGACAAGACCTTCAAGCAGGGTCAGGATTCGCGGCGCGATCGCATGCGCGGCAAGCGGCAGCAGGGCGACCAGAGCATGAGCGACCTGCAGCAGGACCAGCAGAGCCTGCGCGACCGGCTGCAGAAGCTGCAGCAGGACCTCGCCGGCCGGGGCATGGGCCCGGGCCAGAAGGGCGATCAGGATCAGCAGGGTGCCGATAAGGGTGACGATGGCGAGAACGGCCTGGGTGAGGCCGACAGCGCCATGGGTGATGCCGGCAGCAAGCTCGGTGAGGGCAATGCCGACGGCGCGGTGGACGCGCAGGGCAAGGCGCTCGAAGCGCTGCGCAAAGGCGCCCAGAAGCTCGCGGAAGCCATGCAGCAGGGCGATCAGGACGGCCAGGGCCAGGGCGAGCGGATGGGACGGCAGCAGGCCGGACCCAACGGCACCGATCCCTTAGGGAGGCCGTTGCGCTCGCATGAATATGACGAGCTCTCGAAGATGATCCCTGGCGAGATCGACGTGCAGAAGGTCCGCCGCATCCTCGAAGAGCTGCGCAAGCGCCTCGCCGATCCGTCGCGGCCGAAGGTCGAGCTCGACTACATCGAGCGGCTGTTGAAGAATAATAATTATTGAGGGGCGCGGGCGGCCTCCACACATTTCAATTGTCACGCGCGGGCTTGTGACGAGAAGATCGTAGGGTGGGCAAAGGCGCACTTGCGCCGTGCCCACCGCCTTTCTCATTTCCGTCGGTTCTGACTGGTGGGCACGCTTCGCTTTGCCCACCCTACAACTAATCGTCATGCGCGGGCTTGACCCGCGCATCCATCACCTTCGCAAGATGCTTTTTTGATGGATGGCCGGGTCAAGCCCACGGCTGTCCGGTTTAATTTTGGTGGACATGGCGCATGGCGTGGATTCTTCTGCGGTCTTGAGCATCGCCAAATGTTCGAGACACACAAGGAAGATCCCGCCATGCGCCACCACAATACAGTAATTC
>NZ_DATGFH010000170.1:0-107629 GCF_035309285.1 Bradyrhizobium sp. | reverse complement strand
AAGGTCACCCTCGGCCCGAAGGGCCGCAACGTGGTGCTCGACAAGTCGTTCGGCGCTCCCCGCATCACCAAGGACGGCGTCACCGTCGCCAAGGAGATCGAGCTCGAGGACAAGTTCGAGAACATGGGCGCGCAGATGGTCCGCGAAGTCGCCTCCAAGTCGGCCGACGCGGCCGGCGACGGCACCACCACCGCGACTGTGCTCGCGGCCGCGATCGTCCGTGAGGGCGCCAAGGCGGTTGCCGCCGGCATGAACCCGATGGACCTCAAGCGCGGTATCGACCTCGCCGTCGAAGCCGTCGTTGCGGACCTCGGCAAGAACTCCAAGAAGGTCACCTCGAACGAGGAGATCGCCCAGGTCGGCACCATTTCGGCCAACGGCGATGCCGAGATCGGCAAGTTCCTCTCGGATGCCATGAAGAAGGTCGGCAACGAGGGCGTGATCACCGTCGAGGAAGCCAAGTCGCTCGAGACCGAGCTCGACGTCGTCGAGGGCATGCAGTTCGACCGCGGCTACATCTCGCCCTACTTCGTCACCAACGCCGACAAGATGCGCGTCGAGATGGAAGACGCCTACATCCTGATCAACGAGAAGAAGCTCTCCTCGCTGAACGAGCTGCTGCCGCTGCTCGAGGCCGTGGTGCAGACCGGCAAGCCGCTCATCATCGTCGCTGAAGACGTCGAAGGCGAAGCGCTCGCCACGCTCGTCGTCAACCGTCTGCGTGGTGGCCTGAAGGTCGCTGCCGTCAAGGCGCCGGGCTTCGGCGACCGCCGCAAGGCCATGCTGCAGGACATCGCGATCCTGACCGGCGGCCAGGCGATCTCGGAAGACCTCGGCATCAAGCTCGAGAACGTCAACCTCTCCATGCTCGGCCGCGCCAAGAAGGTGATGATCGACAAGGAGAACACCACGATCGTCAACGGCGCCGGCAAGAAGGCCGACATCGAGGCGCGCGTTCAGCAGATCAAGGCGCAGATCGAGGAGACCACCTCGGACTACGACCGCGAGAAGCTGCAGGAGCGTCTGGCCAAGCTCGCGGGCGGCGTCGCGGTGATCCGCGTCGGCGGCGCGACCGAGGTCGAGGTGAAGGAGCGCAAGGATCGCGTGGATGACGCGATGCATGCGACCCGCGCGGCCGTCGAGGAAGGCATCCTGCCGGGCGGCGGTGTCGCCCTGCTCCGTGCCACCGAGCAGCTCAAGGGCATCCGCACCAAGAACGACGACCAGAAGACCGGCGTCGAGATCGTGCGTAAGGCCCTGTCGGCTCCGGCGCGCCAGATCGCGATCAATGCCGGTGAGGACGGCTCCGTTATCGTCGGAAAGATCCTGGAGAAGGACCAGTACGCGTACGGCTTCGACAGCCAGACCGGCGAGTACGTGAACCTCGTCTCCAAGGGCATCATCGACCCGACCAAGGTGGTCCGCACCGCGATCCAGAACGCAGCCTCCGTGGCCGCGCTGCTGATCACCACGGAAGCCCTGGTCGCCGAGATGCCGAAGAAGCAGGCCGCCGGCCCCGCGATGCCTCCGGGCGGCGGCATGGGCGGCATGGACTTCTGATCCGACGCTCCGCTCAGGCGAAGACACGAAATGCAAAGCCCCGGCAGCGATGCCGGGGTTTTTTTGGGGGCACTTCCAGAAATACCGCTGACCATCGGGTCGCTCAGCCGCTGGTGCCGCCGGCTGTTAATCCCGCCGCCATATAGCGGCGCAACGCATAAAAGATCGCAATCGGCGGCAGCGAATAGAGGATCGCGATCGCCATCATGTAGTTCCACGGCGCGTCGTCATCGTCGAAGAATTGCTCCAACGCCATAGCGACCGTCGTGTTTCTTTCAGACATGAGGAGCATGTACTGATAGAAATAATCATTCCACGCAAACAATAGTGCGTAGGCGCCCACGGCGGCGAGTGCCGGCGCCATCAAGGGCACGTAAATGCGCAGATATAGCTGCACGACTGAGGCGCCATCGATGCGCGCGGCGTCGTCGAGTTCGATTGGGATAAGTTTTGCCGTGTGTAGCAGAACAAGAATTGCGTAAGGAGTTGCGAAGGTCACTTCCGCCGCGATTGCCGCCCAGGGATTGTCCAAAAGTCCATACGCGTGCATGACCCGCTGGAAAGGAATTATCAGGGTCGAAGATGGCAATATGTAGGTGAGGAGCGCGGTGTTGGTAAGCATCCAACTCCTGGCGAGATGCATTCGGCCGATCGCAAAGCTGACGAGCGAGCTAATCAGAACGGTAAACCCCATCACAAACACACCGATATAGATGCTGTTGCCGAACTGGGGCCAAACATCGCGGACGTCCTCAACGTCTCCCGTCCAGAGTGCGATGAAAGCGTGGAGCGTTGCCTGCGACGGCCAAATCTCCCAGGTAAATTCGTTGTGGCCCGTCGGATCGACCGCGATCAGAAACATGTTGTAAACCGGGATAAGCGACCAGATCAGGATCGTCGCTCCGAGCACCACCGAGCCCGCTTCGATCGCGATCCGCCGGATCCGGTAACGGGCCGGGCGCTGCTGCCGCGTCGGAAACAGGGCCGGAATCACAACTGCACCTCCGTGCTCTTCAATCGGTGCATCAGGAGGATTACAGCGGGGATCAGCAGCGGCAGGACCGAAAGGCCAGCGGCTACGGCAAGCGGCGGGTTGGCGTAATCAAGCGCATAGTGAAACCCGAGCGTGGAAACGACCTCCGAGCCGAACGCGGGTGAGCCGCCCGACACGAACAGCACCGGCGCATAATCGCCGAAGGTCCAGATCGTCGAGACCAGCGTGCTGATCAGGTAAAGGTTCGCAAGGAGCGGCACCGTGATATACGCAAATCGCTGATACAATGAAGCTCCATCAACGTCGGCCGCGTCGTAGAGGTCCTGCGGTATCGACATGCGGCCGCCGAGCAAGGCCAGAGTCCACAGCGGCATCCATTTCCAGACATTGGCAGCGATGTCGCAAGCAAGCGCGAGCCACCTCTGATCAAACCAGAACGGTCCCTCTATTCCGAACAACCTTTCCAGCAAGTTGTTGGGCAAGCCCTGCGGATAGGCGACGAACATCCAGTGGAAAGACAGATAGGCGGGGACCGCCGGGAGCGTCCATGGCAGGATATAGATCACCAGCAGCGCTCTGATCCATCGGCGTCGGCGCATAAAAAAGCCGGACAGCAACAAGGCCAGAATCATCTGCAGGTTCACCGCGAGGCCGACGAAGAGCACGGTGTTGACGGCAGCCCGCAGGTAGCGCGGATCGGACAACAATTCGGCGTAAAGCGCGGGATCGCTTCCCATCCACAGCGCATAGCCTATCGGGTAAATGACAAAGGCAGCGAATAGCGCCGCGTAAGGAACTATGAAGAGGATTGACCAGGTGAGGTCTGAGCCGTGCAGGTGACCGCGCCACGCCGGCATCCGCGGCCGGCCCGCCGCGACAGGCCCTTTCACTGCGAGAACCCCCGAGATGCCGTTCATGACTTTCCCGGCGAGACGCCGCTCAGCCCTTCACGCCGCCCATCGTAAGGCCGGCGGTCATGCGTCCGCGGAACGCGTAATAGATCGCCACAGGCGGTATCGCGTAAATGATCGCGGTCGCCATCATATAATTCCAAGGCGCTTCATCGCTGTTGAGGAATTGCGCCAGCGCTACCGGGACCGTCATACTCTGCTTCGACGATAGCAACATGAACTGATACAGATACTCGTTCCAAGCCAGCAGCAACGCGTAGGTGCCAACCGCGACAAGCGCCGGCGCCATCAGCGGCAGGTAGACGCGCAGATAAATCTGGACAGGCGAGGCGCCATCGATGCGCGCGGCTTCGTCAAGTTCGATCGGAATGCTGACCGCATATTGCCGGAAAATGAAAATTGCGTAGGGCGTGGCAAAGGTGACCTCGGCGAAGATGACCGACCATAGATTGTCGGCAAGGCCGTATTTCAGCATGATGCTGTAGAATGGGATCGCGAGAAACGAGGCCGGGATGGCGTAGGTCAGAAGCGCGGCGTTGCTCACCAGCCAACCATACTTGAGCCGCATACGGCCAATCGAGAAGCTTGCCAGCGAGCCAATCAAAAGAGTGAGGAACGTAGTAGCCGCACCGATGTAGACGCTGTTGCCGAATTGCTGCCAGAAGTACTGAAGATACCAATAGCCCTCACTGAGCACGATCCAGAAGCTATCGAGCGAGGGATGGGGAGGCCAGATGTCGTTGCTGAAAACGTCGCCCTTTGAATCGAGAGATACCATGACGATGTTGTAGATCGGCGTAAGCGTCCAGATGAGGAGCACAGGTACGAACGCCACCGCGGCTGCCTCTTTCATCGTCCGCCGCAGCCGATAGTTTGGCTGTCGCCGTGTTATCGTTCTGTTGATCGAGAGCGCGCTCACAGCTGTATCTCCGTCCTGCTCAATTTGCGCATGAGGAGAATGATAAGTGGAATCATCAGCGGCAGCGCCGACATCACCGTGGCAACGCCAAGATCAGGCCGAGCAATCTGGAAAGCATCGCGGATACCAAGCGTGGCCAGCACATGGGTTGAAAGCGCAGGGCCGCCGCCTGAAACGAAGAAGACTGAGTTGAAGTCGCCTAGGGTGAAGACTGTCGAGAGCAGCGTGCAGATGAGATAGAGGTTAGCAAGCAGGGGAAAGGTAACATAGAAAAAGCGTTGGAGGCCTGTTGCGCCGTCGATTGCGGCGGCATCGTACACCTCCTGCGGGATTGCCATGCGTCCCGCCAGCAGGATCACGGTCCAGAACGGCATCCATTTCCAGATATGCGAGGCGATGACCGAACCGAGTGCCAGCCACCGCGAGGTCTCGAGCCAGCCCGGCCCGTCGATGTGAAAAAGGTCCCACAGCGTATTGTTAAGAAGGCCCCATTGGCCGTTCAGCATCCAGTGTATTGAGAGGAAGGCCGGCAGTGCCGGTACTGCCCACGGCAGCACGTAGACGAGCAGTAAGCCCTTCGTCCACCAGCTGCGCCGCATGAAGAAGCCCGATAACAGCAGCGCGCCGAACATCTTCAGGTTCACGCCGACGCCGAGATAGATCACCGTGTTGACAACGGTGCTCACATAGATCGGATCGGAAAAAAGCTCGGCGTAGAGGCTCGGCTTGTGGCCCATCCACAAGCCGTAAACGACGGGGTATGCGACAAACGCCGCGAACACGGCGACGTAAGGAATGACAAAGGCGACTGCCCAAGTGAATTCCGAACTTTGCCGGCCTCCTCGCCAGACACGGCGGCCCCGCTGCCCGTGCGATAATGCCGGGAGCGTACGGCGAGCGGCTATAAGCGTCGTGCTGCTCATCGTTGCCGCCTCACGTCTGCGCGATGGGATACTTCGCGAGGATGTCGCCGATCCGCTTCAAAGCGGCTTCAGCCGCCGCTTGCGGCGTCATATTCTCGCGAATGACGTTCGCGTGCGCCGAACCCCAAATCTGCGCAGCGTTTGCTTCAGCCCAGCCGGGATTATAGGCGTAGTGGTAGGGCACCGTCTTGCCCAGCACGCCCTGGTTAACGTAGGCCAGGCGGTGCGGGTCCTTGGGATCAGTCCACCAGGGATCATTCTTGACGATATCCGGAATCGCGGGCAGCCACCGCCCGAGCCCGGCTTTCAGATACGCGCCCGCCACCTTCGGCTGAACGACATACTTGACGAACTCCTTGGCGACTCCCAGGTTCTTTGCCCCTTTCGGGATGAACGCTCCGCTAACCCCGACCGGCGACGCGATTGGCTTACCTTGATTGTCGTTGGGCAAACCCAGCGTGACCGCGTCGTTGTACTTCTCCGGATCATGGATCATCGCCACTTCGGTCGAGATCGTACCGTCGAGGTCCATCACGATCTGTCCAGCATGGAAAGCGTTGTTATCATCGGCATCGCTCCAGTCGAGCGCGCCCGGGGGGACATAGCCCTGCTTGTAGGCCGTTGTGATGTAGGTGATCGCCTTGATCACCGCTTCTTTGACTGCTGGATCATCCAGATGCGGTTGCCCATCAGGAGTGACAATGCCCATTCCATGGTAAGCCGCGAGGAAGTATTCAAACAGGTTGTTGCCGTCGGCCGGCCCGTTGGTTGTGGCTTGCAGGCCTAAGGAATAAACCCCGCGCAGTCCCTGGGCGCGCAACTTCTGCTGCGCCGGCTTGAAATAATCCCAAAAGGCGTCCCAGGTCTTGGGCGCATCCGCCAGCTTCAATCCGGCCTTCTCGACAAGCGAACCCCAGACATGGAACGGCAAGACTGCGGTCTTATACGGCGCCTGATACGCGGCGCGCTTCTTGGTTACGCTGTTATAGAAGTGCGAGCCGAGATAGGCGGTCGGAAGCAACTGCGATTTCAGCGGCTCCACGATCTCTGTTAGATCTTCAAGCTTGTCATGCCAGGCGTTCTGCGGAATGACCTGCGCGTCCTGAATGTCGTGCGAGATCACATCAGGAACGTCGCCGCTGGTTAGCGAGGAAACAATCTTCTGCATCAGCGGCGCAAACGGGATGAGACTGTAGTCGATCGTGTTCCCGCTTTGCTTCTGATAATCGGCAACCATGGCCCGGAATGCAGCGTCCTCTTCCGGGACGAAGCCCTGCGTCCACCACACGGACGCGGTTGTGGCCGCGGCGTTGGCGATGAAGGGTCGAGCAATGGTTCCGGCAACGGCAAGGCCTAACGAACCACCAACAACCTGACGCCTGCTGAGCTTGCTCATGATTAAAAAACCTCCCTGGTCTACATTCCTCCTTGAATCAGCAGCCCCGCCACAGACGGTTTCCCGTCTTAACTGACCGCTCCAAATAGGGGTGCGCGTTTCGTCCTGAAGACAGGACCGACCAAGTCTTTGGCAGTCCGCTAAAGCACTGAATACACTATATGCCGTTGACGCTGAACTGTCATGCATCAATAGGGCGAAGGCTAACACCATGGCGTCGCACTCGGTTCCGCACTGCAACTAACTCGGACGCCCGCCTGAAATGCTATTTTTTCCAGACGCCACCTTGGTGATTCATAAACTCGCTGCGCTGGATTCTGGCCGCGTGTCATGCGGAGCGGGGCAGCCAGGGGCGGGATGGGGTGTGGATGCGGCGCCGAAATCCAGCGCAATCTTGCCATCGAGGCGGAAGAGGTTGCGGCAGGACTCGTACCGTTCTGCACCGCCCCCTTGGTCGGCGGAGGCTGGACTGCAAATGATGGTGCACTCACGGATTAACGAAAACGCGAAGCGGTCAGGGGTCAGCGGTACCGACTAATTTAAATCGCGGTCATGATCGCCCCATACGAACTTGACCAATCTGTGCACGTCGCGATCTATGCGCTGGGCCGTTGATATTTTGCGGCGCACCTCGTCCAAAATTGGCCATCGCGACATGTTGCGCCGCCGTATCAAGCGGTCGCAAACGGAGCGAAGCGAACATTGACTCGAGCAGGTCACAGGACGGGCTTTGAGAGCACACAGCCGAGTTCTCTCTCCCTTCGTCATTCCAGGCTCGGAGTGACGATCAGGATAGGACCTTTCCGAGACAGCGCTCAAAGTGCCCGTCCGGGCAAATCACTTCTGTTTACCGGAAATATCTTCCCTTAAGTCAAGCCTCCTCGCGAAAAATATTCCGCTTACGTTTTCCAGAAGACTGTGATTATCTCCCCGCATCCCGCCCCCACAAGAGGGGCGCTTCGCGATCGTCACGGACGTTGGGAGCGGGATGCGATGGACGCAATGGCTGCGCCAGACGAGCGCGGCCGTTGCGGACGGCTAAGTCGTGTGGTCCTGGCACCCCGACGCTGGTGTCAAGCCTGCAAGCGATCCTGCAGGCGACGGGGGCTATCAAGCCCGGTACCTCGGGGAGAGCGCGAGGATAGGCCGTTAAAACCATTGCGCCGGGAATGCCGGAGTGTGTTCGGTTGTACCTGTGGACTGCCCGTGTGCGTTTTTTGCGCATTTTCTGCACACGAGGCGCGCGGGTGCAACGGCACCCGGCATTCCCTGCGCCCTCTTCCCAATGAGGGCCACGAGACGATGCATCACTCGGGCATTTTCGTGCCGCGGGAATGTGGGGTGCTGTCCGCGTCGTCATTGCGGGCCAATAGGCTGTTTGACATCTTGAATAGGAGAACCAGCGACGCTGACGCGACGGACCCGCCGCGCCCGCGCGGCCGTCGAGGAAGGCATCCTGCCGGGCGGCGGTGTCGCTCTGCTGCGTGCCACCGAGCAGCTCAAGGGCATCCGCACCAAGAAACGACGACCAGAAGACCGGCGTCGAGATCGTGCGTAAGGCCCTGTCGGCTCCGGCCCGCCAGATCGCGATCAATGCCGGTGAGGACGGCTCCGTTATCGTCGGCAAGATCCTGAAGAAGGACCAGTACGCGTACGGCTTCGACAGCCAGACCGGCGACGTGAACCTCGTCTCCAAGGGCATCATCGACCCGACCAAGGTGGTCCGCACCGCGATCCAGAACGCAGCCTCCGTGGTCGCGCTCCTGATCACCACGGAAGCCCTGGTCGCCGAGATACCGAAGAAGCAGGCCGCCGGCCCCGCGATGCCTCCGGGCGGAGGCATGGGCGGCATGGATTTCTGATCCGACGCTCAGGCGAAGATACGAAATGCAAGACCCCGGCAGCGATGCCGGGGTTTTTGTTTGGGCGCGTACTGATAAAGGCCGGCGCTCACCAGGTGTTCGCCTTCGGGGTTGAGCGGAAGGCGGTCCGCCGACGATTTCGGCTTGCTCGGTTGAAAACGACCCATCTCTGCCATCGGCGGCCTGCTTTTCTGTCATGCACAACGGGCTCCTAATTGATGATGTGGCGCAAGCCGGAGGCGCCCGCGAACGGGAGCAGCGGTTCCGATTGAGGCATGATAATGGTACAACTTCGCGTACCATCGGCCTCATTGGAACCGCTCCGCATATGCATCGATCTTTGTCGATCGGTATCATCCTGGCGCTGGCGTGCGCCTTCGCTGCTGAAGCGCGAGCGGCTCCCGCCGCGGTCGAGCAACAGCTAAAGGTACTCGTCACACGGCTGGCCGATGCGGATCCAAAAGTGCGGCAGCAGGCGATCGATGAGCTCGCCAAAGCAGGTCGTGACGCGATACCGCTTCTGGCCGATGCCTTCACATCCGGCGGTCCGTCCACAGGCGACGCCGCAGAGGCACTGGTCAAGTTCACCACAGCCAGGGACGAGGTCATTCCGATCTTCGTCCACGCGCTCGACAGCCCGGTTGCCGAAGTACGAAAGTTGGCTGCCAAGGAACTCGGGGTAATCGGCCCGGATGCAGCGAGCGCCGTTCCCGCATTGGTGAGCAAGTTTGACGATCCTTACCTGCGTCGCGTCGCGCCGTCGGCCGTCGCCGGCGTCGGTGACGCTGCGCTGCCCGCGCTGATCGACGCCATGTCCAGCCCCGATCATTTGATTCGGCGCGGAGCAATCGAGGCCATCGAAATCCTGATTCCCGATCCAGAGGTTGAGGCGCTTGAGAGCGCTACGGCGAAGAAGACCGGCCAGGCCGGCAACAAAGGCCGTTCCAAACCCAGCATGGATTCACAGAGACTTGTGGAACCGCTCCTCAAGGCTCTGAAGGACCCCGAGGAAGATATTCGCGCCGATGCGGCCACCGCCCTGGGACATTTCACAAACCATGCTGCAGCCACCGTTCCGGCATTGATGGGGCTCCTCAAAGACCCGGACGAAGGAGTGCGAGCACATGCCGTAAATGCGTTGACGAAGCTGCGGCCACTTCCCTGCGCACAGTTCGTTGACGCACTCGGAGATCCGGATGAGCATATGCATCGCTCCGCTGCCTCCCTGCTCAACGATTGCCGGCCGCTCGACAAGTCCCTGATCCCCCGTTTGTTGACCATCCTGGAGTCGCCCGACCCGGACATCACATTGTGGGGCTCGCACGTCTTCGAATATTACGGTGCGGCGGCCGTTCCAGAGTTGGTCGCCGCCCTCGACAACCCCAACACGTTCGTTCGTCGGGGCGCGGCGCGCGGCCTCGTCCTCGCGGTCGCACCGAAGCCCGAGCAGGCTGTCCCGGCCCTGACGAAGCGGCTCGACGATCCGGATGCGTTCGTGCGCGAATACGCGCTCGAGGCCTTAGCGCGCTATGGCGATGGTGCGCGAAGCGCCGTCGACGGGATCGTTCCGCTGCTGAATGATAAGCAGGCTGCGGTGCGAAAGGCCGCGGCAACCACCCTGTGGGCGATCGGGCCTCACGCCGTTGCCGGCGTGTCCGGTCTCAAGACCACCCTTCGAGATTCGGACCCAGAGGTTCGGCAGGAATCGGCCGATGCCTTGGGTGCAATCGGCGATCCGAGCGCGGTCAAGGCGTTGACGGCCGCGCTGCGCGATCCCGATACAAGCGTGGCCGTCGCGGCCGCTAAGGCGCTCGCAGCAATAGGCGCTCCCGCCGAATCAGCTCTCGACACGCTGGCGATCGCGCATCGTGACCAAAGAATCCGCCGAGACGTGGAGGAGTCAATTCGAGGGATCGCTGAAGCGCTGCAGAACGGACTGGGCGACCGAACCGAAGCGCAACTAAAGCAGGCGACCGCGGATTTGGCCCGCGTCCATGCCCTCCTGCTGCAGGATGGCGTTTCGACGGATGTTCACAACGCACTCGATCGTGCGGAGGCCGCGCTCAAGGGCGAGCTGCGCCAGCGTTCACCTGTCAGCAAATACGTGTCGAACATCTTGAGCGTCCTGCTTGGCGGGGTCCTGTTGTATGGAGTGCTGCTTCCGGTGCTCATCGTGCTCTATCCATATTCCCGATATGCACGAACGGCGGTGAACAGCGGATTCTTTCGCTTTCCGCTGCTTCACCGCAGCATCCTGACCGCCCCCTGGGCACGGCGAAAAATCTTCCACGACGTTGCATCTCTCGTGCGTGACGACGCCGGCGCTGCGCCGACGTCGTACATTCAGCAGTCGGTCTATCCTGTCGGTGCCGGCGGCCAGTCAGGGATTCGCTTCGAGGACGTTCCACAAGCCGTTGCCGAACTCTTTGCCGCGGGCGGCTATGTCATGATCAAAGGGCGGAGCGGCACCGGAAAGAGCGTGCTGCTGCAATGCATCGCCCGCAAAAGCGCCGAGTCGTTTCTTGCCGGACGAAGCAACGAACTGCCCGTGTTGATCGACTTCCGCACGACATCGATCACCGGCAGCAGCCTGCCGGGCCTCCTCAAGAATCGGCTCAGAAAAGGGGAAGTACGGCTTTCGGATGGCGCGCTCGATCACCTGATCCAGGACGGCGGCTTTCTCATCTTGGCGGATTCGTTGAACGAGGCTCCCAAAGATGAGCTCAAGGCGCAGCTAAACGACTTCATCAATCGCGACGCGCGCAATCGAATGGTCATGGCGGGGCAAGAGGATCTTCTCAAGCGACGCGACGTGCCTGTGTTTCAGCTCGAATCGGTTACTCCCGCGCAGGCCCGAGATTATCTCGCGCGCGAACTCGGCGCCGATCTCTGGCCGCAATTGCCCGAAGAAGCGCGTAAGCTGGCGACCAGCCCTCAGGACCTCGCCGTGCTGGCGTCCCTGATCGCCAAGAGCGGACCGGAGCTGGTGCCGACACGGCGAGCAGCCCTCTATCGAAAGCTGCTTGAAACCGACACGGCGCTGCATGAGTGGGTGGAGCTTGACAGCCCCAAAATACGGGCGTTGTTCAGGTTGGCATACGATCTCTTCCAAAAGGAGCCGCCCGTAACGCCAATTGGCGAGATCGGGTCTCGTATTCGCGAATGTCTCGTCAGCCAGGACCTGGAGCCAACAGACGACGACGTCGAGGAAGTCCTCGAGGCGACCAAGGGGTCGAGCCTGTTCAAGACCGAGACAAGCGCCGCTCCCTTGAGCATTGAGCTGCTGTCCTTCAAACATGAAGTCATCGGCAAGTATCTTACCGCACAACATGTTCTTAGTCAGATCAGCAGACCGGACGCCGGAGAAAAGATTTCCGCCATTGCGTCCATGACATTCGATCAGCGCTGGGAGGAGGTTTTCGCGTTCGTAATCGAGGGAGCGGAAGAGAGACACGACCTGAACGGGCTGCTGAAGGCACTGGTCGACCGCCGACGCAAGAAGAATCGGTTGTTTGCCGAACGGGTGGTGGCTACCGCGCTCGCGATAAAGGGCGATGTAATCGAGCCCTCCATCCGTGAACGGTTCACCGAGATCAAAATCAATGAACAGCGGCTTGACGCGGAGCCGGAAGACGTCACCGAAACCGATGATGCTCAGCCTACCGCGCTTGCGGCCGAGGAAGCATGAACCGCAGCCTTTGGAACGGCCAGCGCGGCAATGCTACCGGTTTCACCAACTTCATCGCGATCCAGAACACAGCCTCCGTGGCCGCGCTGCTGATCACCACGGAAGTCATGGTCGCCGAGCTGCCGAAGAAGCCGGCCGCCGGCCCTGCCATGCCTCCGGGCGGCGGCATGGGCGGCATGGACTTCTGATCCGCGCTCCGCTCAGGCGAAGATACGAAATGCAAAACCCCGGCAGCGATGCCGGGGTTTTTGCTTGGGCGCGTACTCCTAGATGCCGGCGCTCACTAAGTGTCCTCTTTCGGGCTTGAGCGGAAGGCGCCCGGTCGACGATTTCGGCATACTCGGTCGAAAATGACCCGACTGCGACATCGGCAGCCGCATTTTGCTGCGACGCAGGACACTATCTTCTGGTAGGCTTTGCGCGCGACGAGCATTTTTCGCATGAAGCGGCGCAACTTCATCGTACTCATCGGTAGTGCGGCCGTCGCGTGGCCGGTCGCCGCGCGCGCCCAGCAGGTCGAGCGCGCGCGACGGATCGGATTGCTGACGGGACTCGCGGAAAGCGAGCCGAGCATCGCGCGCAACATCCAAGAGTTCCGCCTTGCGCTCGAGAAGCTCGGGTGGATTGAGGGACAAAATCTGCAGCTCACAATACGCTATGCGGCCGGTGATATCGACCAGGCTCGGGTTTTGGCGAGAGAATTGGTTGGACAGCAACCAGATCTGATCGTGGGTCATACCACTCCGGTCGCTGCGGCTCTTCAGCAGGCAACGCACACGATTCCGGTCATCCTCGTGTCGGTTACCGACCCGGTCGCCAACGGCTTTGTCACCAGCCTTGCCCGGCCAGGGGGCAACATCACCGGCTTCACCAACTACGAATTCGGGATGGGGGCAAAGTGGCTGGAAATCCTTAGGCAGATTGCGCCAGGCACCCGGCGCGTTTCGCTCATGTTGAACCCCGATACGGGTTCCTACTACGTGAACTACCTGCATTCGGTCGAGAGCGTTGCCGTCGCATCTGCGGTTCAGGCAACCCTGACTCCAGTTCGCGACGCGCGCGAGATCGAGGCCGTGATTGTGGCGCTCGGGCGCGAAGCGGGCGGAGGCCTGATTGTGCTGCCCTCAGCTCCGATCACTGTTCACATTCCACAGATCATCGAATTGGCCGCGCGCTATCGCGTACCTGCCGTCTATCCGTTTCGCACCTATGCGGCAGAGGGCGGCCTTGTGTCCTATGGGGTCGACCTGGATGATTTGTTCCGACGCGCGGCTGACTATGTGGACCGCGTTTTGAAAGGCAATAAACCCGCCGAGCTTCCGGTTCAGGCGCCGACCAAGTTCGAGTTGGTCATCAACCTGAAAGCAGCCAAGGCGCAGGGCCTCACCGTGCCGCCAAAACTGCTCGCGCTCGCCGACGACGTGATCGAATAAAGGAGGTCGCGTGCTACCGGCACAAAATGGACAGGGACGATGGCCATGGCGGACGGCAAGGTAAAGATTGCGATCCTGGGTGGCGGCATGGGCGCCATGAGCGCTGCCCTCGCGCTGACCGAAATCGATCCCAACAGAGAAAAATACGAGATCACGGTGCACCAGCTCGGCTGGCGCCTTGGGGGCAAGACCGCGAGCGGACGCAATCCGACCTATGGACAGCGGATCGAGGAGCACGGTCTTCACATCTGGTCGGGAGCCTATGACAACGCCTTTACCCTCATGCGGCTCACGTTCAAAGCGCTGAAGCGCCCGCGCGGCGATCCGCTCGCGACGATCGGCGACGCGTTCAAGCGCCAAAACGAATTCTTTCTGACCTCCGACGAGAACGGCACGTACGCGCCCTGGTCCTTCTGGTTCGATCCGGATGGCCCGAACGTTTTCCCCGGGGCTGACTGCCTCTGGGCCAACGATCCGGTCATGCCGTCTATCGAGACCCTGATCCGCCGGATGATCGCATGGTTCGAGCGCCTGATCGGGGACCATCTGGAATTGGCCTCGCCGGCCGGTCGGCAAGGGGCGGCGATGCCCGGGATTTCGGACTTGCCGCCGCATGTGCAGTCCCTGATCGCTTCCGTCTCCAATGGCCGTCCGGCCGTGGACGCAACTGCATTGCTGCGTGCGTCGCGACGAGCTGCGGAGTTGCTGGAAAACGGCGACAAGTCGGTGCCAGGGCTGGATTGGGCTGATGTCGCCGACATGCTCCGCCGCGCTCTCTACGTCGTCTTCGCCGCCTATCTTGCATTCCAGGGTCGGCCTGATGGGAGAATCTTCGAGCAAGCCCTTGTTGGAATTTTGATCGCGATTGGAGCGATCGACAATGATTGCATCAAACAGGGTTTCCATACACTGGACGCATTCGATTTCCGCGAGTTCCTGCTGCAGTCGTCGCCCGACTTGCTGAAGGACGACATTCGAACGTTCCTGTCCAGCACCGTCTTGTTGAGGGCGTTGTACGACTATTGTTTTGCCTATGAAGCCGGGGAGAGGACGAAACCAAGTCTGTCAGCCTGCACAGCCGTACAGTCCCTGCTTCGCCTCGGCCTCACTTACAAGGGCGCTTTTTTCTTCAAGGCGACTGCGGGCTTCGGCGACACCATCTTCACGCCGATCTACCAGTTGCTGAAAAGCCGCGGCGTAACGTTCTGCTTCTTCCACAATGTCACGGCGCTTTTGCCGAGCGCCGACGGTAGCGTGATCGAAACCATCATCATCGAGCAGCAGGCAGAGCTTGCTCCCGGCGTGCCGGAATACGATCCGTTCGGGCCGCCGGTGGCGGGAATCCACAGCTGGCCAAACGCGCCGCTGTGGGACCAGATCCTGAACGGAAAGAAGCTTGCATCCGAGGGCGTCAATTTTGAGAATTACTACAGTCCCCAGCCCCCGCCTTGCGCCACGCTTCCCCTTCAACAGGGGCGCGACTTCGATCAGGTGATCCTTGGCATCCCGGTCGGCGCGCTCGGAACGATCTGCAAGGCGCTGGTCGATCAGCGGCAAGACTGGGCCGACATGGTCTCGAATCTCGCGACGGTGCGCACTGAGGCGCTGCAATTCTGGGTCGACCGCGCGGTGCAGGACCTTGGCGGTCCTTTCGTGGCGCCCCAGACGCCGCCGGAAGCGCTCGGCCCGATCGCGACCGGATATGTGTCGCCGCTCGACACCTATTCGGACATGTCCCAACTGCTTCCGGCCGAGGACTGGCCAAGTCCAAAACCGCTTTCGGTGGCGTATTTCTGCGGCGTCATGGCTGACTCGGCCGCGCCCAACGACGACAAGCTTGCGACAGAGAGGGCAAAGCAGGATGGTCTCGTCTGGACGACGTCGCAGCTGCAGGGGCTCTGGTCAAACGCCGGAAAGGGCGCGGCCTTCCAGTGGAATCTGCTGCATGTTGTGTACCCCGCGACGGGTCAGGACCGGTTCGATCAGCAATTCTGGCGGGCCAACATCAGTCCGAGCGAACGCTATGTGCTGAGCCTGCCCAACACGCTTCAGTACAGATTGGACCCTGGCAACTCGGGTTATGCCAACCTCTTCCTCGCTGGCGACTGGACCAAAGTCCCGGAGGTGAATGTCGGCGCAGTCGAGGTGGCTGCGATGTCCGGCCTCGCGGCCGCCTCGGCATTGTCTGGAGTGAAGATCCCGATCGTCTACGCCAACACGCTTTATGGACCGCTGGCTGCCGGCAGAGCCGACGTCGCCCGAGAAACCCGCCAATCCTGATCCAGGACAAACACTGCTCTCGGACAAAGGAGAACGAATTGTCGCAAAAATACATCAATCACAGTGGCTGGATCACCCTTCCTCCGCCGCCCTTCAATGCCAACGGTGCCGATTTCTATGGTTTTGGGTTCAGCGCCGATCTGGCAGCCCTTCAAGACTATCTGGACAAGACCTACAATGTCATCGCGGGGCGGCAGCGATTTCGTGTTCTGTTGGACATGGTGTTCCTGGCCTACGTGAAGAATGCCGCCATCGTCGCAACGACTCCGCCATTTTCCGATCAGGGCGGCATGCCCGAGATCGACATCGGCTTTTGGCTGCTTGTTGGAAGCTTCGACGGCGACGCAATCTTGCCCACAGAGGTCGCGTGGGTCCCCGCCTATTTGTTCGTTGATTCCGGTTTGGCCGTTGCGGTTGGCCGCGAGATCATGGGGTATCCCAAATATTTTTCGAACATCGTCGCGCCCGCCACCTCTCCATCGACCGGGCCGTTTATCGCCTCGGCGATGCTCATCAGGACGTTTGCGCCGGACGCCATCGCACATCAGCACGAGTTCCTGTCACTGACCGGAAGCAATCTCGTCGCCACGCGGCTGCAAAATACCTCTGCATCGACAAATTTCCCCGCAGAGGTCTTTGCGCGAGTCGGCGCCGCCGCAAGCCCGGAGCTTTTGAAACCGATCGTCGAAGGTCGGTACGGGTCGAAATTCCTGTTCAGTCCGGGAATTCCCGTCCCGGTCTGGTATCTCAAGCAATTCCGCTCGGCCGACGGTTCGGACGCCGCCGTCTACCAAACCCTGCTCGAGGGACCGCTCACCCTGACGACGCTGCGCGAGATGCGATTCCTTGAGGGCGATTGGACACTCGAGCTTGGGGTGTTCGACAGTCTGCCTGTTGTCAGGGAGCTTGGGCTCGGCCCGCCCAAGGCCGGCAAGGTGACGCTGACGACCCAATACGGGTTCTGGGCAAGTTGCGACTACGTGTCCGGAACCGCAGTCCCGCTCGCGTGAACCAGGTTCACTTCAGAGCCTGATAGGTCCACCCTTGGCGCCGTCCCTTGGCGCCGTCCTTGGCAGGCCTATTTCGGCAGCGCGCCCGGAAGAGCGCCAGCGCGGTCCTTCGTCGCCATGTCAGGCGTGAGCCGCCCGGCGCCCTCGAGGAGTTCCGCTCGCGTCCGGCGAAGCTTCGGAAGCGGGAAGGTTTCGCCGCAAGAAATCGAGTCGGCGATAGCGACGTCGATGACAGACAAGGCGTCGCCGAAATCGCCCATCGCCATCCGCACGCGCCCGATGTCATTGAGCCGATCCGCTCGCGCCAGCTTGCATCCGATCCGGTCCAAAGCGTCGAAAGCCGACATTGCTATGTGCAAGCCGGCGTCCGCATCTTCGAGATGCCCGATCGCGACGCCTTTGTAGAATGAGGCGATCGCACCATAGAGAGGATAGGATCGTTCGTTGCAGACTGTCAGGGCCTCGTCGGCAAGAGTGCGCAGCCGAACGTAGCTGCGTCGCGCGCTGGCGAGGAGAGCTCGAAAGCAGAGGCTGTAAGCGCGATCGTAGTCGCGCCCCAGCCGCAGGACGTGGGCTTCCAACTCTTCCTCGATCCGATCGGCGCCGGCCTCGTCGCCCAGCGCGTCGATAACCTGCATGAGAGCGCAGAGGCTTCCGACCAACGGGTCCTGCGGGCTGGGAAACACAAGCTGCGCCCCACCATGCCGCCGGTAGAGCTCTCCGGCATTCTCAAGATACTTCCGCGCCTCTGTGAGCTCGCCGCGCATGTACAGCAGATAGCCCTGCGCGTATTGGCTTTCGATTCGTTGTTCCGGCAGATCCGTCTTGCTCGCCATTTCCAGGCATAGGCGCGCGGTTTCCGAGGCGGGGCCCATCTCGACCGCGACGATGTAGAAGCTGCAGGCGTTCCTGAGCACTGCGAACAGCTCGGGGACGTTGCCCATGGCGTCGCAAATCACCCGCGCTTCCGCGAGCACCCGACCGACTTCGGGCGCCGCATAGCCGCGCGAGGCCGAAAGGCTCACAGCCAGTCCCAGCAGCAGCGGGAGTTCGGCTGCGGCACGCTCGGCGCCGGGCGGTTGACGCCGCAGCAACTCGACCGCTGTCTCCAAATGCCCGACCGCCTCCACATGCGCGGCTCGGGACGCGGCGCGTTGGCCGGCTGCCGCCCAGAGCGGGATCGCCTCGGAGGCGGCACCGCTCTCGGTCAAATGATGAGCCAGTAGCTCGGGCTCTTTCTTCTGCAAATCAGAAAAATGTTCGCGCAACACGGTCGCGATCTGCCGATGCAGCGCGTCGCGCTCGCGCTTCAGGACCGACTCATAGGCGGCATCGCGAATGAGCGCGTGCTTGAACAGGTATTCGCTTTGCGGCGGCAGCCCGTGACTTTCGACCAGGCCCGACCGGGTCAGCTCCAGCAATCCCTGTCTCAGCTCGGCTTCCGGCGCATTCATGACCTCGGCCAGAAGGTCGTAGCTGAAGTGCCGGCCGATCGTCGCGCCGACGTTGGCGATCCGCCGCGCGGGGCCCAGGCGATCGAGCCGCGCCACCAGCGAATCGTGCAACGTGGCCGGAATAAAGACCCTGGCATCGCCTTGGCGCGTCGGCGCCGCCGCCATGCCTTCGAGGACCGATTTCGTCATCTCCTCGATGAACAGCGGAATGCCGTCGCAGCGGGCGACGATCTGCCGTGAGGCTTCCGGCGGAAGCGCGGCGGCCGCGTCAAAATGCGCGCAGATGCGCTCGGCGGCGCCGCGGTCGAGGCGCGTCAATTCGATATGCAGGAGATCGGCAGTGTCGGTCCAGCGGTTCGAAAATTCGGGCCGGGCGGTTGCCAGGATCATCCAGCGACGACCCTTGGCCTTCGCTGCAACGCGATCGAGAAGCTCGAGCGTCGTCGAATCGCTCCAGTGCAGATCCTCCACCGCCAACAGCACGGTCTCCTGGCCCGCCCATGCGTCCAGACTGGCGAGCAGCGCGTCGAGCGTCACCGCCTTGAGCTTGTCCGGGGTCAAGCCCTCGAGCGGCGACGAAGGCGCCGGCGGGAGACCGAGGAAATCAGCGAGCGCAGCCGTGCTGAGCGGCGACGTCAGTCCAAAGCGCGTCACCAGTCGTGTGAGTTTGGCGCGTCGCTCCTCGACAGATTCGCCACGCTCAAAGCCGGCCGTTCGCGCAAGCTGCTCGGCGACCGGATAAAGCGCGGAATCGGTGGTGTTGGGTCCACAGTTCCAGGTCGTTTGCACGTGCGGCGCATCGGCGACGTGGCGCCGCAGGGCTTCGACGAGATGCGATTTGCCGATACCGGCCTCTCCCCGGATCAGGACGACCTGACCCTCGCCGGCGCGAACCTTCGACCAGCGATCGATGAGGATCCGCAGCTCATGGTCCCTGCCGAAAGTGGGTGTGTGCGCGCTTTCGGCCCTGGCCCGGGAACGGCTGCCGGACTCGGTCGCACCGAGCGCCTCGAAGGCCTGCACGGGAGCGTCGAACCCCTTCAGCGTCAATGGCCCCAGTGGTCGATACGTGAACAGCCCCGCCGTGATCCGCTGCGTAGCCTCGGAGACGATGACGCCTCCCGCCGGCGCCGCGCTCTGCAGCCGCGCGGCGAGGTTCGGCACCTCCCCAACGACATCGACCTCCCGGATTTCACCGCGGCTGACAAGGTCGCCAATCACCACGAGGCCGGTGGCGACGCCGATTCTCACCTGACATTTGATTCCGTTCGGCAAGGGCAAGCTTCCCATCGCGGCCTGCAGCGCGAGAGCAGCCCGAACGGCACGCGAAGCTTCCTCTTCGTCGGCGCTTGGATATCCGAAATAGGCGAGCACGCCGTCGCCCAGGTATCTGGCGACGTAGCCATTGTGACGCGCGATAATGTCATCGCAGGACGTCCGAAACACATCGAGGACGTGCATCATGTCCTCGGGATCCAGCGTATTGGCCAGCGCAACCGAACCGACGATGTCGCAAAACAGGACGGTTATCGGCCGCCGCTCCGCGCGGCGCGGCAAGGCAGCCGACGGCCGTCTCGGCATTGCAGGGACCGCGAGGGGCGTGCCGCAAGCCTGACAAAAGGCGGATTCGAAATCCGTCTCCGCTGCGCAATTCGGGCACTTGGCGCGAGCCATCGGGTTATCCCAATCGACGAGCCCCCGTTTTCTTAGCGTGCAACGAGAATTTAGCCAAGAAATGGTCTCGTGCCAAGGACGCGGACGGCCTGATCCAACCTGACAAGCACGACCAGAACTACGGCGCGTACGTGATCAATCACCCTCTTCCAATTGACGTGTTCGTAGACGGTTCTGGAGGCCCGCGACCGTGACGCCGAAGCACGCGCTCATCGAACACGCCTGTTGGATTTTGATCTACCAGAGGGCACGTCCGGTTACGGCCCGTTGCGACATGTTGCGCAGCCATCTCATGCTGGTCGCAAACGGAGAGAAGCTGACATTAACTCGGGCAGGTCACAGCGGCGAGCGCGGCGCGGCGTTGTTGACCCACAAGCTGCCCGTCCGGGCAAATCGGGCTCCGACCACTTCCGTTTATCAGAATCAATGTCAAGTCCTGCCACCAAAAATATTGTGCTTCCGTTTTCCGGAAAAGATGATTGTCTGTGCGCGTCCCGCACCCTCGAGAGGGGGCGCTTCGCGATCGTCACGAGTGTTGGGCGCGGGATGCGATGGACGCTTTGGTGTCGCGAGACGAGCGGCGCCGATGCGGACGGGTAAGTCGCGTGGTCCTGGCACCCCGACGCTGGTGTCAAGCCTGCAAGCGATCCTGCAGGCGACGGGGGCTATCAAGCCCGGCACCCCGGGGAGCGCGAGGATAGGCCGTTAAAACCATTGCGCAGGGAATGCCGGATCGTTCCGGTGTACCTGTGTGACTTGCGTGCGTGCTTTACTTCGTTTTGCACGCAAGAGCTGCGGGTGCATCAGGCGCCCGGCATTCCCTGCGCCCTTCTCTTCGAGGGCAACGACGATGCATCACTCAGGCATTTTCATGCCGCGGGAATGGGGATGCTCGTCATTGCGAGCGGCTCATCCGCCGTAGCTTGGCGCGAGGTTGGCGCAGCCAGGTTTTGCGTCTGCGGCGGAATTGACAATTTAGCTCGATCGTACTAACTTTAGTACATGCGTACTAAGATCAAGATTGTTCCAGCAGAGAAGCGGTCGCTCGCGGAGACGGCACGCCGCGCACAGATCGTCGACTGTGCGATCGACACGATCGCCGAAGTGGGGTTTGCCAAGGCCTCGGTTGACCAAATCGCCAGGCGGGCCGGCGTCAGCAAGGGCGTCATCACCTATCACTTCCCAAGCAAGGAGGAGATCGTGGACGCAGTGATCGAGAAGGTGGTTGCCGCAGGGCGCGACCATATGGAGCCGCGCATCATGGCCGAGACGTCAGCGGCCGCGCGATTGCACGCCTACATCGAATCCAATCTGGAATTTATCGACGCCCATCGCAAACCACTGATCGCCCTCGTTGAGATCGCGATGAGCGCGCGTCATGCCGACGGCAGCCTGGTCATCGGTCCCGAGTCGCTCGCGCAGCGCGCCGCGAACCTCGAAGAACTGCTGCGCGCCGGTCAGCGGTCCGGTGAATTCCGCCGCTTCAATACGGGCGTGATGGCGCTGACAATCATCCAGGCCATCGACGCCGTCCCGGTCTTGCTGGCGCGCGAGCCAAATCTTGACATCAAGCTGCATGCGAAGGAGTTGGTCACAGTTTTCGCCCTCGGCACACGAAAGTAATCCTCATGACAGCCCCCTCACCCGCACTTCATGCGCAGCTTCGGCCCGTGATCGGCGCACAGTGGATCAATGTCGGCCTTTGCGTCGCGCTGCTTTCGGTAGCCTTCGCTCTGCGACATGGCATTCCGCCGGCGGTCTGGGTCCGGTCGACGATTATCCTGATCGTGAGCCTGTTCTTGCTGTTGTGCGGCAAGCAGATGCGCCGCGGCCGGCGCTCGGCCTATGTGCGGGCGAAGTGGATTGCAGCCCTTGGCAGCATCGGCTTTGTCGGCGTCGCGGCGCTGCCTGGCCCCTTTCCTGCCTGGATGCGCGTCGAACGGGGCGCCCAGGCACTGGTGTTCCTGGCGCTCATCTGGATGCTGACGCGGCCGGCGCTTGCGTTGTTCTTCCCGCGTGTCGAGGCTCGGATCGAGACCGCCAAGGCCAATCCTCTTCCCCTGCCCGGCGCCCGCGATGCGAGTTTCGACTATCTGCGCACCTTCATCGTCCTTCTCGTGCTGCTCCATCATTCGGTGCTGGCATACGCGGTCATGTGGCCGGCGCAACCGCACACTTTCAGCATTCTGCCCGCGCCGATTGTTGATCCCCGACGTTGGGCCGGGTTCGACCTGCTTGCGATCTTCAATGACACGTTCTTCATGGCTTTGTTGTTCCTGGTATCAGGCCTCTTTGTCTGGCCCGGCCTGAAGCGGAAGGGAGCCGCGAGGTTCCTGCGCGACCGGACTTTGCGATTGGGCATCCCGTTCCTGGCCGCCGCGGCGATCCTGATGCCGCTCGCCTACTATCCATCTTATGCCGTAACCGGCGCCGATCCGGGCTTGCCCGCTTACGCTCGCACCTGGCTATCGCTTGGCTTTTGGCCCAGCGGTCCCGGTTGGTTCATCTGGCTGCTGCTCGCCTTCGATGCCGTCGCAGCCGGGATTTATGTGCTCCGGCGCCGCTGGACGGCGAAACCGCAGGCGCCGCAGCATCTCGGCGCGTATCGCCGTCCGACGGCCTTCCTTGCCATGCTGCTCGTCGCTTCAGCGCTGGTCTACGTCCCAATGGAATTGAACTTCGGGGCGGATGGTTGGCTCACGCTCGGTCCCTTTTCATTTCAGGCGAGCCGTCTGTTGCTCTATGCGGTCTATTTTCTGGTCGGTCTGCAGATGGGCGCCTCCATCGCAGTGTCCGGCGTTCTTGCGCCGAATGCCGAGTTGGCGCGGAGATGGCCGATCTGGCTAACGGCCGGGCTTGTCGCTTATGCGTTACGGCTTGCCGTCATCTTGACGCTCATCCTGCCAGTCGCCAAGGGTCATCAGCCCCTGCCTCTCAGCTTGCGCCTTCTTGGTGACTTCACCGTCGTCCTGTGCTGCGGCACAATCAGCCTTGCCTTCATCGCACTCTTTCGTCGGTTCGCCATCGCGCACCGACCTGTCTTCGACAGCCTCAGCGCCAGTTCCTACGGGATGTATCTTGTTCATTACCCCATAGTGGTCTGGCTTCAGTTCGCCCTGCTTGCGGTCGCGCTGGGCCCAATAGCCAAGGGTGCCATCGTCTATGTCGGCTCAGTGGCCCTGAGCTGGGGCATAACGCTTGTGCTCCGTCGCGTTCCCATCATCGCGCGCGTGCTCTAACTTGTGCAAGCGCGGAAAACCCCGGCGTCATATCAGCGTCGCAGCGCATCGGAGCTAGCTATGCACTCGGTCAAAGGACATGAACCGCCGCAACGCAAAGTAAATCGCGATCGGCGGCAGGGAATAGACCAGAGCGACCGCCATCATATAATTCCAAGGCGCCTCGTCGCTGTCGAAGAACTGATCGATGGCCGCCGCCACGGTCATGTTGCGCGTCGATGAAAGCAGCATGAACTGATAGAGGTAGTCGTTCCACGCCAGCAACAACGCATAGACGCCCACCGCCACGAGCGCCGGCGTCATCAGTGGCATGTAAATGCGCAGATAGATCTGGACAGGTGAAGCACCATCTACCCTGGCGCACTCGTCGAGTTCCATCGGCAGTAGCTTGCCGTATTGGTGCAGGATCAAGACGGCGTACGGCGTGGCGAAGGCGACATAGGCAGCAATCGCCGCCCAGAGGCTGTCGGAGAGCCCGTAAACATGCATGATATGGACGAACGGTATGATCAGGATGGCCGTCGGCAGGATGTAGGTCAGGAGCGCGGCGTCACCAATGAGCTGACCACGGCGAAGCTGCATCCGTCCGATCGCAAAGCTGGCGAGCGAGCCGATGACCACGGTGAGCAGCATGGTGGCCAGGCCGAGGAATATGCTGTTGCCGAACTGATGCCAGAAATGTTGCAGATACCAATGATCTTGCGTCCAGACCGCACGGAAGCTGCTGAACGACGGGTTCGGCGGCCAGAGGCTGCCAGTGAACTCGTCGCCCTCTTCATCGAGCGCAATGAGCACCATGTTGTAGACTGGGAGCAGTGTCCAGATCAGCAGTGCGACGCCCAGGGCGCTACCTGCGATGCCGCCGGCCAATCGCCGTCCGTGGCGGTAACGACGGCGCGCGGTGCGATCTGCGGCGGCCACGCGGCTCGTTACTGATTCATTGGCGGGTCGGCCGCTCATAGTTGCACGCCGGTCCTGTGCAGGCGCCGCATCAGGAGGATGACGACAGGGATGACGAGCGGCAAAGCCGACATCATCGCTGCCGCCCCCAGGTCCGGATGACCAAACTCGAACGTCTCGTGAAAGCCGTAGGTTGCCAGCACGTCCGTGGTGCGCGCGGGCGCACCCGAAGACACGAAATAGACGGTCGGAAAATCACCGAGCGTCCAGACCGTGGAGAGCAGCGTCGCCACGAGATAGACATTGGCCATCAATGGGAATGTGACGTGGACCGTCTGCCGGATGCCGGTGGCGCCATCGATCGCAGCCGCTTCATAGATTTCGTGCGGGATCGCCATCCGCGCGCTCAGGAATATCAGTGTCCAGAACGGCAGCCACTTCCAGATATAGGCGAGAATGTTGGCCGCCATTGCCGAGCCTCGTGACACCAGGAACAGAGGGCCGTCTGCGCCGGTCACGACGGACCACAGGCTGTCAAGGAGCCCCCATTGGGACACCAGCATGTAATGGATCGACAGGAAGACGGACAGCGCCGGCAGCGCCCAGGGTAGCAGGAACACGGCCAAGAGCGCGCGGACCCACCAGCTTCGCTGCATAAAGAAGCCAGAGACCAGAAAGGCAAGAAACATCTTCACGTTCACGCCGATGCAAACGAACAGCAGCGTGTTGACGAGTGCGTCGATGTAGCGCGGGTCGGAGAACAGCAAGGTGTAAAGCGTCGGCCGGCTGCCCATCCACAGGCCGAACACGACGGGGTAAGCGACGAAGGCAGCGAATACGGCCGCATAGGGAACAACGAAAGCGATCGCCCAGGCGGTGTCCGAACCTTGCAGGCGGAAATGCCAGCGGGGACGGCGCGCCCGGCCGGCGGGTATGGGAGTCTGGAGCGGCAGAACCTGCTGCGCGCTGCTCATCGTGCCCCGCAGAGCATCGGACCCAAGTTTATCCCTTCAAATCATCCCTTCACGCCGCCCATGGTCAGGCCGGCCGTCATATTCCGGCGGAACATGTAGTAGAGCATGATCGGCGGCAGCGCATACACGATCGCTGTCGCCATCATGAGGTTCCAGGGCGATTCGTCGCTGTTCAGGAACTGCGCCAGGGCGACCGCGACTGTCATGCTGTCTGGCGTGGAGAGCATCAGGAAATTGTACAGATATTCGTTCCAGGCGAGCAGCAAGGCATAGGTGCCGACTGCGACCAGCGCGGGTGCCATGAGCGGCAAGTAAACGTACAGATAGATCTGGAGCGGGTTCGCCCCGTCGATCCGCGCCGACTCGTCAAGCTCCATCGGGATCGATTTGCCATACTGCGAGAAGATGAAGATCGCGTACGGCGTGGCGAACGTGGTGATGGCCGCGATCACGGCCCACAGGTGGTTGGTGAGTCCATAAATTTGCATGATCCGATAGAACGGGATCGCCAGGAATGACGCGGGAATGACATAGGTCATCAGCGCTGCATTCGTCAGCAGCCAGCCGTTGCGAAAGTGCATCCGTCCGACGGTGAAGCTGGCGAGAGAGCCGATCAGCAATGTGAGGAACATCGTCATCAGTCCCACGAAAAAGCTGTTGCCGAACTGCTGCCAGAAATGTTCGAGGTACCAGAAGCCTTCGGTGAAGACGACGTAGAAGCTGTTCAGAGTTGGACTGACCGGCCAGATAGTGCCCGCAAAGATGTCATCGTGGGCTGAAAGCGCGATGACTGCCATATTGTAAATCGGCGCCAGCGACCAAACGATCAGCACGACGCCGAGCAACATGGAGGCGGCTTCCCCAACGCGGCGACCCGCGCGGTAGCGCCACGGCGAAAGAGGCCGGGTGCGAGCGACTCTCATAGCTGCCCCTCCGACATGCGCAGCTTACGCATCAGGATGAAGATCAGGGGGATCAACACCGGCAGTGCGGTCATGACCTCCGCCACCCCGAGACGGGGGAGGGATACCGTATAGGCATAGCGGATGCCAAGCGTGGCGAGCACCTCGGTCGACATTGCCGGGCCCCCGCCGGAGACAAAGTAGGTGGCATTGAAATCGCCAAGCGCGAAGACGGTATCGAGCAGCACGCAGACGATGTACAGGTTCGCCATCAGCGGCACGGTCACATGGGTCAGGAGACGCAGGCCGTTCGCGCCGTCGACCTTAGCGGCTTCGTAGAGCTCCTGCGGGATCGCCATACGACCGGCAAGCAGGATCAAGGTCCAGAACGGCAGGTTCTTCCAGATATATGCGCCGATGTTGGCGGCCAGCCCCATCCAGTGCGAGTTCAAATAGACGGGCCCGTCGATGCCGGTCAGCAACCACAGCACATTGTTCAGCATTCCCCACTGCCCGTTCAGGAACCAGTGTATCGACATATAGGCGGGAAGCGCCGGCGTCGCCCAGGGCAGGATGAAGAAGACCAGAACCGCTTTGACCCACCATCCCTTGCGCATGAAGAAACCGGACAGCAGGAAGGCCAACGCCATCTTCACGTTTACACCGATGCCAACGTACAACAGCGTATTGATGACCGCCGTCATATAGCGCGGATCGTCAAAGAGCTGGCGATACAGCGCCGGATCGCTGCCCATCCACAGCCCGTAGACAATCGGATAGAGGACAAAGGCAAAGAAGATGGCAACGTAGGGCAGCACAAAGGCAATGACCCACACACGGTCAGAGCCATAGAGCCCGCCGCGCCGAGCGCGCCGCCTGATCGCAACGGTCGTCAGGCGCTGTCCGCGCGGAAGCGCCTGCAGGGTTACACTCATGTGGCCCTCGCGATGCTGTCAGAACGTGACAGCCGAGAAGATCGCCTCCGCTCGTTTAAATGCCTTGTCGATCGCTTGTTCCGGCGTCATGCCGTTCTTGATGACGTCGGCATGCGCCTGTCCCCAGAGCTGCTCGGCAGTCACCTGGCCCCAGGCGGGGTTGAACCCTTCGTAGCCCGAAGTCGTCGGCCCGAGGACGGCCTCGCGCACATAGGGGGCGCGATGCGGGTCCGCGGGATCGAGCCACCACGGGTCATCCTTGACGACCTGCGGGATGGCCGGCACCCACCGTCCAAGGCCCATCTTCAGGTTGGCGCCCATGACCTTGGGTTGCATCCAGTACTTCATGAGATCCTTGGCGACCTCGACGTTTTTCGCTCCCTTCGGAATGAAGCCGCCACCGGCATTCATCTGGGCTGCCATCGGCTTGCCATCGTTACCGTTAGGCAGGCCCGCAGTGACCACTTCATGCATATACGCCTGCGTGTCCTTGATCATCGCCAGCTCAGTCGAGATCGTGCCGTCGAAGTCGGCGAGGAACACCCTTTCGTGGAAGGCGTTATTGTCGTCCGCATCGTTCCAGCTCAACGCTTCGGGCGGTACGTAGCCTTGCTTGTAGGCGTCGGTCAGATAGGCGACGGACTTGATCGCCGCCTCGCGCACCTTCGGATCGTCGGTGTGCAGCCGACCATCCGGCGTGACCATATTGGCGCCGTTGGCGATCACGAAGTGCGTGAACAGTCCGTTACCGTCGTTTGGCCCGACCGTGGTGATTTGCAGGCCAAGCGCGTAAATCTTGCGCATGCCCTTGCCGCGGAGCTCCTTCTGCGCCGGCTTGAAGAAATCCCAGTATGCATCCCACGTCTTTGGCGCATCGGACAGTTTCAGGCCAGCCTTCTCGACCAGGCTGCCCCAAATGTGAAACGGGATGCAGGCCTGCTTGATCGGCGCGAGATAGTAGCTGTGGGCTTTTGCAGTCTTGTTATAGAAAGTCGAGCATTCCTTTGCCGTCTTCGAAAGCTGCGCTTCGTACGGCTTAACGATGTCACTGACATCGACCAGCTTATCGTCCCACGCGTTCTGCGGAATGATGGACTGGGGCGCGTCCATGAAAACCAGATCGGGGACGTCGCCGCTGGTCAGCGCAGACACTGTCTTTTGATTCTGCGCCATGAACGGCATGATGCTGTAGTCGAGCGTATTGCCGCTTGTCTTCATGTAGTCCGCGGCCAATTGCTTGAACGCATCGTCCTCCGCCGGCACGAACCCCTGGTTGACCCAGACGGTCGCCGTCGTAGCGGCAGCATTGGCAATATACGGTTTACTCAGTGCGGTCGCGGCAGCGAGTCCAAGAGAGCCGCGCAGTACCGATCTCCGGCTATACTTGTCCATTGTCCATCACCCTCCCGTCCGGAGCGCAACTCTTTCGAAAGCGCCCAATTTTCTTGGTATGATGCAGGCAACCGGCCAGCATTGATGTTCGCAAACGGCCTATGTGATGTCAATGACTGTGATCCCGATCGACGCTCAGCACAGCAGAAATCGGCCGCAGGTTTTGGGCTACACGGAAGTCCGGTTTGGCCCATCGCGACATGTTGCGCCGCCGTATCATGCTGGTCGCAAACGAAGACAAGCGGACGTGAGCTCGGTGAGGTCACAGGACAGGCTTTGTGAGCACGCACCCTAGCCAAGCGAGTTCTCTCTCCCTCCGTGATTCCGGGCTTGGCCCTTTCGCGCCGCCCCGGAGTGACGACGGATAGACTGTCCAAGGTTTGCAATAAGCGCCCCTCACCGCACCATCGTCCCGATCCGCTCGCTGCGCGCCTTGTGCGTGTCCGGCGCGCGCGAGTAGAAGATCATGTCCATGCGGCCGATAAGGTTTTCGAGCGGGATAGTGCCCATGGACGACACGCGGCTGTCGCTGGAATTGTCACGGTTGTCGCCGAGCATGAAATAATGGCCGGCTGGAACGGTGTAGACATTGGTGTTGTCCAGGAAGCCGCTATCGGTGCAGTCGAGCGTCTCGTAGCTCACGCCGTTCGGCAGCGTCTCGCGCCAGCGCTTCACCTTGGCCGAACCCGAGCCGCAGGCGTCGCCGACAAAATCGGCAACCGGCTCGTGCTTCACCGGCTTGTCGTTGATCAAGAGCATGCCGTTGTTCATCTGGATGCGCTCGCCGGGCAGTCCGACCACGCGCTTGACGTAGTCATACTGGCCCGAGCGGAAGACAACGACATCGCCGCGCTTGGGTCCGGATGCAAGGATGCGCCCCGACAACAGCGGCGGAGAGAACGGCAGCGAGAACCGGCTATAGCCGTAGGGGAATTTCGCGGCGATGGCGTAATCACCGACCAGCAAATTCGGCATCATCGAAGACGCCGGAATGCTGAACGGCTGATAGAGGACGCTGCGGAGGGTCGCCGCGAGCAGGATCGCAAAGAGACAGGTCAATACATAGGCCGCGATCGTCCGAAAGACACCGAAATGCTGGACGCGTGCCAGCATCAGCAGGAACACGACGATGGTCCAGAGCAGGAAGACGAGAACCAGGAGGCGGCTGCCAACGCCGGATTCCTTGAAGGCAGCGGTGACCACGAGCGCGATCGCTGCACCCAGAATGACGGGCACCAGGCTCCAGGCCACAACTGCGCGCATCTGCTGTGCCGAGGCGCCGCCGCGCAACAGCCGCCCGATCCATTTCAGGATCAAGGCGAACACATAGAGCGAGACGATGCCGAAGATGGCGCTTGCGGCGACAAAGAAGAGCCAGAGCCGCCAACTGATCAATGAGTCAGCCAGACCCATCAACACCAGTTCGGCATAGAAGCTGGCGATGGTGCCAACGATCGCCAACGGGAGAACCAGATAGGTCGGCCGCCCCGCGACGATCCGCTCGATGGTTTGCCGTGGGCTCAGCCACAGCGTGGCAAAAGGGGAAGCGGCGCCGGCATCTTGCATCGCGCTCATGGAAAGCCCCGAATTGAAAAGGCGGACGACAATATTTCATCGACCGACAATGACAGCAACGTGGGGTATGTCACAGTCGGCAGAAAACGCAGGGAGGTAGCGACTTGTCTCCGAAGGTCAAAACAAGCCGGCACTACCTCTCCTACCCCTTCGCAAATTCCTGAAAACAGCCGCGGATCCAGTCGATCACAACGCGCGCGGCCGCATCGCGCCGCAGATGGTTTTGCACGAGCAGCCAGACGTCGCGGCTGCGCGGCAACGGTGTTGCGCGCAGCCGCCGGTCAGAAAGCAGCTCGCCGCAGAGATACTCGGGCAAGACGCCGACCGCCCGGTGACTTTGGATGAGCGTGCGGATCACGCGGATATTGTCGCTCGAAAAGCGCGAACGTTGGTGCAGTCCGCGCGCTTTCAGAAATTGCGTTTCCGGAATGGGGCCGAGCTCCTCCGGATAGGCGCAGATGAGCGGATCGGCCTCGGTGGCGCCTGCGGGCTCGAAGAAATAGAGCGCGAGCTCGCCGAGCTTGGTGATGGTGAAGTCGCCCTTTTCCGGCTTCTTCAGCCGCACGGCAAAATCGGCCTGCCAGCGCGAGAATTTGACGTTCTCGCTGGAGGTCAGGAATCGCAGCAAAAGCCCCTGATGCTGCGCCAGCAGCTCGGAGGCGCGCGGAGAGAGGATTTCTTCGGCGACCGCATTGGTGGCGGCGATGCGAAACCGGCCGGAAAGCCCGGGCAGCTTCTCGCGCAGGCGTGAAATTTCGCCGACATGGCCCGCCATCGCCTCGACATGCGCGAGCAGGCGCTCACCGGGCTCGGTCGGCTTGCGCAAGCCGTCGATGGCCTCGAACAGCCGGACGCCGAGCGCCCGCTCGATCCGCTTGAGCCGGCGCCCTACGGTGGTCTCGTCCATGCGCAGCCGCATCGCGGCGCCGGCAAAGGTGCCCTCGTCCCGGATCGCCGCCACGATGCGCAGATCGTCCCAGTTCATACGCTTGAGCTTTATCACGCTGGACGCAATGCCTGCAATCATGCAGCCCCTAGCTGCAATATCCCTGCAAGAAGGCAGCCTGCGCCTGCCCTATCCTGCGCCGCATCAATCGGGAGACAATCATGCTGCAGCTTTATTTCTGGCCGATGGCCTGCTCGCTTGCGAGCCGCATCGCGCTGATGGAAGCCGGCCTCGAGGCGCGCTACCACCTGGCGGATATCTGGCAGAAAAAGATCGTCGAGGATGGCAGCGACTTCTTTGCGGTCTCGCCCAAGGGAGCCGTGCCGGTGCTGGTGACCGAGAACGGCGAGCGGCTTACGGAGAGCGCTGCCGTATTGCAATATATCGCTGACCTCAAGCCGGAGCTCGAGCTCGCTCCGCCGGCAGGCAATCCCGACCGCTACCGCTTGCAGGAATGGCTGAGCTTCGTCGGCACGGAGATCCACAAGGCGTTCCTGTTTCCGACCTTCTGGTACAAGGACGACGCCGCGAAGGCCGCCGCGCGCGAGCGGATCGGACACAGCGCGTCAATCGCAGCCGCCCATCTGGCGAGCAGGGACTATCTCGTCGGCGACCGCTTCACGGTCGCGGACGGCTATCTCACCTGGTCACTGCTGCTCCTGAAACGCGGCGGCGTCGATATCGCGGCTTGGCCGTCGCTGGTCGATTACGTTGCGCGGATGCAGGCGCGCCCGCATGTCAAAGCCGCGATCGATCACGAGATGGCCTTACGCAAGAAGCTCGCGGCCTGAAGCGCGATATCATCATCGCGCTTCAGCTTCTTGTCCGCGCATGATCTCCGCACAAACGCTTCGCGTTTGTCGCGGGGAAAACCGCTGCACACTTTTCCGGATCAAGCGCTGATCAGTCGATCCGCGCGACCACGGCCAGCTTGCGGATACCCTTGTTGCGATAGGCTTCGAGGAAGGCGTAGTAGTCGCGGAACGACACGCAGCCGTTTGAATCGCCGTTCGGCCCGAGCATGAAGGTGTGCGCGAGCAGGCCTTCGCGCCCGTAGATCGTCTCCTCGCCGCCGATCGGTGTCAGCCGCAACGCCGGCACGCCGTGGAACAGCGCCTCGCGCGGCTTGAGCTCATAGATGTGCGGCGGCGTCACGCCGCGCATGCGGATGCGCGCCGAACGGGGATCGTCGAGATAGGAGCCGAGGCCGGAATGCGCCTCGAGCTTGGTGCCGTCGGGCAGATACACCGCGTGCGCGGTGATGTCATAGACCGCGGTGTCGCGATCATAGGGCGGCGAGCCGCCCATCATGGGGTTCTGCTCATGCGGGATGCTGGCGGTGATGCTCGCATCGGCCGAGGCATAGGCGAGCAGCGCGCCTTGCGAAGCCGGCTTGCCCCACAGCTTCTCGACCATGCTCCTTCTACCGGCGCCCGTGATCGACATCACCGCGGCCTTGGCGCGCTCGGCCATGGCACGCACGGACATGCCCGACCGCGATGGCGGCGGCACGTTCAGCGCGACCTGCTGCGGTGCGGGTTTTGTCTTCGCTGCCTCCGCGAGCTTGGGCGCCTGCGCCGGCTTCGCTTCGGCAAGTTTCGGCGCGGCGGCCGGCTTCGGCGCTTCCGCAAGTTTCGGTACTTCCGGCGGCGGCGCAGCGCTCGCCGCATTCGACGCCACGCTCTCCGGCTCGGCCGCCCCAAACCGCTCGTTGAACTCCGTGGGCGAGATCGCGGCCACCGATGTGGGCTTCGCGATCACGCTTTTCTGCTCCGGCAGCGCGGCGAAGACCTCGCCGATCATCTCTGCAGCGGAGCGTGAGGCGACTTCGGGATGCCTGGCGACGGGCTCGTCATAACCCGCGCTTCCGAGTGTCGGATAGACACTCGCGGCGATGATGTTGTTGTAGACGACATAGCCGCAACCGATCACGAGACACGCGATCGCGGCCCCACCGAACAAACGGTTGGCCACGGCCTTGCCAGAAGATTTCCCGCGGACCCGCCCCGCCACTAACGCAACGCTACTCTTACTCATCCACCCGCGCCCAGGACGACCCCAACTTTTCCTCTCGATGCCGCGCCAACCAGGATTCAAGGCGATGCATCTCGCAGAGGGGCGGAGCGTCATTAAGGCGACTTTTCGTTAAATGCCAATTAAGTTCGGGCGGATGTAAGGCAGTCGAATATGGTCCGAAATATGGTCTCATTTCGGCACAACTGTCCGTAGTGCTCCGGGATAACAGCGAACATTGCCGGAATGCTCGCTGTTTGTTCTCCGGGAATTTCGGCCATCTGCTTCGAATTCGGACAGTCAACAGAGCCTCCTCAGATGGTTCAGAGGCGCAAGTCGCAGTAAGCTTGGAGCGAAGCGATTCGTATTGCGGTCCATCGCTCATTTTTTGCACCCTTCGGGAGACTTCGATGCAGAGCGTGGGACGCAAGCTGGCCTTCGTGCTCGCTTCATCCAGTCACGGCACCATGATCGTCAACCGGTTCGACTACCGGATGCTCGATCAGAACCGCGGCTACGGGGTCGGCTTCCAGATCCTGGAGACCTCTTCCTTCGATCAAAACGAGGTCAAGCTCGCGCTCGACATGCTCCAGCTTCGGCGCAAGCACCATGGCGACGGCGTCATCGGTATCGATTGCGGCGCCAACATCGGAGTTCACACCATCGAATGGGCCAAGCTGATGACGGGCTGGGGCTCCGTGCTGTCGATCGAGGCGCAGGAGCGCATCTACTATGCGCTCGCCGGCAATATCGCGATCAACAATTGCTTCAACGCGATCGCCGTGCACGGCGCCGTGTCCTCGGAAAGCGGCGTCATGCAGATTCCGAGCCCGAACTATCTCGTGCCCTCCAGCTTCGGCAGCCTGGAGCTGCGCGAGCGAAGCGGCAACGAGTTCATCGGCCAAAAGATCGACTACAAGAACCTCGTCAACGTCCGCAGGCTTGCGCTCGACGAGTTCGGCCTGCCGCGCGTCGACCTGATCAAGATCGATGTCGAGGGCATGGAGATGGAAGTGCTCGCGGGCGCCGCGAAGGCGATCGAGCGCAGCCGTCCGATCATGCTGATCGAGAAGATCAAGGCCGATGCCACGCAGTTGCGGGCGTGGCTGGAGGCGCGCGGCTACACCATCATCGAGGCGGGAATCAATCTGCTGGTGATTCATTCCAGCGACAGCGTGCTCGCCGATGTGCTGCCGATGGTCCGTCCAGCGGCGCAGCCGGCTGCCTAGCGCATGATCCGGAAAAGTGTGAAGCGGTTTCCGAGAAGATCATGCGCAAACAAATCATCGCGCTAAGGTAAAAGCTCCGGCGGCGGCGAGCGGTCGAACACGTCGCCTTTCCGATCGCTGAGCAATGTGACCGTATAGGTCTCGATGATGAGCGGTCCGCGCTTGCGCGAGAGCTCAGCGACCTCCTCGATCTGCCCGAAGCGGTCCTTGAAGATCGCCTGCGCGCGCGGCTTGATCTCGTCGAGATAGAGCAGTGGCCCTGCGAGCTTGACCGGATCAGGCTCGCCCATGTTGACCCAGCGGATGCGCTGGCTCTGCTGCTCGACGCAGGTGCCAGGCGGCAGATAGAAGGCAAGCCAGCTCGTGGTGCCGTAGTCCGGCACCAGCACGCACGTGGCAGCGGTGCGCTGGCGGACGGCCTCGATTTCGTCGGCCAGCTCGCGCCAGCCGACGCCGACGCTGCGGACGGTCGCATCGCGCCGGTAGCCGGTAAGCACGCCGGTATTGGCCTGCACGATCAGGCCCACGAACATCAGGATGCCGACCGCCGGCGCCCAGCGCCGGCAGAAATCCGCAAGCCGCTGCGATCCCCTCTCCCAGCGCACGAGATGGGCGGCGACGGCGGCCGCGATCACAAGCGGCGGATAGACCGGCGCGAACCAGTCCGCCTCGACGCGCGCGTGTAGTGAATGCCAGATGAAATAGCCGGTGATGGTCCAGAACATCGCGTTGATCAGGACGCGCACCGGCATCGCGCCCACCTTGCGCCGCGCCAGCGCATGCAGGCCCATGGCGCCGAGAATGAAGACAAGCGGGGTCGCGAACGCGATCTGGGTCGGAATCAGCTCGCCCATGAAGGCGGGGCGGAAATCCTCGATGCGGATGCGTCCGGAGATCTGCTTCAGGAACGAGACCCAGTGATGCTCGGCGTTCCAGATGATGACCGGCGAGAACATCGCAAACGCGATCACCGCGCCAAGATAAGGCCAGGGCGTCAGCAGCCAGCGTCGCTGCTTAGGCACGAGGATGAGCCAGATCAGGATCGCCGGCCCGAAGAACAGCGCGGTGTATTTCGATAGCAGCGCGCAGCCGACCGCGACGCCTGTGGCGAGCCACCATGCCCCCTGCCCCGTCTCCAGCACTTTCGCGAGAAAGAACAGCACAAAGCTCGCCGCCGCCAGCGAGGGCGAGTCGGGCGTGACGATCAGCGTGCCGATCGCCGTCATCAGCGTAGCGTTGAGCAGGATCGCGGCAGTCGCCGCGACTTGCCGGCCGCCGAACAGGATCGCCGCGGTCCGGTAGACCGCAAAGCTCATCGGCAGAGCGAGCAGGATCGATACCAGGCGGACGCCGAGCTCGGTGCGGCCGGCGATCATCGTGCCGGCGCGGATCACAAGGGCGACCATCGGCGGATGATCGTAATAGCCGAAGGCCAGATGCCTCGACCACATCCAGTAATAGGCTTCATCGAAGGTCAGCGGCGTAAAGGCGGCCGCCACCATCCGCAACGCCACCAGCGCCATGATGATGAGGGAGGTGTTGCGGACGAGCCTAACGTCTGCAGGGCTCATCGCCAATTTCATCGCTTGCGCCAGACAAACAGCCCGGACATCGCGTAGTTCCACACCACGCCCATCAGTGCGCCCGCCGCACCCGCGAGCCACCAGATCGGCTCCTGGTCATAGAGCGAGAAGGCGACGCCGACATTGGCGAACAGGCCGACGCTGCAGACGAGATAGAAAGCGAACAGGCCGCGCAGAATCGCGACGCCCTTCAGCCGATGGTCACGATAGGTCAGGAAATTGTTCAGGATGAAATTCGAGGTCATCGCAACGAAGGCCCCGGCAGTCTGCGCCTCCGGGAACGACCAGCCGAGCCAGGCGAGCGCGACGAACAAGGTGGCGAGATGGACGAAGAGCCCGGTGCCGCCGACCATCGCGAACAGAAGGAAGCGCAGCGACACCGTGTCATTGCTGAATTTCGCGAGCACCAGCCCGAGGAAATCGAGCGCAACCATGGAATCGAGCTTGCTCTCGCCATGCAGCCGGGTACCGAAAGTGAACGGCACCTCAACGGTCTTGAGCTCGCCATGCGCGGTTGCGACGATGTCGAGCAGGATCTTGAAGCCCTGCGTGGACAGTTTTGGCGCGAGCTGCTCGAAGCGGTCGCGGCGGATCATGAAGAAGCCGCTCATGGGATCGGCGATGGCGACGCCGAGCACGCGCCTGGCGATGGAGGTCGCTAGCGCGCTGAAGCCGGCGCGCTGCCTGTCAAAGCTGTCGGCGCTGCCGCCCTCGATATAGCGGCTGCCGACCACGAGCTCGGCCTGCCCTCCCTGAAGCAGCGACAGCATTTTCGGCAGTTGGGTCTCGTCGTGCTGCAGGTCGGCGTCCATCACGGCTGCATAGGCCGCGCTGGAAGCCAGGATACCCTCGATACAGGCCCCCGACAGCCCACGCCGCCCGATCCGGCGGATGCAGCGGACGCGGTTGTCCTGCCTGGCGAGCTCGCGCACGACATTCCAGGTGCCGTCAGGCGAGTTGTCGTCGACGAACACGACCTCCCAGGCAATGCCGGTCAATGCCGCTTCCAGCTTGCGGTAAAGCCTGGCGACATTGTCGCGCTCATTGAACGTCGGCACGACAATCGAAAGCTCCGGCAAACCCTTGGTTTGCTGAGGATTTTGGGACGCAGTTTCAGAGCCAAGCCGGATCGCTTCGTTCATGGGCAAGCGTATATCCGCCGCCTCCTCACCTGCCAAGGCACAGTTCAGGAACAGGTACCGAACGGAGCGGAAATCCAGCCAAAGGAGCCGGCAGAAATGGCAACGACCACGAACAACAGGCGCGCGTACATCCGGCGCTGCCTTGTCGTTAACGTGGTCGTCCTCAGGCGACGGAGCTGGGAGGAAGGCTCGACATCGCCGTCCCCGGTGAAATGGGCACGGTCGTCACATTCCGCAAGGGGCGGCCGGCGGATTGCTAGTTCGGGACGTCCCTGATCACCGGCCCCCTTGGGGTCGGGCTAGGCGCCGGCTGCGCGGGCTGTGCGACCTGAGCGGGCTGCGGTTTGCCGAACTGGCCAAGCGGCCCATAGAACACGGCGGCTGCCAATACGACCACAAGCACGATCCAGCCCAACACATTGGCGAGGGAGTGCGATGTCATACCGGCAGTTCCTTGCATTTGCGTGCGCGATGAATATCACGGAAGTTGCCGTTGCGGGAATAGGGTAACGAGGCAGCTTAACGCGTCACCTCCGGCTTCCGTTCCTCGCGCGGCCAAAGCCCGCATCAGGGACGCCCGCGCCGCGGCGGCCATTCCGGTTCGCTCAAGCCGACTCAGCATGGCGGCGGGAATGCTACTTCGCGGCCTTGTGGCGGATGAAGGCGGTAATGATGTCCTTTTGCGCGAGCTCGATCGCGCGGTTGGCGGTCGACAGGTGGCTATTTGAATCCGCATCGGGATATTGCAACAAGAGATAGCCGATCAGCGTCACCCGGAAATTCTGCCGCTCGGACGGACAGACGCTGGCGATATCGGCGGTGAAGTCGGCGGCCGACATCCCCTGGGCGCCCTCGCGCGAGTACTCGCGCGCCAGGCAATTCCAGTAGGAATCACGCCGCTGCAGAGCCAGGCGATGGGCGTCGCCGGTCTCATCGGCCAGCGCGCCCGAGGCGGTCACTACCAGCGCCACCGCCACGATCATCCGCATCGTTGGTTCTCCATCTTGAACCCACCCTAACCCCAACACGCGGACGAGTTAAGCGCCTCACAACTTATGGCAGCATGCGAGCGGAACAGAGCCCGAAATTGCGGGTGTTCTTCCCCAATGGGGCTTCGAGGAAGCCGGTCGTGAACAGATACGCAATCGTGGGCGCCGTGCCGCTGGCAGCAGTTGGCGGCGGACAGCACCATGCGCCAACTGGCGTCGCGGCGCCGATTTGAATAGTCTTGCTCCGAAAGCATTCCCGTTTTCGGAACAAGAGAGTGCCGCGTGACCAAAGCCCCCGCATCCGCTTCGAAGAAGTCAGGCCATATCTATATCGGCGTTGGCGGCTGGACCTTCGCGCCCTGGCGCGGGGTGTTTTATCCGGAGAAGCTCGCGCAATCCAAGGAGCTGCAATACGCCGCCTCGAAGCTGACCTCGATCGAGATCAACGGCACCTATTACGGCTCGCAGAAGCCGGAGAGTTTTCGCAAATGGGCGCGCGAGGTGCCGGATGGCTTTGTGTTTTCGCTCAAGGGTTCGCGCTTCACCACCAACCGCCGCGTGCTGGCCGAAGCCGGCGATTCCATCAAGCACTTCTACAACACCGGCGTGCTCGAGCTCGGCGACCGGCTCGGCCCGGTGCTCTGGCAATTCGCGCCGACGAAAAAATTCGACGAGGCCGATTTCGGCAAATTCCTGGAACTCTTGCCGCGCGAGATCGACGGCCGCAAGCTGCGCCATGTCGTCGAGGTGCGGCACGACAGTTTCCGGAACCCCTCCTTTATCGCGCTGCTGCGCCAGTTCGAGACGCCGGTGGTGTTCGCCGAGCACGGCACCTATCCCGCGATCGCGGACGTTGCCGCCGATTTCGTCTATGCCCGGCTGCAGAAAGGCGACGACAACCTCAAGACCTGCTACCCGCCGAGGCAGCTTGATGCGTGGGCCAAACGACTGCAGCTCTGGGCAGAAGGCGGCGAGCCCGACGACCTGCCGCGGGTCGACAAGACCAAGCCCAAGAAGGAGCCGCGCGACGTGTTTGCCTACGTCATCCACGAGGGCAAGATCCGCGCGCCAGCGGGGGCGATGGAGCTGATCGAGCGTGTAAAGTAGTGTAGCGTTTTCAAGCGAAGTGGATACCGGTTCGCGTGAAGAAAACGCGTCAAAAGAGAGCAATGAAGGCGAAGAAACTCTTCACCATCGGCTACGAGCAGACACCGTCGAAAGCGGTGCTGGATGAACTCGAGAATGCCGGCGTAAAACTTCTGGTCGACGTGCGTGCGGTCACCTCCTCGCGCCGGCCCGGCTTTTCCAAGAACCAGCTCGCGGCCGGGCTTGATGAGCACGGCATCGCCTATGTGCATCTGGCCGGTCTCGGCACGCCGAAGGAAGGGCGCCTGGCGGCTCGGAGCGGTCAATACGACGTGCTGGAAAAGGTCTTTTCCAAGCACCTGAAGACGCCACAGGCGAAAGAAGCGCTGGACGAGCTCTCGGCGCTGGTGAAGAAGGCCGGCCCGGTCTGCCTGCTCTGCTACGAGCGCAACCACGAGCACTGCCACCGCCGCTGGATTGCCGAGATCATCGCGGAGCGGGATGGGGTGAAAGTGGAGAATTTGGAAGCGCCGCAACTCCAACCGTCGTCATTCCGGGGCGACGCGAAGCGTCGAGCCCGGAATCCATAACCACGGCCCGGGCTTATGGATTCCGGGTTCGCGCCAAGTGGCGCGCCCCGGAATGACCAAGAGGCACGATCCGCGCTTACCACCCCCGCCCTACCCCAACTGCCAGATCGCCATCGGCTGTTCGTAGCCGCGGATCGGCACTTCGCCGAGTGCGACCGCATCGGCGCAATCCGTGCCCAGCACGTCGCGCACGGCGGACGAGATCAGGAGCTGCGAGCCGAACTCCTTGTTCAACGCCTCGAGCCTTGACGCGAAATTCACGGTGTCGCCGATCACGGTATATTCCTTGCGCCGCGGCGAGCCGACATTGCCGGCGACCACGTCGCCGAAGTGAATGCCGATGCCGATTCGGAGCGGCCAGCTCGAGCCGTCGTTGATGCGCTCCATCGCCGCGAGCATGTCGCGCGCGGCAGCCACCGCCCGATGGGCGGGATCCTCGGCCTCGAACGGCGCGCCGAACAGCGCCAGGAAGCCGTCGCCGAGGAACTTGTTCACGATGCCGCCATGGCGGTCGAGGATTTCGACCAGCACCGCGAACGCGCCGTCGAGCCGTTCGACGACGTCCTGCGGCGAGCGCAAGCGTGCGCCCGCGGTAAAACTGCGGAAATCGACGAACATCACCGCGACCTTCCGGATGTCGCTTTCGGTTGAGGCGCCTTCGAGCAGGAGCCGCTCGACCACCTGCGGCGAGACGTGCTGGCCGAACAGATTGGTGACGCGATCGCGGGCGGTCGCAGCGCTGATACTGGCGGCAAAGCTGCGGCGCAATTGCAGGCCGACGGCGCCCGCCAGCAGGCCGCAGGAGAACAGCACCAGGCTGCGCGTGAGATGGAAGTAAACCTCCGGTTCGGGATCGGCCAGCGGCTTGTAATGCATCGCCATCGCAAACAGCTCGGCGCCGGCGACGAAGCCGGTGAAAGCCGACAGCCAGAAATCGAGCCGCAGGGTCGAGAGGACGATGAAAATGAAGTAGACCAGCGGCATGACGAAGCCGAGCGCGCGCACCGGTCCCATGCTTTGAATCTGCAGCGAAAGAATGAGAGTCGGAACGCTGGTCTCGATCAGGACGCCGACGTAGCGCCGGTAGACCGGGAGGTCCCGGTCGAGCTTGAGCTGACGGTCGATGAGTCGATGGACCATCATTTCGAACAGGACGAAGCAGGTCAGGATCAGGTAGATCCAGTTCGGATTGACGCCCTGCCAGATGTGCTCGACCACATCGGGGAAGAAAAGGTGGACAAGCGAGATGTTGAGCATGATCACGAGCGCAACGATGATCAGCGCGCGAACCCGCACCCTCTCCTCGCGCATCACCTCGCGCATCAGCAAGTGCTCGAATTCCTTCGACACCGCTTCGCGCGGTCCGAACATTTCGTGCCAAAACTGAGTGATTGCCGTCATCGCCCGCTCCTTGCGGGCCTCTTATAGCCTCAATCGAGCGTACGGCGGAAGCGCGTCACGGCGATCGTCATCGCGACCAGCATCAGACCGATCAGCGCGAGCATGTCGTATTCCAGGTTCTGCACGGTGGCGCCCTTCAGCATGATCGCGCGCACGATGCGCAGATAATGCGTCAGCGGCAGGCACTCGCCGACATATTGCGCCCAGGCCGGCATGCCCAGGAATGGAAACATGAAACCCGACAACAGGATGCTGGGCAGGAAGAACATGATCGACAGTTGCATGGCCTGAAGCTGATTCTGCGCTAACGTCGAAAAGGTGTAGCCAATCGACAGGTTCGTGGTGATGAACAGGGTCGACAGGACGGCCAGCAGCGTGAGGCTGCCGTACACGGGCACGCCGAACAGCAAGACGCCGATTGCGATGATGATCGTGGTCTGGATGAAGCCGACCAGGACGTAGGGGATGATCTTGCCGAACATGACCTCGACCGGCTTGATCGGCATCGACAACAGGCTTTCCATGGTGCCGCGTTCGATCTCGCGCGTCACCGAAAGCGCGGTGAAGATCAGCATCGTCATGGTGAGGATGGTGCCGACCAGGCCGGGCACGATGTTGAGCCGCGAGGACGCCGCCGGATTATAGCGCGCATGCGCGCGGATCTCGAACGGCAGCGACGGCGGATCGCCGGTGAAGAGATCGTGCGCGAGTGCGGTCTGCACCAGGACCGAGAGCGATGACAGCCCGGATGATGCCGCAATCGGATCAGTGGCGTCGGCGGCGACCAGCAGCGCCGGATGATCGCCGCGCCTGACCGCGCGCTCGAAGCCGCGCGGGATCTCGACGCCGAACAACACCTTGCCCGACTTGAGCAGATCGTCGAACTCGTGGACATCGTGAACCTGGTACGTAAACTTGAAATATTGGGTATTCTCCAACGCTTTCAGGATCGAGCGGCCGAGATCGGTGTCCTCCTGCAACAGCACCGCGGTCGGCAGATGGTGCGGCGTGGTGTTGATGGCGTAGCCGAACAAGAGGAGCTGCATCACAGGGATCATCACGATCATCGCGAACGACACGCGGTCGCGGCGAAGCTGGATGAACTCCTTCACCACCATGGCATACGAACGCCGCCAGAATCCGAATCGGGATTGCTGCACCTCCTCGCGCGGTTGATTCGCTGCCAGCGTCATGCTCATTGGAAATTGTCCCTCGAGCGGCCCATCAGTTCGATGAACACGTCCTCCAGCGATGGCGCGCCCTTCTGCCAATGCAGGCCGGGCCGGTCGCGGAAGGGCGCGATGGTTGCTTCCAACGCCTGCTGGTCGCGGCCGGAGACGTGCAGCGAGGTGCCGAACGGCGCCACCATGTCGACGCCGGGCTTGCCGGAAAGCTGCTCGCCGAGCGACTGCAGGTCCTCACCGGTCACCGTGTAGGTGGTCAGCGCAGAGTTCGCGATCACCTCCTCGACCGTGCCATGCGCGAGCAGATGGCCATAGGCGATATAGGCGATCTCGTGACAGCGCTCGGCCTCGTCCATGTAATGGGTCGAGACCAGCACGGTCAGCCCCTGGCCTGCGAGCGCATGAATCTCGTTCCAGAAGTCGCGCCGCGCCTTGGGATCGACGCCGGCGGTCGGCTCGTCGAGCAACAGCAATTGCGGATTGGGCAGCGTGCAGGCCCCGAGCGCGAGCCGCTGCTTCCAGCCGCCGGAGAGCTCGCCGGCAAGCTGCTCCTCGCGGCCGGAAAGCCCGAGGCGATCGATCATCTCGCGCGCGGTGCCGCGCGGATCGCGCACGCCATAGAGCCGTGCCACGAATTCCAGGTTCTCCCGCACCGAGAGGTCCTGGTACAGCGAAAAGCGCTGCGTCATGTATCCGACCAGGCGTTTGATCTTGTCGGCGTCGCGGCGGATGTCGTAGCCGAGACAGGTGCCCTCGCCGCGGTCGGGCGTCAGCAGGCCGCAGAGCATGCGGATGGTCGTGGTCTTGCCGCTTCCGTTGGGGCCGAGGAAGCCGTAAATGCTGCCGCGCTTCACCTGCATCGACAGCTCGTGCACCACCTCGCGGCCGTCGAAGGATTTTGTCAGGCCCTTGACGTCGATGGCTATGGGAGACGCCTGGTTCATCGCTGTTCCGCAACGTTCTTGGGATTGAGATAGACCGAGATCGGCTGGCCCACGCGCAACGCATCGGGCCGCGAGGGCCGTGCCTGGATCAGGTAGACGAGCTTGTTGCGCTCTTCGAGGCTGTAGATCACCGGCGGGGTGTATTCGGCCGTGGTGGCGATGAAATAGATCTTTGCGGTGAGGTCACTTGAGCAATTGTCGCAGGTGACGCGCACCTCGTCGCCGATCGCAAGCTTCGGCAGCTCGGTCTCCGGCACGAAGAAGCGGATCTTCATGTTGCCGGGCGGCATGATCGACAGCACCGGACGTTGCGCCGGCACCATCTCGCCCTCGCGGAAATAGATCTGCTGGATGGTGCCCGCGACCGGCGCAAAGCCCTGGCGCCGCGAGAGCCGCGTTTCCGAGGTGGCGACACGCGCTTCCGCGACCCGCAGCGCCGAAACCGCCGCATCAAGGTTGGCCTGCGTGCCGGCGCCGGTGCCCCTGAGCGAAGCGGCGCGGTCATAGGTCTGCTGCGCGTTGGCGAGCGTCGCCTTGTTCTGGTTGAGGTCGGCCTTCTGCAGGTCGTCATCGACCGAATAGAGCTGCTCGCCTTGCTTGACCTCGTCGCCCTCGCGCACGTCGAGCTTGGTTACCCGCCCGGATTCATCCGGGCTGACGAAGATCATGTCGGCCTCGACCCAGCCCTGAAAGCCAGGATCACGCTTGTCATTGCAGCCGGCGAGCGCGACGGCAATGAGCGAGACTGCCAATATTCGCAGCAAAGTTTGTGACGAAGTCATGACTTGCTCCGTTCACCAAAAATCAGGTCGAGATGGACGCGGAACATTGCGATCGCATCCAGCGGAGAATGGCGTTCGAACAGGCTTTTCCAGATCACAGCGACGATCGCCGGCGCGACCAGGATTTGCGGATAGCGCGCAAGCTCGGGCTGGCGGATCTCGCCGCGCGCGATCGCAAGCTCGATCAGCGCCCGCATGCCGTTAAGTCCACGCGAGATCACCTCGCGGTAGTAGAAATCGGCGATCGCCGGAAAACGCGGCCCCTCGGAGATGATGAGCCGGACGATGTCGGCCCGGCGAGTGTTCGCGACCTCCGCGATGAAGGTCAGGGCAAATCCCTCGATCGCATCGCGGACCGATCGGCCCGGCGGCGGCGGCCCGGTCAGCCGTCCGACCAGCGGCACGATCGCGGTGCGGATCAGCTCCTCGAACATCGATTCCTTGTCCTTGAAGTGCAGGTAGATCGTGCCTTTGGCGACGCCCGCGCGCTTGGCGATGTCGTCGAGCCTGGTTGCGGTGAAGCCGCGGGCGATGAACTCGTCCATGGCCGCGTCCACGATGGCCGCACGCCGCTCCGCCGCCCGCTCGGCGCGGTAGGAGGCGGCCGGCGGCGCCCCGCGGCCTTCACCACTGCTGGCGGGCTCGATGGGTGTGGATGGTTTGTGTGTCTTTGCCATGGTTCCAATATGACTGACTGGTCAGTCATTGTCAAGCGAGTTGTTCGCATGGATGGACGCCTGGGAACGGTGCTGCCGGACGGTCAGAAAGACCCGTCCGGCGATCTCCCCCCGCCTCAAGGCGGCTGGCTCAAATCAAGCACCCTGCGACCCGTTGAGGATCGCATTGACATCGGCGAGCGGCGCCTTGCTCACCTCGCCCCGCAACTTAGCAAGCCGCAGTCCCTCGGCCTTTGATCGGGGTCAAATTGCTCGACAATGACTCGTCGATGAACCGAGCGGGCTAGCTGTGAAGCTTCAGCCCATCCGCAATCTTGTCGATCAACTTGCGTTCGGCCCGCATGGCGATCCCGACCAGATTGAGGTCGGCGCGGGTGACCGCCTTCACCACCTCGCGATTGGCCGCGTCATGGCCGGTTCTGAACATGTCCTCGGTATAGAGCGCAGGCGTGACGCCCCGCGCCAGGGCCCGATCGAGCGCCCGCGTCAGTGCGGTCCGATCGGCGCCATAGATCAGGATCGGCTGGCCGATCAGTGCGAGATATTTGGTGCCGGAGCCGTCTTCGTAGGTGTCGCCGATGCACGCCGGAAACGCGGCGGCGATGCCACCGGCGAGAAACGAAGCAACGTTCAGCTTCTGCCAGACTTCGAGATCGGTCCTGACGATGACCGCAATCTTGGTGTCGAATTGCATGAAGGCTCCGTGTCATTCCGGGGCGCGACGAAGTCGCGAGCCCGGAATCCATAATCACGGACCGGCATGTTGAGTAAAGTCGTCGACCACCGCGTTAGATCATCACCACCCGTGGTTATGGATTCCGGGCTCGTGCTGACGCACGCCCCGGAATGACTAACCCTTCGCGTCGCAGGCCCAGGCGCGGATCACGCATTCCTTGCCGCCATATTTGTAGCATTCGCGCGTCGCTTCGTTGAGGGAGCTCGAAATCTGCGGCCGCACCGCATAACCGTGCGCGCCGCACGGATTGGTCAGGTCGATCGAAAGAGACGCGCAGGCGCGCTTCATCGTGATCGCCGTGCAATCGCCCTTGCACTGCTTCAGCGCCGCGGCGCGCGCCTCGCTCTCGCCAGAATAGTCGTAAGCCTGGCCATAGGCGCCGCATTTACCGATCGCAAATGCGCCCGCGCCCCAGGCTTGCGTGACAAAGTGCGTGCCCGCAATCGCAAGCGCCAGGGCAAACACAAACAGCGCGCGACGCCGCGCGACAACGGTGGAAACGATCAACAGCCCCTCCCCAGGGTCAACGCAAAGGACTGTATCCGAGAGGCCGTTGAGACTTGGTGAACGGTGGTTTGAAAATCGAAGTCGAGAAAACGGTGACAACAGGGACGTTTGTAGGGTGGGCAAAGGCGCGCTTGCGCCGTGCCCACCATCCAGGTCTCTCATTCGTGAAGAAGAATGGTGGGCACGCGCAGCCTGTCATCGGGCCGCGCGCTCGCGCGGACCCGTTGGCTTTGCCCACCCTACGAGAGCGCTGTTATCCCCGCCGCGCCGCTTCCAGTGCCTGCGGCGTGTCGATGTCGAGGAAGGCGCTGTCGCCCTCTACCGGAACTTCGGCGACTGCCTCGCCGTGCTTGGTGATCAGGTGCCGCGCGCCGGTGTCGCCGTCGAGCGTCATCAACTCGCTGAAGAAGCGGCGCGACCACAGCACCGGATTGCCGCGCCGGCCGTCGGCGACCGGAACCACGATCAGATTGCCGCGATCCGGCGCAAACGCCTCGATCAGGCGGTCGATCAGATGGGCATCGATCAGCGGCATGTCGCCGAGGCATATGATGGCGCCGTCGGCATTGGCCGGCACGGCCGAGATGCCGGCCTTGACCGAGCCTGCCAGACCACCGGCGAAGTCGGGATTGCGCACGAATTTAACGTTCAACCCTTCGAGCGCCTGCTCGACCAGTTCGGCCTGATGACCGGTGACGACGATGACCTCGCTCGCCTTCGAGGCAATCGCCTGCTCGGCTGCGATCCGCACCAGCTTCTTGCCCTCGATCTCGGCGAGCAACTTGTTGGGCCCGCCCATCCGGGTCGAGCGGCCGGCGGCCAGGATGATCGCGGCAACGGTGCGGTTGTCCTCGACCTCGGGCTTGGCGCGCGGCTGCGGCCGCGTGACGATCTCCATCAAGAGCCCGCCGACGCCCATGCCCATCAGCTCGGCGCGGGTGACCTTCAATCCCGCGAGGAGCCGCATCAGCACCCAGTCGAAGCCGTTCTCAACCGGCGAACGCGCGCAGCCCGGCGCGCCCAGCACCGGCACGCCCTTGGCATTGCCGATCAGAAGCAGATTGCCGGGGTCGACCGGCATGCCGAAATGCTCGATCGCGCCACCGATGCCGGAGATCGCAGCCGGGATCACATCGCGGCGGTCGGCGATGGCGGAGGCGCCGAACACGATCACGAGCTCGGCGCCGAGCGCGAGCATTTCGTTGATGGCGGTGGCGAGCACCTTCTCGTCATGCGGCACACGGCGCTCCGCGATGATGGCGGCGCCGGCTGGCGCCAGCCGCTCGGCGGTGACGCGCAGCGTCTTGTCGATCACCTTTGATGCGAGCCCCGGCAACATCGTCGAGACCACGCCGACGCGCTTGATGACGTAGGGCGCAACCCGCAGCGCGCCGTGACCGGCGGCTTTCACCGCGGCGTTCCGCAGCTTGCCCTCGACGCCAAAGGGAATGAGTTTCACCGTCGCGATCATCTCGCCTTCGACCACCGGCTTGAAGGCCGGCAGCGTCGCAAGCGTGATCGCCTCGTCGACGCCATTGATGCGGTCGACCGCGGCGCGGTCGATCACCAGCACGCCGGGACGAGCGGCAAACAGATTGGCGCGGCCGGTGAAGGCGCGCTCGGGCATGACGCCCTCGCCGGTGATGGCCTCGGCGATCGAGGCAGCCGCGGCATCCTCGGAGACGTCGCCCTCCTCCAGCCGCACCACGACGATCTCTTTGACGCCGGCGTCTTGCAGCGCCTCGACCTCGGCCGGACCGACCGTCGTGCCCTTCTTCAAAACCAGCGATCCCTGGCGCAGGGTATGGACGGTCACCCCGCCAACCGCTTCGGCCGGACTGGCAGGACCGAACTTCATGCCGCTGCTTCTTTTTCTTTGGGAGGCAGCCGCAACTCTGCGGTGATCTCCGCCATGATCGCGACCGCAATCTCCGACGGCGATACCGCGCCGATCGGCAGACCAATCGGCGCGTGGATGCGCGCGATGTCGGTTTCCTTCGCACCTTGCGCGCGCAACCGCTCGGCACGTTTGCCGTGGGTCTTCCGCGAACCGAGCGCGCCGATATAGAAGCAGCCGCGTTCAAACGCGTGCATGAGCGCCGGATCGTCGATCTTGGGATCGTGCGTCACCGCGACAAAGGCCGTGTAGTGATCGACATTGAGCGGCGGCAGCGCGACGTCAGGCCATTCCGCCACCAGCGGCACGTCGGGAAAACGCTCGGGGCTAGCAAAGGCCGTGCGCGGGTCGACGATAGTGACGTCATAACCCAGCGCCTGCGCGATCGGGGCCAGCGCCTGGCTGATGTGAACCGCGCCGACGATGACGAGCTTGGCGGTCGGGGCATAGACGTTGAGGAAGAGCTTCTTGCCGCCAACCTCGATAGTGGCGCTCTTTCCCATGCGCAGCGCCTTGTCGAGCTCGGCGCGCAAGGGATCGGTGGCAAAGTCCTTGGCCTTCACCAGCCGCTGCTCGCCGCTCGCCGTATCGGTGACGACGATGGCTGGCCGCCGCGCGGCGCGTTCGGCATTGAGCTCTGCGAGGGTTTGCAGCTTCACTGGCTTACCCCACCTTCTCGACGAAGACGCGAATCGTGCCGCCGCAGGACAGCCCGACATTCCAGGCGGTCTCGTCGGCAACGCCGAACTCCAGCATCTTCGGCTTGCCGGTCTCGATCACGTCCATGGCCTCGGTGACGACCGCGCCCTCGACGCAGCCGCCGGAGACCGAGCCCAGAAACGTGCCCTCATCGTTGATGACGAGGCTTGAGCCGGCCGGGCGCGGTGCGGAGCCCCATGTCTCGACCACGGTCGCCAGCGCCACGCCGCGACCCGCGTTCTGCCAGTCCTCGGCCGCCTTCAGGATATCCTCGTCGCGATTGAGCATGGGCGCCTCTTATTGTTCTCAGGCCACTTATTGTTCTCAGGCCACGGAGCGGATCAGGCTCAGATGATGCACCGGCAACGGCACGGACAGCGCCTTGATCAGCCCCTCGATCGAACTCAAATTATGCACCGGACGAAATTCGTCAACGTGCGGCAGCATCATTTTGATGCCCTGAGCCTTGGGTTCGAAGCCGTCATACCGCAACAGGGGGTTGAGCCAGATCAGCCGGCGACAGGACCGGTGCAGCCGGTCCATCTCGAAAGCGAGCTTGGCGTCGGCCTCGCGCTCCAGCCCGTCCGAGATCAGGAGCACGACTGCGCCCTGCCCCAGCACCCGCCGCGCCCACAATTTGTTGAACGTGTGCAGCGAGGTCGCGATCCTGGTGCCCCCGGCCCAGTCCTCGACCGAGGCCGAGCAGCTCGCCAGCGCCTCGTCCGGATCGCGCTGGCGCAGTGCTCTTGTCACATTGGTGAGGCGGGTGCCGAACAGGAAGACCGAGACGCGCTTGCGGGCGTCGGTGATGGCATGCAGGAAATGCAGGAACAGGCGGGTATATTCGCTCATCGAGCCCGAGATATCGAGGAGCGCCACGATCGGCGCGGGTTTCTCGATCCGGCCGAGTTTTCTGATATCGATGATCTCGCCGCCGGTGCGTAGCGAGCCGCGAATGGTGCGGCGCATGTCGAGCTTGAGGCCTCGCGCATCCGGCTGGTAGCGCCGGGTTTCGAGCTCCGCCTGCGGCAGCCGCATCTTCTCGATGGCGCGGGTGACCTCGGCGATTTCCGCCGCGGTCATCTGGGCAAAATCTTTCTTCTGCAGGATTTCCTTGTCGGAGACCGCAAGCCGCAGCTCCTGCTCCTGGGCCTGCGGCTCCTCATGGTAGGAGGGTTGCGACATCGCCTCCTGCACGCGGCGCGCTGCGGGCGGCGGCTTTTTGCGGGCATGAGCCGGCAGCGGCACCGAGTCGAGCATGCTCTTCCACTCCTCCGCGGCGCGGAAGAACAGGTCGAACGCCTGCTTGAAGATCAGCGCATGCTCGCGGCGCTTGACGAAGATCGATTCCAGCGTGGTGAAGACCTCGCTGCGGCTGCCGATCTCGATCAGCTGCAGCGCATTCATCGCGTCGATCACGGCACCCGGCCCCACGGGAAGGCCGGCCGCGCGCAGCGCACGGGCAAAGCCCACGACATTGTCGGCGATATTGCCGGTCGGAGGTGCAAGATGATTGATGGCCATCGGTACCGCACCTTTCGTCATTCCGGGATGGCCCGAAGGGCCACGCCCGGAATCTATAGCCACGGTTGGGGGTTATGGATTCCGGGCTCGCGCTTCGCGCGCCCCGGAATGACGAGCGTTGTTATTATCGATCACACCTCGCTCGTCGCTTCCTTCAAGACCTTCTGCAACCCCTCGCCCTGCATTCGCGCGATGTCGTCCTGGTATTTCAAGAGCGCGCCAAGCGTGTCGCCGACCACCTCCGCAGTCAGCGAGCGCGCGTCGAGCTCGGAGAGCGCGGTCGCCCAATCAATGGTCTCGGCAACACCCGGCGACTTGTAGAAATCCTGGTCGCGCAGCGCCTGTACGAAGCGCACCACCTGCTGCGAGAGCTTTGCCGAGATGCCGGGCACGCGGTTCTTGACGATCGCAAGCTCGCGCTCGGCGGAAGGATAATCGACCCAGTGATAGAGACAGCGGCGCTTCAGCGCGTCGTGGATCTCGCGGGTGCGGTTTGAGGTGATGATGACGATCGGCGGCTTCGGCGCCTTCACGGTGCCGAATTCCGAGATCGTGATCTGGAAGTCGGAGAGGATTTCGAGGAGATACGCTTCGAACGCTTCGTCGGCGCGGTCGAGCTCGTCGATCAGAAGCACGGGGCTGCCGCCGACGTCCGGCTCCAGCGCCTGCAAGAGCGGACGCTTGATCAGATAGCGGTCGGCGAAGATGTCGGCCGAAATCTGCTCGCGGTCAGTCTCGCCGGCGGCTTCCGCCAGGCGAATGGCGATCATCTGCGCGGCGCTGTTCCACTCATAGACGGCGGAAGCGACATCGAGGCCTTCATAGCATTGCAGGCGGATCAGCTTCCGTCCCAGCGCCGCCGCCAGCACCTTTGCGATCTCGGTCTTGCCGACGCCGGCCTCGCCTTCCAGGAACAGCGGCCGCCCCATGCGCAGCGCCAGATAGGTCACGGTCGCAAGCGACCGCTCCGCGAGATAGCCACGCGAGGCAAGAAGTTCAAGCAGCGCATCGACCGATGCAGGCAGTGCCGATGCAGTCATGAAGGATCCAGTCCTGGTACGCTCACTTGACCGCCGATTTGTGGCGGTTCACATGTAGCGGCTCACTCGTAGCGGCCTACTTGGCGGTTGCGGCCTCCACCGCGCGCTGCGCCAGCACCGCGATCAGATGGGCGCGATATTCGGCGCTGCCGTGCAGGTCGCTGTTCAGCCCATCCGCCGGCACCGTCATGCCGTCGAGCACCTTGTGCGAGAAACGCTTCTTTAGCGCCTCCTCGAACGCGGTGACGCGGAACACGCCGCCCGAGCCCGCGCCGGTCACGGCGACGCGCACGTCGGAGGGGCGCTTGGCGACAAACACACCGACCAACGCGTAACGCGAGGCCTGGTTGCGGAATTTGATATAGGCCGCCTTCTTCGGCAGCGGGAACATCACCTTGGTGATGATCTCATCCGCTTCCAGCGCGGTCGTGAACAGGCCCTGAAAATATTCTTCCGGCTTCAGCTTGCGCTTGTTGGTGACGATAGTGGCGCCCAGCGCCATCACCGCGGCCGGATAGTCCGCGGTCGGATCGTTGTTGGCGAGCGAGCCGCCGATCGTGCCGCGATGACGCACGGCGGGATCGCCGATCCCGCCGGCGAGCTCGGCCAGCGCCGGGATCGCCTCGCCGACGACAGCGGAGCTCGCGACGTCGGCGTGCTTCGCGGTCGCGCCGATCACGAGCGAGCGGCCCTTCATCTCGATCGTGTCGAGGCCTTCGATGTGGGAGAGGTCGACCAGATGCGGCGGGCTGGCAAGGCGCTGCTTCATGACCGGCACCAGCGTGTGCCCGCCCGCGATCAGCTTGGCGTCCTCGTTCTTGGCGAGCAGATTGGCGGCCTGCCGCACCGTGCCCGGACGATGATATTTGAATTCGTACATGAGGTTCCCTCGCGCGCGTGAAGTGCCGCGTTATCGGTTATGCGAGATCGGACTTCGCCATCGCCTTGGCGCCGGCGGCGATCGACTGGACGATGTTCTGGTAGCCCGTGCAGCGGCAGAGATTGCCTTCGAGCTCCTCCCGGATCACCTGCTCGGAGAGGTCATGGCCCTTGCGATGGACCAGGTCGACCGCGGTCATGATCATGCCGGGCGTGCAGAAGCCGCATTGCAGGCCATGGTGCTCGCGGAAGGCCTCCTGCATCGGATGCAGCGGCGCGCCGTCCGCGGCGAGCCCCTCGATGGTCTTCACCTCATGCCCGTCAGCCATCACGGTGAGCGTGGTGCAGGACTTCACCGCCTTGCCGTCGAGATGCACGACACAGGCGCCGCACTGCGAGGTGTCGCAGCCGACATGGGTGCCGGTGAGGCGCAGGTGCTCGCGCAGAAATTGCACCAGCAGTGTGCGGGGGTCGATATTCGCGGTGACGGGATTGCCGTTAACGATCAGGGAAACCTTGGCCATCAGCACTCTCTTGATCTGCGTGTGCGCACGTCGGCGACGCAGCGATTAAAGTCATTCCACAGTCATAATATGGGCCGATCCGGCAATGGGCAACCTCGCCCGGAACAGCCCTCCCATGACCCGCTAACCCTCTACCGCCTTGGCGAAATTGGCGAAGAACTCGTCGGCCAGTTTCTTGGCCGCGCCATTGATCAGGCGCTGGCCGAGCTGGGCGAGCTTGCCGCCGATCTGCGCCTCGACGTTGTAGCTCAAAAGCGTGCCCCCGTCCTTGTCGGTGAGGGCCACGGTCGCACCACCCTTGGCGAAGCCGGCGACGCCGCCCTCGCCCTCACCTGTGATCTTGTAGCCATTCGGCGGATTGAGATCGCTCAAGGTGACCTTGCCCTTGAAGCGGGCCGATACCGGCCCAACCTTCATCCTGGCGACGGCGCGAAAGCCGTGCTCGTCGGTCCTCTCCATCTCCTCGCAGCCGGGGATGCAGGCCTTCAGCACGTCCGGATCGTTCAGCTTGGCCCACACCGCTTCACGGCTCGCCGGAAGCTGGACCTCGCCAGTCATTGTCATCGCCATGGGGACCTCCCCGAAACATCTTGATTTGTCATCTCCCAGTAAAGCACGAAACGGCGAAAAGAAAGGGCCGCCATAGGACGACGTGGGATGCATATTCGCACACGCGAAAGCCGCTTTGGGATTGGCAGGGCGCGGTGGGAATGATTAGGTCGCGCGCACCATGGCGACCTCCCTTTCCCCTCTGCTCGCCCCCATGCTGTCGAGCGCTCAGATGCGCGTCGCCTGCGACGATGCGACGATGCTCCAGCACATGCTCGATTTCGAATCGGCGCTGGCGCGGGCGGAAGGCGCGGTCGGCTTGATTCCCACAGGGGTCGTTGCACCGATTGCCAAAGCCTGCGCGGCCGGCAAGTTTGAGCTTGCCGCGCTCGCGGAAGCAGCGACCCGCTCCGGCAATCTTGCGATCCCGCTGGTCAAGGCGCTCACATCCTTGGTCGCCAAAAGCGACCCGGAGGCCGCGCGCTATGTGCATTGGGGCGCCACCAGCCAGGACGTGATTGATACTGCCGCGATGCTCACCCTGCGCAAGGGCATGGATTCGCTGCTCGCCGATCTCGATCGCGCCATCACTGGTTTTGCCGATCTCGCACGCCAGCATCGCCACACCGCGGTGGTCGCGCGCACCTGGCTGCAGCATGCCCTGCCGATGCCGTTCGGGCTGAAGCTTGCCGAATACGCCGCGGCGCTGCATCGCTCCAAGTTGCGGCTGAAGCGCCTCGCGCGCGAAACGCTGGCGCTGCAATTCGGCGGTGCCGCCGGCACGCTCGCCGCACTTGGCGACAAGGGGCTTGCAGTGTCGGAGGCATTGGCGCGCGAGCTTGATCTGCCGCTGCCGGAAGCACCGTGGCACACTCATCGCGACCGTATCGCGGATGCCGCCTCGGTCTTCGCGATTCTCGCCGGAAGCTGCGGCAAGATCGCGCGCGATGTCTCCTTGATGATGCAAACCGACGTCAGCGAAGCGTTCGAACCTGCCGGCGCCGGCCGCGGCGGCTCCTCGACCATGCCGCACAAGCGAAACCCGGTTGCGGCCGCAAGCGCCCTGGGTGCTGCGACCATGGCGCCCAATCTCGCCGCGACGATCTTCGCCGCGCAAGTGCAGGACCATGAGCGCTCTGCCGGCCCCTGGCATGCGGAATGGCCGACCTTGCCGGCCCTGATGCTGGTCACGTCGGGCGCGCTGGCCGCGATCGTCGATCTCGCCGAGGGGCTCGAGGTCGACGCCGCGCGCATGCGCGAAAATCTGGATGCGACGCACGGGCTGATCATGGCGGAAGCGGTGAGCTTCGCGCTCGCGGAGACGATCGGCAAGGCCGACGCGCACCATCTGATCGAGGCCGCGAGCAAGAAGGCGGTCGCCGACAAAAAACATCTGCGCGACGTGCTCATGAGCGATTCGAGGGTGACTGCGCAGCTCGACGCGAGCAAGCTCGCAAAACTGTTCGAGCCGATGGCCTATCAGGGGGTCTCGCAAGCCCTGATCGACCGCCTGCTCGCGTCGCTCGACTAATACTCCGATGTCGTTGCCGGGCTTGACCCGGCAATCCATCGAAAAGAAAGACTCTTCTTGGATGGATGCGCGGGTCCCGCCTACGCCAAAGCTTCGGCGGGCAAGCAAGCCCGCGCATGACGAGGGTAAAACAACATGCCGATGATCGATGCCGACGGATGCCTGCTCAACGTCTCCGTCGAGGGCCGCCAGGCCGGACCAACGTTGATGCTGTCGAATTCACTCGGCACCACCATGCAGATGTGGGAGCCGCAGATGAAGGCGCTGACGCAGGTGTTCCGCGTCGTCCGCTACGACCGCCGCGGCCATGGCAAGTCCGGCGTGCCGCCGGGACCCTATTCGATGGAGCGCTTCGGCCGCGACGTGCTCGCGATCCTCGACGGCCTCAACATCGACAGGGTGCATTGGTGCGGACTGTCGATGGGCGGCATGGTCGGGCAATGGCTGGGCGCCAACGCGCCGGAGCGGATGGACAAGATCATCCTGTCCAATACCGCCTGCTACTACGCCGATCCCACCAACTGGAATAACCGCATCAAGGCGGTGAAGGAAGGCGGCGTGGCCGCCGTCGCCGATACCGTGATCGCCGGCTGGCTGACCGCGGACTTCCGCGAGCGCGAGCCGCAGATCACCGCCAATTTGAAGGCGATGCTGCTCGCCTCGCCTGTTCAGGGCTACCTCGCCTGCTGCGAGGCGCTGTCGACGCTTGACCAGCGCGCGCTGCTGCCGAAGGTCAAGAGCCCGACACTCGTCATCGCCGGCCGCCACGACATGGCGACCCCGATCGCAGCCGGCGAATTGATCCGCAGCCAGATCCCCGGCGCGAGCCTGACCATTCTCGACGCCGCCCACATTTCCAACGTCGAGCAATCGCACGCCTTCACCGAGGCGGTGGTAGGGTTCTTGACGCAGAAGTAACCTGCTCGTCATTCCGGGGCGCCTCGAAGAGGCGAACCCGGAATCTCGAGATTCCGGGTCTGCGCTTCGCGCATCCCGGAATGACGGAGGACAAAATCCATGGACGATCAGCAGCGCCGCGACGGCGGCATGGCCAAGCGCCGGAAAGTTCTTGGCAACGCGTGGGTCGACAAATCGACCGCGACCCGCAACGCCTTCAACACCGAATTCCAGGACCTGATCACGCGCTATGCCTGGGGCGAGATCTGGACGCGGCCGCATTTCAACGAGCGCACGCGCCGCGTGCTCGTGATCGGCACCCTGGTGGCGCTCGGCCAGTGGGACGAATTCCGCCTGCATGTGCGTGCAGCACTCGCAGAAGGCGGCTTTACGCCGGACGATATCAAGGAGATCCTGCTGCAGCAGGCGATCTATTGCGGCGTGCCCGCCGCCAACCACGCCGTGAAGGAGGCGTCAGCGATTGTGGAAGAGCTGGGGCTCTTGAAGCGGTAGCACCGCGCCCTGCTCGGCCGTCACCGTTGCCACGGATTCCGCCGGAGGCTCGACCAGCATCACGATTGCCGTGCCGAGCAGCATCAAGAGCTCGGTGGCGTGGAGCTGCATGGCCTCGGGCTCGTGCACATAGTTGGCCATCAGCATCATGGCAAAGCAGATCACGCTGCCAATGGCGAGCGCGATCGCCAGCGCCTCGTTGCAGCCGCCGGCCTTGCGGATCACGGGGCGCGTGAGAAGCAGGAGGAAGATCGCAAAGAACGCCACCACCGTCATTCGGCCGAGCGCGAGCAGCCAGGCCGCGCGCACCATGCCGGTCGCGGCAAAGTGCAGAGTGTCGCTGGCGAAGAACGCCACCGACACGTTCGGCCGCTCGTAGAAGGAGTGGATCGGCGAGGCCATGATCCGAAACGAAAGGATGGTCCAGGTCGGAATGAAATAGGCCGCCAAGAGCGCGCCGTTGAATGAGCTGATCCGCCAGTTCGTGGACATGTCGCTTCCCGCAAATGACTGGGCGCACCTCACCGGGCACGCCGCTTTGCGGGTGACGTAACGCCCTTAAATTGCGATCCGCAATTTAAACCCTTTGTTTACCTTAATGATGCGGCGGCCCGCTTATCCCTCGCTCCCAGACGCCCGTAAGGCGGCGCCGACCGCCCAGCTTTTGGCCGAAAAAGAAAGGTCCCGCCTCACTGCGGGACCCTCCTTCCGTTACGCTACTTTATGCTATGTGGCGCGACTCTACGCTACTGTCGCCCCGAACTAGCGTCCCTCGCCGGGTTGCTGTTGCTGCTGGCCGGGCTTCGGCTGGCCGCCACCCTGCTGCTGCTGGCCGGGCTTCTGGCCCGGGGTCTGGTTCTGCTGACCCGGCTTCTGATTGGGGTTGCTCATTTCGGGATCTCCCTGATTGAACACAACCCGTGACAACCCAAGCGCTTCGGTTTGGTTGCCGGGGAACACAGTTCCCATCGGCGGTTTTAATGTGTCGAGCCGTTGTCGCCTCCGGGGCAAGGGAACCGGCAGCAGAAACAATCCTGTACAAGCCCATTTGCTGATGGCGAGCGCTGTTGCCGCTCAGGGTTCCGCTTGTTAAGAAACCGTCAACGATGCGGCGTCCAAGGCTGCCTGGGGCCAGCGCCGCGTCGACGGTTCATTCAATTGGCAGCCATGGATTATTTCGCTCAGCAACTGATCAATGGCCTTGTGCTTGGCTCGATCTACGGGCTGATCGCGATCGGCTACACCATGGTCTATGGCATCGTCGGCATGATCAATTTCGCCCATGGCGACATCTTCATGATCGGCGGCTTCATCGCGTTGATCTCGTTCCTGGTGCTGGTGTCGTTCGGGATGACGGCAATCCCCGTGATCCTGCTGATCGTGCTCCTGGTGTCGATGGCAATCACCGCGCTCTATGGCTGGACGGTGGAGCGCATCGCCTACCGGCCTCTGCGCCGCTCCTTCCGTCTCGCGCCGATGCTGTCGGCGATCGGCATGTCGTTCGTGCTCTCGAATTTTTCACAGGTCGCGCAAGGCGCGCGCGTGAAACCGGTGGCGCCGATCATCACCGGCGGCTACACCTTGCATGAAAGCGCCGACGGCTTCGTCGTGCGGCTCTCCAACATCCAGATCGTCGTGGTGCTTACCACCGTCGCGCTGCTTCTCGTTTTCACCTGGTTCGTCGCGCGCACGCGGATCGGGCGCGACATGCGCGCCTGTGAGCAAGACCAGACCATGGCCGCCCTCCTCGGCGTCGACGTCGACCGCACCATCTCCATGACCTTCGTGATCGGCGCAGCACTCGCCGCCGTCGCCGGCATGATGTACCTGCTCTATTACGGCCTCGTCGATTTCTTCATGGGCTTTGTCGCCGGCATCAAGGCCTTCACCGCGGCGGTGCTTGGCGGCATCGGCTCGCTGCCTGGGGCGATGCTGGGCGGGCTCGCGATCGGGCTGATCGAGACCTTCTGGTCGGCTTATTTCTCGGTCGAGTACAAGGACGTTGCCGCGTTTTCCGTTCTGATTGTGGTCCTCATCTTCCTTCCGACCGGCCTGCTTGGCCGGCCCGAAGTCGAAAAAGTCTAGAAGGCGGCCGCGTGAGCGTCACCGCGCCCGAGCCCAAAGTGGCAACATCTTCGGCTACATCTGCGGCGATGTCCGCGAGCATTGCCTTCATCCTGAAGAAGGCGCTGATCAGCGCGGCGGTGGCGCTGGTGCTGTTCTCGCTGATGATCGGCATCCGCACCGAAGCCGGCCCGACCGGGCAATTGATCTACTGGACGCGCTTCGGCGAGCTTGCCGCCCTTGTCGGCGCCGTGTTCGGCGGCAGCATCGTGATCGAGCTGCTGCGGCAATGGCTCGGGCCTGCCGACACGCGCCAGCTCATTCCGCCGGTCGTCCAGAGCGGGCTCGACATCGCCGGCCGTCTGGTCGGGCCGGTGCTGTTGGTCTTCACGCTGCTGGTTCCGGTCATCTTCTACGACCAGACCTATATCCTCGACCTCGGCATTCTCGTGCTGACCTATGTCATGCTCGGCTGGGGCCTGAATATCGTGGTCGGCCTCGCGGGTCTCCTCGACCTCGGTTACGTCGCCTTCTACGCGGTCGGCGCCTATTCCTACGCGCTGTTTGCCACCACCTTCGGGCTGTCGTTCTGGGTCTGCCTGCCGATTGCTGGCTTCCTCGCCTCGCTCTGGGGCGTGATGCTGGGCTTTCCGGTCCTGAGGCTCCGCGGCGACTATCTCGCGATCGTGACGCTCGCCTTTGGCGAGATCATCCGCCTCGTTATCATCAACTGGCAGTCCCTCACCAACGGACCAAACGGCATCTCCGGCATCCCGCGTCCGACGCTGTTCGGCATTCCGCTGACCGCCGACGATAACGGGCTCGCCGCCAGGCTCGGCATCGAGTATTCGCCGACCCATCGCATCGTGTTCCTGTTCTACGTGATCCTGGCAATGGCGCTACTCACCAACTGGGTGACGATCCGTCTGCGACGGTTGCCGATCGGGCGGGCCTGGGAGGCGCTGCGCGAGGACGAGGTTGCCTGCCGCGCGCTCGGCATCAACACGACGACCACAAAACTCACGGCGTTCGCGACCGGCGCCATGTTCGGTGGCTTCGCCGGCGCGTTCTTTGCGACCCGCCAGGGTTTCATCAGCCCGGAATCCTTCACTTTCCAGGAATCGGCGCTGGTGCTCGCGATCGTCGTCCTCGGCGGCATGGGCTCGCAGCTCGGTGTCGCGCTGGCGGCGCTCACCATGATCGGCGGCTTCGAGCTGTTCCGCGGCCTCGAGCAATTCCGCATGCTGGTGTTCGGCCTTGCCATGGTGCTCTTGATGATCTGGCGGCCGCGCGGGCTGATCGGCCATCGCGCACCGACCGTGTTCCTGAAGCAGGCGCAGGCGATCTCCTCCGACCTTGTCAAGGAGGGCCACGGATGAGCGACGGCCATATCCTCACCGTCGACCATCTCATCATGCGCTTCGGCGGCATCATCGCCGTCAACGCGCTCTCGTTCGCCGCCGGCCGCAAGCAGATCACGGCGCTGATCGGCCCGAACGGCGCCGGCAAGACCACCGTGTTCAACTGCATCACCGGCTTCTACAAGCCGACCGGCGGCACCATGCGGATGCAGCGCGATGGCGGTGGCGAGATCGCGCTGGAGCGGCTCAATGACTTCCGCATCTCCAAGCAGGCCAAGGTCGCCCGCACCTTCCAGAACATCCGCCTGTTCCCGGGCATGACCGCGCTGGAGAACCTGATGGTCGCCCAGCACAACACGCTGATGCGCGCCTCCGGGTTGACCTTTCTCGGTCTGATCGGCGCGCCCACCTACCAGGCCGCGGAAAGACGCGCGATCGAGCTTTCAAAATTCTGGCTCGATCGCATCGGGCTCATCGACCGCGCCGACGATGCCGCAGGCAACCTCCCTTATGGCGACCAGCGTCGGCTCGAGATTGCGCGCGCGATGTGCACCGAGCCCGCGCTGCTCTGCCTCGATGAGCCTGCCGCCGGCCTGAACACGCGCGAGAGCGCGGCATTGAGCGAATTGCTGCTGTCGATCCGCCGCGACCAGGGCACCTCGATCCTCCTGATCGAGCACGACATGAGCGTGGTGATGGAAATCTCCGACCACGTGGTGGTGATGGATTATGGCGTGAAAATCGCGGAAGGCGCGCCTTCCGACGTGCGCGACGATCCCAAGGTGATCGCCGCCTATCTCGGCGCCGACGAGAAAGAAGCCATCGCCGTCATGGAGAGCGACGCGTGATCCGGCAATCTCCACTCTCGTCATGCCCGGGCTTGACCCGGGCATCCATCGTTCTTCGACAAGGGTCTCTGGTTAGGATGGATGGCCGGGTCAAGCCCGGCCATGACGATGAGAGGGTGCTGCCATGACCGCGCCCCTGCTCGCGATCCGGGGGCTGCGCGCGGCCTATGGCAAGATCGAGGCGCTGAAGGGCGTCGATCTCGACATCAACGCCGGCGAGATCGTGGCGCTCATCGGCGCCAACGGTGCCGGCAAGTCGACATTGATGATGACGATCTTCGGCCGGCCCCGCGCACGCGCCGGCACGATCCTGTTCGACGGCCGCGACATCACCGCGGTGCCGACCCATGAGATCGCGCGGTTGAGGATCGCGCAATCGCCCGAGGGTCGCCGGATCTTTCCGCGCATGAGCGTCGCCGAGAACCTGCAGATGGGCGCCGATGCGACCGACACCAGCGAGGCGGAGGGCGCCACCGGGCTGGAGCGGGTCTTCGCGCTGTTCCCGCGGCTGAAGGAACGCCTCGCCCAGCGCGGCGGCACGCTGTCCGGCGGCGAGCAGCAGATGCTCGCGATCGGCCGCGCGCTGATGAGCCGCCCTCGCCTGCTCCTCTTGGACGAGCCGTCGCTGGGGCTGGCGCCGTTGATCGCGCGGCAGATTTTCGAGGCGATCCGCACGCTCAACCGACAGGACGGCCTGACCGTTCTGATCGTGGAACAGAACGCCAATCACGCGCTCAAGCTCGCCCATCGCGGCTATGTCATGGTCAACGGGCAGATCACGCTCAAAGGAACCGGGGCGGAGCTGTTGGAGCGCCCCGAAATCCGCGCCGCCTATCTGGAAGGCGGCCGCCGCGGCTAGTCCCTGCCCAGAATCTGCGGCAAGATTCTGCGACGGGATGACCACTTTGCCCGAAAATTGCCGATGACTTCGGCGCAAAATCATCCGACAATGTCTCGGTTTGCAGGAGCCGGCCTGCCCGGCATTACCCACGAGTCGAACACCCGCGAGGATCCCTCATGAAATCATTGAAGCTGATCGGACTGGCACTGGGCGCATCATTGGCGGTATCGAGCGCCGCATTTGCAGACGACCTTACGATCGCGGTCGCGGGGCCGATGACCGGAGAGTATTCCGCGTTCGGACGGCAGCTCAAGAACGGCGCCGAAATGGCGGTTGCTGACCTCAATGCCGCCGGCGGCGTGCTCGGCAAGAAGATCGTGCTCGACATCGAGGACGACGCCTGCGATCCCAAGCAGGCACGTTCGGTGGCGGAAAAGATCGCGGGTTCCAAGATTCCGTTCGTCGCCGGCCACTACTGCTCGTCGTCATCGATCCCCGCCTCCGAGGCCTATGCCGACGGCAACGTGCTGGAGATCACGCCGGCATCCACCAACCCGCTCTTCACCGAGCGCAAGCTCTGGAACGTGGCGCGCGTCTGCGGCCGCGACGACCAGCAAGGCGCGGTGGCCGGCGCCTACATCGCGAAACACTTCAAGGGCAAGAACATCGCGATCCTCAACGACAAGAGCACCTACGGCAAAGGGCTTGCCGATGAGACCAAGAAGGCGCTCAACAAGGCCGGCGTGATGGAGAAGATGTACGAGTCCTACAATCAGGGCGACAAGGATTTCAACGCCATCGTCTCGCGCCTGAAGCAGGCGAACATCGACCTCGTCTATGTCGGCGGCTATCACACCGAAGCCGGGCTGATCCTGCGCCAGATGCGCGACCAGGGCCTGAAGACCATCCTGATGGCCGGCGATGCGCTCGCCGACAAGGAATATGCCTCGATCACCGGCCCCGCCGGCGCAGGCACCCTCTTCACCTTCGGTCCCGATCCCCGCAAGAAGGCGACCGCCAAGGCGATCGTCGAGAAGTTCAATGCCAAGAACATCGATCCCGAGGGCTATACCCTCTACACCTATGCGGCGATCCAGGTCTGGTCGCAGGCGGCGAAGAAGGTCGGTACCACGGATCCGAAGAAGGTCATGGCTGCGATTAAGGCGGGCTCCTGGGACACCGTGATCGGCAAGATGGCCTATGACGCCAAGGGCGACATCAAGCAGCTCGACTATGTCGTCTATCGCTGGGACAACAAGGGCGGCTACACCGAGCTCAATCCGAAGGGCTCCTGAGGCCGTCGCGATCTGGTTCGAAACCAACGCCCCGGTTCGCCGGGGCGTTGATGTTTTTGGCTGTAGCCGTAGGGTGGGCAAAGGCGCGAACGCGCCGTGCCCACCATTGAAGCCGCACACGCGGAAAGAAAATGGTGGGCTCGCTTCGCTCAGCCCACCCTACGAGCTCGGCTAAAGCTTACCCCTCCTGCACAACTAACCTGCCGCACGCTTCGGTGCGGCCTGCGCGGCCGCGCCACGTGCCGTCTCGATGGCGCGGATCAGTTCCACCGGCCGGAACGGCTTCTGCAGGCAGACGACGCTGGACAGTTCGGCCGAGCGCGCGACCGCATCGAGCGTCGCCAACCCCGAGACCGCCACAACCGGCAGTCCCGGCGAGCGCTCGCGCAGCGCCGCGATCAGGTCGAAGCCGCTCTCGTCTTTCAGGAAGACGTCCACGACCGCAGCATCGAAATCGGCCTCACCAAAGGCCTGCAATCCCCCCTTGATGTTTTCGGCCTCGCTCACCTCGAAATGGCTGAGCTTCAGCACCATGATGATCATGGCGCGCACGTCCTTCTGGTCGTCGACAACGAGAACACGGGGCATTGCTCACTCCGGGAAATGCTTGGCGCGCGCAACCCTACAATGGAACCACCGGATAACTGCAAAAGTCGGTGGCTATTTTGGGTCAGTCAGTAAAGGGGCAGTTACCTGGTCCGCTGAGTGGTTTGGGCTCCCCAACGATTCAAGTTATAGGTAACCCACGGTTGATTCATTAAAATCGGTAATGGAACCATAGGTCTACCGCGTTGGGAGACGCGCATGCAGACGGTCAATGACCGTAACATCTTTCTGTCGACCCTGCCGGCGGGCAGAGGCGACCGCACCGCGGCAGCGATCGTGGTCGGCGCCTCCGTCATTCTCTTTGCCATCATCGTCCCCTTTGCGCGCGTCCCGCTGACGCCGGTTCCCGCGTTCGTCGCCAGCTATCAATCGGCGCTTGCGATCAACGACATCATCACCTCGGTGCTTTTGTTTTCGCAATTTGCGATCCTGCGCGCCCGGGGGCTGCTGTTCCTGGCCAGCGGATATCTGTTCACGGCGCCGATCGCCCTGCTTCATGCCCTCAGCTTCCCCGGCCTTTTCACGCCGACCGGATTATTGGGCGCGGGCCCGCAGACCACCGTCTGGCTCTACATGATCTGGCACAGCGTCTTTCCGACGCTGGTGATCGCCTATGGGCTCAGCAGCATTAAGGCGCCTGTCAAGGCAAACGCCTGGCCGGTTGGAAAATCGATTGTCGCGGCCGGTGCCGCGGTTGTTGCTGCGCTCCTCGTCAGTATCTGGCTCACCGTCGTCTGGCACGACATCCTGCCGCCCCTGGTCATCAATGGACGCGAGACGCCGCTCGAGGCGGTCGTCACCACGTCCATCTGCGGCCTCACGCTTGTGGCGCTCGCCTCGCTGTGGCGTCGGCGGCCACGGTCAGTGCTCGATCTGTGGCTTATGGTCGCGCTCTGCGCCTGGCTGTTCGAAATCGCTCTATCCGCGATCCTCAATGGCGGCCGTTTCGACGTCGGCTTCTATGCAGGAAGGGTCTATGGCCTGTGCGCGGCGAGCTTCGTGCTCGGCGTTCTCCTCGTCGACAACGTCGCCCTGCAGGCCCAGATGTCGCGCCTGGTCCGCGCGCTGCGGCGCGAGGCCGCCTTTGCGCGCGACCAGCACAAGGTGCGCGAGCGCCTGTTCAGCGCGGTGGTGGAATCATCCAACGACGCCATCATCACCCAGGCGCTCAATGGCACCATCACCGGCTGGAACGCGGCCGCCGCACGCCTGTTCGGATACACCGAGCAGGAAGCCGTCGGCCAGCACATCTCGCTGATCGTTCCGCCGCACCGGCATGACGAAATTGACGACCTGCTCACTCGCGTCGGCCGCGGCGAACAGATCGAGCATTTCGAGACGGTGCGGGTCCACAAGGACGGCCACAATGTCGATGTCTCCTTGAGCTTCTCCCCGCTACGATCGGCCGCGGGCGCCATCATCGGCTCCTCGAAAATCGCGCACGACATCACCGAGAGCAAGCGGACCCAGACCGCGCTCACTCGCGAGATGGAGGAGCGGCAGCGGGTCTTCGAGACCTCGCAGGATCTGATCCTGGTCACCGACAGCGTCGGGAATTTCGTCCAGGTCAGCCCCAGCGTGGCGAAGATCCTGGGCCACACGCCCGAGGAGATGATCGGCCACAGCGCGGTGGATTTCATCCATCCCGACGATCTCGACTCCACGCGGCAGGAGATGCGCGCGGCGCGGCGCGGGCAGCAGGTACGCAACTTCGAGGCGCGCTATCCGCACAAGGATGGGCGCATCATCACGCTGAACTGGATGGGAAGCTGGTCCGAGCCGGTGCAGCGTCACTTCTTCATCGGCCGCGACCTCACCGACAAGCGCGCCGCCGAAGCCCAGATGCGACAGGCGCAGAAGATGGACGCGATCGGCCAGCTCACCGGCGGCGTCGCTCACGATTTCAACAATATCCTCACCGTCATCACCGGCACCATCGGCATCCTGGCCGACGCCGTCGTCGACCGGCCCGAGCTCGTCTCGATCGCCAAGCTGATCGACGATGCCGCCGAGCGCGGCGCGCAGCTCACCAAGCATCTGCTCGCCTTCGCCCGCAAGCAGCCGCTGCAGCCCGCCGAGGTCGACGTCAACTCGCTGGTGCTGGAAGCGGCCAAATTGCTGCATCCGACGCTCGGCGAGCAGATCGAGATTTCGCCGCGGCTGACCCAGGACACCTGGCCGGCGCTGGTCGATCCCAACCAGCTCACCACGGCGGTACTCAATCTTGCCCTCAACGCCCGCGACGCGATGCCGGGCGGCGGCAAGCTCGTGCTGGAAACCGGCAATGCTCGCCTCGATCAGGACTATGCGAGCATGAACAGCGAGGTTGCACCGGGCGACTACGTCATGATCGCGGTCAGCGATACCGGCACCGGCATTCCGGCCGATCTTCTGGAAAAGGTGTTCGATCCCTTCTTCACCACCAAGGAGGTCGGCAAGGGCACCGGGCTCGGGCTGAGCATGGTGTTCGGCTTCGTCAAGCAGTCCGGCGGCCACATCAAGATCTACAGCGAGGAAGGCCACGGCACGACCGTGAAGATCTATCTGCCGCGATCGACCGGACAGGGCGAGGCCGCAGCAGACTATCTGTCACCGGCGGACGTGACGGGCGGCAGCGAGACCGTGCTTGTCGTCGAGGACGACGCCTTGGTGCGCCAATATGTGGTGGCGCAGGTGGCAAGCCTCGGCTACGCGACGCTCGAGGCCGCCAATGCCACGGAGGCGCTCAGAATCGTCGATTCCGCCGATGTCGATCTCCTGTTCACCGACGTGATCATGCCGGGCGCGATGAACGGCCGGCAACTCGTCGACGAGGCGCTCAAGCGCCGCCCGCAGCTCAAGACACTGTTCACTTCGGGCTACACCGAGAACGCCATCCTGCATCACGGCCGCCTCGACGAGGGCGTGCTGCTGCTGGCAAAGCCGTACCGCAAGCCCGAGCTGGCGCGGATGCTCCGCGTGGCGCTTGAAAACGAGATGAGCCTGGGCTGACGATCCGAAGACCGCAATAAGGGAATGTCTCATCTTTTAAATATTCGTCCAGCGAATCCTCAATCCGTTGTTGCTAGGTTCGGCAACCGGCGCGCTGTTGTGGGCATACAGGGATCTTCGGCAGCACGCTTGCACGCAAGCTGAATTAATGCCGGTCACAAGCGGCACCGATAGCTATGCATACGAAGAAAAGGAGTAACCGTGGCTGACATTCAGGACTTGGTCGCGCAAATCTCGGAGGCGCTGAACGTCGCGGCGCAGTCTTCGACGGCCGGAACCGCGGAAAACTATAGTCGTCTGGCCGAAAAGCTGAGTGAACTTGAATCATCCTCAGGCCAATACCTTCGGTCGCATACGGCCTACCGGTCGCTTCTCGCAAAATTGCAGCTAGAGAAGCCACTGACTCCGGATGACTTGAAGACGCTTCGATCCTTGATCGTTGGCGATGCCGACGAATATCTCAAATATGACGACGACTTCGAGCAATCGAAGGCTGAACTGACGCGCGTTATCGACGGGATACAGAAGCTGCAATCCACCGAATTGAATCCGGAAACGCTGATGCATCTGCGCGTACTCTGTCGTGAGGCAACGAGTGCGCTGGTGCCGACGGTGCATTATTTGGAGCAAAAGCAGCGGGTCAAGAATTTCGACGACAATGTTCACGAGCCGCTGAGCAGCGACACGCGCCGGATGTTTGCGAGGGTGATTGAGGACCTCGCCAGCTGACAGACCCTGAAATCTCACGCCGATGCGCGGGCCTCTGCTTCGCCCGCAACCATCCGCTCCACGATGCGTCGCATGCGCTGCGGGGCGGCGTCGATGGCGAGCCGGATGCACTTGGCGTTCGGTCTCGCCTGCGCGACCTCCTCGATGCGCTCCAGAATCTCTTTGTCCTCGTTGAAGGCGATGCGGAAGTCCGCATGCAGCCGCTGGTCCACCTCCGCATCGCGAAGGGCAAAATTTCGCACATGCAGCCAGTGATCGATGCAGATATTGTCATCGACCGGCGTGATGAAGTGACAGGCGAAAATGCGCAAGCCGGCGCCGCGGTCTTCGGGATCGACGATGGCGCCGGTCGCGGCGCTGCCGAAGTCGATCACCGCAATGCACGGCGCGCGGTAATCGTAGTAATGCCAGCGATCGACGTGCCCGGAAAAGTTGCCGTACTTGGCGAACAGCGGAATCGGCGGCGCGTCCTTGATCCAGCGCCAGACCAGTACGCTATCCTCTCCAAAGGAGTACTCGACCGGAATCTCCTCGCTCGCGGCATTGCCGAGCGTCGACAGGTGCACGAAGCTGACATGGGCGGGATCGCAGAGATTGTCGGCGAGATTGAGATAGTTGGTCTCGATCCTGAGCGCGTCGCCCTCGGCCGCGTGCCAGGCGGCGTCACCGAACTGCGGCAGGTCATAGATCAGCGACGGATCCGCTTGTGCAGGATCACCCGGCCAGATCCAGACCAGCCCCATCTTCTCCTGCAGCGGATACGACGGGACCCGCGCATTCGGCGGAATGATCGACTGGCCGGGAATGCGGACGCAACGGCCGTCGATGCCGAAGGTCATGCCGTGATAGCCGCACTCGATGGCATCGCCCTTGAGCTTGCCCATCGACAGCGGCGCGAGCCGATGCGGACACGCATCGTCGAGAGCGACCGGCGTTCCGGCTTCGCTGCGATAGACGACGAAATCCATCCCGAGCACACGATGGCGGCTGAGCTTGCGCGTGACGTTGCGCGACCAGGTGAGCGGATACCAGGTGTTGCGAGGGGCGAGCAGGTTCATGGCGCGGCCTCCAGGATTCGGAAAAGAAATCCGGACGTCAGTTCTTCAGCTTGGCGAGCACGTCCTTATCGGCAGGCTGGTAGTCGGCCCCGTCGACGTAGCGCCAGTCGGTCATCACGCCCTGACCGTCGCGCACCGCAAGCTTGCCGATGTAGACGCCCATGGTCGACTGATGATCGATCGCGCGAAAGGCGATCGGGCCGAGCGGCGTGTCGACCTTCAGGTGCTCGGTCGCCTTGATCAGATCGTCGGTCTTGGTCGAGCCGGCGGTTTCGATCGCCTTCGCGAGCACCAGCGTATTGATGTAGCCGATCAGCGCGCCGATATTCGGCTGCTCCTTGAAGCGGCCGACATAGGCTTTCAGGAACGCGTCGTGCGCCGGCGTCTTGATCTCGCTCGGGGGATAGCCGGTGACCAGCCAGCCCTGCGGCGCCTCGTCCTTGAGCGGCGCGAGATATTCCGGCTCGCCCGAGAGGATGCTGACGACCGAGCGATTGGCGAACGCGTTGCGCGTCGTGCCCTCGCGCACGAGCTTGGCCAGATCCGCTCCGAAGGTCGCATTGAAGATCGCGTCCGGATTTTGCGCGACCATCGCCTGCACGACGGCGCCGGCGTCGAGCTTGCCAAGCGGCGGCCATTGTTCGCCGACGAACTCGACATCGCTCCGCAGCCGTTTCAATTCGCGCTTGAAGTTTGCCACCGCAGCCTGTCCGAATTCGTAGTTGGGCGCGATCGTCGCCCAGCGGCGCGCCGGGAATTTGGCGGCTTCCTTTGCCAGGATCGAGGCCTGCGTGTAGGTGCTCGGCCGCAGGCGGAACGTGTAGCGGTTGCCCTTCTCCCAGATCAGCGCATCCGTCAGCGGCTGCGAGGCCAGGAAGTAGATCTGCTTCTGTTTGGCGAAATCGGCGACCGCGAGTCCGACATTGGACAGGATCGTTCCGGTCAGCATGTCGACCTGCTCGTTCTCGACAAGCTGGGTCGCCTGGGTGATCGCAACATCGGGCTTGCCGGCGTCGTCGCGGGCGATGATCTCGAGCTTGCGGCCGAGCACACCGCCCTTGCCGTTGATCTCGTCGCGGGCCAGCTCCCAGCCCTGGCGGTAGCCGCGGGTGCCGATCGGCAGCGCCGAATAAGAGGAAATGTCGCCGATCTTGATCGGCGGCGGCTCGCCCGCCCGCGCGGTTCCAGGGCTGGCTCCGGCGGTGGCGACCAAGGCCAACGCGGCCAGCTTCACTACATCCGACAGCTTCATGCCACCCTCCCGTGACGACATTACCGAATGTATGTAGTACTTACTACATATCGAACACCGGTCCGGCCGCCTTGTCAACGGCGAAAAACCGGAGGGGCTTGCCAAAAAACAGGCAGCCCCCATGCTGCCGGTCGTGATTTGCGAGGATGCGCCATGGCGAATGAAATCGACTGGACCGGATCCGGGCCCGCTCCGCGCGTGAAGGCAAAGCCCAACCGCGCCAAGTCCGGCCGCGCCAAGTCCGCAAAGGCGCGGCGGCGGGCGCGCGCCCCCGACCAGACGCGCGAAGCGCTGCTACGCGCGGCCGTCGCCGAGTTCGCGCGGGAGGGCTATGGCGGCGCCCGCGTTGAGCGCATCAGCAAGGCGGCGAAGAGCAATGACCGCATGCTCTATTACTATTTCAAGAGCAAGGAGAAGCTGTTTCACGAGGTGATCGAGCACTGCTATGCCGATCTCGTCGCGCGCGAGGAAGCGCTCGATCTCGATCTTTCAAGGCCGCGCGAGGCGCTCGCCGCGCTGATCGCGTTCAACTGGAACTACTATTGGGAGCACCCCGAGCTGCTCAGCATCCTGGCCTCGGAAAATCTGTTCAAGGGACGTCACGTCAAGAACAATATCCGCCGCAGCTTCTCCAACACGCAGCTCGGCGTGCTCGACCGCGTGCTCGCGAGCGGCGTCGAGCGCGGTGAATTCAGGAGCGACTGCGACCGCTTTCACCTCTACCTCTCGATCCTGTCGCTGACCTATTTCTACCGCGCCAATCTCTACACGCTGTCGAGCTACATGCAGATCGACCTTGCCGAAGAGGAGCGCCGCAACGCGTGGCTTGCGCATGTGCAGGCGATGATCGGCCAGCTTGTACTGGTTGAATAGTCTGGGCCGACGCGTCCTGAAGCTTCAGTGCGCGTTCTTGCGCACTGTGAAGACATACATGTCCCAAAAAGTTTCCGGATGATCGGCTTCGAAGCGGCCCCACTGATCCAGGTTGGCCTCATCGGCCGCGCCCGGAAACTGTCTATGAAAGCTTTCGATCACCGTCGGATCGTCAAAGGGTTCGAAGGTCAGGAAAGACAGATCATTGTCCTTCAGAAATGCCGCGATCTCGGGGAGAGTGAAGTGATGCTCCATGACGTTGAACAGCAGGTCGCGGCAGCCGCTCATGGTGTAGAAATCTTTCGCGCCAATCAGCATTTTCCAGTGTTCCGCCTCGCGGATGATGTCCCGGCGACACCTCCTTATGTCGCCGGCTGTGGCGCCATAACCGCGCGCCGCGATGCGGGCGCGGGCCTCCGCGATGACGCGGCGGGCCAGATTGCTGTATAATCCAATGCGCATCCTGCCACCCGATCGCAGCAACGAGACCAGCACGCGCCACCCGGCCGTCGGTTCTGCAAGATGGTGGAGCACACCGACCGACTCAATGCTATCGAACGTGCGATCGATCGTGGCTAATTCCAGAATATCCGCTTGTGCATACTCGATATTGCGCAAGCCCAGTTCTCGTGTCTTTCGGCGCGCGTGCGCAAGACTGGCCAGGCTGACGTCGACCCCGAGCAAACGGGCGTTCGGATAGACCTGCGCGATCTGAACCGCGTGCAAGCCGGTACCGCAACCCGCGATCAGAATATCCAGTTCGGCTTGCCGTTCCGCTGTCGGGATGGTCCTTCCCCGCGCCTGATCGGCAGCGAATGCGGTGAGCGGGTTGATGGTCCAGCGCGGATAGGGATTTTCCTCGTATTGGCGCATCACTTGCAATGATACGCTGTTCTTTATGGGCGCGAGTGTCGCAATGGCGGTGCGCTCGCCCGCTTCCTCAAGCGGCTCGCGGAGCTGCACCTGTAACAGGCCGGCCACCATCGCAGGCCAATCCCGGCGCAGCAGCGCTTCCGCCGTCGGCATGGCATGAAGTGGGAAATAGGCCGCAACCACCGCCAGCGTGAGTGGAGCTATTGCGGCCCCCGACGCCAGGTCCTGCAGCAATCGACCGCGCAGTACGCTCGCAAGTCCGCTTTCCGCTTCGGTCTGTGCATAGACATATTCGTTGATGAAGCACTGCCGAGCGAGTGCGCAAGCAAAGGCGACTATATTATCGTCGGCTTCGCCGCTATCTTCGCCCTGCTCGCCTGCAAGCCGCAGCAGCTCGGCGCGCGCATGTCCCAGCAACACTTCCAGTTGCACGCTCGACAGCGTCATCGCTTCCATCGCACAGCGGAGGAAGAGGTCCTTTGCAAGCAGGGTGATGCTTTCGGTGCCGAACAATTCGACGTTCGTTACCTGTAGCGGCCACTTGCCCGCAATCCGCGCAACATATTTGGCGACGACGGGACCCTGCAGGATGAAGCTGACCGCCTTCTCGTCCATGCCGAGCGCAAGCGCTTTGCTGAAATGCGCGATCGTTTTGGTGCGATGACCCAGCGCCTGGTACGAATTGCCGATATTGTAGTGGCAAGCTGCGTTCACCTCGTCCGAAGCAATCGCTTTAGCGAACGTCTTCACTGCGAGCCGGTGATCGCCGGATGCCTGCGCCATCAGACCGAGGAGATTCAGGCTCTGCACATGTGCAGGCTCGCGCGCGAGAATTTGACGGCAAATCTCCTGCGCTTCGTTGATGCGGCCCATCCGGTGCGAACGACTTGCCGCAGCGGCGAGATCGGCAATGCTGACGCCCGCCGGGCCGAAGGCAAGCGCGCTTGAGCTTCTTGCGAACTCGTCGCGTCGCTTGCTGGCCGCACGTCGTTCTTTCCGGTTCATATCCCGTCAACTGGTCCAAACTGAAAAACGCCGCCGAACAACACCCCCAAAACGGCAATGGTTTTGGGCGGCGCATCAAACCAACCACGCCCGGCAGGCATAGGGCCGATCGCGCTTACAGCCAAGGATAATCTGCCGCATTGTCGATGGATAGCGGCACAATGATGCCGAGAGCCTTGGCGGTCTTGAGATTAACAGCAGGGTCGAACCTGGTCGGCTGCTCAAGCGGAATGTCGGCCGGACCCCTTCCATGCAAGCGGACATCCAAGGCGGACATCTTCACGATAGACGATGGCCGTAGTTTTGCGAATCTTTCGCCACGAATCAGGATGTTCAATCAGCTCGCCATTCCCGGGATGCGATCCCGCGGGGTGGTCGGGGCGGGCGACGACTGTCCGGAATTTTCTCGCCCATTGGCTCCATTTCTTGGAGGGGTAGAGTCCAGTAGGAGATTTGATTCATGGCGAACATCGAGAAGTTTCCAAGAAACAACGCGCTCGATCTGGCGAAGCTCGAAGCGGACGTCACGGCGGCCTTGCCCACATTGCCCGGCAGGGCTGCCCCCCGCGTTCCGACCGAACCATTGCCGGACTATGTCGAGCATCGACAAGGGGTGTCGCGTGTAGGCCAGCTCGCTGCCGAGGCCGTGGTGCGCGACTATGAAGCCGCGGCCAAAGAGATCGAAGCGATGGGGACTGAATTGATCAGCGCGGCGAAGAAATGCGAGGCAATGACCGCCGAGGTGCATACGACAATTGCCTTCATTCGCGATACCGCGGCCTCATATCGCGAGGAAGCCAAAAAGATCTTCAAGCGCATCGAGGAGTGCGCCCTGTTCACCGAGGACGTTCGCAAGACCTGCGAAACCGTCAAACGCCGAATGACGGAGGACAGAAGCACCGCCTGATCGGATCGCCGCGGCGCTCGAAAAGGTCGACGGGCACGCTCACGCGCTTGCGCGCGAGCCGGTTTTCACTTGGCCTTCAGTTGGTCCTGCGGCCAAGGAAGGCCGGGATATCGAGAACTTGCTCGATCGAATTGCGCGCAGCGGATAAGCGGCCGTGCGGATCAAGACCACGCCGAGCCGCATTGCGCGCCTGTTCCGATATCGGCTTTGTTGACGGCTGTTCGAGGTGTCGGGCCGTCAGGTGGAGCGCCGGACTCCTCAGTTGCGGCCGCGATGCACGATGCTCGATCCGCTCGGCGCTGCGGAGGTTCTCGTCGCGCAGCTTGCTGGCAAGTTCCGCCAGCAGGCTTGATGCTTGCGCCTGGCGCGTCGCGCCGAGGTTATCGATGCCGGTCGCCACCACCGAGACGCGGACGACACCGTCCAGGCTGTCATCGAAAGTGGCGCCGACGATGATGTTGGCGTCCGCATCGACCTCTTCGCGAATGCGGGTCGCGGCTTCTTCGACTTCGAACAGCATGAGATCCCGGCCGCCGGTGATGGAGATGATGAGACCGCTGGCGCGCTTGATCGAGGGATCCTCGATCAATGGATTGGAGATCGCGGCCACGGCGGCGTCGAGCACGCGCTTGGGGCCGGAAGCCTCGCCCCTGCCCATCATGGCCTTGCCCTTCTCGCGCATGACGCTGAGAACGTCGGCAAAATCGAGATTGATCAGACCTTCCTTGACGATGAGATCGCTGATGCAGGCCACACCCGAATAAAGCACCTGGTCGGCCAGCGCGAACGCATCGGTGAAAGTGGTCCTCTCGTTCGCCACCCGAAACAGGTTCTGGTTCGGGATGACCAGCAGCGTGTCGACCGCCTTGAGCAGTTCCGCGATGCCTTGTTCGGCAAAGCGCATGCGCCGCTGCCCCTCGAAGTGGAAAGGCTTGGTGACGACACCGATGGTGAGAATGCCAAGCTCGCGCGCCGTCCTGGCGATGACGGGAGCAGCGCCAGTGCCGGTCCCGCCGCCCATGCCGGCCGTAACGAACACCATGTGCGCGCCGGTCAAATGATCGCGGATCTCGTCAATTGCCTCTTCGGCCGCGGCGCGCCCCACTTCGGGCTGCGCGCCGGCGCCAAGACCCTGGGTTACCTGCGCGCCCATCTGGATGATGCGCTCGGCCTTCGACGAGGCGAGCGCCTGGGCGTCCGTGTTGGCGACGATGAATTCAACACCTTGCAGCCCGGAAGCGATCATATTGTTGACAGCATTGCCGCCGGCGCCGCCGACCCCAAGTACGATAATGCGGGCCTTCATCTCGCGAATATCGGTGATGCTGGTCATTGTTGCCTCAGGATTTCCCCGGCAAGCCGGAATTGCAGGATGTCGATTGCTCCCTCACCGCCTTGCGGTCTGCGGCCACCAGGTCTGCGGCCAGGGTTCCCGGCCGGCGTGCAGCCAGTCCATGGCTGTTGATCGCGTCCTCCGTTCGACCACTGCTTCGCAGAAAACCTTCAAGCCGGGCCGTCGCCTCCTTGGCCGCCGTCGTCTCTGCTTTAGCCTGCAGCAGTTCAACCATCAGCCGATCGGCGCGCTCGCGCTCACGCTCGAAATCGGCCCGGTGACGCCCTGCCAGCGCATCCAGCCGCGCGATCTCCGTCTGCATTGCCGCGATCTTTGCCGTGAGGGCCACGTTGCCTGCCTCGCGACGGCCAGGTGGGCGTGGCGTATGCCGTATTTGCGCAAGGTCCACGCGCACCAATGCTTTGCCATCATCCGAAAGGAAGCGCGGCAGCCCGAGCCGCTTGGCAAGCGAACGAGCGGCCGTGGGCGAGATTGTCAGGTGGGCGCCAAGCTCGGAATACGTCAGAGTATCGATGGCCATCGGCTGTCCTCCCGGAACGAACCGCGCGGTCTATTAACCGAAAAGTAACCACAAGCTAGGCTGCGACGGTTAAGGGATCGTTAACGGCGCGGGCCAATCCGCCACTTTGCCGCACGGCGACCGGGATGCTCGTCTGTTTCGCCTTGGCGCTCTGTCAGCGCCGACTTCCTTCCCTGCCAAGGCGCTGCCGGGTAATCACTATGATGGGCACTTGAACGCTTTGTGGCGGCTGCTCGCTGTTCCAGCCGCTATCAAATGGGCTTCTTAACGGACGACTAGCCGATACTCGGCGCGTGCTTGGCCAGATGCGCCAGATTCGCATGCCAATGCTCGGCGACCTGCAATCGCGTCGGCACCCAGACGCGCTCGTGCTTTGAGATGTAGTCGAGAAAGCGCAGCAACGACGCGGCGCGGCCGGGGCGGCCGACAATGCGGCAATGCAAGCCGACCGACATCATTTTCGGCGCGGTCTCGCCCTCGGCGTAAAGCAGGTCAAAACTGTCCTTGAGATAGGTGAAGAAATCATCGCCGCCGGCAAAACCCTGTGCGTTGATGAAACGCATGTCGTTGGCATCGAGCGTATAGGGAATGATCAGCTGCGGCGCGGCCGGGCCTTTGACCCAATAGGGCAGATCATCGGCATAGGAATCGCACAAATAGAGAAAGCTGCCCACCTCCATCAGAAGCCGGATGGTGTTGATCGAGGAGCGCCCGGTGTACCAGCCGCGCGGCCGCATCCCCGTCGCTTCGGTATGCACGCGGATGGCCTCGGCGATCTCGGCGCGCTCGCGCTCTTCCGACATGGTCTTGTGCTCGATCCATTTCAGACTGTGGCTCGCGATGTCCCAGCCCGCCTCCTTCATCGCCGCAACCACTTCCGGGTTGCGCTTCAAGGCCGTCGCCACACCGAACACGGTCGTCGGCAGCTTGCGTTCGGTGAAGATGCGCCACAGCCGCCAGAAGCCGGCACGGGAGCCGTATTCGAACATCGACTCGACATTGGCATGGCGCTGCCCCGGCCAGGGCTGGGCACCGAGCACATCGGTGAGGAAAGCCTCCGAGGCGGCGTCGCCATGCAGAATGTTGTTCTCGCCGCCTTCCTCGAAGTTCACCACGAATTGCACCGCGACGCGGGCGTCACCGGGCCAATGCGGATGCGGCGGGTTGCGTCCGTAGCCGCGCAAATCGCGGGGATAAGGGGGGTCTGCCATCACACCATCCCAAAGCGGATCTTCTGCGCGCCTTGCCACAGCACGGCCTTGCCGAGGGTAGGCAAGTTCTCCAGCCCCGATATCAGCGAAGTGAAATGATTGCCAGCGAGTTATCCCACCTTGCTCACAAAATGAACCCCGCCATGGGTCAGCAGAGTTTCGGTTTCGCTGATGGCCGACTCCATGTGTAGCTGGTGAAGCATCACAAAGCGTGGTTAAATCTGATTGTTATCAAAGGCCGTCGGAGGGAGTCATGGAGATCAAAAACGCGTCGCCCTCGCTCTACAATGAGGATTTGGCGCCCGCGAAGGTCCGCAATTGGGGGGCGTTCAGCATATTCAACGTTTGGACCTCGGACGTGCATAGCCTCTGGGGCTATTACCTCGCGGCGAGCTTGTTTCTCCTCTGTGGCAGTTTTGTCAATTTCATCCTGGCGATCGGAATTGGTTCGCTGGTCGTTTTCTTTTTGATGAGCCTTATCGGCCATGCCGGCGTCAAGACCGGCGTGCCCTATCCTGTTCTGGCGCGCGCCTCCTTTGGCGTTTGGGGCGCCAACGTTCCTGCCCTGGTCCGAGCGATCGTCGCTTGTTTCTGGTATGGCGCTCAGACCTCGGCCGCATCGGGCGCCATCGTTGCGCTTTTGACGCGCATGGAGGTCTTCAAATCGTTTCATGAATCGACGCACTTGCTTGGCCATTCCGGTCTCGAAGTCATCTGCTTTGTCGTGGTCTGGGCGCTGCAGCTTCTGATCATTCAGCATGGCATGGAGACGGTGCGCCGCTTCCAGGATTGGGCCGGGCCGGCGGTCTGGGTGATGATGCTGATCCTCGCGGTCTTTCTCTGCATCAAAGCGGGCGGCATCTCGCTGATCTCGCCGATTCCGCAGGACGTGCTGCTCGAAAAGACCAAGGACGTCGGCGTCTTTGGTGCGCCGGGCTCGCCCACCGCGCTGTTCGCGGTCGCCGCGACCTGGATCACTTACTTTGCGGCGTTGTACCTCAATTTCTGCGACTTCTCGCGCTACGCGCCGGACGTGGCCGCGGTGCGCAAGGGCAATATCTGGGGGCTCCCGGTCAATCTGATCCTGTTCTCGCTGGTTGCCGGCGTAACCACGATCGCAGCCTTCCACGTCTACAACGAAGTGCTGCTGCACCCGGACCAGATTTCGGCGAAGTTCGACAGCTGGTTCCTGGCGTTGCTCGCGGCAATTACCTTCGCGGTGGCGACGCTTGGCATCAATGTCGTCGCCAATTTCGTCTCGCCGGCGTTCGATTTCTCCAACGTGTTTCCCAAATACATCGACTTCAAGAAGGGCGGCTATATCGCGGCTTTGATCGCGCTCGCGCTCTATCCGTTCGCGCCGTGGGAAGGCAGCGCCGCTTCTTTCGTAGGCGTGATCGGCGCGACGATGGGGCCGATCTTCGGCATCCTGATGGTCGACTATTATCTGATTGCGAAGGGCGCAGTAAACGTGCCCGCGTTGTACCAGGAGGAAGGCGAGTATCGCTATCAGAACGGCTGGAATGTGAACGCCCTTGTCGCTGCAGCGGTTGGGGCCCTCTTCTCGTCCATCCTGCCCAACTTCACGTCCATCCTGCCATCCTGGTGGGGTGTCTATGGCTGGTTCTTTGGCGTTGCCATCGCAGGTGCGGTCTACTATGCGCTGCGCGTCGCGATGCCGAACCCAGTCGCAAGGACGGCCTGAGACTTCGGAGCTTTCAGCCTTGCGTTCCAGCCGCCGATCCTGGACGGCCCGCCGACATGATGGCTGCCTCCATGACGCCCCCGATCATCGACAAGCAACGCTTGCTCCGGTCGCCGCTATGAATGGACTGCCATCCGCTCAGCGCATGACGAACGGATTGGCCGGCACGTCCTGCGCGGTCGAGATCCAGACGCTCTTGGTTTCCAGATACTCGCGGACCGCGTCGATCCCGCTCTCGCGCCCGACGCCCGAATGCTTCATGCCGCCGAACGGCATCATGTAGCTGATGGCGCGGTAGGTGTTCACCCACACCGTTCCGGCGCGCAAGAGCTTCGGCACGCGGACGGCGCGCGCGAGGTCGCGCGTCCAGATGCCTGCGGCAAGGCCGTAGATCGTGTCGTTGGCGATGCGGATGGCGTCCTCCTCGGTGTCGAAAGAGATGATTGAGAGCACCGGCCCGAATACCTCCTCGCGCGCGATCCGCATGGTGTTGTCGACATCGGTGAAAATCGTCGGTTCGACGAACTGGCCGCCGGTGATGCCCGCGCCCGAAGCCGGGTTTCCGCCAAGCAGGCAGCGCGCGCCCTCCGCCTTCGCAACATCGATATAGTCGAGCACCTTCTTGTACTGGGCCGGCGTCGTGATGGGGCCGATATTGGTGTCGGCCAGCATGGGATCGCCGATCTTGGCGGAGCGCGCGAGGTCCAAGAGGCGCTCGACGAACTTGTCCTTGATCGAGCTCTGCACCAAGAGGCGCGATCCGGCGATGCAGGTCTGGCCCGTCGCCGCGAAGATGCCGGAGACCGCGCCGGCCGCCGCAGCGGAGAGATCGGCATCCTCAAAGACGATGTTGGGAGACTTTCCGCCGAGCTCGAGCGAGACGCGTTTGAGGCTACGCGCCGCAGCCTCGTAGACCTTGGCGCCTGTCGTGTCCGATCCGGTGAAGGTGATCTTGGCGACGCCGGGGTGCGAGATCAGCTCGGTGCCGATCTCGGGCCCGAAGCCGGTGACCACATTGAAGATGCCATCGGGAATGCCGGCCTCCTTCGTCAGCGCAGCGAATTCGAGCGTGCTGGCGGAGGTAAATTCCGATGGCTTGACGATGACCGCGCATCCGGCCGCCAGCGCCGCGGCGCATTTCCAGGCGACGAACAACAGCGGCGAATTCCAGGCCGTGAGTGCTGCGACGACGCCAACGGGCTCATGCGTCGTGTAGGCGAAGGTCTCCGGCTTATCGATCGGCACCAGGCCGCCTTCGAGCTTGTCGACGAGCCCACCGAAATACCACCACCATTCCGGATGGTAGCGAAGCTGGCCCAGCATCTCGGCCATCAGCTTGCCGTTGTCGCGCACCTCGATCTCGGCGAGACGCTCCGCGTTCGCAGCGACGAGGTCGCCGAGCTTGCGCATCGCCTTGCCGCGCGCGGATGCCGTCATCTTCGCCCACGGCCCGCGCCACATCGCTTCATTGGCGGCCTTCACCGCGCGATCGGCATCGGTTTTGGACCCCCGCGGAATCTTGGCCCACGGCTTGCCGCGATAGGGATCGATCGAATCGAACCACCCGCCGTTGGCGGGGTCGACATATTGGCCGTTGATATAAAGCTGGTACATTTTCATGATATCCTCCCGTCGAGGCAAGGCGATGGTTATGATTTGAGAACCGATATACTGCATTACGCAACGTGGATAAAACGAAGCCGCTTGGAAGAAGTGCTAAATTCGACCCGCTTCACGAGCGCTTGTGTCGCGACACGAAGTCGGCGGCCGCCCGCGGGCTCAAAGCAACGACAAGAAGTGGTCCGCGATCTTGCCGCGGGTGGTCACCCAGATGTCCTGACGATCGGCGCATTTCTTCGCGATTTCATCATAGGCCCACGCTCCGGCCGGCCGGCCATAACAATGGGCGTGGCAGAGCACGTCGAGGATGACGACGTCGTCCGTCGCTGCGAGCAGATGGCTCAATGCCTCATCGAACATGTCGACAAATTGCCGGGGCGTCCGCCCCCACCGCATCGCGTGCGACAGGTCGTTCAGCTCGATCGCCAGCGGGACCGCGACCAGCGCTCCTTCCGGATATGTCTGCAGATAGGGCAGATCATCGTCAAGGGCGTCACCCTGCCACTTGTAGCCATGTCGGACGAGGCGCCGAAAGGTATCGACGCCCGCCGTCGCGCGCGGACTGATCCACCCCGTCGGTTGCGCCCCGATGACCTTGGCAAGGCCGGTGGTCGCGCGACGCATGTAATCTTCATCTTCCTCAGGCGTCAGAGACGCGGGAACAAGATCCTGGGCATAGCCATGCGTAACGATCTCGTGCCCGGCGACGGCGACGGCTCGAACCCGGTCCGGGTCGCGCTCCGACAGCACCCCTGAAACATAGACATTCGCCGCAATTCCCGCCCGATCCAATATCGTCATCAAGCGGCGAATACCGACATTCGCGCCATAGCGGCCGTAGGAGTCCGCATTCAGGTCGAAGACCCCGGGACGCAACGGATTGCCCATCGGGCCAATCGCGGAAGCCCCCTGCTCGGTCCAGGCTTCATAGGCAACATTGAAGACGACGGCCACGTGGCGCTCCCCCGGCCAGCGCATGCGTGGCGGCGCACGGCGAATTTCAGGCTTGATGTCGTCGGACATGGTCGGCTCCCGTTCCGTCTAGAGCTCGGGAAATTGCCATGCGCGCGGCAGCCATGTCAGCCCCGTCAATGCGCATGAGGCCGGTATTGCGGCGCAAACACCATCGCACGGACTCTGCGGGCTCTGCGGGGTCCGACCGACGCACTTAGGTGAGCGCAATGGTTGGTCTGAACCGATATTCAGCAAGATTAAATCGCAAGCCGCGCTTTCGCCGCGGCAACCATCTGATGTTGCGCAGGTTCTGGAGTCTCAGAGGAGGAAATATCCATGAGACACAGAGTGGCTCTTGTTGCACTCGCCGCGCTTGGCGGCGCAGCGCTCACCTCGACTGCGGCTTCCGCAATGCCGAATGGTATTCCGCATGCCGACCGGATAGCCGGCCAGACCGCCAACATCGATCAGGTCCGCTGGGTCTGCGGCCCGTGGGGCCGCTGCCACTGGCGCCCGAACTGGTACGGCGCCTATGGCGCCTATCGCGGTGCTTACCCGGGTTGGCGATGGCGTCACCCAGGTTGGCGATGGCGTCACCCGGGGTGGCGATGGGGTTACTAGGCCGCTGTGCCCCCGGTGAGCGGACCTCTTGAGGCGTACCGCCTGCTTCGCAGAAGGGCACAATACGCTGATCGCCTATAACGCCTCTCGCAACAGGAATTGCCTTAAGTGCCAAGGTGCGGCGCCATGGCTGGCCGACCGCGAAGCGGAGCTGTTGCCGGTAGCAGCGTGTACACGACGTGAATGCCAGCCGAGCTGGTGGCCGACACCGAGCAGGATCGACACGTCATAAGCCCGACCTCCTGCAAGCGTCGCGGCTTTCCCATGCCAATGCGCTGGCTCCACGCCGGCGGCGATCTCTCTTGACGCAATAGTTTCCATCAGTGCGCGGATTGCGCGTTGATGCGCTCCGAACACCTGCTGCTTCGCCGGCTTGGCCCGGCCCAAGGACGTGGCCTAGATCGGAGTGCGATCGGTCGTGAGTTTTCTCACGCGCCGTCAACCGCGGTGCTGCGCAAGGCAGAGACGCAACCCGGCTCGTCGCTCGACCGCCTTATCCGAGCCGGTTTGGTGTTCCGCAGGGGCGTGCCCGCCTTACGTGACCTGGACGTGCAAGAGCTTAATACTGCGCGCCAGGCTGCTTGGTCTTTGAGGGTGCCGTGCCAGTGGTTTGGCCAGTCGTCCCCTTCGAGCGTGCCATGCCGGTGGTTTGCCCAGTCGTCTCCTTCTTCATGCGCCTCGCATGCTTCATATGCATGGTGTGCTTGGACATGTGCTTGGAGATCCCGGGCGACGCCTCGGGCGCGGGCTGCTGCGTCTGGGCCACTGCGCCGCCACCCGCAAGCGCAAGAGCGCAAGCGGATGCGAGAATGGGCTTCTTCATGCTTGTCTCCATGGGATGAGAAACAATCGCATTAACTGACGGACCGCCAAACGGTTCCATCCGCGAGCAACCCGCTCGCATCTGCATGTGGCGCAAGTCTGCGTCGGGTCAAACTCGGCCCAGCGGCACTGTTGGCAATGAGTCCGCCATTCCTCGAATCGCAGATGCTACGCCCTCGCCGCTGAACGGCCGCCTTGTCTCAGCTCCTCTCCCTCGACTGACAAGCGCCCTCTATGGACACGTTGTAGGCGTACTCGTAAGCTCAACAGCTCAGGACAAGCGGAACCGAGCCGATGCGGCAACACGTCGAGCGGCGCCTCGCAGCAATCCTCGCGGCCGACGTCGCGGGCTACAGCAAGTTGATGGCCGCTGATGAAGAGGGCACGCTCACGTCCTTGAAGGCACATCGGCGGGCGCTTAGCGACCCAAAGATCAAGCAGCACCACGGACGTATCTTCAAGACCACGGGGGATGGGGTCCTCGCCGAGTTTCCGAGCGTGGTCGATGCGGTCAGATGTGCCCTCGAAATTCAACGGGGGATGGCCGCACGCAATGCGAAGATAAGTCCTGACAGGCGCATCGAATTCCGGGTGGGCATCAACATAGGCGACGTGATCCAAGACGGCGGCGATGTGTTCGGCGACGGCGTAAACGTCGCAGCGCGGCTTGAAGGCATTGCCCCCCGCGGTGGTATTTGCATTTCTCGCCAGGTCCTGGACCTGATCGAGGGGAAGATTAGTCTCCCGTGCCGTGAACTCGGCCGACAGAACCTTAAAAACATCGCTCGACCGATAGAGGTCTTCCGCGTTGATATAGACGACGGCAGGCCGTTGGCGGCGCAGGTTCTTGCCAAATCAGACCTCAAGCAGGAGGTTCGGTATTGCAATGCGCCTGATGGTGTTCGGCTGGCGTATGCGAAGGTCGGGTCGGGGCCACCGCTCGTGCGATCGGCTCATTGGATGGGACATCTGGAGTACGATTGGGAGCTGCCGGTCTTCCGCTATCGCCTGCTCGAGCTGGCGAAATCATTTACGCTGTTTCGTTACGACGCGCGTGGCAATGGTCTCTCTGACTGGGACGTCGGCGACATATCCTTCGATGCGTGGGTGAGCGACATGGAGACAGTTGTCAATGCCGCTGGTCTCGATCGATTTCCCTTGATCGGATTTTCGCAGGGCTGCGCCGTCTCGATCGCGTACGCGGCAAAATACCCTGATCGTGTCTCGCACCTCGTGTTGTATGGTGGATTTGCAACCGGATTCAACAAGAGATCCAATACCACCGCCGCGGATCACGAGCGTTGGGCGGCCATGAAGACATTGATGAAGCTCGGATGGGGCTCGGACGACGCAACATTCCGTCAGTTGTTTACGTCCCAGATGATGCCGACTGCGACCCGAGAGCAGGCCGACGCATTCAACGAAATGCAGCGTCTGAGCGCTTCACCGGAATGCGCCGTGCGCTACTTAGAGACAGTCGGCGAGTTCGACGTCCGGCATTTGTTACCTCAGGTTCGGGCTCCGACCCTGGTGATGCATGTCCGCGACGATGCGCGGGTTCCGATTGCTTTGGGCCGCGAAATGGCCGCTTCAATTGCAAATGCTCGTTTCGTTGCGTTGCCGGGTAAGAACCATGTCTTGCTTGAGCAGGACCCAGGGGGCGCGCAGTTCTTTAACGAGCTGAAGAACTTCGTAAGTGGATCAGGTTGAGAGGTTCTCTACGGGCCTCGAACCTCAGCATCCCCGGCAGATGCTGGTGACGCCATGCCTGAGCAGCCGGTCATTCTCCCTGATCCGCGCCCTCTCGGCGATGCGCCGCTCGCGTGGCGACAGGTGCGACCACCGCACCACACGGCCCCGCGGTAGACGCACCAGCGCCGGTGCGGTCGAGGTGAGCGGCACAGCGCCAGGCGGCATCATCGGCGTGATGTTGGGCGGAGGCAGCGACGGCACCCTCGCCGCGTTGCCGATGCCCGAGGGGTCCCTGACCGAGCCGTTGAGTCCGTTGATATTTCCAGGCCCCGGCGCAATGCCGCTCACGCCTGCGTCTTGCGCGAGCGCGGGTGCCACGAGGAGCGTGAGCCCAACGGCGAGCCATGCGCCGGCGCGGCCTCCTTTGCGGAAGAAAAGCGATTTACCTCGAGCCTGGGCCATGGGAGCTTGATCCATTCGTTGCGCGCCCGTCGATCCAACACAAATTGCAGCGGACAGTTCCGCGCCCGGCAGGGCATTGGCGCAGTCGACGGGCAAATCATCTGCGATGACTTCGTATTATCGGAAGCGATGTCAAGCCCCTCGACGAAAAATATTTGTCTTCCGTTTTTCGGAAGACTGTGATTGATTGCCGCCATCCCGCCTCCAGATGAGGGACGTTGCGGCCAATCGTCACGAAACGTGAGGCGGAATGCGATGGACGCGTTGCGGCCGTGGGACGAACGGCGTGCGATGCGGACGGCGAAATCGCGTGGTCCTGGCGCCCCGACGCTGGCGTCAAGCTTCGCTCCTGATGATGGGCGAGGCGACGGAGGCTAACAAGCCCGGCACTCCGGGGAGATCGCGTATAAGTCGTAAACCATTGCGCAGGGAATGCCGGAGTGTGTTCGGTTGTACCTGTGGATTTCTCGTGTGCATTCTTCGCGCATTTCTCGCACACGAGGCTGCGGGTGCAACGGCACCCGGCATTCCCTGCGCCCTCATCTCTTCGAGGGCCACAAAATGATGCATGACTCGGGCATTCCGTGCCGCGAGGATGCGAACCTACGCCTTTATGTTGCAACTCAATATTCAGTGTCGTCCCGGACAAGCGAGCGCACGCGAGCGCCGATCCGGGACCCATAACCCCAGGATGGAGTAATGGGAACGGCCGTAACCAATAGCATGTATCAACAACAACCGCCTGTGGTTATGGATCCCCGCTTTCGCGGGGATGACGCCGGAGAGGCTGTTTGACATTCGAAGTGAAAGTTACCGATTATCCGGCATCAGCCGATCACCCTGCTTTGGACACTCCCACCTTGAAAAATCTCCTCACCGATATCGCCGGCGTCAGCGTCGGTCACGCCGACGATGCGCGGCTCGCTTCCGGGGTCACGGCGATCCTGTTCGACAAGCCCGCGGTTGCCGCGATCGACGTGCGCGGCGGCGGGCCGGGCACGCGCGAGGAAGCCCTGCTCCGACCCGAAAGCACGGTCGAGGCCATCGACGGCATCACACTCTCCGGCGGCTCGGCGCTGGGACTGGATGCGGCAGGCGGCGTGCAGGCCTGGCTTGCCGAGCAGGGCCGCGGCTTCAAAATCCGCGATGCCGTGATCCCGATCGTGCCGGGCGCGATCTGCTTCGATCTGCTCAACGGCGGCGACAAGAAGTGGGGGCGCTTTCCGCCCTATCGCAACCTCGGCTATGCCGCGGCTGCTGCGGCCGGCAAAGACTTTTCCCTGGGAAGCGTCGGCGCCGGCATGGGCGCGACCACGGCGACGCTCAAGGGCGGCCTCGGCTCGGCGTCGGCAGAAACCTCGACCGGCGCGCTGGTGGCGGCGCTTGCCGTGGTCAATGCAGTCGGCAGCGTAACCATCGGCGACGGCCCCTGGTTCTGGGCCGCGCCGTTCGAGATCGACGGCGAATATGGCGGCCGCGGCCTGCCCGCCTCGTTCATCCCGGACATGCTGGCGCTGCGGCTCAAGGGCAGATCAGCGGCGACGTCGGCGGAGAACACCACGATTGCCGCCGTTGTCACCGACGCGACGCTGACCAAAGCCCAGGCCAAGCGGCTTGCGATGATCGCGCAGACCGGGATGGCGCGCGCGATCTATCCCGTGCATGCGCCGCTCGACGGCGACGTGGTCTTTGCCGCAGCGACCTGCGAGAAGCCGATCGACCCCGTGGTCGGCCTGACCGAGCTCGGCGCGGTCGCAGCCAATGTGCTCGCGCGCGCGATCGCGCGCGGCGTCTTCATGGCGACCGCACTGCCCTTTCCAGACGCGCTGCCCGCGTGGCGGGATCGCTTTGGGTGATGCGCGCTATATCAGGCGCTGAGGGAAACCGACGAGGAGAGCGAAGCCGACAGCGACTGCGCCTCGCGCTGGATCATCTGCTCGATCCAGTTGTAGGACGAGGTGGCCGAGTTCGATCCGGAATTCGAGGAGCTCGAGGACGCGGGCGTCGTCATCGTGACCTTCGATCCATCGGCGTAGGTGATCGAGGTCGTGGTCGAGCCGTCGCTGTTGGTCACGGTCGTGCTGGAAGCGCCGGCGAGCGCCTGCGCCAGGGCATCGGCGCTGCCGTCCGCGCCGGTCGATCCACCGGCATCGGCGTGCATGTGATGATGACCGCCATGATGGCCCGCGCCCTGCAGCGCCGACTTCAGGTCGTCGAGTGTCACCGAGCCGGTGCCGTTGGAGAGCTTGTTGAACACGTCATCGGCGGCCGCGACGTTGGTGCCGCCGGCGCCGAGCGCGTTTTCGAATTCCTGCTTGCTGATCACGCCGTCGCCATTGCTGTCGATCTGGGAGAACAGATCCTTAAGCGCGGCGGAGGGATCGGTCGGCGCCGTGTTGGTCGTGCCCGACTGGCTTTGCGCCTGGATCAGAGCGCTCATGGTCTGCGGCGAGATCGTCGGCCCGACGGAGCCCGTGGAGAAGCCGCTCGAAATCTGGCCCTGGACCTGACCTTGGGCGCCGGCCCCGAGATCGAACGGGTTACCCTGGCTCGGGCTCGTGGACGAGGTGGCCGACGACGATTGCGAGGAAGTTAGCGATGACAGAGCATCTACGAGAGATCCGGCCGCACCAAGCGCAAACAACATGGCAGTACTCCGACACAGGCCGCGCAAGGCGGCTCGATTGCATTCGCGGGCTCATCGGGAGCAAGCGCCGTGCCATCAGCAAAACTCGAATGAAATGAGGGCTTTCCATGTCGTGCAGAGCGCCTCAACCCCGGCAAGAGCTGCCGCAGCGGCAGAATTTTCCACTCTCTCCCGTCGACCGCGGCCGCTGCCCCATTGATCTTTCGCGCCGCCCGAAGATGATCCGGGTGTCCAGATTCAGGAACCGTGCCGATGGCCTATGACGAAGAGCTCGCCGAACGCATCCGTAGACTGATGGCCGGCCGGCGCGGCATCACCGAACGGACAATGATGGGCGGGCTGACCTTCATGAACGCGAAGGGCCTATTCTGCTCCGCCAGCGGCAAGGGCGGGCTCCTGGTGCGCGTCGATCCGGCATCGCGCGACAGGTTCCTCGGCGAAGCCCATGTCGAGCCCGCGGATATCGGCGCACGCCGGATGACCGGGTTCCTTCGCGTCAGACCGGAGGGTTACCGGACCGAGCAAAGCCTGAAGAAATGGGTCGAGCGCGGACTTGCCGCTGTCGCCGACCGCGCCGTCGCCGCGAAGCCGAAAACGGCCAAGCGCAAGGCAGCCAAGCGTGGCAAGTAACAGGCCCAAGACCAGCCGGCACAAGGCCGCCGCATTGCCCATGTGCCCCACGCATGTTAGGCGGAGCGCTGGTTCTGCCTTCGGAAGCCGCCTATGTCGCTAGCGTCCCGCCCTCTCGTCATCGCGCCCTCGATCCTGGCGTCGGATTTTTCCAGGCTCGGCGATGAAGTCCGCGCCGTCGATGCCGCCGGAGCCGACTGGATCCATCTCGACGTGATGGACGGCCATTTCGTGCCCAACATCTCCTACGGCCCCGACGTCATCAAGGCGCTGCGCCCGCATACGAAGAAGATCTTCGATGCGCATCTGATGATCTCGCCCTGCGATCCCTATCTGGAAGCGTTCGCAAAGGCCGGCTGTGACCACATCACCGTGCATGTCGAGGCGGGGCCGCACCTGCATCGTTCGCTGCAGGCGATCAGGGCGCTCGGCAAGAAGGCCGGCGTCTCGATCAATCCGGGCACGCCGATCTCGGCGATCGAATATGTGATCGATATGATCGATCTCGTGCTGGTGATGTCGGTCAATCCCGGCTTCGGCGGCCAGGCCTTCATTCCCTCCGCGCTCGGCAAGATCTCCGATCTGCGCGCGATGACTGCGGGCCGGCCGATCGACATCGAGGTCGACGGCGGTGTCGCTCCCGACGTCGCGGGCCAATTGGGCGCCGCCGGCGCCAACGCGTTTGTCGCCGGCTCGGCCGTGTTCAAGGGCGGCACGATGGAAGCCTACACGAAGAACATCGCCGCCATCCGCTACGCCGCGGCAGGGGCGCGGGGCGAGGCGATCTAGCTGCGGAGCCGGCGGCGGCATCGAAATTTGGCGGCTCACCGTCCCCGCGACAGGCGATCGGCGAGGAAGGCCGGCAGGCCGTTGTCGCGGATGCGACTGGCGGCGGCCTCGACATCGTAGGCCACGCGCAAATAGGTCACGTCCCGCGACCCTGTGTCGAAGGTGAGGAAGCAGGCGTCCGGATTGTGATCGCGCGGCTGGCCGACAGAGCCCGCGACCACGAGCCACTGCCGGTCTTTGAGAAGCTGCACGGGAATGCCCTCCCTCGGCACAAAGGCCGTCATCCTGGCGCTGGCCGACAGCGAATAGAGCGCGGGCTGGTGGATGTGGCCGCAGAAGGTGATTTGTGCCGGCGTCGACATCATGCTGCGCGCAGCGTCCAGCGCCGACTGCACATAGCGCCAGCGCTTGGGGTTGGATGCTTCCGAATGAACATAGAGGCGGTCCTCCTCCTCGATGCTAAGCGGCAGCTCGGCCAGGAAGCGGCGCTGGCCGGTGCTGAGGCGCCCGCGGGTCCATTCGATCGCGGTCTGCGCCACCGCATTCATGGTCTCGCTCGGCGTTCCGATCGCCTCGTCATGGTTGCCGCGGATGGCGATCGCACCGGCCTCGACAAGGCCCATCGCGGTATCGACGGTCCATTCGGGATCGCCGCCGTAACCGACGAAGTCGCCAAGCAGGATCAGCCGCTCTGCGCCGCGAATGCGCGCCGCCTCGAGGCAAGCGGCAAAAGCATGCCGGTTGGCGTGGATATCGGAGAAGAGCGCCAGCAGCACGCCGTTCCTCCACTGTTCAAGCCAAGCCTTACATGGCTGAGGAATGAGAGGGAAATCAAGCGCGCACCGGCGCAGGCCAGTCTCCACCTCTGCGCAGGGTGGAGTTATTGTTGCTCGTCCTTGGGCGGCATGCGCGGCGGCAGCAGCGGCGTGAACGAGATGCCGTCACCGCCCCGCACGTCGGCTTTGAACTCGCCGGTCGAGGGATCACCACCCGACGTCTGGATGATAGTCTTGGGGAGAATATATTCCCGAGCCGCGTCGATCACTCCGCCTTCGCCCGTGCCAAAGTCGGCGGCGCGGCCGCCCTGGGGGTGCCCGGCGGCAATTGCATTCTGGGCCGTGTGGGTCTTGTCGGCGAGGGAATCGCTGTATGGCAGGCGGTAAGCTCTGGGAACGCCGCTCGGGCGATTGTCGTCGTCCAAGGCCTCGACCCAGAGATAGACCGAGCCCGGATCGCCCTCAACTGTAAGCGGGTCCACGATCCGCGCCTGCAGCAGCTTGAAGCGGGCCGGCAGCTTGTCAACGCTGGCCCAGCCCAGCAAATTGCGAGAGCCAATGAAACTGACGATATAAAACGCACTGGTGACGACGACGGCGATAGCCTTGGCCGGCCAAGGCAACCGCGCATAGACGAGGATCAGGAGCAGCAGTGCGCCGATCAGCGCATAGCTGATCGAGAGCGTGACAATGACTGATTGCAGGCTGTTCATCAGCGCAACACCCGAACGCGGGTTTTGGGATCGATGTCCGCGCCATTGGCGCGCACATTGCGGAACGTCTCCAGAAGCGATTTTGGCCGACGGAACACGTCGATCACCTTGCCCGCGGCGTCGACCCTGAACCGCACCGCGGTCTTCTCGTCGCCGGTATGATTGACGATCACCTTGTCATCGAAGATGACCTGCGCGGTCGGATTGAGCTTCTGCACCTTCACGGTTGCCTCCACGGGCAGCCCCGTGACCGCCTGGAAGTGCGAGACGTTTACGGTGTATTCGCCGGCGACGATGCCGCGCACGGTGACGATCTCCTCGCGGATCGGCGACGGGATTTTTCTGCCATTGACGAGGATGAAATCGTTGGCGCCGCCGCGATCATCGCGATCGAGGGTGAGGAAGCCGGCTTCGCGATGCCGATACCAGGCGATATTACCGAGCGGGTCCTGGACGAAGAGATCGAGGTCATCGGGATGATTGTCGGGCCAATCCATGGTGATGATGAACTCGGCCTTGGAATCGATCTTGCCCTCCTTGGTGTCGGGCGAAATCGTCAGCAGCGCAATGAAGAACAGGAAGGCGACCACCTGCAGCGCCTTGAACAGCATCACACTGAACGGATCGAACGGCTCCTCGCGTGGATAGAGCGTGAAGTCATCCATCATGATGCCGCTCCCGCTCCAGCGCGGGCGTGACCCGCGTCTCGGTCAGCACGACGGCATCGGAGAACACGCGCTGGGTCGCGGCATCGAGCATGTAGTATTGGATGCGAACAAGGATCGAGCCGACAAGGCCCGCCAGCGTCGTGTACATTGCGACCGCCATACCGCCGCTCATCAGACCCATCGAGGATTTCATCGCGACCTTGTCGGCGGCATCCAGGCCCGCAATCGGCGCCAGCATGATGATGAAGCCGATGATCGTCCCGAGCAGGCCGAGCTTCATCAACGTATCCGAGACGAAGGCGCCGAAGCCGTTGGAGCCTCGCAAGCGATCGGCCAGCGAGCGCAGGAGCAGGGTCTGGTCGATGCGCCCTGCGCCTTGCATGGCCGCCTTCGTGACGAGGCTCCGGATGTGATCGGTCACCATTCCCGCCGGCAGGGCGCGGGCGTCGGACGTCAGCGCCTTTGCGGTCGGGCGCCGACAGGACGGTAAGGCAGCGGCGTCCGGCCTCGGCCTCGCGTGCGATCGCCCGCGTCCGCCAGAAACAGTGACCGCAGGTGACGATGTAGAGGACGGCGATCAGGCTCGAAATGTAAGTGCGGTCGGAGGCGACCATCAGGTGGATGAAGCCATAGTACCAGAGCAGCATGGCGGCGAAGATGGAAAGCCCGGTGAAGATCATCCAGAGCAAGAGCGGCCCTCGCTCGGGGGCGTCTCTACCCGACAGATGGACCTGCGCGTTGCTGATCACACTCATGCCGCTTCAACTCGCGCCAGCGCGAGCCTCCGAAAACCGTCTGCCGACGCAGTTAAGCAGAGGCGCGGCGTACCGTCCAAAGAGATATGCCCAAACCTGGTTGGGAAATTTTCCCGATCACCGCGCGAAGCCAAGCTTGCGGTTGGCATGGGAACTCGGTGTTGTTAGGCTCGCCCAAACGCCCTGGAGGTGACCGCATGCGCCTCATGCTTCAGCTCATCGCCCGCCTGCTTGCCGTCGTTCTGTTATGTCTGGGAGCGGCGACGCTCTGGGCCACCTACGATGCTTATCGCAGTGTCGATCGGGCGACGGCGGCCTCCGCCCAGCGCGTCTCCCAGGCGATGGAAGCGCTCTATTGGCGGGAACTGCTGTTGCACAGGAGCAGGACGGCTCCTCAGCTTCTGCCGGTTCCCGAGTGGCGCACGTTCGGAACGATGAAGCTGATTTCGCCCGGCGTGTGCGTCCAACTGCTGCCCAAGACCGAATTCGAGAGGCCACTCTGTGGCCAGAGCAAGGGGATCGGCAAGCCGGCGCCGGCCTGGTTCGCCACGATCGTACATGGGCTGCTCGGCGACCACGCCGCCGTGACCCGCTCGATCAGCTCGCGCACCACGAGCGCGGGAACGGTGACCGCCATCGCCGACCCGGATGCCGCGATCTGGCTCGCCTGGGGGCACATTCTGGATAATATCGGAATCGCGCTGTTGATGGCAGTCGCGATCGCCCTCCTCGCCTCGTTGGCGGTTGCGCAGACGCTGGCGCCCGCCAGGTCCATCGTTGTCGCGCTGCAACGCATGGCGCGAGGTCAATACCGCACGCCGCTGCCGCCCTTCCGCTCGATGGAGCTTGCGATGATTGCCCGAGCGGTCGGCGAACTCGGCGAGCAACTCGCGCAGGCGACGGAACAACGCGCTGCCCTCACCCAGCGGCTCCTCGAAATCCGCGACGACGAAAGACGCGCACTTGCCCGCGAGCTGCACGACGAATTCGGCCAGAACCTCACCTCGATCCTCGCCTTCGCCAATACCATCGAGACGGCGAGCGCCGCAGATCAGGACAAGAACGGCATCGCGCAGGACGCCAGGATGATCTCGCAGGCAACGCTGCGGATCATGGCCAGCGTGCGCGATACGCTGAAGCGCTTGCGCAATCCGGCCGCCGAGGAATTGGGGCTCGAGGCGGGCGTCGTCAATCTCGTCGAAAGCTGGCGGTCGCAGCATCCGGCGCGGCCGACGGTGCAGCTCGACATGCAGGGCGACTTTGCCGACGTGCGGGGCCCGGTCGCTGCCACCGCCTACCGCGTTGCCCAGGAATGCCTGACCAACGCGCTCCGCCACAGCGCGGCGCGCGAAATCTCGCTGCGGATAGAACGGCGCTCGGGCGAGGAAGACGCGCTCCTGATCTGCGTCGAGGATGATGGCGGCGGCGACGCGGCGAGCGTGGCGAAGTCGACGGGTTTCGGCCTGACCGGAATGCGCGAGCGACTGGCCGCGCTGGGTGGGACGCTCTCAATCGCAGGGGCGAGGCGCGGACTCAGCGTCGCGGCCACCATCCCGATCGCGGCATGACGGCCGAGACGCACACCATCTCCATCCTCCTGGTGGACGATCATCCCGTCGTGCGCCAGGGTTACCGGCGTGTGCTAGAAAACCAGAGCGACTTTCGCGTCATCGCCGAGGCCGATAGCGCCACCAGCGCCTATGGCGCCTTCAAAGCGCACGCGCCCGACGTCGTCGTGATGGATATTTCGATGAAGGGCGCAAGCGGCCTGGAGGCGATACGGAATATCCGCGCGAGAAACCGCCACGCCCGCATTCTCGTCTTCAGCATGCATAGCGAGGCGGCACTGATAAAGGCCGCGTTCAACGCCGGCGCGAGCGGTTATGTGACGAAGAGCAGCGAGCCCGCCACGCTCGTCCGTGCAATCCGCTCGGTCGCGCGCGGCGAGCGCGCGATGAGTGATGATGTCGCCCATATCCTTGCAGAGGAAAGCCTGGACCCGTCGCAATCGCTCATCGACCGTTTGGGGGAACGGGAGGTCGAAATCCTGAGGCAGCTTGCGGCCGGCTCGACCACGGAAGAGATCGCCGCTAACCTCAATCTCAGCCCCAAGACGGTCCAGAACTATCACTATCTGGTCAAGGCCAAGACCGGCCTCAACACCGACGCCCAGCTTGTCCGGCTGGCCGTCGCATGCGGCCTGGCCAATCTGTAACTCCCTGCCTGAATTGCCGATTCCGGCCCCGTCGTTTTCCACCGCCAAAGCCCTTTCAGGTGGCCTCCCGAAGGCTGATCTGCTAAAGCGCGGCGTAAAAAACATTTGGCTGGAGTCGTCCCCCGATGCTGGCCCCACTTGGTTCGGAGCTTTCAATGATCCCCCGCTACACCCGCCCGGAAATGGCCGCGATCTGGGAGGCGCAGACGCGCTTCAAGATCTGGTTCGAGATCGAGGCGCATGCGGCGGATGCCCTCGCCGAACTCGGCGTGATCCCGAAGGAGGCCGCCAGGACGATCTGGGCCAAGGGCAAGAACGCCACCTTCGACGTCGCACGCATCGACGAAATCGAGCGCGAGACCAAGCACGACGTCATCGCCTTCCTCACCCATCTCGCCGAGATCGTCGGCCCCGAGGCACGCTTCGTGCACCAGGGCATGACCTCGTCCGACGTGCTCGATACCTGCCTCAATGTCCAGCTTACGCGCGCGGCCGACATCCTGATCGAGGACATCGATCGCGTGCTGGCAGCGCTGAAGAAGCGGGCGTTCGAGCACAAGATGACACCAACCGTCGGCCGCTCGCACGGCATCCACGCCGAGCCCGTCACGTTCGGGCTGAAGCTTGCCTATGCCTATGCCGAGTTCACCCGCGCCCGCGAGCGGCTGAAGCTCGCGCGCAAGGAGGTCGCGACCTGCGCCATCTCGGGCGCGGTCGGCACCTTCGCGCAGATCGATCCGCGCGTCGAAGAGCATGTCGCCAAGGCGATGGGCCTGACGCCCGAGCCGGTGTCGACCCAGGTTATCCCGCGCGACCGCCACGCGATGTATTTTGCCACGCTTGGCGTCATCGCCGCCTCCGTGGAGCGGCTCGCGACCGAAATCCGGCACCTGCAGCGGACCGAAGTGCTGGAGGCGGAGGAGTTCTTCTCGGAGGGCCAAAAGGGATCCTCCGCCATGCCGCACAAGCGCAACCCGGTGCTGTCGGAAAACCTCACCGGCCTGTCGCGCATGGTTCGGGCCTACGTCACGCCGGCGCTGGAGAACGTCGCGCTCTGGCACGAGCGCGATATCTCGCACTCCTCGGCCGAGCGCATGATCGGGCCGGACGCTACCGTGACCCTCGACTTCGCGCTCAACCGCCTGGCAGGGCTCGTCGACAAGCTCCTGGTCTATCCCGCCAACATGCAGAAGAACCTCGACCGGCTCGGCGGCCTCATCCATTCACAGCGGATTCTGATCGCGCTGACGCAGAAGGGCGCGAGCCGCGAGGATTCCTACAAGTTGGTGCAGCGCAATGCGATGCCGGTCTGGCGCGGCGAAGGCGACTTCCGCACGCTGCTCAAAAAGGACCCTGAGGTGAAGAAATACCTCTCTGATGCCGAGATCGACGAGCAATTCGACCTCGGCTATCACTTCAAGCACGTCGACACGATCTTCAAGCGCGTGTTCGGCGAGGCGTAACGCCCCAGAACAGACTAGACTTTTCTCGACGTGGCGGAGCAAGCTACGCTGGAACGCCTTTAGAATTGACCGGTTTCAAGGATACGGATCGACACATGCCCATCGTCAACCGCATTGCCGCCCTCGCAGATGACATGGCCGCCTGGCGGCATGATTTCCATGAGCACCCGGAATTGCTCTACGAGGTGCATCGCACCGCCGGCATCGTCGCCGACAAGCTGCGCGAATTCGGATGCGACGAGGTCGTGACGGGTATTGGACGCACCGGCGTGGTCGGCGTGATCCACGGCCGCAAGAACACTTCTGGCCGGACCATCGGTCTGCGGGCGGACATGGACGCGCTGCCGATCGAGGAGACCTCGGGCGTGCCCTACGCATCCAAGACGCCGGGCCTGATGCATGCCTGCGGCCATGACGGCCACACCGCCATGCTGCTGGGTGCTGCGAAATATCTCGCCGAGACACGCAATTTCGACGGCACCGCGGTAGTCATCTTCCAGCCGGCCGAAGAAGGGGGCGCCGGCGGCAAGGCCATGGTCGACGACGGGCTCATGACCCGCTGGGGCGTTCAGGAGGTCTATGGCCTGCACAACATGCCGGGCATCCCCGAAGGCCATTTCGCCATCAACTCCGGAGCGATGCTCGCGGCGGCCGACAGCGTGGAGATCAAGGTCACCGGCAAGGGCGGCCACGGCGGGCTTAGTCCGCACAAGGCCGTCGACACCGTCCTGATCGGAGCGCAGATCGTCACCGCCTTGCAGTCGATCGTTGCGCGCAATGTCGACCCGCTGAAGTCGGCAGTGGTCTCGATCACCATGTTTCACACCGGCACTGCCTTCAACATCATTCCCGAGACCGCGGAACTGAAAGGCACTGTGCGCGCGCTGGATCCTGCCGTGCGCGATCTCCTCGAGCGCAGGATCGGCGAGATCGCCGACAGCATCGCCCGAGCTTACGGTGGATCGGCGGAGACGAAATATACCCGCATGTATCCTGTGACGATGAATCACGCGCAGCAGGCGGAGGTGGCGGCCGAAGTGGCTCGCGATGTCGTCGGCTCCGACCACGTGAATGACCGCGTCCTGCCACTGATGGGCGGCGAGGACTTTGCCTTCATGCTGGAGGCCCGCCCCGGCGCGTTCGTTTTCCTGGGGATGGGCGATGGCAATGAATGCCATCACCCGGCCTACCGCTTCAACGACAACGTTCTAGGCCACGGCGCATCGTATTGGGTGCGCCTGATCGAGAAGTCGATGCCGGCAGGGTAAAATCATTCGAAATCGCTTGCTCACCTGCAAGATCGAACCCGATAAACGCCACAGACGTCGAAAAAACTGAATGATAACCTTCATTCGGCTAGGATCGCGGCGTGACCAAATCTCCAATCATCCTGGTGTTTGATTCCGGTCTTGGCGGCATGACCGTGTTGCGCGAAATCGTCGCCGCACGGCCCGAGGCGCACTTCGTCTACGTCGCCGACGACGCGTTCTTTCCCTATGGCCACCACGGCGAGGATGAAATCATCGCGCGCGTGGTGCCCTTGATCGGCGAATTGATCGATCGCTATGCGCCCGACCTCATCGTGATCGCCTGCAACACCGCCTCCACGCTCGTGATGTCCCACTTGCGCGCGGCCTATAAAACTCCTTTCGTCGGCACCGTTCCCGCGATCAAGCCGGCCTGCGCGCGGTCGAAGACCCGGCGAGTCTCGGTGCTCGGCACCAGAGGCACGGTGCAGCGCGAATATACCAAGGCGCTGATCCGCGATTTCGCGCAAGGATGCGAGGTGACGCTGGTGGGCTCGCCGGAGCTTGCCTCGCTCGCCGAAAGCGCTCTGAGCGGCAATGAGGTGAGCGACCGTGACATCCTGGCCGAGCTTGCGCCCTGTTTTGTCGGCGCCGCTGAGAACGACAAATCGCGCACCGACACCGTCGTGCTCGCCTGCACGCATTTTCCGCTGCTGCTGGATTGCTTTGTGCGGCTCGCGCCCTGGCCGGTCGACTGGATCGATCCGGCGCCGGCGATCGCAAGGCGGGTTTCGGATCTGCTTGGCCCCTCTCGCGGCGACGGCGATGCCAGCGGCGCCGAGATGATCTTCACCTCGAACAAGCCGCATCGGCTGAGCCGGACGCTGATGCCGTTCTTCGGCGGCCGCGTGCCGGCATAGCCATTTGCCGCGAGACGTCGCACTGTTAACGTCCAGCCCCTCATCGAACGGAGCCTGGAATGACTGTAGCCGCGCCCATGCCGCTGAACCGCCTGCGCAAGGAGTGGCGGGAGGGACGCCCGACCTTCGGCGCAATCGCGACCATTCCGAGCATTCAGACCGTGCAGATCATGGCGCGATGCGGGATCGACTGGATCATCGTCGATCTTGAGCACGGTCCGATCGATCTAACCTCGGCGCATGCGATGATCACGGCTACGGCCGGCACACCCTGCGTGCCGCTGGCGCGGATCGCAGCCAACGAGCCGTGGCTTGCCAAAGCGCCGATGGATATCGGCGCGCTCGGTATCAATTTTCCGATGATCTGCAGCCGCACCGATGCCGAGAAGGCGGTGCGCAGCCTGCGCTACCCGCCGAAGGGCGACCGCTTCTGGGGGCCTTTCCACGCCCCGTTCCGCTGGGGCCTCTCGATGCCGGACTATATGGCGACCGCCGATGACGACATGATCTGCATGATCACCATCGAGCACGCGGATGCCGTCGAGCGTATCGACGAGATCATGGCAACCCCGGGCATCGACGTTGCGGTGATCGGTCCCGGCGATCTCGCGACCTCCATCAACAAGCGCGGACAGGTCGACGATCCCGAGGTGCAGGCACTGATGCGGCGCGCCGAGGAAGGCATCTTGAAGAGCGGCGTGCCGATCGGCGGCGTGGCCCGCACAGCCGACCAAGCGAATGCGATGATCGATCGCGGCTATCTGGCGCTCGCGCTCGGCTTCGACTGGTCGCTGTTTCAGCGCGGGATTGCGGCGGCATTCCAGGGGATCAAGCGCTAGCCACGCTGATGGCCGGCCGTTGCCCGCTCATAACGCCATCGAAAAAGAGCGTATAAGCCGTTAGGAATATTGGGATTTCTTACCGAGACGGCCAGCGTGCCGGGCAGTCGGCGCCCTGACGCCATTGCAAACCCAGTTGGGCCTTTTCGTTGACAATCCGGGGCTTTCTGCCTAGAAACCGCCCTGCTCGCGGGCCGCTTTTGGCCCGCGATGCGTTTCGCGACCCGTGGTCCATCCCTTCAAGCTTTGGGGGCTGGATCTGTCGGCGGTCCGGCCCGTCCGGACGCACAGGAGGGCGCGTTTCCTCAACCTTTAGACCTGAAGAGGACGCGATGACCAAGCGCAATGAGGCGAAGTACAAGATTGATCGACGCCTGGGCCAGAATATCTGGGGACGCCCGAAGAGCCCCGTCAACCGCCGCGAATACGGCCCCGGCCAGCACGGCCAGCGCCGCAAGGGCAAGCTTTCCGACTTTGGCGTGCAGCTCCGCGCCAAGCAGAAGCTGAAGGGCTATTACGCCAATATCAGCGAGCGCCAGTTCCACGGGATCTATGTCGAGGCCGTCCGCATGAAGGGCGACACCGGCGAGAACCTGATTGGCCTTTTGGAGCGTCGTCTCGACAGCGTGGTATTCCGCGCCAAGTTCGTCCCCACCATGTTCGCGGCACGCCAGTTCATCAATCACGGCCATGTCAAGGTGAACGGCCGCAAGGTCAACATCGGCAGCTATCAGCTCAAGGTCGGCGACAGCATCGAGGTGAAGGAATCCTCCAAGCAGCTCGCCCATGTGCTGGAGGCAGCCCAGCTTCCCGAGCGCGACGTGCCCGATTATCTCGAGGTCGATCACTCCAAGATGACCGCAAAATTCGCGCGCGTTCCCGGCCTCTCCGACGTTCCGTTCGCCGTGCAGATGGAGCCGCACTTGATCGTCGAATTCTATTCGCGCTGATCGGGTTTGCTTCCCGACGATTTTCGAAGGCCCCGGCTTTGCCGGGGCCTTTTTGTTTCGCTATACCAATGGCCAACGATCGTCATGCGCGGGCTTGACCCGCGCATCCATCATCAAAAGAGTCATTCTTAGATGATGGATTGCCGGGGCAAGCCCGGCAATGACGAGCAACGATAAGAGGCAGCCCATGCACTACACCCCTCCCCCTCGCGATCCCAAGGCGCCGCCGGTCCGCATCAATCTTTTGTCTGACACCCAGACGAAACCGACACCGGCGATGCGGGAGGCAATGGCGCGGGCGGAGGTCGGCGACGAGCAGATCGGCGATGATCCGAGCGTGAACCTGCTCTGCGAACGCGTCGCCGATCTGCTGGGCAAGGAGGCCGCCGTGTTCATGCCGTCGGGCACGATGTGCAACGTGGCGGCGACGCTGGTGCATTGCCGGCCAGGCGACGAAATCCTGGCGCACGAAACCGCCCACATCATTGCACGCGAGGGCGGCGCGCATGCGGCGCTTGGCGGCTTCCAGATCATGCCGCTTCCTGGCAACGACGGGCAATTTTCGCCGGACACCTTGCGCAAGGCGCTGCACCCGCGCACGCGTTACCAGCCGCCGCAGGTGCTGGTCAGCGTCGAGCAGACCGCCAATATCGGCGGCGGCACAATCTGGAAGAAGAAGGCGCTCGACGAGGTCGTCTCGATCGCGAAGTCGGCGGGGATGGCGACCCATATGGACGGTGCGCGCCTCCTCAATGCAACGGTTGCGACCGGCATTTCGGCGCGCGACATGGCCGCGGGCTGGGATTCGGCCTGGATTGATTTCTCCAAGGGGCTCGGTGCGCCGATCGGCGGCGCCATCGCGGGAAGCCGCGCCTTGATTGACGAGGTCTGGCGCTGGAAGCAGCGGCTCGGCGGGTCGATGCGCCAGGCCGGCATCTGCGCGGCCGCCTGCGTCTATGCGCTCGACCGTCACGTCGATCGCCTCGCCGAGGATCACGCCAATGCGCGCGCGCTTGCCCGCGGGCTGTCGCAGATTCCGGGCATCGAGGTACAGGAGCCCGAGACCAATCTCGTGTTCTTCAAGCCGGACGGCGCCGGCGTCCCTGGTGACAAGATGGTGGCTGCGCTCAACAAGCGGGGCGTGCTGCTCGCGATGATGGACGGACGCATCCGCGCCTGCACGCATCTCGATGTCACTGCAGCGATGATCGAGGAGATGATCGGCCACGTGCGGGAGATCGTACGGGCGGCTTAGCACATGATCACTTTCGAAGCGCCTCGTAGATCAGCTTCTTCACCTCGGTCTGAATCCGCCCGCGCTGTGACGGCGATTGCATCATCACGATCGCAAACATGTCGTCCCTGGGATCGATGAAGAAGAACGTGCCGCCGACGCCGTCCCAGCCATATTCGCCGGCCGGCAGCAGCCTCGTTGCGACCGTCCGCACCGCAAACCCGAGGCCGAAACCGCTGTCGCGGTGCGGGAAATAGAACCCGTCACGCCGAATCCCGGTCTCCGGTCCGATGCGGTCGGAGGTCATCAAAGCCACCGTCTGGGGCTTCAGGTAGCGCCTGCCGTCAAGCGCGCCACCCTCCAGGAGCATCTCCGCAAAGCGCGCATAATCGCGCGCGGTGCCGTCCATGCCGGCGCCGCCGGATTCCCAGCGCCGCTGCTGGATGGGATCGTCGAGACCCGCGATCGGACGCTTGAACCCGCCGTTCGGACGGAACGCGGCAACGCGCCCGCGCTTCGCCTCGGGTACGAAAAAGCCGGTGTCCTTCATCCCTAAGGGATCGAGCAGCCGCTGCTTCTCGAACTGAAAGAGCGGCCGTTCCGAGACCACCTCGATTACGCGACCGAGCACATCGCTCGAATGACCGTAGTCCCACTGCGCCTCCGGCTGCTCGGCCAGCGGCAATTTGGCGAGCCGCGCGGCAAATTGCGCGTTGTCGAAATCGCCGTCGAACAGGCCCGAGCTTCTATAGAGCCTGCGCACCACGCCGTCGCCGTAGAAACCATAGGTGATGCCGGAGGTGTGACGGAGCAGATCCTCGATCGTGATCGGCCGCTGCAACGGCTCGAGGGTGAGTTCAGCCTTGCCGCTCGCGTCCTTCTGCTCGACGCCCACCTTCACATCGGCAAAGGACGGGATGTACTTCGAAAGCGGATCGTGGAGCGCGATTTTGCCGTCGTCGACCAGCATCATGGCGGCCACCGCGGTGATCGGCTTCGACATCGAGTACAGGCGGAAGATCGCGTCCTTCGTCATCGGCGCGTGCGCGGCCGCATCGCGCTGCCCGAAGGTTTTGAAATAGACCGGCTCGCCGTGCTGCTGGATCAGCACCACGGCGCCGGGAATGCGGTCCGACGAAACCTCGTTCTCGAAATAATCGCTGACGCCTTTCAGCCCGTCCGCGGAAAAGCCGGTTTCGATCGCCGGCCGCGGATCGCCACGCGCCGGCGGCGCCGCGACGACGAGGCCGATCAGAAGCGCGACGGCGAGCCGCAACGCCGTGCGGTCAGTTCTCCAGGGCCTCATAGATCAGCTTCTTCACCATCGGCTGGATCTTCTGACGCTCCGAGGGGGTCTCTTCCAACAGCACGAAGAACATGTCCTGCTTGCGGTCGATCACGAAATAGCAGCCGCTGGCGCCGTCCCACTTCAATTCCCCGATATCGCCTGGCGGCGGCGGCCTGGCAATGCCGGCATCGGTGCGCACGCCAAAGCCAAGTCCATAACCGAAGCCGTCGCCTGGAAAATAAAGGTAATCGCGACCGACATTGGCGCCGGGACCGACGTGATCGGTCGTCATGTCCTTGAATGCCTTGTCGCTGAGATAGCGCTTGCCACCGAACTTGCCGCCATTGAGGATCATCCGGGCGAAGCGTGCGAAATCCGCCATGGTGGTGACCATGCCGCCGCCGCCGGATTCCCACTTCATGGGGACGTCGGCGTAGCTCACGTAGCCGACCCGGAAGTCGGCGTCGTTCGGCATCGGCTTTGCGATCAGATGCTTCCTGGCAGGGTCGGTGACGTAAAAGGTGGTGTCCTTCATGTCCAGCGGATCGAGCAGTTTCTCCTTCTCGACCGCCAGCAGCGACTTGCCGCTCACGACTTCCATGATGCGTCCGAGGATGTCGGTCGAATGGCCGTATTGCCAGAGCGCGCCCGGCTCGTTCTGCAGCGGCAGCCTGGCGATGCGCTCGGCAAACTCGGCATTGTCATAGTCGCCGGCATAGATGTTGGCGGCGGCATAGGCCTTGCGAACCAGGCTGTCGCCATAGAAGCCATAGGTGATGCCGGAGGTCTGGGTCATCAGGTCGCGAACCGTCGGCGGCCGGTTCGGCGCCACCAGATCGAGCGTCTTCTTTCCGCCGTCGTCCTTCTCAAGACCGAGTTTCACATTGGCAAAGGACGGGATGAATTTGGAGACGGGATCATCAAGCGACATCTTGCCTTGGTCGATGAGCTGCATGGCCACCACGCTCGTGAGCGGCTTGGTCATCGAGAACAGGCGGAAGATGGTGTCGTCGGTCATCGGCTCCTTGGTTGCGACGTCGCGCACGCCGATGAACTCGTGATAGACCGGCTTGCCATGCTGCTGGATCAAGAGCACCGCGCCGGGAATCTTGCCGCCGGTGACCTCCTCGCGCAGGTAGTCACCAACCTTCGCAAGCTTCTGCGGATTGAAATGCGCGCCCGCCGGAATATCGAAGGTGCCCTCGGCACGGGCCGGCAACGCGATTGCCGCAGTCAGGAACAGCCCACAGGCCAACAATCGCAACTCCTGAAATTGCGTCATTTCCCCTCCCGAAAATTTGTCCTGGCCGGAGTTTAGCGGCGGTCGCCACGGGCACAAGGCCTCTCAAAGCTGCGTCATGGCCGCTTCATGAAGCTTGGCGCTGTCCTGCGAAAAGCAACAGAATATCACGCGGCCGAGCGTCGGCGCCGCCGCAAGCGCTTCTACCACGGTCGTGACCGCGATGCGGGCGGCACGGTCGGGGGGAAAGCCATAAACGCCGGTCGAAATCGCCGGGAAAGCAATCGAGCCAAGATGATGAACCTGGCAGAGCGCGACGGCGCGGCGATAGCAGGACGACAGCAGTTCATCCTCGCCGCTCCCGCCGCCGCTCCATACCGGCCCCACCGCATGGATCACATACTTGGCCGGCAGCCGGTATCCGCGCGTGATCTTGGCGTCGCCGGTCTCCCAGCCGCCCAGCGTGCGGCACTCGGAAAGGAGCTCGGGGCCAGCCGCGCGATGAATCGCGCCATCGACACCGCCGCCGCCCAAAAGCGACGTGTTCGCCGCGTTCACGATGGCGTCAACGCTGAGCGTGGTGATGTCAGCAACAATGACTTCGAGCCGCGCGGTGCCGATCTGGCGCGCGGCCAATGTCCTACACCGCTGCGTCGACCGGGATGCCTTTGTCGGCAAAGAGCTGCTGCAATTCGCCGGCCTGGAACATCTCGCGGACGATGTCGCAACCACCGACAAACTCGCCCTTGACGTACAGCTGCGGAATGGTCGGCCAGTTCGAATAGGCCTTGATGCCGTTGCGCAGCTCCGCCGATTCCAGAACGTTCAGGCCTTTGTAGCCGACACCGATGTGATCGAGGATCTGCACCACCTGTCCGGAGAAACCGCACTGGGGAAACTGCGGCGTACCCTTCATGAACAGCACCACGTCGTTCGACTTCACTTCGTTGTCGATAAATTGCTCGATGCTCATCTTCGCTTCCTTTTGCAGCAGGGCCTTTTCCGATCCGGTTCGGTCCTGCCATTCCCGGGCGGCCTTTCAAGGCCACCCATCTAACCCGATACTTCCCCTATATGTAGCGCAAACCGTTGTTCATCCAAAGCAAAATGGCCGATATTTGATATGCGCCGCCCGCAGGCGCTGACCTTGCCGGGGGTGCTTATCCATTGGCTGATGACATCAATATCATCACTTGGGAGGCTTTTTTCCCGAAAGAGACCCCCTATCTAGGTCGGGCTGCCTGTTAGGAACCAGTTGGCAGGCCCAACGTTCTCTGCTCCGATCGGAGATGCCAGTGACGAAATCAGCGACTGCTGCCCCGCTTGCCGCCCCCGCCCCGTCACTTTTCTCGGATTCCGGCAGCCTCGCTCAGGATCTCGTGGAAACGTATCTGGCCGTCCGCGGCGAGACCGAACGCCGCGCCGCGCCGCTGAGCCCGGAAGATGAGGTCGTGCAGTCGATGCCGGACGCGAGCCCCGCAAAGTGGCATCGCGCGCATACCACCTGGTTCTTCGAGCAGTTTCTGCTCGGCGAGCATTGCGAAGGCTATACGCCCTTCCACCCCGATTATGCCTTCCTGTTCAATTCCTACTACGTCAGCGCCGGCCCGCGGCACGCCCGCAACGCCCGTGGCATGCTAACGCGGCCCAGCGTCAAGGACGTCGCCGCCTATCGCCGCCATGTCGATGCGGCCGTGGTGAAATTCTTTCAGGCGGCCGGCGAGGTCACGCTGCAAAAGCTCGCGCCGCTGGTCGAGGTCGGGCTGAACCACGAGCAGCAGCATCAGGAATTGATGTTGACCGACATCCTGCATGCCTTTGCGCAAAACCCGATTTCGCCGGCCTACGATGCGGACTGGCGCTTCCCCGCCTCGAAGCGCAACGGCGACCGCTGGGTGACGCTCAACGAAGGCATCCACACCGTGGGGCACGGCGACGACAGCTTCCATTTCGACAATGAAAAGCCGGCGCACCGCGCTCTGGTGGGTCCGGTCAAGCTCAGCCGCAATCTTGTCACCAATGCCGAATGGCTCGCCTTCATGAAGGACGGCGGTTACGCGACCGCGACGCTCTGGCTGATGGACGGCTTTGCGACCGCAACCAATGAGGGCTGGCAGGCGCCCGGGCACTGGCGTGAGGTCGACGGCAAGTGGCATGTGCTGACGCTTGGCGGCTTGAGGCCGGTCGATCCGGACGCGCCGGTCTGCCATGTGAGCTATTACGAGGCCGATGCGTTCGCACGCTGGGCGGGCAAGCATCTGCCGACCGAGATGGAGTGGGAAGTCGCCGCCCGCGCGGGCGAGCTCAACGATGCCTTCGGCATCGTATGGCAATGGACGCGTAGCGCGTATGCGCCCTATCCCGGCTACCGCGCTGTCGAGGGCGCCCTCGGCGAATATAACGGCAAGTTCATGGTCAACCAGCTGGTGTTGCGCGGCTCCTCGCTTGCAACCCCGGAAGGCCACAGCCGTATCACCTATCGCAACTTCTTCTATCCCCACCACCGGTGGCAATTCACGGGACTACGTCTAGCCGACTACGCCGCCTGACTTTTCCCAGGGCATGATCCGGTCGGGTGGAAACCGGGGCCTGCTCACATACGGATCAAAAGCGCGCCGGAAAGCGCGTTCAGGAGAGTATCATGAATGTGCACGCCCCCGCTTTGGCCAACGCGCATCTTCCCGACGAGCAGACGTCCGCTTTCGCCCGCGACGCCGTGGACGATCTGTCGCAACATCCCAAGCGCCTGTCGCCGAAATACTTCTACGACGCGACCGGCTCGGAGCTGTTCGAGGCGATCACGCGGCTGCCGGAATATTATCCGACCCGCACGGAACTCGGCATCCTGCGCGACCGCGGCAGCGAGATCGCATCCATCATCCCGCAGCGCGCGGCGCTGGTCGAATTCGGCGCCGGCTCGACCACCAAGGTCCGCTTGTTGCTCGAGAGATGCGCGTTCGCCGCCTACGTGCCGGTCGATATTTCCGGCGATTTCCTGCACGGCCAGGCCGAACGGCTGGGCAGGGATTTTCCCGATCTCGCGGTCCATCCGGTGGCGGCGGATTTCACCGCGCCCTTCGCGCTGCCTGCGCAGATTGCGGGCCTGCCGAAGGTTGGCTTCTTCCCCGGCTCGACGATCGGCAATTTCGAGCCGCATGAAGCCTGCCGCTTCCTGCGCAGCGCACGCGACATACTGGGCGAGCGCGCGCAGATGATCGTCGGCGCTGACCTCGAAAAAGACGAGCGCGTGCTCTACGACGCCTATAATGACGCCGCCGGCGTCACCGCCCGCTTCAATCTCAACGTGCTGGTCCGCATGAATCGCGAGCTCGGCAGCAACTTCGATCTCTCCGCCTTCACCCATCGCGCAATCTACAATCGCGAGCGGCATCGCATCGAGATGCATCTGATCAGCAAGAGGCAGCAAGCCGTGCGCATGCTGGGCACGAGCTTCTCGTTCCGTCCCGGAGAGAGCATCCACACCGAGAACAGCTACAAATACTCGATCGACCGCTTCGCGGCACTCGCCCGCGGCTCGGGCTGGAAGGTCCGGGAATCCTGGACCGATGCCAACGGCATGTTTTCGGTGCACGCGCTAATCGCGGAATGACTGCGGCGATTTCGCGAAAGCGCGCTTCGCGGACACTCATGAACGGAGCCTGAAGAAGGTTCGATCGGGAACCGGCGGAATCGTCGGCAGCGTGCGCCAAATCACGCTGCCGATTCCCGATGCTTGAAGGCTGAACCTCGCCGCAGGTATAATCGACTTAGATTTTGAGAGGTGGCCGACGCGGTGATGTCGGCGTCTGGCGCCGGCATTTTCAAGCGCCGAAACCTTAGAGAATTTTCATGAAGCGGGCTCTTCTGGCGATCCTTTGCAGCGCCGTTCTTCTGACGCATGCGCCTGGCGCGATCGCCGATCCGGCGTCGGATCAGGACATGGCAAGCCGCTATCTACGGGCGGCGCAGTCGGGCGATGACGAGGCGGAGTTCTATGTCGGCGCGCTTTATTCGGCCGGGGTTGGCGTTCCGCGCTCCGACAAGGAAGCGTTCCGCTGGTTTGGCCGCGCCGCCGACCAGGGCCATTCGCACGCGATGCTGATTCTCGCGGGCCTTTATGCCATCGGCCGCGGTGTCGAGCGGAACAATATCGAATCCTACAAGTGGGCCTATATCGTCAGCGGCGCGTCGCGGGTGGATGAGTTCCGCGACGGCGCCCGCCAGTTGATGAGTGTGCTTGAAAGCCGAATGACCTCTGCGGAGATCAATCTGGCGAGAACCGAGGCCAGCCGGTGGCACGCGGTGGCGACCGGCAAGCTGCCCCCGGCAGGGCCTGCGACCAGTGGATCGCGAACGACACCCGCCTTCGCTGCGCCGGCATCCGCCCCACCGATCACCACTGCGGCACCAGTTGCGCCGGCGCCCAGCCCCAGTTCGCAACCGTCGGCCCAAATCTCCGACATCGACAGCTTCCTGAAGGAAGTGCCGTCAGGCGTGCGCAAGAAATTGGGCTTCTAGAAGCGGAGGGGATCGCGATGAGGATCTTGCGCATCTTGGGAATCGCAGTCCTCGCCATAGCGGCGGGCGGCGGCTACTACGCCTATACCCATTATCTTCACGCGGTGACGGTAACGACGAGCGTCGCAACGCTGGCGCCCGTCTCTGAAGCCATCTACGGGACCGGAACCGTCGAGCCGGCGCGCTGGGCCAAAGTGGTGCCGCTGCAACGGCGCCGGCTGGTCGATCTCTGTAGCTGCGAGGGGCAGACGGTAAAGGCTGGCCAGATTCTCGGCCGCCAGGATGACGCCGAGGAACGCAACGCCCTGAACGAATTGCAGCTCTCCTCTCAGCAGGCGCAACGCGACCTTGATCGCGCGGAGAAAGACCGCACCAAGAGCGACGCGGCGCAGAAGGAATATGAGGAGCGCTGGACCCAGGCGCAGGAGTACAAGACGCGCATCGCCGCCCAGCAGGTCAGAATCGACCAGCTTGTGCTGCGCGCTCCGCTCGACGGCATGGTGCTGCGGCGCGACGGCGAGGTCGGCGAGATCGCAGGCCCCACCGACGTGCTGTTCTGGGTCGGCCCGCCGCTGCCGATGCAGGTCGTCGCCGAAGTGAACGAGGAGGAGATCAACCATATCGCGGTCGGTCAGAAGGCCCTGCTGCGCAGCGATGCCTTTCCGGGACGGGTGCTGCGTGCCAGCGTTTCGCAGATCACGCCGAAGGGTGATCCCAAGCGCAAAACCTTCCGCGTCTACCTGCTGCTGCCGAACGACACGCCGCTGCGGATCGGCATGTCGGTCGAAGCCAACATCATTTTCCGCGAGAAGCCCTCTGCGATCGTAGTGCCTGCGGAAGCGGTGGCAAACGGCGCCGCGCAGATCGTGAACAACGGCCGCCTCGAGCGCGTGCCCGTGCGCCTCGGCATCCGCGGTAGCCGCAATGTCGAGATCATCGGCGACGTATCACGGGGTATGGCGGTGCTCTCGCCTGCCCGACCCGATCTCCCCGATGGGACCCTGGTCCGCATCGAGCGGAACAAGGAGACGATCGAGCCGCAGGACGCCTCGCCCGACGCAGCGCCGGATCAGGCACCGGCCGATCGCACGCAGGTGGCATCCATGCCCGTATCTCCAGCCCCTGCGAGCAGCGACCCGGACGATGCCGTGATTTCGACGGCGATCTCAGCCCACATCGATTCTGTCGTC
>NZ_DATGFH010000169.1:0-76255 GCF_035309285.1 Bradyrhizobium sp. | reverse complement strand
CGCAGGACTTCGAAACGGCGCGCCGAGACGGACCGGCGGCGCTCGCTCGTTCGCGCTCGGCCGCAGTATCACTTGCCGAGGGCGGGATCGGCGAGCTAATGGTATGCTGCTGGCAGTCCGCCCCGAGATCTGGTAGAACCTCGGCATGGAACAAACGCCCGGCAACGGATTTTTCGACGACACGCTCGCTGCCGCCGATCCCGACATCGCCGCCGCGATAGCCGGCGAATTGGGGCGCGAGCAATCGCAGATCGAGCTGATCGCCAGCGAGAACATCGTCTCGCGGGCGGTGCTGGAGGCGCAGGGCTCGCTTCTGACCAACAAATATGCCGAGGGCTATCCGGGCGCGCGCTACTATGGCGGTTGCGAGTGGGTCGATGTCGCCGAAACGCTGGCGATCGACCGCGCCAAGAAATTGTTCGGCGCGAACTTCGCGAACGTGCAGCCCAATTCCGGCAGCCAGATGAACCAGGCGGTGTTCCTGGCGCTGCTCCAGCCCGGCGACACTTTCATGGGTCTCGATCTCGCAGCCGGCGGCCATCTCACCCACGGCGCGCCGGTCAACATTTCCGGCAAATGGTTCAAGGCGCAGCACTATACCGTGCGCCGCGAGGACCAGATCATCGACATGGACCAGGTTGCCCGCCGCGCCGAAGAGTTAAAGCCGAAGCTGATCATCGCCGGCGGCAGCGCCTATTCGCGCGCCTGGGACTTCAAGCGCTTCCGCGAGATCGCCGACAGCGTCGGCGCCTACTTCATGGTCGACATGGCGCACTTCGCCGGCCTCGTCGCCGGCGGTGCGCATGCTTCGCCGGTGCCGCACGCGCATGTCACGACGACGACCACGCACAAATCGCTGCGCGGTCCGCGCGGCGGCCTGATGCTGTGGAACGATGAGACGCTGACCAAGAAGTTCAACTCGGCGGTCTTCCCGGGCCTGCAGGGCGGTCCGTTGATGCATGTGATCGCCGCGAAGGCGGTAGCGTTCGCCGAGGCGCTGCGCCCGGACTTCAAGATCTACGCGAAGAATATCGTCGAAAATGCCAAGGCGCTTGCCGAAAGCCTGCGCGCCCACGGCCTTGATATCGTCTCGGGCGGCACCGACAACCATCTGATGCTGGTCGACCTCCGGCCGAAGGGGTTGAAGGGCAATGTTTCGGAGAAGGCGCTGGTCCGCGCCGCCATCACCTGCAACAAGAACGGCATCCCGTTCGACCCAGAGACGCCGTTCGTGACTTCGGGTCTGCGGCTCGGCACGCCGGCGGCGACCACCCGCGGCTTCGGCGTTGCCGAGTTCAAGCAGGTCGGCGGCATGATTGCCGAGGTCTTGAATGCAATCGCGCAGTCACAGGACGGCAAGGCGCCGCTGGTGGAAGCCGCGATCAAGGAACGGGTGAAGGCGCTTACCGATCGCTTCCCGATCTATTAGCAAAGGTCTCGCCGGATGCGCTGTCCGAGCTGCAACAGTCTCGATACGCAGGTGAAGGACTCCCGTCCGACCGAGGACTCCTCCGTCATCCGGCGCCGGCGCGTCTGCGTGTCCTGCAATTTCCGCTTCACCACTTTCGAGCGGGTGCAGCTCCGCGAACTCACGGTCATCAAGCGCAACGGCCGCCGCGTGCCGTTCGACCGCGACAAGTTGATGCGCTCGGTGCAGGTCTCTCTCCGCAAGCGCTCGGTGGAGGCCGAGCGCGTCGAGAAGATGGTCTCCGATATCGTGCGCGAGCTCGAAAGCGGGGGCGAAGCGGAGATCTCGTCGGAGGTGATCGGCGAGATCGTGATGGAGCATCTGCGCCAGCTCGACGACGTCGCCTATGTCCGCTTCGCCTCGGTCTATCGCAATTTCCGCGAGGCAAAGGACTTCGAGACGGTGCTCGGCGAGCTTTCCGGCGAGGACGACGCCAGGATCGTCACGATACGCAAATGATCTTCCGCATCCTGGAGGATCAGTTCAGGGAAAAATCTCTGGCCGCCAAGGAAGCCGACCGCCGCTTCATGCAGCTTGCGCTGACGCTCGGCCGCCGCGGGCTCGGGCGGACCTGGCCTAACCCGGCCGTCGGCGCGGTCGTGGTGAAGGATGGCGTGATCGTCGGCCGGGGTTGGACGCAGCCGGGCGGCCGCCCGCATGCCGAGCCCGAGGCGTTGCGGCGCGCCGGAGAGGCGGCGCGGGGCGCGACGCTGTATGTGACGCTCGAGCCCTGCTCGCATTTCGGCAAGTCGCCGCCTTGCGCGGACGCCATCATAGCGGCCGGCATCTCCCGTGTGGTGGCGGCGATTGAGGATCCCAATCCGGAAGTCGCAGGCCAGGGGCACGCGAAATTGCGCGCAGCAGGTATCGCCGTCGATGTCGGGCTGTTTGCGGATGATGCCGCCCATGACCACGCCGGCCATTTTCGTCGCGTGCGCGACGCCCGGCCGCATGTGATCCTGAAGCTCGCCGTGTCTGCGGACGACAAGATCGCAGCCGCCGGCCACAAGCAGGTTTCGATCACCGGCGAGGCGGCGCGAAGTCGCGTGCATCTGCTCCGCGCGCAAAGCGATGCGGTCCTCGTCGGCATCGGCACCGTGCTCGCCGACGATCCGCTCCTGACTTGCCGTCTGCCCGGCATGGCGGCGCGCTCGCCGGTCCGGGTGGTGCTGGACCGCAGCCTTCGCACTCCCGGCAGCAGCCGGCTGGTCCATTCCGCGCGGCAGACGCCGCTCTGGGTCGTCGCGTCCGGGCTTGCGGAAGCGCCGGCCGCAGCCAGGCTCGGCGCCGCTGGGGCACAGGTCATCCGCGTTGCGCCTGCGGCTGGCGGGGACCTCGATCTGCCGGCTGCGCTGCGTGCGCTCGCGGACAAGGGCATCACGCGGCTGATGGTGGAGGGCGGCAGCCGCGTGGCGGCGTCCTTCGTCGCGGCCGACCTTGCCGATGAAATCTGGCTCTTGCGTGGACCGGGCACGATCGGCGCCGACGGCATCGCTGCGCTGGACGCAATGCCCCTGTCGGAAATCACGCAGTCGCCGCGCTTTGCGCTTCGTGCTAGCGAGACGCTCGGCGACGACACCCTTTCGATCTACGAGCGCGCATAATGTTCACCGGCATTGTCACCGATATCGGCGAGATCACGAGCCTGAAGCCAGTCGCGCAGGGCCAGTTGCACCGGCTGCGCATCGCCTGCCGCTACGACCGCGGCACGATTGCCGATGGCGCCTCGATTGCCTGCAACGGCGTGTGCTTGACTGTGGTGGCCTCCGGCGTCGAGGGGGGCAAGGGCTCTCCTCAAAAGACCTGGCTCGACGTCGATGCCGCGGCAGAGACGCTGCGCATGACCACGGCGAAGCATTGGGCGGTCGGGACAAAGCTCAATCTCGAGCGGGCGCTGAAGATCGGCGACGAGCTGGGCGGTCATATCGTCGCGGGCCATGCCGACGGCATTGCACAGATCATCGCGCGTGATGATCTGCCCGACATGGCGCGGTTCGAATTGTCAACCACGCGCGAGCTCGCCCGCTTCATCGCGCCCAAGGGATCGATCACGCTCGATGGCGTGTCGCTGACGATCAATACCGTGCAGGACGTGGCCTTCTCGGTGCTGATCATCCCCCATACATTGAGCGTGACCACACTTTCCGGGTGGCGGGCCGGCGGCGAAGTCAATATTGAGGTTGACTTGATGGCGCGCTATGCCGCGCGCCTGACCGAGATGAAGGTGTAAGATGGCAGACGCCCGGCGCGCCCCGTTGAAGGACCAGACCGACATCAGCGGCGCTCGCGCGCTGATCGTGGAGGCGCGTTTCTATGACGACATCCAGGATGCGCTCCTTCAAGGCGCGGTCGCCGAGCTCAAGGCCGCGGGCGTCAGCCACGACGTGATCACCGTGCCCGGAGCGCTGGAAATTCCGGCGGCGATTGCGATCGCGATCGAGGCGGGCGAGAAGAGCGGCAAGCCCTATGACGCCGCTATCGCGCTCGGCTGTGTCATCAGGGGTGAGACGATCCATTTCGAGATCGTCTCGATGGAGTCGTCGCGTGGGCTGATGGATCTCGCGGTCGCCAAAAAATTTCCGCTCGGCAATGGCATCATTACGGTGAACAACGAGGAGCAAGCCTGGGCGCGGGCGCGCGCCTCCGAACTCAACAAGGGCGGCGATGCCGCACGCGCGGCGCTCGCGATGCTGCGCATCAAGCGTCGGCTGGCAAAGACATCATGATGGCTGAGAGCAAGAGCAAACCGGCCAAGGGGCAAGGGATTGGCAAAGACAAGAAAGCCAACCGCCGCGGCGCGGCGCGGCTTGCTGCCGTTCAGGCGCTGTACCAGATGGACATCGCCGGTGCTGGCATCAACGACATCTTCGCCGAGTTCGAAAGCCATTGGCTCGGCAACGAGGTCGAGGGCGAAAAATATCTGCCGGCGGAAGCCGCCTTCTTCCGCGACGTCGTCTCGGGCGTCGTGCGCGACCAGACCAGGCTCGATCCCCTGATCGACGACGCACTGTCAAAGGGCTGGCCCTTGAAGCGGATCGACGCGATCCTGCGTGCGGTGCTGCGGGCTGGCGCCTATGAGCTGGAGCACCGCAAGGACGTGCCGGGGCGAGTCGTCGTCTCCGAATATGTCGACGTCGCGCATGCCTTTGTCGATCATGATGAGACCGGCATGGTCAATGCCGTGCTCGATCAGATCGCACGGCAATTTCGCAGCGATGAGTTCTCGCGTGGCTAGTTTAATGCCGTCATTGCGAGGAGCGTAGCGACGAAGCAATCTAGACCGCCTCCACTGATGCATTCTGGATTGCTTCGCGGAGCCTGTCATCGGGCCGCGCGTTCGCGCGGACCCGTTGGCTCGCAATGACGGCGGGATTTGTCGGATCGGTTGAGATGACGAACGGCAGCAAGCAAGTATCCGGCGAGGACTCGCTGATCGCGCGCTATTTCAAGCCGATCGCGACCGATGCGGGCGCGTTTGGCCTCGACGATGATGCCGCGGTGCTGAAGGCGCGCGGCGAGGACGTCGTGGTCACGACGGATGCCATCATCGAGGGTGTGCATTTCCTCTCCGGTGATCCTCCCGACACGGTGGCCCGCAAGGCGCTGCGGGTGAATCTCTCCGATCTCGCAGCCAAGGGCGCGAAGCCTGCGGGTTTCGCGCTGACGCTGGCCCTGCGCAGCGTCGACGATGCCTGGCTCGCCGCCTTCGCCCATGCGCTGGGCGAGGACGCCAAGACATTCGGTTGCCCCTTGCTCGGCGGCGATACGGTTTCTACGCCAGGGCCTCAGATGGTGTCGATCACCGCCTTCGGCCGCGTTGCGGACGGCAAGATGGTTCATCGAAGCGGTGCGAAGGACGGCGACCATGTGATGGTGACGGGCACCATCGGCGATGCCGCGCTCGGGCTCGATGTCCTCAAGGGCGGCGCGGTTGACGCCGCACTCGCTGGCAATCCCGCCGCGAGCGAGATGCTGGTTTCCCGTTACCGGGTGCCGCAGCCGCGCAATGCCTTGGCCGAGGCGGTGCGCGCCTATGCGAGCGCGGCGATGGATGTGTCCGATGGCCTCGCCGGCGATCTGACGAAGCTCTGCGCCGCTTCCGGGGTCTCGGCTGTGATCGAGACGCCCCTTGTTCCGACCTCGGCCATAGCCGCAGGCCTGCTTGCGCGCGGCGTGGTCAATATCGAAACCCTGATTTCCGGTGGCGACGACTACGAAATCCTGTGCACGGTTCCGGAAGCGAAACTGGAAGGGCTCATGCGGGAGGCGGGGCGAGCAGGGATCGCGCTGACCGCGATCGGCAGGATCACCGCGACGGCTGCCGCGCCACGATTCCTGGACGCGGAGGGAAGGGAGATTGCGCTCGGGCGATTGTCCTACAGCCATTTCTGATCGACTGGGTGGTACTGGCTTGTCTTTCCTGCCGTTCGGTCGCGCCCGCGGGCCGGAAAAATGCCCCGCAAGAACACGCGTTGGGGCGTCGAAAAAAGCCTGCTTTTTGCACGTCCCGGCGTTGCGCCGGGGGGATGATTTTGGCATGGTCCGGCCCGATTTGAGGCCGCCCCCGTTGGGCAGGGCTGGCCTCCTTTTGTTGTGCGTCGGCCGCAAGTCGCGGCCACGGCGTGGGGCCATCTAGGATCTGAGGCAAAATCGATGACAGCTTTGTGGTTGATCGTGCTCTGCGGGGCGCTTTCCATTCTCTACGCCATCTGGGCCACGACTTCCGTGTTGAAGGCGGATGCCGGCAATCCACGGATGCAGGAAATCGCCGCCGCTGTGCGCGAAGGCGCGCAGGCCTATCTCCGGCGCCAGTACACCACGATCGGCCTCGTCGGCATCGTGATCTTTGCGCTGCTCGCCTATTTCCTCGGGCTTCTAGTTGCGGTCGGATTTGCCGTCGGCGCGATCCTGTCGGGGGCGGCCGGCTTCATCGGCATGAACGTCTCCGTGCGCGCCAATGTCCGCACCGCGCAGGCGGCGACCACCTCGCTCGCCGGCGGGCTCGAGCTCGCCTTCAAGGCGGGCGCGATCACCGGCCTTCTGGTCGCCGGTCTCGCGCTGCTCGGCGTCACCATCTATTTCACGGTCCTCACCAAGGGCATGGCCCTGGCCCCCGACAGCCGCACCGTCGTCGACGCGATGGTCGCGCTCGGCTTTGGCGCCTCGCTGATCTCGATTTTCGCCCGTCTTGGCGGCGGCATCTTCACCAAGGGTGCTGACGTCGGCGGCGACCTCGTCGGCAAGGTCGAGGCCGGCATCCCCGAGGACGATCCGCGCAACCCCGCCACCATCGCCGACAACGTCGGCGACAATGTCGGCGACTGCGCCGGCATGGCCGCCGACCTGTTCGAGACCTATGCGGTGACCGCGGTCGCCACCATGGTGCTGGCGGCGATCTTCTTCGCCAAGACGCCGATCCTCGCCAACATGATGACGCTGCCGCTCGCCATTGGCGGCGTCTGCATCATCACCTCGATCATCGGCACTTTCTTCGTGAAGCTTGGCGCGAACCAGTCGATCATGGGTGCGCTTTACAAGGGCCTGATCGCGACCGGCATCCTCTCGCTGGTCGGCATCGCCGGCGTGATCTACTACCTGATCGGCTTCGATAAGCTCGCCGGCGTCGACTACACCGGCTTGTCGCTGTTCGAATGCGGCGTGGTCGGGCTTGCCGTCACCGCGCTCATCATATGGATTACCGAGTACTACACCGGCACGGACTTCCGTCCGGTGAAGTCGATTGCGGCGGCATCCGTCACCGGTCACGGCACCAACGTGATCCAGGGCCTCGCGATCTCGATGGAAGCGACTGCGCTGCCCGCACTCGTCATCATCGCCGGCATCCTGATCACCTACAGCCTCGCTGGCCTGTTCGGTATCGCGATCGCGACCGCCACCATGCTGGCGCTGGCCGGCATGATCGTCGCGCTCGACGCCTTCGGCCCGGTCACCGACAACGCCGGCGGCATTGCCGAAATGGCGGGCCTGCCGAAGGAGGTGCGCAAGTCGACCGACGCGCTCGATGCGGTCGGCAACACCACCAAGGCGGTGACCAAGGGCTATGCGATCGGCTCCGCCGGTCTCGGCGCGCTGGTGTTGTTTGCGGCCTACAACCAGGATCTCAAATTCTTCATCAGCGGCGGCGCCAGCCACGCCTACTTCAATGGCGTCAATCCGGACTTCGCGCTCACCAATCCCTACGTGGTGGTTGGTCTCTTGTTCGGCGGCCTGTTGCCGTATCTGTTCGGCGCGCTCGGCATGACGGCCGTGGGTAGAGCGGCCGGCGCGATCGTCGAAGAGGTCCGCCGCCAGTTCCGCGAGAAGCCCGGCATCATGCAGGGCTCGGACAAGCCGGACTACGGCAAGGCCGTCGACCTCCTGACCAAGGCGGCGATCAAGGAAATGATCATCCCGTCGCTGCTCCCGGTGCTGTCGCCGATCGTGGTCTACTTCCTGATCTACGCAATCGCTGGCGGTGGGGCGGCCGGCAAGTCCGCCGCGTTTTCGGCCGTTGGCGCGATGCTGCTCGGCGTGATCGTCACCGGCCTCTTTGTCGCGATCTCGATGACCTCCGGTGGCGGCGCCTGGGACAACGCCAAGAAGTACATCGAGGACGGCCACTACGGCGGCAAGGGCTCTGACGCCCACAAGTCGGCGGTGACCGGCGACACCGTCGGCGATCCTTACAAGGATACGGCCGGTCCCGCGGTGAACCCGATGATCAAGATCACCAACATCGTGGCGCTGCTCTTGCTCGCGATCCTCGCGCACTAGCTAGCTGTTGTGATCAGGTGAAACGCAAAACCCCGCAGGTCGAAACCTGCGGGGTTTTTGTTGGCGCGTTCTTGGCCGTCATTGCGAGCCAACGGGTCCGCGCGAACGCGCGGCCCGATGACAGGCTCCGCGAAGGAATCCATGTCTCGGCTTGCTGAAGCATGGATTGCTTCGTCGCTATCGCTCCTCGCAATGACAGCGCAGGGGCGCTAGTTGAAGCTGAGCAGCTTGAACAGCGGCGTCAGGTAGGAGAGCTCCTGGCCGGAGGTCTCCGTGGTGCGGCTGACAAAGTCGAAGATGTGGCCGTCCTTCAGGCCATAATCGGCGATCCGTTGCACTTGGCGGTTCTTGTCGAAATAGATCGCGATCACGCGCTGGTCGACGACTTTCTGGTTCATGAACATCACCGGGCGCTCGGCGCGCTGGGAGATGTAATAGAAGACCTCGCCGTTCAGGGTCGCCACCGTCGAGGGCGTGCCCATCACGATCAGCACCTGGTCCTGGCTTGCGCCGATCGGGATCTGCTCGAGCGCGCCCGGCGGCAGGATGTAGCCCTTCTGGAAGGATTCGCCGGTACAAGCCGCAAGCAGCCCGCAGACAAGCGCTGCCGCGGCGGTCACGCGCAGGCCGCGCCAGCTCGCAAAAAGACCGCGGGATGCGGACTTTCGGGTCGTGCTCGTCTCAATCATGGCGGAGTAGGTCCGGTCCTCTTGCATCCGGCGAGGCGTTGACGTACCGGGCGGCCAAATGGTTTGCAAGATGCGCGAAGCCCCATTGGGCTCGCATGCGGAACCCACAATGCTTTGGCCGTTCAATCACTTCAGGAAACCCCGGCTAGCCCCGCGCGGCACCATCGAGGCCATCTATGGCATGATCGTGACGCAGGCGCGAGAACCCTTGTTTTATCGGGACTTGGGCGTGCCGGACACGGTTAACGGCCGTTTTGACCTGCTTCTTCTGCATTTATGGATGGTGCTGCGGCACCTCAGAACGATATCCGGCGGAACGGAGCTTGCGCAGGCGCTGTTCGACCATTTTTGCGCGGATATGGACGCGAATTTGCGGGAAATGGCGGTGGGTGACCTCGCTGTCCCGAAGAAGATGCAGGCGCTGGGCGAGGCATTTTATGGCCGCTCCGCCGCCTATGACATGGCGCTTGCTGACAGCCCGGAGGCGCTTTCGCTGGCGATCTGCAAGAACGTCCTGGATGGCGGGAACATCGAGGGCGCGCGGCGGTTGGCCGCCTATGCGCTAGCTGCGATGGCATCGCTCGACAAGGAAAGCGATGTGACCCGGCTCGGGAAAGTCTGGACCTTTCCGCTGCCGCAGCCCGAAGGCGCGTAAGATCATGATGGTAAAGAGCGACAAGACCGACGAACGCGGCGTGGATCGTGGTCCCTGGCGCGCTTTTGTCCCGGTGGTGCAGATCCCCGACACGGGTCTGCATCGCGACATCGAGGCGGATCAAGCGACACGCGGAGCAATGGCCGAAATTGCCGGCCTGCGCGATATTTCTTCTGCGCGCGCCTCGTTCGATCTGACGCCAAAGAGCGGCGGGCGGGTTCATGTCAAAGGGCGCCTGCAGGCCACGGTCGGACAGGCCTGCGTGGTGACGCTCGAGCCGCTCGAAAACGATATCGATGAAGAGATCGACCTGATCTTCGCGCCGCCGGAGCAAATCCCCGAGCCCGTCGACATTGACGCAGCCTTCGAGATGGATGACCCGCCCGAGCCGATCGAGGACGGCATCATCGATCTTGGGCGGCTTGCGACCGACGTGCTCTATCTTTCGATCGATCCTTATCCGCGAAAAGAGGGCGCGGCCTTTGAGCCGCAGGTCACTGCGGTCGATCCCGAGGATCACCCGTTTGCCGCGCTGAAGGCGCTGCGCGCTGATCGCGAGCCGAGGAAGCACAAGCCAAAAGGCGAATGAGCAGGGGGCTGGAAAAGGCGCCATAAATCCATAAGTGTCATGGAGTTATCGCCACATCCTGATTCCCCGCGAAAGCCGCTCCATGACCAAAAGACGGGGGTCAAGAGGTTGTGTCGGCACGCCGAAACGCTATTGTCGCGGCCCGGCCCGGTCGCTTAGCCAGCGTCCGGCCGACCGCCGCAGGACGCGGCGATCAGGAAATCAGGTCTCCGGGACATTCATGCCTCAAAAGGTTCGAATCGCGCTTGACGCCATGGGTGGCGATGTCGGCGCGGCCGTCGTCGTTCCCGGCGCTGCGATTTCGCTCAACCGTTACCCCGACACCGAGTTCGTCCTGGTCGGCAACCGCGCCCTGATCGAGGAGCAACTTGCCAAGCATCCGGCGTTGAAAGCGGCCTCGCGCATTATCCATACCGAGGTCGCCGTCAGCATGGAGGACAAGCCGAGCCAGGCGCTGCGGCGCGGCCGCAAGACGTCCTCGATGTGGCTTGCAATCGACGCGGTAAAAAAAGGCGAGGCGGATGTTGCCGTCTCCGCCGGCAATACCGGTGCGCTGATGGCGATGGCGCGGTTTCATCTGCACATGCTCGAGGGCATCGATCGTCCGGCGATCGCGGGTCTCTGGCCGACCGTCCGCGGCGACTCCGTCGTGCTCGATCTCGGCGCTACCATCGGCGGCGATGCGCGGCACCTGGTGGCGCTCGCGATCATGGGCAGCGCGATGGCGCGGGTGCTGCTCAACATCGAGCGGCCGACCGTGGGCCTGCTCAATATCGGCACCGAGGAGATCAAGGGACACGAGGAGATCCGCGAGGCCGGCGAAAGGCTGCGCGCGATGGCCGCGCTCAACTATGTCGGCTTTGTCGAGGGCGACGGTATCGGCGGGGGCGCGGCCGACGTGGTCGTAACGGAGGGCTTCAGCGGCAACATCGCGCTGAAGGCGGCCGAGGGTACCGCGCGGCAGATCAGCGATTTCCTGCGGCAGGCGATCGCGCAGAGCTGGTTGTCGAAGATCGGCTATCTGTTTGCCAAGAGTGCGTTCCGCTCGCTGCGGGACAAGCTCGACCCGAAGAAAGCCAATGGCGGGGTGCTGCTCGGCCTGCGCGGCGTTGTGGTCAAAAGCCATGGCGGTACCGATGCCGAGGGCTTTGCCTACGCCGTGGACTGGGGCTATGAGATGGTCCGCTACGATCTCCTGACCAAGATCAATCAAATGCTTAATCGCGAGGGCGGCGGAATCGTCCCCGACCCGTCCACGCCGGAGGCTGTTTCGTGAGTATACGTTCGGTGGTGCTCGGCTGCGGTTCCTACCTGCCGCAGCAGATTCTGACCAATGCCGAACTGGCGACGCGGATCGAGACTTCCGACGAATGGATCGTGCAGCGGACCGGTATCCGCCAGCGGCACATCGCCGCCGAAGGCGAGTTCACCTCGCATCTTGCGATCAACGCCGCGAAGGCGGCGCTCGCCGATGCAGGTCTCGATGCGCAGGCGATCGACCTGATCGTCCTGGCGACGTCGACACCGGACAACACCTTTCCGGCGACCGCGGTTGCGGTTCAGCACGGACTCGGAATCAACCATGGCGCGGCCTTCGATCTTCAGGCCGTGTGCACCGGCTTCGTCTTTGCGCTCGCTACCGCCGATAATTTTCTGCGCTCGGGCAGCTTCAAGCGGGCGCTCGTGATCGGCGCCGAGACCTTCTCGCGCATTCTCGACTGGAACGACCGCGGCACCTGCGTGCTGTTCGGCGATGGCGCCGGCGCCGTCGTTCTGGAAGCACAGGAACAACCCGGAACATCCTCCAACCGCGGCGTACTGACCACGCATTTGCGTTCCGACGGCCGGCACAAGTCGAAGCTCTATGTCGACGGCGGGCCGTCCTCGACCATGACGGTCGGTCATTTGCGCATGGAAGGCCGCGAGGTGTTCAAGCACGCCGTCGGCATGATCACCGACGTGATCGTCGATGCTTTCAACGCGACCGGCCTTGGCGCCGACGACATCGACTGGTTCATTCCGCACCAGGCGAACAAGCGAATCATCGACGCCTCCGCGCACAAGCTTCATATTGCGCCGCAGAAGGTGGTGCTCACCGTCGATAAGCACGGGAACACGTCGGCCGCGTCGATTCCGCTCGCAATCTCGGTCGCGGTGAAGGATGGACGCGTGAAGAAGGGCGATTTGGTGCTTCTGGAAGCGATGGGCGGAGGCTTTACCTGGGGGTCGGCACTGTTGCGCTGGTGACGCACCCTTAAATTTATCGCTTCTCGGGCTACCGATTTTAGATGTTATTGTCTTGACGGTGCTGTTGACCATCGCCCGTTAACCTCTTAATTTCAGTTGCAAATTGTTCGCCGCGAGTTGGGGCAAGGCGATGTCCGGAACCGGAAAAACCGTCACACGTGTTGATTTGTGCGAGGCCGTCTATCAGAAGGTCGGGTTGTCGCGTACCGAGTCGTCGGCCTTCGTTGAGCTGGTGCTGAAGGAGATCACCGACTGCCTGGAGAAGGGCGAGACGGTGAAGCTGTCGTCGTTCGGATCGTTCATGGTGCGCAAGAAGGGCCAGCGCATCGGCCGCAATCCGAAGACCGGAACGGAGGTTCCGATCTCACCGCGGCGCGTGATGGTGTTCAAGCCGTCGGCGATCCTCAAGCAGCGGATCAACGGTCACGCTCCAACCAACGGCGCCGAAAAGACCGAGTAACATCCAGACCTCGAAGGAAGCTTGCATTTGGACAAGGCGCCGGATGCGTTCCGAACCATCAGCGAAGTCGCTGAAGACCTAGACATCCCCCAGCACGTGCTGCGGTTCTGGGAAACCCGCTTCGCGCAGATCAAGCCGATGAAGCGGAGCGGGGGCCGTCGCTACTACCGGCCCGACGACATCGACCTGCTCAAGGGCATCCGCCGCCTGCTTTATGGCGAGGGCTACACCATCCGCGGCGTGCAGCGGATCCTGAAGGAGCACGGCATCAAATCGGTGCAGAACCTTGCCGACAGTTCGAATGCCGTCTCCTTCGGTGCGATCGAGGAGGCGATCGGCCAGAGCCTGATCGAGGATGACAAGGAGACTGGTCGCCTTGGCGCGGAGGGAGAGGCCGACGACGAGGAGTACGAAGGCTCCGAGGAAGACGGCATCGACTTCCGCTTCGTCGATGCCCAGGACGATATCCTCCAGACCTTCCGCTCCGGCGCAGGCCATGGCCGCGCGCATGAGGCAAACCCGGTCGATCGCGAGCGGCTGGAGAGCGTGCTGAAGGAACTGGTCGCCTGCCGCCAGATACTCGACCGGGCGCTGAAGGACGGGTAGGCGGCTTTTCGGCCCCAGGGCGTCAATTCCGCGCCTTGCGCGACGGAGCCAACGCGGCTAAGGGAACGGCATCGGAGCGTGGCGCAGCCCGGTTAGCGCACTAGTCTGGGGGACTAGGGGTCGTGGGTTCAAATCCCGCCGCTCCGACCATTTTTTCCACCGCCAAAGCGTCGACAGCATCGACCCGGCCCGGGCGGAAAAGACTATGCCCGCGCGGATCGTATCGATGCCGTTGCTGATCACAAATGAGCCTGCGTAAGGTGAGCGTAAGGCCAATCCCCTATGATATTGGGTAAGCAGGGCGGACCGCTTGCGACGAACCGGACGATGAATGAGGCAAAGCCATGCTGAATGGCAAAGCGTGCTTGATCGCAATCGTCGGAAGTTTCTGGATTTCGGCGGCGTTCGCGCAAAGCGTAGGCGGGCCGGCCAAGCCGCAGGGACATGTGGGCGGGCCGATGGCCCAGGGGAATCCCGTCGTTCCGGTCCATCCGAGGACGACCCCACGGCCGCCGCCAAAAAAGTGAAGCGTCTCTCGCTGTCCTTTAAATCCCGAGCAGCCAGACGGCGATGATGGTGCCGATCACGGCGAGCCCGCTGATGGTCCATCCGGTGAGATAGGCGGGGCCATTGGTCTCGGGCTGGTCGACCATGGTGTCATGCCAATGGTGGTTCATTGAGCCTCCTGGCAGCTCTGCCTCCCGTCAATTTGTCCGTGGTGCGAAAAAAAGGTTCAGCCATTATTTTGCCGCCGTTGGCGGGCGGCCTTGCGGCGCGTGCTAGCATCGCTGCACTGTGCGCTGCCGGCCAAACAGCGAAACCGGTTGCGTTGCGGGATGGAAACAAAAAGGAAAAAACCATGAAGACTCGACCGACCGGCGTCATACCGCCGATGACCACGCCGTTCCGGAAAGATGGCGAGATCGACCTGAAGCAGGTCGGCCCGCAGGTCGACTGGCTGATTGGGGCCGGCGTCCACGGCATGGCGGCCGGCGGCTCGACGGGTGAGGGCCATACCCTCGATCGCCAGGAATATCGCGACCTGATCGCGGCAACGGTGGAGGCGGCCAATGGCCGGGCGCCGGTCATCGCCGGCATCATCGTCGATTCCACCCGCGACGCGATCAAGCGAGGCAAGCTCGTCCGCGACATGGATGTCGCAGCGCTGCAGGTGACGCCGGTGCATTATCTCTTCAAGCCGGACGAGGAGGCGATGGTCGGCCATTTTCGCCGCATGGCTGACGAAACCGGCATGCCGATCATCATCTACAATGTCGTGCCCTGGTCCTATCTCTCGCCGGCGCTGCTCACGCGCATCATGAATGAGGTGCCGCTCGTGGTCGGCGTCAAGCAGAGCGCGGGCGACCTGAAACTGTTCGCCGATCTCATGCTGATGGCTCCCGACAAGCTGATCTATAGCGCGGTCGATGCGCTCATGTATCCGTCCTATACGCTCGGCGCGCATGGCTCGATCGCCGCGATCCTGAGCGCGGCGCCGCATGCTTCCGTTGCGCTATGGGATGCCGTGAAGCGCGGCGATCATGCCCACGCCCTCGAACTGCACAAGAAGCTCCTCGTCCTCTGGAACGCGATCATCTCCGACAACCTGCCGGCCTGCACGCGCCACGCGCAGATTTTGCAGGGGCTGCCGAAGACGTTCTCGCGCGCGCCGATGCCGGAAGCTTCGCCCGCACAACAAGCCGCCATCGCCAAGGCGCTGGAAGCGCTCTCCGGCAAGCGGGTCGAGGCGGCGGAATAGACGCAAACGCATTCACAGCCCGTCATGCCCGGCTTGACCGGGCCATGCACGTCTTTGGCTCGGCTAAAGTAAGACGTGGATGCCCGGCACAAGGCCGGGCACGACGAGCATCTGGAACTATCAAAGGGAGGAGGACACTCTCCATGAAAGATTTCGCCGGAAAAATCGCCGTGATCACTGGAGGCGGCACGGGCATGGGCCGGGAGCTCGCGCGCCAGCTCGTCGCCGAAGGCTGCAATGTCGCGATGTGCGATGTGTCGCCTGAGAATTTGGCCGAGACCAAGCGGCTCTGCGAGGTGGAGAAATTGCCGCAGGGATTGCGCGTCACCACCCACATCGCCGACGTCTCCATCGAGGATCAGCTCAAGCGCTTCCGCGACGAGCTGATCGAGCAGCAGAAGACCGACAAGATCCATCTGCTCTTCAACAATGCCGGCATCGGCGGTGGCGGCAGCCTGTTCACCTCGACCCGCGAGCAATGGGAGCGCACTTTCAACATCTGCTGGGGCGGCGTTTATCTCGGGGTGCGCACCTTCCTGCCGCTGTTGGTGAAAGCCGACGAGGCGCATATCGTCAACACCTCCAGCGTCAACGGCTTCTGGGCTTCCGTCGGCCTCGGCGTGTCGCATACGGCCTATAGTGCGGCGAAATTCGCGGTGAAGGGATTTTCGGAAGCGCTGATGACCGATCTCAGGCTCAACGCGCCGCACGTCAAATGCTCGGTGGTGATGCCCGGCCACATCGGCACCTCGATCGTGTCGAACACGCGACTGGTGATGAACGGCTCGGAAAAGCTTGCGCCCAACGAGCTCCTGCAGGCGCGCCAGCGGCTGAAAGGCATGGGCGTCCCGGTCGAGACCATGTCTGACGACGAGATTCAGCAGCGCGCGCTCGACCGTGCGCGCTCTTTCCGCGACGAGGCGCCGACCACGGCGGCTGAAGCCGCCAAGATCATCCTCGACGGCGTCAAGGCGGATCGCTGGCGCATCCTGGTCGGCAACGACGCCCACAAGCTCGACGAGCTCGTGCGGGCATCGCCAGAGAAAGCCTACACGCCCCAGTTCTTTGAGAACATGGTCAAGCAAGTCGGTTGGAAGGTGGGGTGAGCGGAGCGATCGCATAGGGTGACGAGACGAGATCAAGCCGCGATCGCGACTGCGCTCCCTCTCCCGCTTGCGGGCCCGCAAGCGGGAGAGGTGAAGAGCCCCGCATAGCCCGTTTCAAACACCGTCCGCTACCTTGCATTCACCCGATACGCGAGCCGGCTGTGTCCCGCGCAATAGGGCATGCCGTCCAGCGGCGTGTTGCCGCAGAAGCAGAAATCCGCTTGCCCCGGACTTGAGATCGGCCAGCGGCAGGTTTCCTTGGAGAGCTCGAACAGCGAGCAGGTATGGCCGTTGTGGATCGGCTCGTCGGGGATTTCCGGCTCCGGCTCCGCGAGAAACGATTTCGCGAGAATCTGCCGCAGCCGTTGCGCGCCGCGCGGACGCGGCGTGCTCGCCGGCTCTTTCTTGGGTCGCAGCGCGCCGCCCTTGTCGCGGGTCAGGTTGAGGCGCGAGATTTTTCCGATGACCGCATTGCGGCTGACGCCGATCTCGGCCGCGATCTCGCGGCAGGAGAGGCCGGCTTGAAAATGCACTTTCAGGGCTTCAATGCGTTCGGTGGTCCAAGTCTGTACAATGGAGGGCATGAGTTCGGTTCCAGGTTTGATCCTTTCGGGATCGTTTTGACCTGCGCAGAGCCGAAACTGCCGTGCCCCAAAATCTCAAATCACGCTTTGCCATTGTCACGGATGGAAAGCAGCCCGTCCTTGATCGCGAGCCTTATGCCTTCCTCGATCAGCGTCCTTGCGACGCCGGGAACGCTGGTGCCGTGGGTGCCCTGTCTCACAAGTCTTTCGAGAAAGGCAATGGTCGAAAGCGCCAAAGTTACTGGAATGCGGTCAGTCTCGGCTTTCTCGGTGGCCATGACAAACGCTAGTCCGTTACTCGAGTACAGAAAAGTAACTATTTAGACTCTATTAGGATACGAGAAAATGCAGCAGCCCGTCAAGTGTGAGTGATTAAGCCATTGAATCCACTAGCAAACGCCAATCGCGGCCGCGCCGTCCATCGGCGCTCGCGAGCGGACGGAGTGACCAGCCCAATTTTGACTTGAAAAGGGGGATTCGCGTTCTCGCCGCGCGGCGGCGTTTCACGCGTCAAAAGCATGGCCTGCGCGGACGAGATCCGGCTGCCAATCGGCCAGCGCACGATAAGCCGCGATCTACTCCGCCGCGCGCAAGGGGGATGACGAGGGGTGCGAAGCGACCGACAATTGCCTGGCATAGACCTCCTGCCACGAGCCCTTGTCGTCGCTGACGAAGTAGCCGCTTCGTCCTGCGCGATACATCTCCGGGTCTTCGACGCCGGGGGGCAAGACGTTGTTGTCGCGCAGCGCGCGAGCCGCCATCAGGAGGCGCCGGCGCGTTCGCGTGATCATCTGGTCCGACGGCGCCAGGTGCTCGAACGCATGGTCCGTGATCGGCCCCATGCTTTCGGTGATGGCCTGGTCCTGCAGGTGGACGCCATCGATTCCACTGTAGATCGCGTTGCTTTGCTGCGCAGCGCGATCGAGACCCCAATCATTGCTTTCGTTCGCAGCCAGGCGGAATCGGCCGAGCCAGTCCGTGGAGTTGGGAAGGAATTTGTTGCCACGACCGGTACCGCCGATCGGCCGGCCGTCCTTGAAGGCGGGCTGCGGCTGTGTCACCGCCGATACGCCGCGCTTCCATCGCAGGAAGCAGAACATCGTGTGATCGGCGTCGAGCGGCACCCAGGCACGTGCGTGCACGTGACTGGCGAACTCCCCGGCGGGTACCTGGACCCAGAACGGAAACAGGAAGTTCGCGAAACGCCAATAAATGCTGTCTCCCCCGGCAGAGCGGTACGCGGCGTACTGCGTGCCCCAGGGGGTGTCGGCGACATGATATTCGGGAGCGCGGTTGGTAACGGTGTGGTAGACCGGATTGTCCTCGGCGACGTCGTCGGGGTCGACATGGCCGGCGTGCAGATAGCCGAAATGGGCGGTATCGATCTCGCCCTCGAGCGCCTGCAGGTAGTTGCAGTCCCGCTGGATGAAGGTCACGCTGATCTCGTCATCAGGAATGTCGAGGACTTCGAACGCCGGCAGCAGGGGCACCTTGGCGCTCGATCCCATGTAGACCCAGACGACACCGGCGCGCTCGACGGCCGGATAGGCCTTGGCCTTCACCTTGTGCTTGAAGTCCTGCTCTGGCGGCACGCTCGGCATGTCGATGCAATCGCCCGCGACATCGTATTTCCAGCCGTGATAGATGCAGCGGATGCCGCCTTCCTCGTTCCGTCCGAGGAACAGCGAAGCGCAGCGATGCGGACAGCGATGGTCCATCACGCCGACCCGGCCTGCGCTGTCGCGGAACGCGATCAGCTTTTCACCGAGCAGCATCAGCCGGATGGGCGCTCCGCCGCGCACAAGCTCGGCGGACTGCGCCGCGGGGATCCAGTACTGCCGCATCAGCGCGCCCATGACAGTGCCGGGTCCGACCTGGGTGAGCTCCCTTCCTTCCGCAGCGGTCGTCATTGTTTCCTCCCGATTGCAACCTTGCGCCGGTTGTTGGGGACCACGTTATCATGGATTGGGGCCGGCTGCCCGTCGACTGGGGCGTCGACGCAAAAATCGAGGTTATTCCGTTAGCAGGATCGGCGCGTAATAGGTCGAGTGCACGCAGTCCAGCCACGCCTGATCGGACAGGGGCGGGGCATGCGTCTTCACGGCAATGCCCCGCGCGGTGAGATCGGCCTCAAAGATTTGCACAATGCGCTCGGCCGTCAGTTGTTCATAGGCGCGACCGGTCATTGTCGGCGACGAGCGCCCGGTTGGTGAGCGGTGCGCTTACGCTCCGCTTCGGGCCACTCAGACCGTCGGGCCAATATTCGTAAGCGCCACCTGGTCCTTCATAGAACCAGACCACCGCGCCGGCCTCGACGATGCGCCAGGGCTCGAAGAGGCCGGAGCTGCCCATCGCCTGAAGCAGTTGGATCGGATAACGATCGCGGGTGGTGCCGCGGAAGGAGGGGATATCGACATGCACCGCTCCTGACGGCATCGGCGCATTCACATTGACCGCAATCGTGTTGGGGACGACTTCCGCTCCCTGGAAGAGCTGCGACGCCGCCTCCCGGAAACGGGGATTCTCCAGGATGAGCTCCGCGCCCGCCACCAGCGGCTTGCCGTTGGCTGCCCATGTGCCGCGAAACCAAGGCAGCGTCCCGCCGTGTTCGGCGGTGGCCTCCCGGTCGCCGCGCGTCGCGGAAACAGGGAGGTAGCTTGCCAGTGCGCGATAGGGGCCGTGGCGCTCGACGAGCGTGCGAATGGCGTCCGGATCATCGAACACGTTCTCAATGGGGATGGCCTGCATGCTGATCGACCTCCTTTTGACGAAGCCGCCGTCGATCCTTTGGATCGGGCGGCGGATGTGTCTTTCGAGAGTCGTGACAGGTTAGGCGTTCGCACTCCCCTTCGGCCGAGGCGCGCCGCAATCGATCGCAATACTATATGCGATTGCGCTGATCGAAAGTGAAATGACGCACAGATCAGCTGCCCGACGACCAGCCGAAATGCGCGATGGGATCGGCATCATAAGGGATGTCGGACCCACACATTAGGTTCCACATAAGCCGCATAGTTCTGCTCGACCGATACCAGCACCGGCACCAGCGCACCGGCGACCTCTTCCTCGCCGGAACGTTCGAAGAGCGCTCCCGTCCAGCGTGACCACTCGGCGAGTGTGCCAACAATCGTCATGGAGCAGGGGGCGATCTTGATGATTTGCCCGCCCACCCTGACGTGGGTTCTGAGCCACGCGTCGATCGGCAAACCATCGTCACGCTTCAAGTCGATATAGTCGCGCATGGGGATGCGCGGCCGCAGATGCTTCTGGCTCGGCCGGACAGGCGCGAACAACTCCGCAAAGCCGCTTCCTTTCGCGCAGGCCTTCAGCGCATCCAGCATCGCCAGCGCATTCCCGCCCCCTCGCGCTTTCGGAAGGAAGGCAATCTCGAGTGCGCTCATGGTTGTCGGCTTGCGCCCCGCCGTCCTGTCTTCATGCGCCCAGCGGATCACCTGATCCCAGCCGCCGCCAGGCAATTCATTGCGGTCATCGACTCCAAACGCAAAGGGAACGGCGAAAGCGCGTCCGACAACCTCGCCATCGACAAGTCCGGCGAAGGCGTAATCCAGGTAGCTGGGAAAAACGGACCGGCCAAAATAGAGCTTTGCCGCCGCGTCGTGCTGCATAAATTCGGGCCATACCGCCTGCAAATCCTTCGAAAAGACAGCCGCGACCAGATCCGGTCGTTCCCGCAACGAAAATATTTTCAGGGTCATTCTTCGCAGCCCGATTGTAACGACAACAGCCAGTTCGTCCGTTGGACGGACTATACTAGCCCGTTGCGCCGAACCAACGCGCCACGTTGAAGATGATGTGCCCGACGAGGCCGCCGGACCAGCGTGCCGTTGATGCGGATATTGCCGTCGCGGCCGGCCGGAAGCTCGGTCCGCTTCACCAGCGTCTCATCCCAGTTATCGACCACCTTGCGGATGTAGGCGGCGATCTCGGCGCGGCGCGGCGCCACCGTGCGCAAGATCGTGACCCGGAGTCAGCGGCTGATCGCATCGCCGATCGGCGTTGCTCGCGAACCGATCGCAAGCTAACGACATGTGGCGGCGTGCTAGCCGTGAACGACCTTCTTTTCGATCATGCAATGAATGCCCTTGGAGCCGTTCACGGTCTGGGTGACCCGCAAATCGGCGGCCAGGCTGCAGAGCGTGTAAGCGTCCTCGCGCGACAGGTTCCGTCTCTCTCCGATCAGCACGATCATGTCGCGCAGCGCGCGGACCACGCATTGGTCGAGGTCGGGGTCCATCGCCATGGTCATGTAGTGCGTCGACGTCTCCGCGCGGGGATAGTCGAGCCGGATATCCTTGCGCAGCGTGAGCCGGAAGCGGCCCTTGAGCGCCGTCTCGATCGCGGTGACGCAGACCTCGCCGTCGCCCTGCACGCCGTGGCCGTCGCCGCAGGAGAACCGCGCGCCCGGCACGAACACCGGCAGATAGAGTTTTGCGCCTGCGCAGAGTTCCTTGTTGTCGAGATTGCCGCCCATCGCCCGCGGGATCAGTGAGGTGATGCGGCCCCAAGCCGGCGGTGGCGCGACGCCCATCACGCCGAAGAACGGCTTCAAAGGCAATTCGAGCCCCCAGGGCATCAGGCCGACCATGCGTTTCAGGTCGAGCGGGATGTTGATGAGCCGCGGCTCATGGAAATCGTCGGGCAGGGTGCCGGCCAGCGGGCGGATCAGGTTGTAGCCCCAGTCCTGCCGAAGCTGCACGTCGAGGATATCCACTTCGAGTACGTCGCCGGGCTCCGCGCCATGAACAGCAATGGGTCCGGTCAGGATATGGCCGGGCACCATGCGCTCGCTTCTCGCATGCACCTCAAGCAGTTCCGGCGGCACATGAAATTTGGCCCTGTCCGGCACCGTGTCCGGGCCGCCCGAGATGGTCTCGACGGTCACTTCGTCGCCGCTTTCGATGGTGAGCACGGGCTTCAGCCTGGCTTCGAAGAAGCCCCAGTGGCAGGTCTCTGGGCTGGAATGGAGATGATGATGCGTCATGTGCAGAATTTCGGCAGCGAACGAGGGAGAAAGCGGGGGCTTGGGCTATGCGCAAGGACAGCGTATGACGCTTTAGCAGATAATGGGCGAGGCTTCCCTTGTTTTTCGCACTGTCAAAAACGCTCGGCGTCATGTTGCTGCCGACGAACTTTTTGGTCGGTCTCGGCGTGGTGGGCCTGCTACTCTTGACGACACGATTTGCGCGGGCCGGCCGCCGGCTTCTGATCGTCTCGGTCGGGCTGCTCGCGCTCTGTGCTTTCTCGCCGCTTGGAAGCTTGCTGCTGTATCCCCTGGAGAGCCGGTTTCCACAATGGGACGCGGTGCGCGCGCCGGACGGCATCATCGTGCTGGGCGGTCCGATCGATGCCGATCTCTCGGTCGAGTATGATCGGCCTGTGATCCGCAGCGCGGCCGACCGCATCGTGGCCGCCGCCGCACTCGCCCGCCGCTATCCGAACGCCCGCATCATCTTCACCGGCGGCAGCCCCAACCTGATCTCTCATGATGCCCGCGAGGCCGATTATGCCGGCACGATCTTCGAAAGCCTCGGTGTCGACAAGGCGCGGCTCACCATGGAAAGGCGCTCGCGCAACACCTATGAAAATGCGCTCTTCACCAAAGAACTCGCCCAACCGAAGCCGGGCGAGCGGTGGCTGCTCGTGACTTCGGCCTATCACATGCCGCGCTCGGTCGGCTTGTTCCGCAAGGTCGGATTTCCGGTCGAGCCTTACCCCGTGGATTGGCACGTCGGACCAGGCCTGCGCGATGCGCTCGCGTTTTCGACGATCGCCAACGACGGTTTTGCGCGCACCGATCTCGCAGTGCGCGAGTGGATAGGGCTCCTCGCTTACCGGATCACCGGAAGGATAGGTATGTTTTTTCCGGGCCCTGAAAGAGCGATCGCGGAATCGGCCGCTCGCGCGCACGTGCACTAAAGTCGCAACGCTCATGTTGAACTTATGCGCTCTTCGATCGTTGTTTTGCAGTTCTGGTCCTTGGCGCAGCGTTGAGCAGGCGCCGAACGGAAATCTCGCAAGGTGCGGGAGCAGCTGAATGCAGTACGGAGCGCTTCGCGGATTGCGAAGTGCACCTCATGTGATTGTTGTCGGCAGTGGGAAGGGAGGCTCCGGCAAGACGACACTCGCGATGCACGTAGCGATCGGCCTTTTGAGGGCCGGGCAGAGAGTAGGAACCCTCGATCTGGACGCTGACCAGTGCGGCTTGACGCGCTATGTGGAGGCTCGCGAGCAATGGGCGCACCATCGCCATATCGACCTTGAGCTTCCGCAGCACAGCCAGATCCCCGAGGCCAGCGGCACAAGGACCGATGAGATCGAAGCGCTTGAGGTGGAATGGCTGCAGCAGGCGGTCGAGCGCGTTGAATCCTCGTGCGACTTCCTCGTAATCGATACGCCGTCCCATGACAGCTATCTGACCCGTGTTGTGCATTTGATCGCCGACACGATCCTGACTCCTCTGCGGGACAGCTTCCTCGACCTTTGTGCATTGGGCCTGATTGATCCCCTGACCCAGGAGGTCACCCGGACGGGCTACTATGCCACCGCGGTTGGCGCCGCCCGCAAGCGGCGTCGACAGCTTGATCCGGCCTTCGTCGACTGGGTCGTCATCGTCAACGGCGCGTACGATCCGCCGCTGGTGACGCCCCGTCTCGCCGAGCTTGCGATGCGGCTTGGCTTCCGTGATGTGGGCGGATGTGCCGAGCGGGCGGTCTACCGCCGGCTCTTTCCTCTGGGTCTGACCGCGTTCGATGCCCCGGACGAGATTACGCTTGCGACTTGTCAGGGCGATTCTCAATTGGCCCAGCAGGAAATGCGCGCACTGATGGATCGCCTGCAGCTACCCGTCGACGATCGCGGCGTTCGTCGTGCCGCGGCGCGCGCGGAGTGGCTCAGGTGCAAGGACAAGCCGCTGCTGTTGGAAGAGATTATCTGAGGCTGCGGGTGCGACCGGCATCCGCCATTCGCTGCGTTTGGCACCGTCATTGCGAAGAGCGCAAGCAACGAAGCAATCCAGACCGTCTCCGCGGAGCGCTATGGATTGCTTCGCGGAGCCTGTCATCGGGTCGCGCGGACCCGTTGGCTCGCAATGACGGCAACAAGCGGCGAGACGCTCTTCCCGGCCACGCCTTCCGGCACTAGGATCGCAGGCCGACGCACTCCGGGAGACGACGCCATGCAGCAACAAACGCCTGAATCCTTCGACCTTGCCGGCATGGTCGCCGATCTCAACAGCCTGTTGCGGTTGAAGACGACGGTCACCGGCATCAAGATGTTCGCGAATGTTGCGGACATGGAGGCGATTCCAAAAATCCGCCGGCCCAATGCGATTCACACCACCGACCAGATCGTCAGCATGGCTTCTCGCCTTGGCTGGACCGTCGGAATCACGGCAGACGATCTCGTGGGCGCACAGTGCCGCGCCGTGATCGGGCTTAGCCCCCAGGACGAGAAGTGGCTTGCGGGCACCAACTATGTCGGCGTCTGGCATGGCACCGCGGAGGACGCGCGCAAGCGGCAGGAGGCGCTCGATGTCGTGCCGTTCGGACAGTACCAGGCGATGGCGGTGAGCCCACTGACGTCGGGCCGGCTCAACCCGCCCGACATCTGCCTCGTCTACGCGACGCCGGGGCAGATGATCATCCTGATCAACGGCCTGCAATATACCGGCTACAGGAAGTTCGAATGGGGCGTGGTCGGCGAGACGGCGTGTGCGGATTCGTGGGGGCGGGCGCTGAAGACCGGTGAGCCGAGCCTGTCGTTGCCCTGCTTCGCCGAGCGCCGCTATGGTGGCGTTCCCGACGAGGAGATGCTAATGGCGCTCCAGCCTGCGCACCTTGCAAAGGCGATCGCGGGCATGAAGCAGCTTGCAAAGAACGGCCTGCGCTATCCGATCGCGCCCTACGGCATCCAGAGCGACGTCCGCGCCGGGATGGGCGTGAGTTACGGGAAGAAATAGGCGCAAGAGCAATCGCATCACCAACCGTCATCGCGAGGAGCGAAGCGACGAAGCAATCCATTGCGCGTCATGCAAGGTATGGATTGCTTCGCTTCGCTCGCAATGACGACCGGCAAATCTCAGGAATAAACAATGAAATCTTCGTCGAAATTGGACATCGTGGTCTACGGCGCAACCGGATTCACCGGCCAGCTCGTCGCCGAATACATCGCCACGCGCTACAAGAACGACAAGGACCTGAAATGGGCGATGGCCGGGCGCAGCCTCGACAAGCTCAAATCGGTGCGCGACGCGATCGGCGCGCCTGCGGACACGCCGCTGATCGCGGCCGATTCCAGCGACCTCGATGCGCTGAAGGCGATGGTGGGCCAGACCAGGTCGGTGCTGACAACGGTGGGTCCGTATCAGTGGTATGGCAACGAGCTGATAGCGGCCTGCGCCGCATCAGGCACGGACTATCTCGATCTCTGCGGCGAGCCGGTGTGGATGCGGCAAATGATCGACAGGCATGAGGCGGCGGCAAAGGCGAGCGGCGCGCGCATCGTCTTTTCTTGCGGCTTCGACTCCGTGCCGTTCGAGCTCGGGACCTTTTGCGTCCAAGAAGAAGCGAAGCGCGTGTTTGGCGCCCCTAGCTCGCGCGTCAAGGGCCGCGTGCGCGACATGCGCGGCACCTTTTCGGGCGGCACCGCGGCGAGCGGACGCGCGAGCTTCGAGGCCGTGGCCAAGGATCTCAGCTTGGTGGCCATCCTGAACGATCCCTTCGCGCTCACGCCCGGCTTCAAAGGCGCGAGGCAGCCGAAAGGGAACAAGCCCGTTTACGAAGAAGATATGCAGTCATGGACCGCGCCGTTTACAATGGCGCTCATCAACACGCGCAACGTCCATCGCTCCAACATGCTGATGGGTTTTCCCTACGGCAGGGAGTTCGTTTACGACGAGATGGTTTTGACCGGCCCTGGCGAGAAAGGCGAGGCCAACGCCAAGAAGGTAATGGCGGCCAACAACGAGAAGACGGGGCCGAATGCGCGCAAGCCGGGTGAGGGGCCTTCGAAGGAAGAGCAGGAGAACGGCCTCTACGATCTGCTCTATATCGCGGTCGGGCCCGATGGCCGCGAAGCCCGCATCTCAGTGAAAGGCGACCGCGATCCTGGCTATGGTTCGACCTCAAAGATCATCTCCGAATGCGCAATTTGTCTTCTGCGCGATACGCCCGACGTGCCAGCGGGTTTCTGGACGCCGGGCGCGGCGATGCAACACAGACTGATCAAGCGGCTAATCGATCACGCCGGGCTGACGTTTCAGGTCGAGCACTGAGCGCGCGGGCGTCATAGCCATAGATCCAGTCCCAGCTCCGCGCATTGAAGGGCATCATGACCTTGATCATGCGGTCGCGGAGCCAGGCGCCGGTGCGGCTGAACTCGCGCTTCTGGTTGCCGTTGCGGCGGGCCAGCGCCACGATGCGCTCCGCGCGCGGGCGGCGTTCGTGCTCGAACGCCTGGAAGGCGGTGCGGATCTCATGCTCGTCGCGCAGCGCGCATACGAGCCGGAAGGCGTCTTCGAGCGCCAGCGAAGCGCCCTGGCCGGCATGGGGGCTCGTGGCATGAGCAGCGTCGCCGATCAGAAGCGTTCGGCCGCGCGACCAGTTCGGCAGGGTCGCAACGTCGAGCGTTGCGGTCACGATGATCTCCTCCAGCGCGTCGATGAGTTGCGGAATCGGATCGTGCCAGTCCGCATGGTATTTGCGGAGGTGACGGCGGAGCGCCGCCTGATCCATGGCGCGGAAGGTCGCGGCGTCGATGCCGTGCGCGGGCTGGGTGCTCCAGCACATGGCGCTGAGCTCGCGCTCGTCGCTGCAATAGCCGTAGCCGAAGCAGCCGCTCTGGCCGAAGGTCATGGCGAGGCTGGGCTTTGCGCCTGCCGCCTCCAGGAGCGCCCGCGGCACGAAGCCGCCGAAGCCGACCAGGCCCGTGTCAAAAGGCTTTGGGCCGTCAGGCACGACGTGCTCGCGCACCGCCGAGTGCACGCCGTCGGCGCCAATCAGAAAATCGCCTTCGGCGCTGGAGCCGTCGGTGAAGTGCGCGACAATGGGCCGGTCGGGCCGATCCTCGATGCGCCCGAGCCGCTTTTCGAAATAGAGCTCGACGCTGGAGGACCAGGCCTTGTCGATCAGGACCTCGTGCAGGACGGCCCGGCGCATGCTGACCGCGGGCTGGCCGAACCGCTCTGCCATGTTGCGGTTGACCGAGCCGAGCGGCGCGCCAGATTGCGAGTAGAAGTCGATCGATTGGCAGACCGAGCCGCGGCGGACCAATTCCGAGGCGACGCCGGCCTCGGCCAGCACATGCATGCCGTTGGGGGCGATCTGCAGTCCGCCGCCCATACCGGTCGAATGCGGCCGGGCTTCGAACACCTGCGCTTCGATCCCCGCCTGCTTGAGCAGGATCGCGGTGACGGGGCCGGCGATGCCGGCGCCGATGATGAGGGCCTTGCGGGGATGTTTCGTCATGGCTTGCTCCTGGTGTCTCAGCGAGGTAAAGATTCACAGAGACTAAATATCTTAGTCTCTAAGATATATCCGAGCTAAGATATAGGACCGGCCTTGTCAAGGACAAAAGCGCGCGCCGTGCTGCTGCAGGAACTCGAGAACGCGATGCGCAAGGCTTCCGCGCAGGGAACCATGTTCGCGAAAGCCGTGGCCGATCGCGCCGGCATATCCTCGTCCGACATGGATTGCATGGATTTCCTCAACATGGAGGGCCGCATGACCGCCGGCCGGCTTGCGGAGCTGACGGGTCTCACCACCGGCGCGATCACCGGCGTCGTCGACCGGTTGGAGAAGGCCGGCTTCGTGCGCCGCGAGCGCGACGAGAGCGACCGGCGCAAGGTGTTCATCGCGCCGGTGCCGGAACGAATGATGGAGATCGGACGCTTCTACGCGCTGATGCAGCGAGCGATGCAGAAACAGGCCGAGCGCTACACGGATTCCGAGCTGAAACTCCTGCTGCGCTACGCGGCCGAGTGCAACCAGTCGATCCTTGAGGCGACGACCGCGCTCAAGACCGTGATGGAGGCCGAGCCGAAGGAGAAAGGCAGCCGCGCCGCGAAACCGCGGGCGGCAAAATAGGCGTCGTCCCTATCAACGACAGATGTCTCGCCACTCATATTGCTGAGTTGCGGGATTGAGCACCTGCCGCTGGGTGCACCGAGACGTGCCAAGCGGCGGAAGAGGTGGCGTTCGGATCGGCGCGATCGAGGGCGGCGGAAGGGCGCAGGTCGTCTCCGGGCAGATCGGGGGAATATCGATCGAACTGCTGCAGAGCGCCTGCATCGAACCCCCGACGCACCGGCATTCGCAGGAAGCCCGCGCTTGGACGGGCACCGCCAGGGCAATCGCCATCGTCAGGAAAATTCGTGCTCGCATCGGTCGCCCCCTCCTCGAAATTTGCCTCAATGTTCGCTTTTTGTTCGCGCGAGTCAAGCCCTCGCATGAGGCGGACTTTGGCTGGTGCGGTTCTTTTGCGAGGAAAGCGCGGGTCTGATTTCGACAGGCGGGCCATCCGCCGCCTTGTAGGGCTGGGCGGCTGCAAACATGCCCCACATGGCGCCCAGCATCATCCAGAAATGCCGCCAATGGTCGGTGTCGATGACAAAGCTTTCGCCGACCGTGCCGAGGAAAGCGGAGAAGATCGCAAGATATGCGCGCTGCCAGGGCACGCGGACGAAGATGTGCCTGAACCCGAGGACGACAGTGACGAACACCAGCGCAGGATAGCAGACGCCGGAGATCCAGCCGCCGGACATGAATGCGTTGAGATAGGAGTTGTGGGTATCTTCCGGGAAGTAGTGGTGGAATTGCAGCGGCCCGATGCCGAATGGCAAATCGAGCGCCATCTGGGCGCCGAGGATATGGCGGCCGAACCGGCCGAACCGGCCTTCGTCATAGCTCTGCTCGAAGCTCGCGCGTTGGCGAAACATCTCCGCAACCGAGTCGAAGGACAGCAGCACCGCAAGCAGCAGCGCGGCGGCGAGGACGGCGATGACCGCGATGATCACGATGCGCGAACGTTCGCCGCGTGACCGGCTGGTGAGCACCATCAGCGCCAGCATGAAGGCGGAGGTGAGGATCAACCCGCCCCACGCCGCGCGCGAGAACGCGAGCAGGATCGCAAGCGACATGATGGCAAACGCGATCGCGCTGCGCAACGCCTTGCCGAAACGCGCGGTGACGATGGTCTGCAGCACGAACAGCGCCGGCAGGATCAGGAACGCACCGAGCACGTTCGGGTCCTTGAAGGTGCCGCGCGCGCGCTCATAGAGCGTCAAGAGATCGTGGCCGCCGGGCACGAGGTTGAAATAGCCCGCAATCGCCGCGAGCGAAGCGATCATCGCGCCGACGATGAGGCCGCGGCGGAGCATGTCGAGCCGTGCGGCGGTATCCTCCGATAACACCATGGCGAGGAAGATCACGGTGAACGCCATGTACCAGGAGGTTGCGATCCAGCTGAAGACGTCGGAATCAGCAAGCAGCGGAATGGCGCCGATGCTGTAGCCGACGTTGAGCGTAACGATCAGCAACAGAAGCGGCATGAATACCAACCGCAGTCGCAAGCCTGTGGCAAAGAACAGCGCGGCGGCCACGAGCGTGACGAACTCATAGGGGCTCGGCTCGATGAAGACGACGGCGCCGGAGGCGCCCACCAGCCACACCAGCGCCCGCTGCAGCGCGCGCACGCCGGGCGCCGCGACCGGCGACAGAGAGGCTTCGGCTGTGGTCGCATACGCCATTGGATGCTCACTCAACTCATACCAGTCACGTCATTGCGAGCGAAGCGAAGCAATCCATATCTTTCCCGCGATAAGTCTGGATTGCTTCGTCGCTTCGCTCCTCGCAATGACGTCAATCAAGCACTTCGAACGCTCAATACGCGTTCTCATTCTTCGTCAGCAGCGCCAGCGGCGTCTTCAGCAGAATGTAGGTGTCGAACAGCGCCGACCAGTTCTCGATGTAGTAGAGATCGAACTCGACGCGCTTCTGGATCTTCTGTTCGTTGTCGATCTCGCCGCGCCAGCCGTTGATCTGGGCCCAGCCGGTGATACCGGGCTTGACGCGGTGGCGGGCGAAATAGCCGTCAACGGCCTCGTCGAACAGGCGGGTCTGCAGCTTGCCCTGCACCGCGTGCGGGCGCGGGCCGACCAGCGAGAGGTTGCTCTTGAAGACGACGTTGAAGAGCTGCGGCAGCTCGTCAAGGCTGGTCTTGCGGATGAAGCGGCCGACGCGGGTGACGCGCGGATCGTCCCTGGTGACGACCTTGGAGGCGGTCGGATCGGCCTGGTGATGGTAGAGCGAGCGGAACTTGAAGACGTCGATGCGCTCATTGTTGAAGCCGAAGCGCTTCTGCCGGAACAGCACCGGGCCCGGGCTGTCGAGCCTGATCGCAAGCGCGACCAGCGCCATCACCGGCAGCGCCATCAGGAGGACGATGGAGCCGACCACATGGTCGAACAGCCACTTCATCACCAGGTCCCAGTCGGTGATCGGCGCCTCGAACACGTCGAGGGTCGGTACCTTGCCGAGATAGGAGTAGGAGCGGGGACGGAAGCGCAGCTTGTTGGTATGGGCGGAGAGGCGGATATCGACCGGCAGCACCCACAGCTTCTTCAGCATTTCCAGGATGCGCGTCTCGGCCGAGATCGGCAGCGCAAACAGCACGAGATCGACGCGGGTGCGGCGCGCGAACTCGACGATGTCGTCGACCTTGCCGAGCTTCGGACTGCCGGCGCAGGTGTCGAGCGCGCGGTCGTCGTTGCGGTCGTCGAACACGCCGAGCACGTGGATGTCGTTGTCATATTCGTTCTTGAGCGCGGAGACGAGCTGTTCGCCGTTCGTGTCGGAGCCGACGATCACGGTGCGGCGGTCGAGCCGGCCCTGCCGCGCCCAGCGGCGCACCAGCGCGCGCACGGAGAGGCGCTCGACGATCAGGGCGGCAAGTCCGATGAAGAAGAAGGCGGAGAGCCAGAGCCGGGAGATTTCGCCGCCGAGCTTGGCGAGGAAGGAGGCGCCGATGAAGAGCAGGAACACGAAGGCCCAGGACGAGATCATCCGCGTCATCTGGCGGAGCTGGCCGCGGAAGATCTGCACCTGATAGATGTCGGCGGCCTGGAAGCAGATCACGGCGGCGACCGCCATGCCGATGATCGCCGCAACGTACTCCCAGTGAAAGCCGGAGAGGGGCACCACGTAGAAGCGATAGATCGCAACGCCGATGATACTGAGCAGCACGAAGTCGATCACGCGGACGACGCCCGCGATCACGATCGGCGAATAAGCAGGGCGGACTTTCTGATTGGTGACCGCAAGAGCCGCGGGCGAGAGCCGCCTGCGCCGCTCGACCTGCGGCCGGCCTCCGGTCGCGGTCGCAGCGGCGGTCGCGGCTGCATCCAACATCGAGCGTGCGTTGATCGGTTCCACTGTCCACGTCCGTTCTTGGGCGAGCACATAGGTGTGCGCGCCTCATGGCGGAATTCCCCCCGCTCACGGCTTAGAGGACAAATCGGAAGAAACGGTTAGCTTGGCAAAGGATGGTTAATGATTGGCGAAGGCGTCGCGATAGCCGGCCAGCACGCCTTCCACCATCGCCTTTTGCGAGAATTGCAGGAAGATGCGCTCGCGCAGCGCCTTGGCGCGTTGGGCTGTGGCGTTCGGATCCTCCATTGCGATCTCGATGGCATCCGCGATCGCGCCGACGATGTTGGGAGCAAACAGCGCGTCGTTATAGACACCAAAGATCTCGGGGATGCCGCCGACATTGGCCGCGACCATGGGGATGCCGGCAGCGCCTGCTTCGATCACGACATAGGGCATGGAATCGCCGCGCGAAGGAACCACGAGCAGCCGGCCCTTGGAGAAGCCGTAACGCGCCTTGACATGACCGATGAAACGAACCGACGGGCTCAGCCCGAGCCGCTCGACCTGCGCCTTCAGGGCCGCCATTTCCTCGCCGTCGCCGGCGAGCGTCAACGTGACCGGCTTGCCGTCGGTATGCAGCCGCGCGACTGCGTCGATCAGGAGGTCGGCGCCCTTGATGTGGCGGAACTCGCCGACATAGACGATGTCGGTGACGTCGTCCGCCTTCGCCACGGGATCGAATTCGTCCGCGGTGACGCCGTTGAAGACGCAGCGCACCAGCCCCTTCGGTGCGCCGATCGTACGCTGAAAGGTGTCGCGGGCAAACGCGCTTTCGAACAGGAACAGATCGGTCTTGTTCATCAGCGCGCGCTCGAGACGGCTGTAGACCTTGCCCTTGAGCGTATTGAGAGGGTAGTGCAGCGAGCCACCATGCGGCGTGTAGACACGGATAGCATTGTCGGAGCGCGGCTTCAGACGGACGAAGGCACCCGCCTTGGCGCCGTGACCATGCAGCACGTCGGGCTTCAACCTGGCGATCAGGCTGCGGAAGCGCATCCACACCAGGAGGTCGGTCGGCCACGGCTCGCGGTGAATGGCGATGCGGTGCACGCCGAGCGCAAGGCGAGGGGCGATCTCGGCGAGTGCGCTCGTGGCGCGCTCGCCGCCGGTGAGGCTGTCGGCGATGATGCCGACCTGGTGGCCGCGATCGGCCTGGCCGTTGGCGAGATCGATGATGTGGCGGAAAATGCCGCCAACCGGCGCGCGCACAGCGTGAAGGATTTTGAGCGGCTGGTCTGGCGTGGGCATCGTCTAAAAGCCAACAGGTGCCGGCATATGCTGCCATCTGCAGGGAATCCTGCGGGCGGCGCGCATGGGGCAGAAATGGACGGCGGCGCGAACGCGCGGCATAAGACAACCTTCAGGGAAAAGGCGATTCCGATTAAGGACTTTCATGGTTAACAAAACATGACTGCAGCAGTTTTGCGAGTCGCATTCCCGCCTCAAATTGGGCCGGATTAACCCAGCCTCAACCTTAATTGAGTGTAATCGCCAAAGGTTGGGTGGAGTCGTGGCGTCCGCGGGAGAGTGCGATGCGTTTTGCGTTGTGGCGTAAGGGCAAGGATGAGGCGCAGGCTGAAAAGCCGGTCGCAAAGCCTGCGCCGGCTCCTGCAAAAGCGGTTGCGGCGTCGGCGTCCGGGTCGGGCGATATCGATCTGCGTGCGCTTGGCGATGCGCTCAGGCGCAAGCGCGGCCTGATCATCGCGCCGACCCTGCTCGCCCTCGTTCTCTCGATGGCGATCGTCAACCTCATCACCCCCCGTTACAAATCCGAAGCGCGCATCCTGATCGACGGCCGCGAGAACGTGTTCCTGCGGCCGAACGGCGATCGCAGCGAGGAGCGCGCCGCCCTCGACGCCGAGGCCGTGACCAGCCAGGTGCAGCTCGTGCTGTCGCGCGATCTCGCGCGCGAGATCATCAAGAAGAACAAGCTCGCCGAACGGCCCGAATTCGATCCCGTGCTGAGCGGCTTGTCGCCGTTGAAGTCGCTGCTGGCGCTGTTTGGCATCGGCCGCGATCCGTTCTCGATGACGCCGGAAGAGCGCGTGCTGGATGCTTACTACGATCGGCTCACCGCTTATGCCGTCGACAAGTCTCGCGTCATCGTCGTGGAATTCCAGTCCCGCGATCCCGATCTCGCGGCCAAGGTCGCCAACTCGATCGCGGAGGGCTATCTGGTGCTGCAGCAGGATGCGCGCCAGCAGCAGGCCAAGGCGGCGAGCCAGTGGCTGTCGGGCGAGATCGACAATCTGCGCACCAAGGTCTCCGAGGCCGAGGCGCGCGTGGAGGATTTCCGCTCGAAGTCGAACCTGTTCGTCGGCACCAACAACACCACGCTGTCCAACCAGCAGATGGGTGAATTGAACACCCAGCTCAACAACGCGCGTGCGCTGAAATCGGATGCGGAAGCCAAGGCGCGGCTGATCCGCGATATGCTTCTGAGCGGCAAGCCGATCGAGGCCTCGGAGATCCTCAATTCCGAGCTGATGCGGCGCCTGTTCGAGCAGCGGGTGACGCTGCGCGCACAGCTCGCCGAGCAGGCGTCGACCCTGCTCGACAACCATCCCCGCATCAAGGAATTGAAGGCGCAGATTGCCGACCTCGACCAGCAGATCCGCGACGAGGCCGGCAAGATCTCGCGCTCGCTCGACAATGACGCCCGCATTGCCGGCGGCAGGGTGGAGAGCCTGTCCGCCAGCCTTGACCAGTTGAAGAAGCAGGCTTCTTCCAAGAACGGCGAGGACGTCCAGCTCCGCGCGCTGGAACGCGAAGCCAAGGCGCAGCGCGACCTGCTTGAGTCCTATCTGGCGAAATACCGCGAAGCGACCACGCGCGAAAATATCGACGCCGCGCCGTCAGATGGTCGCATCATTTCCCGCGGCATCGTTTCCAATACCCCGGCCTATCCGAAGAAGCTGCCGATCGTGCTGATCGCGATGCTTGCGACCCTGCTGCTGTCGAGCGGCCTGATCGTGACCGGTGAACTGCTCGCGATGACGGCGCCGCGCGCCGTATCGGCGCTGACTGCGCCGATCGCGGCGGTTCAGGCGAAAGCCGAGCCATCCGCGGAAGTCGAGCGCGTGGCCGCTCCGGCCTTCGCGCCGGCCCTGAGCGAGCCACAGCAGGAGGTCACGGCGCGGCTGAACGAAATAGACGGTTTGGCTGAAACGCTTCGCAATGCCGGTGAGGCGGGACACAAGGTGACGATCCTCGGCACCGCCTCGGGCGAGAGCATCACGCTGACCGCGCTGACGCTGGCGCGCCAGCTTGCGCGCGACTCGCGCGTGGTCGTGGTCGATCTTGCGGCCTCGTCGCCGACGATGGCGGCGATCTCGGCCGATCCCCTGGCGCCGGGACTTGCGGAGCTGATGCAGGGCGAGGTTTCGTTCTCGCAGGTGATCACCAAGGATCGGCTGTCGCGTGTCCATATCGTCAACGCCGGACGCCCCGGCTTCGATCGCGTCCATCTGCAGTCTCCGCGGCTGACGCTCGCGCTCGACGCGCTGCTCAGGGTCTACGACCACGTGCTGCTCGACGCCGGCAGCGCAGCCGACTTGCCGGCCGAGCTCCTGACCGCGAAAGCGCGCGCGGTCGTGGTGCCGGAAACCTCGATGGCGCAAGATGCGCGCAACCTGATGTGCGAGCAGCTCAAGGCCGTCGGTTTCTCTGACGTGACGATGCTGGACCGGCCGGCAACCGCCGGCAATACGCACGACAGCGGCGCGCGCGTGGTGGCCGCCTAGCGAAATGTGCGGCGCAGGCGCTGCGCGAGCCCGAGCAGGAAGCCGTTGTGTTTGACCAGCCGCTTGGTGCGGTTGAGGCCTGACATCGCCATCGCCGCGAGCTTGCCGCGCGAGGTCAGCGCAATGAAGCTGTCGAAGATCGGCTCGTCGCCCTTGCAGAACAGCCGCTTGTAGTCGTCCGAGCCGACGCCGAGATCGAGCGCGCGATAGCGCCGCTCGCCATAATGGTCGATGATGTGCCGCATCAGGATCAGGCCCGGGCTGTAACGCGAGCGGCCGGACATGGTGTAGGTGTTGAACATCATCGAGAAGCGGTGACCGTCGGCGACGCCGGCAAAGATCGCGATCACCTCGTCGTCGCATTCGAGCGCGTGAATGTCGATCAGGTGCCCGCCGCCCGGAAGCCTGGTGTGGCAGCATTTCCTGACGAAGTCGGCGACGCCGGGTTCGGCGAACACATCAGGGAGCTTTTGCTCGGCCATCCGCATCGGCTTGACGCGGAAGAACCAATTCAAGAGCCGCTCGATGTCGGTTTCGTTATTGACGACGTAATAGCGGTAGCCGGGCGCCTGCAGCTTGCGCTCCTTGCTTTTCAGCCGCCGGCGGAACGAGTTGCTGATCCGGTTGGTCGGCGGATCGTCCGGCACCATGGTCAGCACCGGGCAGTCGTTCACCGAGCGCTGCTTGGGCAGCATGGCGAGCGGATTGAGCTGATCCTGCCAATGCCGCGGCTGCTGGGTCAGCGCCAGGACATCGACCGCATTGTGTGCGCGCAAGCCGGCAAGCAGCGCGGCGAGGTCGGCGCCGGTCGCCTCGCGGGCAAAGTCCTTGTCCCACAGCGCCATGTTGAATGAGGTGTGCTTGCCGCCCATGAAGGAGGCGATGCGGACGCCGTGATGCCGGCGAAGCACGAGCGGCAAAAGAAACAGCGGACGGTCATCCGCGTCGTCGCGGGCGGTCACGATGCAGGGCAGGGCGCCTTCGCGTTGACCCACGTCTGCCAGCCAGGTCGAGAGCAGGTCGAAGCGTTGATAGGGCGTCGCGAGCTGGCGCGTCTCGAGCTCGCGCCAGATCGTCTCCACTGCGCCAAGGTCGCTGATGAGATCGACGCGCGCAATGCGGCTTGACCGCGACCGTGCTGGCGCATCTGCCCGGCTTTCGATCGCGGCAGCGATGGTCATCGCAAAACCTGTTTGAAAGGCAAAAATTTACGCTCTTCGTCTCCAGCCGACCTTTGCAAACAAGTGTCAACAAAGGGTAATGACGAAACGGCCGCGGCGGGTCGTCTGCGCTTGCCTTGGGGACGAAAGCTTGCCATCCGACAATCCCATTCTGACCAGCCTCAAGCTGGAACTTGCCTATTTTACCGGACAGGCTTGGCAGAGCCGCGAGGTCGGCGGCGCCGGCGTGATCCTGAAGTTCGAACGGGTGATTCCGCGGCGGGCGGGCCGCTTTCAGCCGCTAAAGGCCAACGAGGTCTCGCCAAAGTTCCTCGACCGCACCATCCGCGCATTGAAGCGCTGGAAATACGATTTCGTCACCATGGACGAGGTCTGCCGGCGCGCGGTCATCCTGGCCCAGCGCCGTCGCTTCGTCTGTCTCACCTTCGATGGCTGCTACAAGGATTTGGCGAGGGCGGCCTATCCGATCCTGAGGCAGCACGGCGTGCCGTTCACGGTCTATGTGCCGACGGCGTTTCCGGACGGTGTCGGAGAGCCGTGGTGGCTCGCACTGGAGCAGGTCATTGCACAGGAAGGCCGTCTCAACCTGATTATCGACAGGAAGGAGCAGCATTACTCCATCAGAACGCCCGACGAGAAGACCGAGGCCTTCACGTTCCTTTCGAGCTGGCTGCGGCAGTTGCCGCCGGAGGACCTCTCCTCGGCGATCCATGATCTTTGCAGGCGCTATTCCGTCAATCTCGCCGCGCTGACGCGCGAGACCATGATCGATTGGGCCGATCTCACCAGGATCGCCGCCGATCCCCTCGTGACGATCGGCAGCGCAACGGTGAATTGCGTCGCGCTGTCGAGCCTGAAGAATCCCGACGCGTTGCGCGAGATGACAATGGGCAAGGCGGTCGCGGAGGCCGCGTTCCAGCGCGACATCAAGCATTTTGCGTTTCCGTTCGGCGATCGCGACGCGTTCGGCCGCGCCCATGTCGTGATGGCGAGGGACGTGGGCTTCTCCAGCGCTGTGTCGACGATCCCCGGCATCGTCGATACGGCAGGCCGCACCAACCTCTACGCGTTACCGCGGATCGCCTGGGACGGACGGATCACCTCGCTGCGCGCCATGCGCGTGCTGCTTTCGGGCGCGAAGTTCGCGCCGGTGCGGCCGACGCCGAAGCCCGAGATCTAGACATCCGGCCGCGACATCCAGCTCACGATCGGCATCGCTGGAAGCACCCAGCCCATGCCGGCTACGACATAGAAGACCGCCTGCAGCAGGCCCGACTTCTCAAGCCAGGGCATCTGAGCCACCGCCATTCCCGTGAGCGCCCACATGGCCGCGAGCAGGATCAGGGCGACGGCGCCAAATAATTTGCGGGTTCGGATGGTCATGACGGAAATGTGCGGGATTTGGTTCGAAAGCGCGACTTGCGCGCGGGTCGGCGCGCACTATAAGGGGCGCGCAAATCCTTTCAAGGTTTCCAAGACAGTTGCCCTGGATGACCGGCATACCGGCAAAACAGACCTCTCCGTTGCGCGCCGTCCGCGCGTGGCTCGTCGTGGTAGCAGGCCTGATCGCGCTGATGGTGCTGGTCGGCGGCGCCACGCGCCTCACCGAATCCGGGCTCTCGATCACGGAATGGAAGCCGGTCACCGGCGCGCTGCCGCCGCTCGGACAGGCACAGTGGGAACAGGCCTTCGAGGGTTACAAGCAGATCCCGCAATACCACGCACTCAACGCCGGCATGACGCTGTCGCAGTTCAAGACCATCTTCTGGTGGGAGTGGAGCCACCGGCTGCTCGGCCGCGTGATCGGCATGGTCTACCTCCTGCCGTTCCTGTTCTTCCTGTGGCGCGGCGGATTGAGCGCGGAACTGAAGCGGCGGCTATGGCTGATCTTCGGCCTCGGCGCGTTGCAGGGGGCGGTCGGCTGGTGGATGGTGGCGTCCGGGCTGTCGAAGCGGATCGAGGTTTCGCAATATCGTCTTGCGACGCATCTGGTGCTGGCGCTTTTGATCTTCGCAGCCATCGTCTGGACGCTGCGGCGGCTTGGCGAGCGCGCGCCTTTGGCCGCGCCGGCGCGGCTGAAGATCGCAAGTGGCGCGCTGGTCGCACTGACCTTCGTGCAACTCTATTTCGGCGCACTGGTCGCGGGGCTGCGCGCAGGCCTCGTCTACAACACCTGGCCCGGGATCGACGGCGCATTTATCCCGGCAAGCAGCCGCCTTTGGTTCGATACGCCATGGTGGCGCAATCTTTTTGAAAACACGCTGACGGTTCAGTTCGAGCATCGCATGACCGCCTACGCGCTGTTTGCGCTCGCGATCTTTCACGCTGTCGAAGCGCTGCGTTCGCGCGCCGGAAGCGCCGCGATGAATGGTGCACTCTGGCTCGCCGCTGCGGTCACGCTGCAGGCGACGCTCGGAATCCTGACGCTGCTCAACCAGGTTCCGATTGCGCTGGCGCTGTCGCACCAAGCGGTTGCGATTCTAGTGCTGACGCTGGCGGTGATGCAGGCAGAGCGGTTGGCGGCACGGCAAACGCAAGCGGCGCTACAGCACCTTGCAGCGCCAGTTGGTCAGGCGGGCTAGGGCGCGCCCCGGTCGAGCGCCGCGAGCCAGGCGCCGATGGCTTTGGCTCCAGCCTGCGCGATCTCGGGAAGCCTTGAAGCGGCCTCTGCACGGAGCTTTGCGACATCGACGCCAGTGGACGCCAATTCGCTGGCATGGCCGATCAGCCACCGTTCGAAGCCTGTGGGTTCCGCCTCGATGTGAAACTGCAGGCCGAGCGCCGAGTTGCCGAGCGCAAAAGCCTGGTTTGGTGTCACAGGCGTCGACGCCAGCCGTTCCGCACCGGATGGCAGATCGAAAGTGTCGCCGTGCCAGTGCAGGACGAGCCGATCCTCGTTCAGATGTTGCAGGCTGGACCGAAGCCCGGCCGAGGTGAGGGTGACAGGCCCAATGCCGATCTCCCTGGCCCCGCCGGGATAAACGCGCGCACCAAGCGCCCGCGCCAGAAGCTGTGCGCCGAGGCAGATGCCGAGGGTCGCCGCGCCCTGGTGCAGTGCCAGCTCGATCAGCCGCAATTCACGTCGAAGGAACGGGTAGATCGACTCTTCGTAGGCGCCGATCGGGCCGCCAAGCACGACGAGAATGTCGCCAGCGTCGAGCGATGTCTGCCCGAGGTCATCGATGCCAGCATCGAAAATCTGCGCCTGATAGCCTTGTGCGGCGAGCACGGGGCCGAGGATGCCAAGATCTTCGAAGGCAACATGGCGGATGACGATGGCGCGTTTCACCGGTCAACTCGCTACCTGATCGGGCATCAGGTGCCCTGGATCTGCCTTACCACTTCGGCGACTTGCGCCGGCGATGCTCCTTTGATGCGCGCGTTGGGCCGGCTGCCACCGAGGAACGCCACCACCAGCAAAATTTCGTCGGGTTTCGGTGCACCCGGCACCATGACGGTCATCGTATCCATCGCGTCGTAGTCCCAGGCATCGTCGAGGCCGCCGAAGATGATGTCGATCGGCGTGCCGGGGCCGGCGACCTTGGCGTTTCCCGGAATCAGCGCCGGGCCGCCTCGGGCTCCCTTGCGCATGGCAAGGCCGATGCGGACATGGATCATGCTGGCGCCGTGTTCGAGATCGCCCGCCGTGCCGACGATAACGCCCTTGCCGTAGCCGTGAGGCTGGAGCGGAGCCAGCGCGGCGAGCGCCCGCGCGGTCAAAACCTCTCCCGCCGCAACCGAAAGATCCACCAGCTCAGAGAAGTCGTCGATCGGCCGCCGGCTGGCGCTCGGGTTTGAAAGCACGCCGCAGGCCGCAACCCGCCTGCAGGGGGTTGCAAGCTCGCGGCCGCCTTCGCTGAGCACCTCCTGCGTGATGACGCTGATCTCGCGGAACTTCATTACCGCTCTCCTTGGTCCCAGAGTTCTCCACATCGAGATTTTTCTATTCTTGGAGAAATGGTGCGAGAAGTCAAGCTGCGCGCCCGCTCGAGAGCGGTTAGCGCAGGCGCGTACTGTCGATGACGATGAAATATTCGCAAGGACCGCCGGAAAGGTTTTCGAACGTGTGGTTCATGTCGCCGCGATAGAACAGGAAGTCGCCGGATTTGAGGATGTGCTCCTCGCCGTTCAGCGTCACCTTGAGCTTGCCTTTGGTGACGTAGAGGTGCTCCTCGACGCCCGCGCGATGCGACGGAAACGGACCGGTCTTGGCGCGCGGCGGCAGGCGGTTGAGGACGAAGTCGATGCCGCGGCCGAGATAGAGCGGCGAAAGCGAGCGGCGTTCGAAACCGGTCTTTTCCTCCACGTATGTCGGCTGGCTGTCGTGTGAAATGTACAGCACGGGTTCGCTTCGCGGTCCGCCCACGAGCTGAGAGATGCTGAGATCGAGGGCTTCCGCGAGCTTGCCGAGCACCGGCGTCGACGCGCCGCTGTCGCCGCGTTCGATCTTCGATATCGCCGCGCGGCTGACACCGCTCTTGGCGGCGAGCTGCTCCAGCGTCAGTCGCTGCTCCTGGCGCCGCCGCTTCAAGGCGTCGCCCAGTCGGGAAGGGCTTGTCACGATCGCGTTCGTTTTTTCGGATTCGACTGCCGCCAAGCTAGGACCGCGTCGGCAGCGAGTCCATGGCAGCGAGCAGCCGGTCAGCAATAGCCGTAGACGCCGCAGGCATAAGGCAGGCGCCAGAAGTAGCTCGGGTATGGCCCGCCGCCATAATAGGCGCCCTGATAATAGTAATCGAACGGCCGTCCGTAATAACCGGGGAGCGTTGATGAGCCCGGCAGGATCGGCGTCGTCGGCGGCGAGATCAGCGGGGGGTCTTCGACATAAACCGGCGGCGGGGGCGGCGCTGCGCCGTAGACTTGTGGCGGCGGCGCGTAGCGGCGGTGGTGGGCCGGCAGATCAGCGGCCTGCGCCGCGCTCGTGGCGGCGATCGTGAGCAGCACCGGCAGTGTCGACCGCAACATCGCTCCCGTTCGAATCATGACCGTCATGGGCTCCATCCAGCGCCAGCCATGCTTGCGAAGCAGGGTAAACGGACCGTTAACCGACGGTGGTGCGTGCATCCGTTGCGGCGAAGGAGTCGCGATGCACGCGCCGCAGCCTTACGCGCCTAGCGCCTGGTCGAGGTCGGCGATCAGATCCTCCTTGTCCTCGATCCCGATCGATAGCCGCACGATGTCCGGCCCGGCGCCGGCCTTGATCTTGGCCGCGTCGTCGAGCTGGCTGTGGGTGGTGGAGGCCGGGTGGATCACCAGCGAGCGGGTGTCGCCGACATTGGCGAGATGCGAGAACAGCCTCAGGTTCGACACCAGATTGACACCGGCCTCATAGCCGCCCTTGAGCGAGAAGGTGAAGACGGCGCCGGCGCCCCTCGGGCAGTACTTGCGCGCGAGGTTGTTGTACTTGTCGCCGGCAAGGCCGGCATAGCTCACCGACGCGACCGCCGGATGCGCCTGCAGGAATTCCGCGATCGCCTTGGAGTTTTCGCAGTGCTTCTGCATGCGCAGCGGCAAGGTCTCGATGCCGGTGAGGATCAGGAAGGCGTTGAAGGGCGACAGCGCAGGTCCGAGATCGCGCAGGCCGAGCACGCGGCAGGCGATCGCGAACGCGAAATTGCCAAAGGTCTCCTGGATCCTGATGCCGTGATATTCGGGCCTCGGCTCGCTCAGCATCGGGTATTTGTTGCCCTTCGACCAGTCGAAGGTGCCGGCATCGACGATGATGCCGCCGAGCGAGTTGCCGTGGCCGCCCAGAAACTTCGTCAGCGAGTGCACGACGATGTCGGCGCCGTGATCGATCGGCTTGATCAGATAAGGCGTCGCCAGCGTGTTGTCGACGATCAGCGGCACGCCGGCCTTGTGGGCGATTGCTGCGACCGCCTCGATATCGGTGATGGTGCCGCCGGGATTGGCGATGGATTCGATGAAGATCGCCTTGGTGCGCGGCGAGACCGCGGCCTCGAAGCTTGCGATATCGTCGGTGTCGGCCCATGCCACGTTCCAGCCGAAGCTCTTGAAGGCATGCGTGAACTGGTTGATCGATCCGCCATACAGTTTTCGCGCGGCGACGAATTCGTCGCCCGGCTTCAAGAGCTGCTGCAGCACGATGACCTGTGCGGCATGACCGGAAGCGACCGCCAGCGCCGCAGTGCCGCCTTCGAGGGCCGCGACGCGTTCTTCCAGCACGGCGTTGGTCGGATTGCCGATGCGCGTATAGATGTTGCCGAACGCCTGCAATCCGAACAGCGAGGCGGCGTGATCGGCATCGTTGAACACGAAGGACGTGGTCTGATAGATCGGCGTGACGCGCGCGCCGGTGGTGGGATCGGGCTGTGCACCGGCATGCACGGCAAGGGTCGAAAATCCGGGAACACGTTCGTTCATGCGTCTTCCTTGTCACGAGGCATAGCGGCGGAGCGGCCGCCCGACGCGGCGGTCTCACAGGAGAGCCGGCGAGGGTGCGCCGTCTCTTAATGGGAGACAATCGCGTCAGGAAAAACCGCCGTCAAGGCGACTTCGCGCTCTGTTGGCGCCCCGCTCCAATTTCGCAACGATCGTGCTCGGCAGCGCGGCCAATCCGAAGCAATCGTTTCGCGACCGCGTCAGGAGGCGTCGTTCCGCTCTTTCGCCGCGCGGTCGGAGGCCGTGGTCGCACCGCCGCCGACGCTCATGCGATTGAGCGACAGCCGCATGCCCTGCGTCGGGATCGGCGCGCGCTTGGACGAGATGGTGCGCGAGTTTACGCCCATCCACGAGATTTCCGACGACAGCCGTCCCCATTCGATCTTCGGACAGCGGTTCATCACGACCTTCAGCCCTGCAGCCTCCGCCTTGGCCGCCGCCGCGTCGTCACGGCCGCCGAGCTGCATCCAGATCACATTCGGCAGCGGCGACAGCGTCAATGCCTCGTCGACCACGGGCATGATGTGGGCGGAGCTCCGGAAAATCTCGACCATGTCGACGGGGCGGCCGATGTCGGTCAGCGAGGCGACAAAGGGACGGCCGAGCAGGCTCTTGCCGACATGGCCTGGATTGACCGGAATCATGTCGTAGCCGCGCTGCACCAGATATTTGAACGCGAAATAGCTCGGCCGGACGTCGACCGGCGAAGCGCCGACCATCGCGATCGATTTGACGCTGTTGAGGATGCCGCGGATGTAGTCGTCGGGATAGGCGTCGTGATTCATTTGGTCTTTCCGTCGTTCCGGGATGGTGCGCAAGCACCAGACCCGGAACCTCGAGATTCCGGGTTCGGCTCTGCGAGCCGCCCCGGAATGACGACGCGAAGATGCGCCGTTATTTGTCCTGCCATTTCGGTTCGCGCTTCTCGATGAAAGCGCCGATGCCTTCGATGGCGTCGAACGCCATCATGTTCTCGGTCATGACCTCCGCGGTGAGGCGGTAGGCGTCGGCTAGGTTCATTTCGACCTGGCGGTAGAACGCCTGCTTGCCGAGTTTGAGGGCGTAAGCCGATTTGCGCGCGACCTTTTGCGCCAGCGCCAGTGCGGCATCGCGTTCGTGACCGGCCGGCACGACGTGGTTGACGAGGCCGATTTCGACGGCGCGCTGCGCGGAGATCGGCTCACCCGTCATCAGCATTTCCATCGCCTGCTTGCGCGAGACGTTGCGCGACAGCGCCACCATCGGGGTCGAGCAGAACAGGCCGTTGTCGATGCCGGAGGTGGCAAAGCGCGCATCATCGGAGGCGACCGCCATGTCGCAGCTCGCGACAAGCTGGCAGCCGGCGGCAGTGGCGATGCCCTGCACGGCGGCGATCACGGGCTTCGGCAGATTCACGATCGCCTGCATCATGGCGCTGCATGCATTCATGGTCTTGGCGAAATAGGCGCGGCCGCCATCGGGGTCGCCGCGATGCGACATCAATTGCTTCAGATCATGGCCCGACGAGAATGCCGGCCCTTGGGAAGCGATCACGAGCGCGCGGACAGTCTTGTCGGTGGCGATTTCATCCAGCGCCGCATGCAGAGCTGCGATCACTTCCGCCGACAGCGTGTTGCGCTGTGCAGGACGGTTGAATGTGACCACGGCAATGGGGCCTTTGGCCTCGCGCAACAGCAGCGGAGCCTCTTCAACGGGAGCGCGGGCGGCTTGGGCGGCCATGAGCAGATTCCATTTGGGTGACGCACACAATGTAATGTAACTGAAAGCGCGAAGCGAGGGCGGGGAAGGCATGGCAGCAGCGAAAATGAGCGTCGCGGAACTGGAAGATTTCCTCCGCGTCGAATTTCCGCAGGCCTTCGGCGACGGCGAGATCCGCATCGAGAGCGCCGACGGCGAAACCTGCGTGCTGCGCCAGCGCTATCATGAGCGCATGTTGCGTCCCGGCGGCACAGTGTCGGGTCCGACGCTGATGGCGCTCGCCGATTGCGCCATGTATGTGGTGCTGCTCTCGGCGATCGGGCCGGTCGGGCTCGCAGTCACCACCAACCTCACCATCAATTTTCTGCGCAAGGGCCAGGCCGGCGAGGACGTCGTGGCGGCGGCGCGGATCCTCAAGCTCGGCAAGCGGCTTGCGGTTGGCGAAGTCATGCTGCTGTCGGGGTCATCTCCCGATCCGGTCGCCCACGTGACGGCCACCTATTCCATTCCAAATCAATAGGGTTTTTTACGGTATCATAACACCATATTCATAAGCCGATGTTTTTGTTATGGAAAATGTCAGCATTCTGCGTTGACTGTCAGCGATCCTTTCTCTAGAAAGCCGCCCAGTTCGGCGCGCGTACTGCGCGCCGTTTTCCATTTCACGGATGCACACATGAAGACGTTTTCGGCAAAGCCTGCCGAGGTGACGAAGAAGTGGGTGGTGATCGACGCCAAGGGTCTGGTGGTCGGCCGCCTCGCTTCGCTGGTTGCCATGCGGCTGCGCGGCAAGCACCTCCCGACCTACACACCCCATGTCGATTGCGGCGACAATGTCATCATCGTCAATGCTGCGCATGCGGTGCTGACCGGCCGCAAGCGCGAGCAGAAGGTCTATTACAAGCACACCGGCTATGTCGGTCACGTCAAGGAACACACGGCGCGCGAGATCTTCGAGGGCCGTTTCCCCGAGCGCGTCGTCGAGAAAGCGGTCGAGCGCATGATCCCGCGCGGACCGCTGGGCCGCCGGCAGATGAGCAACCTGCACGTTTATCCGGGCGCCGAGCATCCGCACGAGGCGCAGCAGCCGGAAAAGATCGATATCGCCAAGATGAATCGCAAGAACATGAGGGCCGCATAACATGGCCGAAAGCATGCAATCGCTCGACCAGCTCGCGCAGCTCAAGCCGGCTGCACCCGAAGCGCCGAAATACGTCAAGAAGGTCGACAAGCAGGGCCGCGCCTATGCGACCGGCAAGCGCAAGGACGCGGTCGCCCGCGTCTGGGTGAAGCCCGGCAGCGGCAAGATCACGGTCAACACCCGCGACGTCGAAGTCTATTTCGCCCGTCCGGTGCTGCGCATGATGATCCAGCAGCCGCTGGTCGCGGCCGCTCGCAACGGCCAGTATGACGTGATCTGCACGGTCGCCGGCGGCGGCCTCTCCGGCCAGGCCGGAGCGGTGCGCCACGGCATCTCCAAGGCGCTGACCAACTTCGAGCCGGACCTGCGCGGCCTCTTGAAGAAGGGTGGTTTCCTGACCCGCGACTCCCGCTCGGTCGAGCGCAAGAAGTACGGCCGCGCCAAGGCGCGCAAGTCCTTCCAGTTCTCGAAGCGCTAAGGTTTCCGCGAAAAGTCGCTGCAAAGCCGGCGCTTATGAATTCGAAAAAGGGCGCAAGTTTGCGCCCTTTTTGCTGTTTCATTGCAGCTAAGTTGATCCGGTTTTTCGCGAAAACTTGCCTGTGAACGAAAACGGATTTCGAACGCCGGGTTCCATAGAGTGGCCGCTTTGGTGAAGGCGCGCAACGTCAGTCCGGATCAACCGGATGGCCTGCGCTAACCGGGGCAAGCGATGTCTCTCGACAGCATCACGCTTTATTTGGTCGCTACCATGGTTGCGGGACTGCTCGGCGCCATGCTGGTTTACTTTGGCCGCCAGGAGAACAATCCCGCGCTGAAATGGTGGGGCACCGCCTATCTGCTCGGTGCAGCGTCGGTGGCGCTGTGGACGACGGCGAGCCAGACCCTGGGCGAGATGCTTTCGCTCGCGCTCAACGCTGTCGGCTTCATCGCTTGCGGCATGGTGTGGAACGCCGCGCGCGTGTTCCATGGCCGCAAGCCCAATCTCCCCGGGCTAGTGCTCGGCGCGCTCGCCTGGATTGCCGCGGCCATGGCGCTGGGGCCGAAGGATTCAGCGCTGCGTCTGACCATTGGGGCCGCGATCGTCGCGATCTATGCGGCACTGACCGCCACCGAATTGTGGTTTGAGCGGCGCAAATCGCTGCAGCACCGCTGGCCTGCGATCGCTATCCCCGTGCTGCACGGCTTTGTGCTGCTGCTGCCGATCCTGCTCGGCGATCTCCTGATTCACGATGGCGAAAAATTCGGCTCCAGCATCTGGGTCACGGTGTTCTCGATCGAGCTCGTGCTCTATGCGGTCGGCACCGTGTTCGTGATCTTCATGCTGGTATCGGAGCGCACGGTCACCGTGCACAAGACCGCGGCCTCGATGGATCCGTTGACCGGTCTGCTCAACCGCCGCGGCTTCTCCGAGGCCTGCGCGCGCGTGATCGAGCGTGAGGCCGGTGCCGGACGTCCAGTGAGCGTGATGATCTTCGACATCGACCATTTCAAGAGCATCAACGATCGCTTTGGCCATCCCGCGGGCGACGAACTCCTGAAGCTGTTCTCGACCCTTGTGGTCAACAATCTCCGTATTTCCGATCTGTCGGGCCGGATCGGCGGCGAGGAATTCGCTGCGCTGTTGCCGTGCCCGCTGGAAGAGGGCGTGCTCGTGGCCGAGCGCGTGCGCGAGGCGTTCGAGGGCTCCGGCATCGTGTGCGAGCAAGGCCCGGTCGATACCACCGTCAGCATCGGTGTTGCCGGCGGTCCCGCCGGCACCGAGCTCGAAGTGTTGCTCGCCTGCGCCGACACCGCCCTCTATCAGGCCAAGCGCGGCGGCCGCAACCGCGTCGAGGCGGCGGTAGAGTTGCCGCTGTCGCTGGAGAATTGGCGGCGCAAGAGTGCGGGCCTCAAGCCCTCGCCACGCCCGGATCAAGCGGTCGCGTAAGCCGAAGGAAGGGACTGGTAACGTCTCGTTTACCATTCCAGCCCATCATCGTTCCATGACGACACGCCGGAATCGCGGCGTCCAGGCCGCGCTGCTCTCGCTTGAAGCCGATGCCGCTTCAGCCCGCGGCGGCTTTGCCTGCGTGTTCTCGACCTCGGATGAGTTTGAAAGCGCGCTGATCCGGGAGCGGAGGGCTCAGGGGCATTACGGTCGCGGCATTCATTCCCGGCCGATCTGGCCGATTGTGCTGTTTGTCGCCTGCGCAATGTTGCTGGCCGCCTCTGCGCTGCTGTTCGGCTAGGTGTCGTTCTCTTTTCAAGATGACGCCCCGCGGGTTAGAAGCGCGGGTTCCTGAAGAGAGGGTCACATGGTTACGGAAATCGCGCAGATCGACGTCAAGCCCGGCAGCGAGAAGGATTTTGAAGCGGCGGTTGCAAAGGCGCGTGCGGCTTTCGGCCGCTCAAAAGGCTTTCACGGTTTTGAGCTGCACCGCTCGATCGAGAAGCCGCAGCGCTACCGCCTGATGGTGAAGTGGGCGACGCTCGAAAATCACACGGTCGATTTCCGCGGTTCGGAAAATTTCGCCGAATGGCGCGGCCTGGTCGGCCAGTATTTTGCTGCGCCGCCCCAAGTCGAGCACACCGAGACGGTGGTAACGTCGGCAGGCTAGGCCGGGCGCGCGTCGTCCGCCTTGAAATAGTCGATGATGACCTTGGTGATCGCCATCAAGGGCAGGGCGAGCGCCAGCCCCCAGAGTCCGAACACCACGCCGAGCAGGATCTGGAACGCAAACAGCGTCGCCGGCGGAATGTCGAGCGCCTGGCGCTGGATGATCGGCGTCAGCACGTAGCTCTCGAGCGCGTGGACACCGAGGAACAAGATGCCGGCGCTGAGTGCCGCGACCCAGCCCGAGGCGAGGCTCGCCAGCACCACAATAACGCCGCCGATCAGCGCGCCGACGGTCGGGATGAAGGCGAGGAGACCCGCCTGGATGCCCAGGATAAAAGAAGAGGGGATGCCGATCAGCGCCAGCCCGATCCAGGTCACCGCAAACACCGCGAGCATGGTCAGCATCTGCGCAAGCAGCCAGCGATCCAGCGTCTCGCCAATGCGGTCGATGATGGCGGTCGCCTGGTCGCGATATTTGCCGGGCGCGAAGAAGATCAGCCCGGCGCGGTAGGCCGATGGCTGCGCGGCGAAGGCAAGGCCAAGGAACAGCACAATAAAGATGTTGCCGACCACGCTTACGGTGCCGAGCAGGACTTTCAGGGTCTGGCTGACGATCGCGCCGCCGCTTGATGCAAGCGCGCTGGCGCTCGGCAGATTGTGGGCGGTCGCTGATGTGCCCGGGCTTGCGGCGCTTGCCGACGCCGTCGGGGCCTCTGCCTGGCCAAGCTCGAAATAGCTGGTATCGACACCGTTCTTCTCGAGGAACGATTTGAGGTTGGTCAATTGCGACTTGATCGTATCGCTCAGCACCGTCGCCTGCTTTGCGATGGTCGTGCCGCCGAGCACGACCACGCCCGACAGTGCGACGGCGAGCGTGAGGCAGACGATCGCAAGCCGCAACGGCTGCGGCAGGGCGATCACGCGGCCGAGCAGTTGGGTCATGGCGTTGAGCCCGACGCCGAGCAGCATGCCCGCGAAGATCAGGAACAACGTCGCGGCGAAGTGCCAGGCAAAGGCGAGCAGCGCCGCAAACAGCACAACACCGATCCCGCCAACCGCGATCGCCCACGCCAGATCGCTGCGCGCCAACAGCCGCTGATCACTCGCTTCCGCCATGACGATGTCCGCCTGCCCCCCGATTTTTGCGGGAGACACTCAACCGTCAAATCCCATCGGGATCAAGCTTGGCTGGCGCGCCGGTTTGACGCTGGCCATGTCGTCGTGCGAAGCGTTGAAAGAAACAGGGGAGGGTTGGGCGTGATATCCGTGATATCAAAATGGCTCGGACCGCTCGCGCTTCTGGCTTTGCTCGTGATCGGCGACCAGATCAGGATCAACCGGCCCGATCACAAATATCGGCTCACCGTCGAAGTGGAGACGCCCGCCGGGATCAAGTCGGCCTCCGGGGTTCTGGCCGTCACGCCCGACCGGGGCTACAGCCGCAAGGGGCATACGGTGACCAGCGGAGATGCGCTGTTCGTCGATCTCGGCGGCGGCAGGAATCTTGTCGCGCTGCTCGCCCATCCCGACAAGACGCTCGATCTCGACGGCGTCAACTACGTGGCGCTGCGCGCCTATGGCGTGGCCCTTGGCCATCACGTGGAGTTCAGCGCGATGAGCCGAATGCGCGGGGTCGTGCCAGTGACGGGGGCGCTGATCCCGGTGCTGGCCACTTTCTCGGACCCCGCCGATCCCAAAACAATGCGAACCGTGCCGCCCGATCATCTCGACGCCACCTTCGGCGCCGGATATCGCCTCCATGGTGTGAGCGCCGAAGTGGTGCCGAACGGTTTTTGGCCGGTCGACTTTGGTGCCGTGCTGGGCGAGCCGGTCACGCGCGCCATCAAGGCCAGGCTGCCCTGGGTAAGCCGGCTGGATGATGCGGCCGCGGCGCTCAACGCGGCCGGTCTGAAGAGCAGCGAGCCGATCGACGCCCGCGAGGTCTTTACCCGGAAATAGCCGGCCCGGAGCCCCCTGCGCCTGGCATCGACCTCAGCCGGATGACAAACCCTCATCCGTGCCCTGAGATTATTGCAGAGCAACGAGGTGTGGGGAGCGGTCGCAAATGGTTGATCCCACGTCGCGACGCAGGCATGATTTGGTATTCGTGAGGCAGGAGATTTGAGCAAGGCAATGCGGAGGAAGCCGGTCGTCGGTGTGATCGGGAACGCCAGTCGCGTCGAAAATCGATTTCAGGTGCAGATGTGCGGCGAGCGCAATCTTCGCGCGGTGGCGGATGTCGCCGGCGCGCTGCCGCTGATGTTTGCGAGCTGTCCCGAGATTACGGATATTGCGACCCTGCTCGATACCGTCGACGGCATCGTGCTGACCGGCGCGCGCGCCAACGTGCATCCGAAGCGTTTCAACACCGAGCCCGATGAGAAGCATGAGCCCTACGATATCTCCCGCGATGAGGTGGCGCTGACGCTTTCGAAAGCCTGCGTCGAGCGCGGCATCCCGCTGTTCGGCATCTGCCGCGGTCTGCAGGAGATGAACGTCGCCTTCGGCGGCTCGCTGCATCCGGAGATCCGGGAAATCCCCGGTCGCATGAACCATCGCATGCCGCGGCTCGAGAATGGCGAGATCCATCCCGATCCCATGGTCATCTTCGCGGATCGGCATGACGTCAGCCTCGTGCCCGGCGGCGCCTTTGCCACGATCCTGGGGTGCGACAGGATCCGGGTCAATTCGCTGCACGGACAGGGCATCCTCGAGCCCGGCAAGAGGGTCGTGATCGAGGGCGTGGCGGAGGACGGCACGATCGAGGCGATCCGCATCGCCGATGCGAGCGGCTTTGCGCTCGGGGTGCAATGGCATGCCGAGTATGATCCGCAGCGCAATCCGATCAATCGCGCGCTTTTCCAGGCGTTCGGCGCGGCGCTGACGGCGCGTCAGCGCGTGAGCTGACCACGGTAACCTCGGTCCTGTGGCTTGTACGAGGTCGCTGGAAGCACTGCGCATCCGCGCTGCTTCAGAGGTACATCTCGTCGATGTCGACCGACGACTCGACGCCGAGCTTGGCATAGTTTTTCGCGAGCCAGCCGTCGGCGCATTTTCGTCCCTGGTCGCGAAGATGGACGAGAAAGTCCCAATCGGCATTGTACTTGCTGGCCGAACTGAGAGCGCTCATGAACTCGTCGTCCGCAATGCTGTGGATCAGCATGTGCTTCAGGCTGCCGTCGATGACGCGTTTTTGCGTGATGAGCTTGGTGACGAAGCTGACCGCCCGCATCTCCCGCATCAGCGATGAATTGAAGCTGATTTCGTTGATGCGGTTCAAGATATCGTCCGCGCTGCGCGGCGCCTCCTTGCGGAATAGCGGATTGATATGGACAATGACGATGTCGGTGCTGTCGCAGTTGTAGATCAATGGAAAGAGTGCCGGGTTTCCCATGTAGCCGCCGTCCCAGTAGACGTCGTCGCCGATCTGAACCGCGTGAAACATCGTTGGCACGCAAGCCGAAGCCATCACGGCGGACGCTGAAATTTCTGCCCCGGTGAAGATTTTCACCTTGCCCGAGCGAACGTTCGTCGCGGATAGAAAGAGCTTCACCGGGCAGTCCGGGCGCCTCAACACGTCAAAATCGATCGATTGCTCGACCACGTCGCGCAGCGGATTGTAGTCCGCGGGGTTGAATAGATAGGGCGACAGCACGCGCGTCATGAGACCTGCAAGGGAGAAAATCGGCGACCAGGTCAGCTTGTGATCGCCGAGCATTCGGTCGACCAGATTCGGCTGAAACGGCCCGAGCCGGGCCACGTCGCTGACACGCTTCCAAAAACCCGCGAGCGCCTTACGCGCTCCCTCGCGACCGTCGATGGCAAGCCCATAGGCAAAGACCGACGCGTTCATCGCTCCGGCGCTCGTCGCGCTCAGCCCTTCGAAGGCGAGGCCTTTCTCATCGAGCAGTCGGTCGAGCACGCCCCAGGTAAAAGCCCCGTGCGATCCGCCTCCCTGCAGCGCCAGGTTGATTGTCCTGACCTGGGTGCCGACATGGCTGGAAAGTGCTGCTTCGTCGCGAGCAGACGCCTGAGCATCTTCTGCCGTGTTCTGGTTCCCGGTATCTTGCATGGCCGATCCGAGCCCGTTGCCCGTGTGTCTGACGATCTTCGCGGCTGTCAATTATTCCGGAATCATCCAATCACAACCGGGAGCGGGATGGCTACCTCCGCCTCAAGCACGAACCGATCAATTCGGGATGTTCGCGATCCTTGAAGGACACATGCAAGACAAATGAAAAGGCGCCCCGGAGGGCGCCTGTCTTGTTGCTGCCGCGCTGGACTTTAGGCGGAATAATACATCTCGAACTCGACCGGGTGCGGCGTCATCTCGAAGCGCTCGACTTCTGTCATCTTCAGCTCGATGTAGGAGTCGATGAAGTCGTCGTCGAACACGCCGCCGTTCTTGAGGAACGCGCGGTCCTTGTCGAGATTCTCCAGCGCCTCGCGCAAGCTGCCACACACGGTGGGGATCGACTTCAGCTCTTCCTTCGGCAGGTCGTAGAGGTCCTTGTCCATCGCCGGGCCCGGATCGAGCTTGTTCTTGATGCCGTCAAGCCCCGCCATCAGCATCGCGGCAAAGCCGAGATAGGGGTTGGCGAGCGGATCCGGGAAGCGAACCTCGACGCGCTTGGCCTTCGGGTTGGAGGTGTAGGGGATGCGGCAGGCGGCCGAGCGGTTGCGCGCCGAGTAGGCGAGCAGCACCGGGGCTTCATAGCCCGGCACCAGGCGCTTGTAGGAGTTGGTGGTCGGGTTGGTGAAGGCATTGATCGCCTTGGCGTGCTTGATGACGCCGGCGATGTAGGACAGGCAGGTCTCCGAGAGATCGGAATATTTGTTGCCGGCGAACACCGGCTTGCCGTCCTTCCAGATCGACTGGTGGCAATGCATGCCCGAGCCGTTGTCGCCAAAGACCGGCTTCGGCATGAAGGTCGCAGTCTTGCCGTAGATGTGGGCGACCTGCTGGATGCAGTATTTGTAAATCTGCATCTGGTCGGCCATCAGCGTCAGCGCGTCGAACTTCATGCCAAGCTCGTGCTGGGCGGACGCGACTTCATGGTGATGCTTCTCGACCTTGACGCCCATCTTGGACATGGCGCCGAGCATTTCGGAACGCATGTCCTGCACGGAGTCCTGCGGCGGCACGGGGAAGTAGCCCATTTTGGTGCGGATGCGGTGACCGAGATTGCCGCCTTCATATTCGGTGTCGGAATTGGTCGGGAACTCCGAGGAGTCGAGCCGGAAGCCGGTGTTGTAGGGCAGCGCCGAGTAACGCACGTCGTCGAACACGAAGAATTCCGCTTCGGGACCGAAGAAGACCGAGTCACCCACGCCGGACGACTTCACCATCGCTTCCGCCTTCTTGGCGATGCCGCGGGGGTCGCGGTTGTAGGGTTCGCCGGTGGTCGGTTCCAGCACGTCGCACACGAGGATCATGGTGGTTTCCGCAAAGAACGGATCGATCGTCGCGGTGACCGGATCGGGCATCAGGCACATGTCGGATTCGTTGATCGCCTTCCAGCCCGCGATCGAGGAACCGTCGAACATCAAGCCTTCGGAAAACGTGTCCTCTTCGATCATGCCGACGTCGAAGGTCACGTGCTGCCACTTGCCGCGCGGATCGGTGAAACGCAGATCGACGTATTTGACGTCATTGTCCTTGATTGACTTCAGGACGTCTTTGGCGGTCTTCATGAATACCCCTCTTGGCTACAGGTCATGGTGATCCGGCCGCGGCCGAGCCGCGGGCTAATGCTCAATAGCGTTGGGGGCGGCCCAAGACAATAAGCCGCGCCGCTGAAACCGGCATCTGCACGCTCTTTCAGCAGGCGCCGGGCCGCCTCACGACCCTGCGGTGCCCAAAGGCTCAAATCAAATCGCGTCGAGCCCGGACTCGCCGGTGCGGATGCGGATCGCCTCTTCGATCTTGGACACGAAAATCTTGCCGTCGCCGATCCGCCCGGTCTGGGCCGCGCGACGGATAGCATCGATCGCCCGATCCACCAGGTCGTCGCCGATCACGATCTCGATTTTCACCTTGGGCAGGAAGTCGACGATATATTCGGCGCCGCGATAGAGTTCGGCGTGGCCCTTTTGCCGTCCGAAACCCTTGGCCTCCGTCACCGTGATGCCCTGCAGTCCAACCTCCTGAAGCGCCTCCTTCACCTCGTCGAGCTTGAACGGCTTGATGATGGCTTCGATCTTCTTCACTGAGCGGCCTCCCGGGCATTCCCAAATTCAAAATTGCGGCTCCGTCGTCAAGCACGCGCTTTTCGAAGCGCGAGGCCATCCGATTGCCTGTTCCGGACGTTGCCCGACTGTCCGGCGACGGCCAGCCGCGCATATGAACGGCCGGCGAGCACGACGAACCGAAGCGGCATCCTCAAAAGCAGGCTCTATGCCAAGTCGTTAACGGGCCTGATTCTAAAGTCTTATCAGGTGTTTAACTGGCATTTTGCATGACCGTCTGAGGAATGGCTAGAATACCGAAGCCTGCGAAATAGGCAAACGGATGAAATGGTATGCAGCGAAGTGCCGTGAATGGAGCGTTCCGCCGTTGAAACTGCCTTAGGATGAGGCGGCAGGCGGCTCCTGCAGCATAATTTCCGAAGCCCAAGAAAATCCGGCGCGGCACTGAAATTGAAGGGTGCTGATGCCGTTTTGTTTCCGAAGTTCGTGCTAGGGGGCCGGCATGACCTTCACCTCGGGCCGCAGGGATTGCGCATGGAAGTCTTGACCACCGCGGAGATGGAACGCGCGGACCGCCTCAGCATTGCCGCGGGCACTCCCGGCTTTGCCTTGATGCTCAGCGCCGGCCAGGCGGTTGCGGAAGCGGCCTCCGATCTCGTGCAGGAAGGGCCGATCCTGGTCGTCGTCGGTCCCGGCAATAATGGCGGTGATGGCTTTGTGGCAGCGGCGGAGCTCGCAGCCCAGGGACGCGAAGTCTCCGTCATCCTGATGTGCGAGCGCGACGCACTCAAAGGCGACGCGGCATCGGCGGCGAAGGGATGGAAATATCCGGTGCTGCCGTTCAACGCGCAAGCGATCGGCAGGCCGGCCCTGATCATCGATGCGCTGTTCGGCGCGGGCCTGAGCCGGCAGATCGGCGGCGAAGCGTTTGAGATGATCGAGGCGATCAACGCCACCGGCGTGCCGGTGCTTGCGGTCGATCTGCCGAGCGGGGTCAACGGAACCTCTGCGGCCGTCATGGGCACCGCGGTACGGGCCACCGAAACCGTGACCTTCTTCCGCAAGAAGCCGGCGCATCTTCTGCTGCCGGGTCGGCTGCAATGCGGCCGCGTGCGCGTTGCGGATATCGGCATCGATGCGCATGTGCTCGAGGAGATCCGCCCGCAAGCATTCGAGAACACCCCGCAGGTCTGGCGCAGATCCTTTCCCGTGCCTCGCATCGAGGGCCACAAATATGCCCGTGGCCATGCCCTCGTGCTCTCGGGCGACATGGCCGCGACCGGGGCGGCGCGGATGGCGGCGCGTGCGAGCTTGCGCGCAGGGGCGGGACTGGTGACGCTTGCATCGCCCCGCGATGCGCTGGCCATCAACGCTGCGGCGCTGACGGCGGTGATGGTGAAGGCAGTCGACAATCCCGTTCAGTTCGCCGAACTGGTCGCCGACAGACGCTACAACGCCTGCATCATCGGTCCAGGCGCCGGCGTGGGTGAACGCACCACCCAGTTTGTTCATGCCGCACTCTCAGCGCGGCGGCGTCTCGTGCTCGATGCCGATGCGCTGACGAGCTTTGCCGATGCGCCGGAGCGGCTGTTCGAAGCGATCAAGGCCTCGGCAGATCCGCAGGCCGTGCTGACACCGCATGAGGGCGAGTTCCCGCGCCTGTTCAGCGACCTCAGCAACAAGTATCCGGGACGCTCGAAACTGGAGCGCGTCCGCGCGGCAGCCGAGCGTTCGGGCGCAATCGTGCTGCTCAAGGGGCCTGACACGACGGTGGCATCGCCCGATGGCCGTGCCACGATCGCGTCCAATGCGCCGCCATGGCTTGCGACGGCGGGCGCGGGCGACGTGCTGGCCGGCATTATTGCGGGGCTGATGGCGCAGGACGTTCCGGCGTTCGAGGCCGCGAGCATGGGCGTGTGGATGCACGGCGAAGCCGCGCAAGAAGCCGGTCCTGGGCTGATCGCTGAAGATCTCCCGGAGACGATGCCAGCCGTGTTCCGCCACCTCTACGACGAGTTCGGCATCGACTACTAGCGCATGATCCGGAAAAGTGTGCAGCGGTTTTCCAGCAAGATCATGCGCCAACAAGCAGCCGCGCTCACACCAAATATTTCGCGATTGCCGTTTCGTTCCATTCGAGCCCCAGTCCAGGCCCGCGCGCGGTCAGCGTGCCGTCCGCGATCTTGATTGGATCAGCAAGAATGGCACCTGCGCAATCCAGCATCTCAAGCCAATGCGCGGTCGGCGTGACCGCAAGCACGTGCGCGCTCGCCTCCGGCAGGATGTGGCTCGACATCGGGATCGATGCCGCATCCGCCTGACCCGCGACATTGAGCCAGCCGGTGATGCCGCCGACCTTCATCAGGTCCGGCATGATGAAGTCGCTGGCGCCGGCTGCGATCGCCTCGGCAAAGCCGCGCGGGAACCACCAGTTCTCGCCGGCCTGGATCGGGATTTCCGAGGTCTCGCGCACCTCGGCATGCCCTGACAGGTTCTCCTGGGCGACGGGCTCCTCGATCCAGGTGAGATCGTAGGGCGCAAGGCGAGCGATGCGGCGCTTGGCTTCAGCCGGATCGAGCGACTGGTTGAAGTCGAGCATGAGCGCAACGTCCGGGCCGAGCAGCCTGCGCAGGCCCTTGACCCGGCGCTCGTCGTTGGCGGCGTCGCCATCGCCGCCCTTGATCTTGATGCCCTTGAAGCCCTGGTCGAGCGAGCGGAGCAACGCCTTCTCGTCGGCGTCAGCTTCGACCGCGCCGTAGCTGTCATAGCAGCGGATCGGCCGCGCCGATCCGCCGAGCAGTTCGACCACCGGCTTGCTCGCGGCCCGACCTAAAATGTCCCAGAACGCCATGTCGAGGCCTGAGACGGCCATGCCAACAAGACCCTGCCAGCCGAGCAGGCGGAATCTGGCATCCATCAACTTCATGAGCTCGAACGGCGCGACCGGCTTGCCAATGAGGTCGCGGCCGATCTCCTCGACCAGATGCACGAACGGCTTCAGCGTCACCTTGCTGTAGGCGAAAAGATAGGAATGCCCGGTGATGCCTTGATCGGTTTCGATATCGATCAGCACGAGCGGTGCAACGTCGATCACACCAAACGCATTCTTGACCGGCCGTGCCATTGGCGTGACGACCGCACGCGCTTTGACGCTGCTGATGGCGGGTGTGCTTTTGCTCATCGAGGTTTCCTCTTGTTCTTATTCGACACCGTACCATCGTAGCAGTTTTGGCGCCGCCCAATCGGTCGCTGTGGATTCGATGAGCCAGCGTCCCGCATGCTCCGCGGCAAAGGCGATGCGCTCGGTCTGGCCCGGTTCGATCGCGAGCGTATCCAGCCAATAAGGCTTCCAGCCGTCGTCGAGGCGGTCGAGCAAGCGAAAATGATGACCGTGCAGATGAAAGACGGTGGCGATCAGCGTGTGGTTGGTCAGTGCCAGCACGACGATGCGGCCCGCCGTGACGCGGAATGCGGGGGCGTTCGATGTCTTGAACTGGGTTGGCGTCACCCACCCATGTCCGGAGAGCACGATCTCGAAGCGCTGGGCGCCTCTCAGCTCAAGTCGCGCGGGCAGGTCGTTTTGGGGGAGCGGCGGTGCCCGCGTAAGCGGAGCTCGCCGCAGCGCCTCATCTGCCACGATCAACCTCGCGATTGCGCGCGCCTGCTTGCCGTCATGAAGCAGGATTTGCGACGTTGAGCCAGGCGGCAAAGGTACGTCCACAAAGACATCGGCGCGGCCGCCGGGCGCCAGCACGACGGCGCCGTTGCGGGCGAAGAAGGGTTCGGCCGGCTGTCCGTCCAGGGCCATCACGCGGACCTCAAGCCCCTCGATTTTGACCGCAACAACACCGCGTTGGCCGGCATTTATAAGACGGAGTCTCAGCCTCTCGTTTGAGTGCACTGCAATATCGGGCGAAATCAGGCCATTCACGGTGTAGACCGGCAAGGCGTCTTTCGGGTCCAAGCCCGGGCTCACTGCGGTTCCGTCGGCGCGAAGCCGAAACTCCTCGATCAGCAAGATCTCGTCGCGATCAACTGGTGGCGGATCGGCTTCCTCCACGATCAGCGGAAGCGCGCGGAGCGGATGCCCGGCGTCGCTCGCGAGCAGCCCGAGGTCGCCAAACAACGTGCCAGCCTGCCGCAGCGGGATGCCAACGGTTGCCCTGACGCCGCTTGCGAGAGGGCTTTGGCCCGTCAGGGGCTCTGCCAAAGGGATGCCATCGAGTCCGTGCCAGTTGATTGCGGCGGGCATCTGGAGGTCGTTCTGGAGGGTGATGTCGAGGTTGGCGCCGCGCTTGAACCGAAGAGCGGGGTTCGCTCCGATCAGGGCCGAAACCGGGGTTTCCGGCTGGCCGGGCCGAAGCGCCAGCGTCGCGGGCTTTGCCTGCAGCAGGACGGCTTCGCCGTCCGTTGCGGCCGCAATCGGCAGCTCCCAGGCGCCCAAGGCCGTGAGGCCCATTCCGCCGAGAAATGCGCGCCGGCTGATGAGCAAATTCGTCTTTGCCATAAGGCCGATGCGGACCATCTTTGGACCAGGATGTCCAGCCGCCGCCAAACCGCTTGTACGATGTCAAAAGGAGCCATTTTTTTGCTGCGAAGGAATAGCCCCATGCTATAAGCCGCCGCCCGCGGCATCGCGGCCGGACTTGATGCAGTCAAAGCGGGCGTGGCGGAACTGGTAGACGCGCTGGATTTAGGTTCCAGTGACGAAAGTTGTGGGGGTTCGAGTCCCTCCGCCCGCACCAAGCGCTCGATCAAGCGTTTGCCTGTCGAATTTCTGGAGAGCCTGCTTTTTGGCGGGTTCGCCAAACCAACCGGCGCCAGGCCTTGGCCGCGCGTCGATCACAATGAAAACGGTCCTCATGCCGTTCAGGCGTGGGGACGAGAGCGAAAAGAAGATTTGAGCCCATGCAGGTCACCGAAACCCTCAACGAGGGACTGAAGCACGAATTCAAGATCAGCGTTCCCGCAACCGACCTCGATGCGAAGGCGGACGCGCGGCTCGTCGACCTCAAGGACAAGGTCCGGCTCAATGGCTTCCGTCCGGGCAAGGTGCCGGTCAGCCACCTGAAGAAGATCTATGGCCGCTCGGTGATGGCCGAGACCATCGACCAGACCATCCGCGACACCAACACGCAGATCTTCACCGAGCGCGGCTTCAAGCTCGCCTCCGAGCCGAAGATCACCATGCCGACCGAGAAGCAAGAGGTCGAGGAACTGCTGTCCGGCAAGTCCGATCTCACCTACACGGTCGCGATCGAAGTGGTGCCCCCGATCAAACTCGCCGACTTCAAGAGCTTCAACGTCGAAAAGTTCATCGCCGACGTCAGCGACAGCGACGTTGATGACGCGATCCAGCGCATCGCCGACCAGAACCGCAGCTATTCGGCGAAGGGCGAGGGCGCCAAGGCCGAGAAGGACGATCGCGTCACGATCAACTTCAAGGGCACCATCAACGGCACGCCGTTCGATGGCGGCACCGGCGAGAACATCCAGGTCGTGATCGGCGCGGGTCAGTTCATCCCGGGCTTCGAGGACCAGCTCATCGGCATCGGTTCCGGCGAGACCCGCACGCTCAAAGTGTCGTTCCCCAAGAACTATGCGGCCGCGAATCTTGCCGGCCAGCCGGCCGAATTCGAGACCACGGCAACCCTGATCGAGGCGCCGCAGAAGACCGAGATCAATGACGAGTTCGCCAAGCAGCTCGGGCTGGAATCGCTCGACAAGTTGAAGCAGGCGGCGCGCGAGCGGCTGGCTGCCGAATATACGGGTGCAACGCGTCAGCGCGTCAAGCGCACGCTGCTTGATCGCCTCGACGAGGCCCACAAGTTCGAGGCGCCGCCGTCCCTGATCGACGAAGAGTTCAATCTGATGTGGAATTCGGTGAGGGCCGAGATGGACTCGAGCGGCAAGACCTTCGCCGACGAGAACACCACCGAAGAGGCGGCAAAAGAAGAATACCGCACCATCGCCGATCGCCGCGTCCGTCTCGGCCTCGTGCTCTCCGAGATCGGCGAGAAGAACAAGATCTCCGTGACCGACGACGAGGTCAGCCGCGCCGTGATCGAGCGCGCTCGCTCCGTGCCGGGCCGCGAAAAGGAGATATGGGACTATTATCGCAACAATGCCAATGCGCTGGCCCAGCTTCGTGCACCGATCTTTGAAGACAAGGTGGTCGATTTCATCCTCGAGCTCGCCAACGTGACCGAGAAGAAGGTCTCGCGGGAAGAACTCTACAAGGACGACGATGAGAAGAGTGCGGCCTGAGCCGGGGGAAGCGGCCGTTAATGATGAACAGCAAAGCGGCCGGACGGCGGGTTTCGCGGCTTCGCCGAATCGGCTTGACTGACCCGGTTCGCGCCTGACCCGCTCTTTCGGCTAGGTCTTGTCGCCACAAAACCGGTCCATATTTGTGAGCCTGTGTCCTTGCCCGTGCCTTCCAACCCTTGGGTGCTCTGATGCGCGATCCCGTTGAAACCTACATGAACCTCGTGCCGATGGTGGTCGAGCAGACCAACCGCGGTGAACGCGCCTACGACATTTTCTCGCGCCTGTTGAAGGAGCGCATCATCTTCATCACCGGCCCGGTCGAAGACGGCATGGCGACCTTGATCGTCGCGCAGCTCCTGTTCCTGGAGGCCGAGAATCCGAAGAAGGAAATCTCGATGTACATCAACTCGCCCGGCGGCGTGGTGACATCGGGGCTCGCAATCTACGACACCATGCAGTTCATCCGTCCGCCGGTGTCGACGCTGTGCACGGGGCAGGCGGCCTCGATGGGCTCGCTTCTGCTGGCGGCCGGCGAGAAGGACATGCGCTTCACGCTGCCGAACGCGCGCATCATGGTGCACCAGCCCTCCGGCGGCTTCCAGGGCCAGGCCACCGACATCATGCTGCACGCGCAGGAAATCCTGAACCTGAAGAAGCGGCTCAACGAGATTTACGTCAAGCACACCGGCCAGAACTACAAGTCGATCGAGGAGGCGCTCGAGCGCGACAAGTTCCTTACGGCCGAGGATGCAAAGGCGTTCGGGCTTGTCGACAAGGTCATCGACAAGCGCCCCGACGATCCCGCGACTGCGAAGGCGGCCTAGGGTCGAATCACCGGTATAATACGGGGCCTGAGGCGGCTCTGCCGCCGGAGGGCTGGCTTTGCGCGTGCCCAGGCGAAAAGTTCCGCTTTCGTGCTCGGCGGCGCCGTGGCAAAGGCGCAACGCTCCGACGATTTCGACAAATTGAACCCGTGCCAACGGCGAAAATCACGGTATTGTCACGGTGTTGCGCGCCCCGCCCGGTTAGCGAATTCTTGATAGTCGGGTGTCAGCATGGTTGGCTATGAGTAATCGGATCTGATCGCGGGAGATTCGAACAAGGCCGTGATACACGCGGCACGTCAGGCGTAGGGTCTTTTTTGGTACGGAATTTGCTCTATCTAGATTCCCATATGGCGGTGCGTCCCGATATGGAGCGATTGAGCGAAGTCGAACGGCGGACGGAGACATAAATGAGTAAGGTCGGCACGAGCGACTCCAAGAACACGCTGTATTGCTCGTTCTGCGGCAAGAGCCAGCACGAAGTCCGCAAGCTGATCGCGGGTCCCACGGTTTTCATCTGCGACGAATGCGTCGAACTGTGCATGGACATCATCCGCGAGGAGAACAAGTCCTCGCTGGTCAAGTCGCGCGACGGCATCCCGACGCCGAAGGAAATCTGCAAGGTTCTCGACGACTACGTCATCGGCCAGAGCCACGCCAAGAAGGTGCTCTCGGTCGCCGTGCACAATCACTACAAGCGGCTCAATCACCAGACCAAGCACAACGACGTTGAGCTTGCGAAATCGAACATCCTTTTGATCGGTCCGACCGGCTCGGGCAAGACGCTGCTCGCGCAGACGCTCGCGCGTATCCTCGACGTGCCGTTCACGATGGCGGATGCGACGACGCTGACCGAAGCCGGCTACGTCGGCGAAGACGTCGAGAACATCATCCTGAAGCTCTTGCAGGCCGCCGACTACAATGTCGAGCGCGCGCAGCGCGGCATCGTCTACATCGACGAGATCGACAAGATCAGCCGCAAGTCCGACAATCCCTCCATCACCCGCGACGTCTCGGGCGAGGGCGTGCAGCAGGCGCTGCTCAAGATCATGGAAGGCACGGTCGCTTCCGTGCCGCCGCAGGGCGGCCGCAAGCATCCCCAGCAGGAGTTCCTGCAGGTCGACACCACCAATATCCTTTTCATCTGCGGCGGCGCCTTCTCCGGCCTGGAGAAGATCATCTCCGCGCGCGGCCGCTCGACCTCGATCGGTTTCGGCGCGCAGGTGCTCGCGCCGGAAGATCGCCGCACCGGCGAAATCTTCCGACACGTCGAGCCGGAAGACCTGCTGAAATACGGCCTGATCCCGGAGTTCGTCGGTCGTCTGCCGGTAGTCGCGACGCTGGAGGATCTGGACGAGGCGTCGCTGAAGAAGATCCTGACCGATCCCAAGAACGCGCTGGTCAAGCAGTACCAGCGGCTGTTCGAAATGGAGAACATCGAGCTCACCTTCGCCGACGAGGCGCTCGGCGCGGTCGCGCGCAAGGCGATCGAGCGCAAGACCGGCGCGCGCGGCCTGCGGTCGATCCTCGAGAGCATCCTGCTCGAGACCATGTTCGACCTCCCGGGGCTTGAAGGCGTCGAGGAAGTCGTGATCTCGCGCGAGGTGGTGGAGGGGACCGCGCGTCCGCTCTACATCTACGCCGATCGGTCCGATCGTGCGGTGGAAAGCAGCGCCAGCGCGTAAGGCGCGCTTGCGACTGAGTGACAAAAATGGTCGCGGAGCTGGCTTCCGCGGCCGTTGTTGCGCAGACTTCAATACGCGTAGAAGTCGTTGATTACCGGGGCTTTCCGAGGCTTGACACCCCCCCACTCGATAGCCACCTAATGCTATCGGCGACCAAAATTCTCGTTTGAGATTCGCCAAAACAACGATCGGGACCAAGCCCGGCCTTAAGCTATCAAGGTCGCGGCAGGTCCGGTCATTTCGGCACCTTGTGGCGATTGCGCTGGTCGCAGCGGATCGCGTGCAAGGGGGCACAACAAAAGGAACAGGCCATGACGACACCAAAACCCCGGCCAACGATTGCGTACGGCGAATCCCATTCCTATCCGGTGCTGCCGTTGCGCGACATCGTCGTCTTTCCGCACAACATCGTGCCGCTCTTCGTCGGCCGCGAGAAATCGATCCGCGCGCTCGAAGAGGTCATGAAGAACGATGCGCTGGTGTTGCTCGCGACGCAGAAGAACGCATCCGATGACGATCCGGCGCCGGAGGCGATTTACGAGACCGGCACGCTTGCAAGCGTTCTGCAGCTCCTGAAACTGCCCGACGGCACCGTGAAGGTGCTGGTCGAGGGCCTCGAGCGCGCGCGCGTGCAGAAATACTCGCCGCGAACCGAATATTACGAAGCGACCGCGACCGCGCTCGCCGATACCGACCCCAAATCCGTCGAGGCGGAGGCGCTCGCGCGTTCCGTCGTGTCCGATTTCGAAAGCTATGTGAAGCTGAACAAGAAGATCTCCGCCGAGGTCGTCGGCGTCGTGCAGGCGATCACCGATTTCGCCAAGCTCGGCGACGCTGTCGCTTCGCATCTTGCCGTGAAGATCGCCGATCGCCAGGCCATCCTGGAGACGCTGTCGGTGCCGCAGCGCCTTGAGAAGGTGCTGGGACTAATGGAGAGCGAAATCTCGGTGCTGCAGGTCGAGAAGCGCATCCGCTCGCGCGTGAAGCGCCAGATGGAGAAGACCCAGCGCGAGTATTATCTCAACGAGCAGATGAAGGCGATCCAGAAGGAGCTGGGTGACGAGGACGGCCGCGACGAGCTCGCCGATCTCGAGGAGAAGATCACCAAGACCAAGCTCTCCAAGGAAGCCCGCGAGAAAGCGCAGCACGAATTGAAGAAGCTGCGCCAGATGTCGCCGATGTCCGCGGAAGCGACCGTCGTGCGCAACTATCTGGACTGGCTGTTGTCGATCCCGTGGAACAAGAAATCCAAGGTGAAGAAGGATCTGGAGGCGGCGCAAACCATTCTGGACAACGACCACTACGGGCTCGAGAAGGTCAAGGACCGCATCGTTGAGTACCTCGCCGTGCAGTCGCGCGCCAACAAGCTGACCGGACCGATCCTGTGTCTGGTCGGGCCTCCCGGCGTCGGCAAGACCTCGCTCGGCAAGTCGATTGCGAAGGCGACGGGACGCGAGTTCGTGCGCGTCTCGCTCGGCGGCGTGCGCGACGAGGCCGAGATCCGCGGTCACCGCCGCACCTATATCGGCTCGATGCCCGGCAAGATCATCCAGTCGATGCGGAAGGCGAAGACCTCCAATCCGCTGTTCCTGCTGGACGAGATCGACAAGATGGGCGCCGATTTCCGCGGTGATCCGTCGTCTGCGCTGCTCGAGGTGCTGGACCCCGAGCAGAACTCGAACTTCAACGACCACTATCTCGAGGTCGACTACGATCTCTCCAACGTGATGTTCATCACGACCGCGAATACGCTGAACATTCCGGGTCCCTTGATGGACCGCATGGAGATCATCCGGATCGCGGGCTACACTGAGAACGAGAAGGTCGAGATCGCGCGCAAGCACCTGATCCCGAACGCGCTGACGAAGCACGGCCTGGATTCGAAGGAATGGTCGATCGACGACGAGGCGCTGTTGCTCGTCATCCGTCGCTACACCCGCGAAGCGGGCGTGCGCAACCTGGAGCGTGAGCTCTCGACACTCGCCCGCAAGGCGGTGAAGGAGCTGATGATCTCCAAGAAGAAGTCGGTCAAGGTCACCGAGAAGACTCTCGAGGAGTTTTTGGGTGTGCCGAAGTACCGCTACGGCGAGATCGAGACCGAGGACCAGGTCGGTATCGTCACCGGGCTCGCCTGGACCGACGTCGGCGGCGAGTTGCTCACCATCGAAGGCGTCATGATGCCCGGCAGGGGCAAGATGACCGTCACGGGCAACCTGCGCGACGTGATGAAGGAATCGATCTCGGCGGCGGCCTCCTATGTCCGCTCGCGCGCGATCACCTACGGCATCGAGCCGCCGCTGTTCGACAGACGGGATATCCACGTCCACGTGCCGGAGGGGGCCACCCCGAAGGACGGTCCGTCGGCGGGCGTCGCCATGGCCACCGCGATCACCTCGGTCATGACCGGCATTCCGGTCCGCCATGATGTCGCGATGACCGGCGAGATCACGCTGCGCGGCCGCGTCCTGCCGATCGGCGGCTTGAAGGAGAAGCTGTTGGCCGCCGCGCGCGGCGGCATCAAGACGGTCTTGATCCCCGAGGACAACGCCAAGGATCTCACGGAGATTTCCGATGCGATCAAGGGCGGTATGGACATCATCCCGGTTTCCCGTCTCGAGGAGGTCGTGGCGAAGGCGCTGGTCCGCGCTCCTACGCCGATCGTCTGGGAAGAGGATACCAAGGTGGCGGTCCCACCGGATGCATCGGACGAGGCGGCCGGCGGACTGACGGCTCATTAAGCCAGCCAAAAATGTTAACAACGGCGCCTTCGGGCGCCGTTTTCATTTGGAGAGTCGGCATGCGCATCGATGGCCAATGCCATTGCGGTCGCGTTACCTACGAGGCCGAGATCGATCCCGAGAAGATTTCCATCTGTCATTGCACGGATTGCCAGTCTCTCACCGGTTCGCCTTATCGAGTTACGGTGATTTGCGATCGTGAGCAGGTGCGGCTGACCGGCGCCGCGCCGAAGCTCTACGCCAAGACCGGTGACAATGGCCGCACGCGGTTCCAGCATTTCTGCGGCGAATGCGGCTCGCCGCTGTTCACAAGCGGCGAGGGCGGGCCCGACGATTTTGGGATACGCTGGGGCAGCATCCATCAGCGCGCGGAGCTCAAGCCCGCTCGGCAGATCTGGTGCCGCTCGGCCGCGCCGTGGATCAATCAGCTTGCGCACTTGCCGGGCCGGCCGACCGAGTAGGGACCCGCGGCCTTGCATGAACAGGTGGGCTGAGGCTAAAGAGAGCGCGCGCAGGGTCCGGAAAGAGCCTGCCCCGCACTTGGATAGCGGGGTGGAGGCCGGTTTTCCGACGAGATCATGCGCGAGCAGCTCCGGGCGGTTAGCTCAGCGGTAGAGCACTGGTTTTACACACCATTGGTCGGGAGTTCGATCCTCTCACCGCCCACCATGCTTCGCCCTTCGGGCTACGCATGGCCAGCCAGCAACCGATCTATCATGGCGAAGCGAGCGAAGGCTGCCGCGCCATAGCCCGCAGGGCGAAGGCGGGCTTTCAAGGCTCGCGAGCTACGGCTCGGCAAGCCACCCACCGGTCTATCGTGGCGAAGCGAGCGAGCGCTAATGAGACGAACAATGACAAAGCTCCAGCGCAGGCTCAGCGAGCGCTGGTCGCAGCTCGCCGTCGGCGAGAGCTTTAGTGAGCCGTGGTTGGCTCTTGTTTCCAGGAGCCTGTCAGAACGCTACGCCAAGGCGCATGCCGCGCTTCCAGACGACGCGGCAGCGCTTTCGCGTTGTGCCGTAGAGCACCTCGAAACGCTGTGGAACGTCCACGACCTTCTGCAATTGCAGGCAAGCGCCGCCCGCCGAATAATCAACGAGGATGCAATCGATCACCGGCGCCTTCGAATCGGAGAAAATCTTGGCAACGCTCGAGATCCTGCCCTGAGGTTTGAGCCGTGCGTACAATCGTGGATATTGTTGCATGCCGCGAACTCTTCTGGTTCTACCCGGGAACCATATTGATCCAGCAGTCGCTGAGACCCCGTTTACGCGGTCGATCAATTTTTGAGGATTCGATCAATCAACTTTGAACGGATCGCTGCACCCTAATTTACCCTTGCCGGCGAACGCGCTAACGTCACGGCCATGGATACCCCGACAGAACATCAGGGAAATACCGACCAGATCGCCTATTGGAACGGGCCGAACGGTCAGCGCTGGACCGACCGGCAGGCCGAGCAGGATGTGCTGCTCGCCCCGGTCTCGAAGGCCTTGTTCGATCGTGCGGCTGCCCGCGTCGGCGAGCGCATCATCGATGTCGGCTGCGGCTGCGGCTCGACCAGCCTCGCGCTGGTGGGGCAGGTGGCGCCGTCAGGCTTTGTGCTCGGCATCGATATCTCCGGGCCGATGCTCGCACGCGCACGCGAACGCGCGCCGAAGGGAGCTTCCGTCGATTTCGTGCAGGCGGATGCAACGGACTATCCGTTCGATCCCGAAAGCTTCGACGTATTGGTGTCGCGCTTCGGCGTGATGTTCTTTGCGGAGCCCGCTGTCTCCTTTGCCAATCTGCGCCGCGCGTTGCGGCCTTCGGGCCGGCTCGCCTTCGCGTGCTGGCGCGAGCCAAAGGAAAATCCCTGGATGATGGCGCCGCTCCAGGCGATCTATCAGCATGTGCCCAAGCTGCCGCCGGTGGGGCCGGAGGATCCAGGCCCCTTCGCCTTCGCCTCCGAGGAGCGCGTGAACCGCATCTTGGCGGGAGCCGGCTACAAGGCGATCGCGATGGAGCCGGTCGCTCTCTCACTCGATATTGCAGTCGGGCGCGGGCTTGATGCGGCCGTGAAGGCCGCGATGCAGATCGGGCCGGGAAGCCGGGCGCTGGAAGGCCATCCGCCCGAAACGCGCGCGGCGGCTGCCAAATCCGTGAAAGAGATGTTGACGCCCTACGTGCGCGGCGAAAGCGTCGCGCTGCCGGGATCGATCTGGATCGTGACGGCGCGGGCCTCCTGAACCCCTCTAAGCCCGCTCTTCCCAGATCATCGCGAGATGCACGATGGTCTGCACCGCCTTCTCCATGTCCTGCCGGCTCACCCATTCGAGCCGCGAGTGGAAAGCGTGCTCGCCGGCGAAGATGTTGGGGCAGGGCAGTCCCATGAACGACAGCCGCGAGCCGTCAGTGCCGCCGCGGATCGAGCTGCGGTGCGGCTTGAGACCAGCGCGCCGGATCGCCTCGACGGCATAGTCGACGATCTCGGGGTGAGCGTCGATCACCCGCTTCATGTTGCGGTACTGCTCCCTGATCTCCATTTTGTAAGTCGAGCGCGGATAGTCCTTCATCACGTCCTTGACGATGCTTTCAAGGAGTTGCTCTTTCTCCTTGAGGCCCTCGTCGTTGAAATCGCGCACGATGAAGTCGAGCCTTGCCTGCTCCAGCGTGCCGGATAGGCCGGTCGGATGCAGGAATCCTTCTCGGCCCTCGGTGGTTTCCGGCGAACAGGTTTGTTTCGGCAAACGATCGATGATGGCGGAGGCGATCTTGATCGCGTGCTCCATCTTGCCCTTGGCAAATCCCGGATGGGTGCTGACGCCCTCGATGGTGATGGTGACGCCGTCGGCGGAGAAGGTCTCGTCCTCTATGTCGCCTGCGGTCTCGCCGTCGATGGTGTAGGCGAAATCGGCACCGAGCTTCTTCAGGTCGACCTGGTCGACGCCGCGGCCGATCTCTTCATCCGGCGTGAACAGGATCTTGATAGTGCCGTGTTTCACTTGGGGATTGCGGATCAGGAAATGCGCCGCGTCCATGATCTCGGCGATGCCGGCCTTGTTGTCGGCGCCGAGCAGTGTGGTGCCGTCGGTGGTGATGATATCGTTGCCGATCTGGCGACCGAGCTCGGGATGCTCGGCTGTTCGGATCACCTGCGCGGGATCGGCGGTAAGGTGGATATCGCCGCCGCGATAATTTTTCACGATCTGCGGCTTGACGTTGGCGCCGGTGCAATCGGGCGAGGTGTCCATGTGCGAGCAGAAGCAGATGACCGGCACTTTCTTGGTCGTGCTGGCCGGGATCGTCGCATAGACATAGCCGTGCTCGTCGAGATGGGCATCGGCGAGACCCATCGCCTTGAGCTCGGCGGCAAGCAGCCGGCCGAGGTCCTTCTGCTTTTCGGTGGATGGGCAGGTCGGAGACGAGGGATCCGACTGGGTGTCGATGACAACGTAGCGCAGGAGACGCTCGGTCACCGTGTGGGTGAACGCTGAGGCAGAGATCACTGTGTATTCCAGGGCGAGGGGACGGTCACACCCGTCAGTATAGCAAAAAGCGCCATTCCGGGGCCGCGTGAATCCGCCGGAATGACGCTGAATGGGAGAGCAGGCCGGCCTAGACGGCTTCCTTCAGCTCCTTGGCGGCGCGGAAGGCGACCTTCTTGGAAGCCTTGATCTGGATCGCTTCGCCGGTGGCGGGGTTGCGTCCCATGCGGGCGGCGCGCTTGCGCACCTGCAGGATGCCGAGGCCGACGATGCGGATGCGGTCGCCCTTCTTCAGGTGCTTGGTGATCCGGCTGACCATGTCGTTAAGGATGGTCTCGGCCTGCTTCTTCGACAGTTCCTGCTCTTCGGCGATCCCCGCCGCCAGGTGCTTCAGCGTAATCGTCGTCGGCGTCGCTGCCTTCTTTGCCATAGTGGCCCTCCTCGATGTTAACAATGGCTTCGGAACCTCAGACGTAGCAGGCCTTAAATGATTCGGGGGGACACTGACTACGCTGATTTGCCTGCAAATAGCCTGTCTTTCGCATCGGCATTGCAGAAAGTCCTGTGGCACAGGGACTTTTCAATGTCCTTGACTTGCAAAGGTGGCCCCTTTAAGTCCCACCTCTCTGCGGACCGTCCGGTCACGCGGGAGTAGCTCAGTTGGTTAGAGCGCCGGCCTGTCACGCCGGAGGTCGCGGGTTCGAGCCCCGTCTCTCGCGCCATCATTTCAAGGACTTAAATCCCAGTTCCGGCCCGATTTCGACCGCGGTCCGCTGTGCCGTGCAGCCCGCGTGAAGCTCATCCTTGGTCATGCACGCGAACTGGCAGAACATCACCGATCCGATCTTTCATTGGGCCGAACAGCGCCCCGACGCGCCGGCCTTCATTCAGCCGCCGGAGACCTTGAGCTATCGCGCACTCGCGGGCTTGATCGCCAAGGCGGCCGTGTATCTCGAAGGCGGGGGCGTTCGCTCAGGCGACCGCGTCGCCCTCCATCTCACCAATGCGATTGACCATTTCATCCTGCTGCTGGCGCTGCTCCGGCTCGGCGCCACCACGATGGAAATTCCCTATAGCGCCCAGCAGCCGCCGACCCCCGAGCTGCTGGCGAAATTCGGGATCAAGTGGATTTTCATCGAGGCCGCGGCGGCGCCGGTCGCAGGCGTCAGCTCAATCAAGATCGATGCGAGCTGGCGCAGCATGATTGCGCGAAGAAGTGGTGATCGCCGTGCCAGCGATAACGGCAACGGCATCTTCACCATCACGCTCACGTCGGGCACAAGCGGACAGCCGAAGGGAAGCCTGGCTTCGCATCGCCAGCACCTTCAGCGCTTCGGCACCCACCTGGAATTGCTCGCCGACAGCGCACTGTTTTCCGAGCAGCCGCCCAATTTCCTGCTCATCGGCCCGATCGCCTACGCGATGTTCCTCCCCTCGCTGCTCAACCAGCTCTTCGCCGGCGCTCCGCTGACGATCCTGCCGACGTATCTGGACACCATCGATCTGGTGAAGGCGATCGGCGCCTGGGACGGCGCGCATTGCCGCGTCACATCGGCGTTCTGCCGCTACTTCCTCTCCTGTGCGCCGAAACAGGGCGTGCTGTTCCCGCACCTGCGCGCACTCGGGACGGGCGGCGGGTTTCTCTATCCGGAGGAGAAGCTCGCGATCCTGGACCGGGTCACGCCGAACTTCTACGAGGTCTATGGCGCGTCGGGCTTCGGCGCGATGACGGTGCTGACGCCACGCGAGATGCGCACGCATCCGCAGAGCGTCGGCCGGCCGGCCTCGTTTGTCACCGTGGAAGTGGTTGATCAGGCGGGGCGGAAACTGCCGTCGGGAACGGTAGGCCTGCTGCGCTGCCGGGGCACCGAGGGCAAGGGATTTACCGCCGAGGTCGCCTCTGACAGCGACGAGCACTTCCGCGACGGCTGGTATTATCCGGGCGATCTCGCCTGTCTCGATCAAGACGGATTCGTTTACCTCAAGGGTCGCAGCGGCACGGAGGTGATCAGCCGCGACGGCATCGAGCTCTTTGCGGCCGAGATTGAAGCCGTGATCGCTCAGCATGCGAGTGTCGCGGAGGTCGCGATCGTCGGCGTTCCGCGCGCGGTCGCGGGCGAGGAGCTGGTCGCGCTGGTGGTGCCGCGCGGCCAGGCCCAGCACGAGGCGCTGGCGCAACATTGCGTGAGCCGTCTGCCGGTCGAGCGTCGCCCCGACACGGTCTACTACGCTAACGCGCTGCCGAAGACGGGCGCCGGCAAGCTCGACCGGGCGAGCGTCAAGGCGATCGTCATGGATCAAGTGCGAAGGCGCATCGGGTCGTAGCACACCCATTCGCGCGGCTTCGCTTCACCTCTCCCGCTTGCGGGGAGGTCGCATCGCATCGAAAGATGCGATGCGGGTGGGGGATTCTCTCCACTCGAGCAGTGTGAATCGCGAAGGCACCCCCACCCCAACTCTCCCCCGCAAGCGCCCCGCAAGCGGGAGAGGGGGCTCCAGCGCCGCCGCAGCCTTCCGTGTCATTTCCGCAACATTGGCCCCAAAAGCGAGCGCCACTACCAGATAGCAGTGATTGGCCTTGTTCCATTCCGGTAAGTTCCGGGAACAATGGGGATGAGGGATTCTATGCCGGTGCCGACTGGCGTCAGGCGGGGGAGGTTGCCCGCGCTGTTGGCCTCGACGTCTGTCGCGGCGCTGCTGATGGGCGGCAGTGCGCCGGCGTTTGCCGCGTGCTCGAACTACATCAATACGACAGCAGCCGGCTGCACCAATAGCGGGACGATCAGCCCGAACCTCATCGTCAGCAATTCCACCGTCAACGGCAACATCACAAACAACGGCACGATCACGCCGAACGGCATCATTGTTGAGAACAACAGCCTGATCAATGGTGCGATCGTAGACTTCGGGACCATCACCGGGGGCATTTCGATCGACCAATCCAGCAGCATGAATGCCCCAGGAGCAGTCGGCGGGGCTGTCTTTGTCGGCGGCACAAGCTTCACCGGTGACCTGAGCAACGCCGGCAAGATCACGATGGATACCACTGGAACCCAGTTCGGTATCGAAGTCGAAGAAGGCACATCGTTTACCGGCAACATCATCAATACCGGCTCGATCAATATCGGCGCCTCCGGCCACGGCGTGAGCGGTGTCGGCATTCAGGTCGACAATTTTAACGGCCTTGCAGCATTCGCCGGCGGCATCAGCAATGGCGGGTCTATTGCTGTCAACGCGGTCAATAATTCTTTTAGCTGCTCTTCTTACGGCATCGCGGTTCTCGGCAACCAGGGCGGCCATGGCAAACTGGGGTCGTTTACCGGCGGCATCACCAACGGCGGTTCGATCATCGCGTCGATGAGCGGATCCGGCACCAACACCGTTGCTGGAATCATCGTCTCCGATGTCTCGACCTTCATGGGCGGCATCACCAATACCAGCACGATTGCGGCCACCAACAGCGGCACGGGGGCAGCAGTCGGCATCAGCGTCAACGACGTCACCTCCTTCCAGGGCGGCATCAGCAATACCGGATCGATCGCCGGGAAAATCGGCATCCAGGTGACGAATTCCGGCGCGCTCAGCGTGTTCGATTCCGGCACCATCGTGGGCACCGGCGGCACCGCAGTCGACATGTCGGGCAATGCCGCCGGCAACACCTTCACGCTCGGCCCGGGCTTCAACATCACCGGCAAGGTGCTCGGCCAGGGCAACGACACGTTCCAGCTCGGCGGCAGCGGCACCGGCTCCTTCGATCTGTCGACGATCGGCGCGAGCAAGCAATATGAGGGCTTCACCACGTTCAACGTGGTGAGCGGCACCTGGATCTCTTCGAACACGTTCGGCCAGAGCCAGACCTGGAACGTCAATGGCGGCACGCTCGCCGGCACCGGCACCTTCAATTCGCTCAACATCAACAACGGCGGCGCGTTGCTGCCGGGCACGCCCGGCGTCGCCGGCGGCAAGATCACCGTCAATGGCAACCTGACCTTCGCAAGCGGGTCCAACTACATCGTCAATGTCTCGCCGACGACCACCAGCACCACAGCGGTTTCCGGCAGGGCCAATCTTGCCGGCACCCTGACGATCAATGCCACCGGCGGCCACTATGTCGGGGGCACGGTCTACGACCTCCTGAGCGCGGGCGGCGGCCTCAACGGCACATTCTCGACTGTGACCATCGACGGCAGCTTCGGCAATTTGAGGCCGGTCGTCACCTATGATGACGTGTTCCTCACCCTGGTGGCGAACACGCTGGTGCTGCCGCCGGGCGCCCCGGTGAACCCGACCAATGTCGGCAATGCGGTCAATAACGCGAACGCAAGCACCAACGGCAACATCCCCACAGGCCTCGCGAACCTGTTCAATCTGACGCCGACGCAGCTCGTCCCGGCGCTGACCCAGCTCGACGGCGAGGTGGCGACCGGCGCGGAGCAGGGCGCTTTCCTTCTGACCGATCAATTCCTCGAATTGATGCTCGATCCCTTTGTCGACGGCCGCAGCGGCAGCGGCTGGCCGTTCGGCGGCGGCGGTGGAGGCCCGTTGGGCTTTGCCTCCGAGAAGCCGGCAAACGTGCCGGGCGATGTTGCGCACGCTTATGCGATGGCCTTGAAGGCGCCGCCCGCGGCGCTGACCTTCGACCAGCGCTGGAGCGTCTGGGGCGCGGGTTTTGGCGGCAGCGCCAGCGCCAACGGCGATCCTGTCGTGATCGGCTCGACCAACGTCACGGCCCGCGACTATGGTTTTGCCGGCGGCTTCGACTACAAGCTGACGCCAAACTCCGTGATCGGATTTGCGGTCGCCGGCGGCGGCACCAATTGGGGCCTCGGTCAAGCGCTCGGCAGCGGACGCAGCGATGTGTTCGAGGGTGGCATCTATGGCTCGACCCGCTGGGGCAACGCCTATGTCGGCGCCGACGTCGCCTTCGGCAATCATTGGATGTCGACCCAGCGCTTTGCGCTCGGCGATCAGCTCACCGCGAACTTCAACGGGCAGACCTCCGGCATACGGGCCGAGACCGGCTATCGCTATGCCGTGCTGCCGACGCTTGGCGTGACGCCCTACGCGGCACTGCAGTCGCAATGGTTCCGCACGCCGAACTACAGCGAAACTGACATCACCAATCCTGCGAGCGGCTTTGCGTTGGCCTACAGCGGCATGACCGCCAACGACACCAAGAGCGAGCTCGGCGCACGCTTCGACGATCGCCTGGCACTCGGCAGCATGCCGTTGGTGTTGCGCGGACGGCTCGCCTGGGCGCATGACTGGGTAACCAATCCGGCGATGTTCGCGGCGTTCGCATTGGTGCCCGCCTCGAACTTCACCGTCTATGGCGCGCCGCTGCCGCACGATTCGGCGTTGACCTCGCTCGCCGCCGAGCTGCACGTCGCACCGCGCTGGACTTTGACGGGCAAGGCTTGGGGCAACTTCGCCTCCGGCTATCAGGCCTACGCCGGCACCGGAACGCTACGCTACACTTGGTGAACGGTCGGCTTCACCTCGCGCCACTTGCGGCCCGCAAGAGCGGGGGAGAAGGACGACGTTCGTCGGCTTGCCGCGACGTTACGCAGGACCTAGTATCGCGAAGCTTGACGAATATAGACGACAGCCCGCCCGATGGACGAGTTCGAACCCGCGATCCTGACCGAGCTCATCGGGCGAATCTACGAGGCTGCCGCCGACAGCGCCCACTGGGGTGATTTCCTCTCGCTGATAGAGCAGATTCATCCCGACGCCCGCCTGGCGTTGTTTGCCCACGAAAACGGTCGCCCGTCCACGGCCTTGTCGGTCCACAAGAACTTTCCCGCCGACGCTTTGCGTGCCTATGTCGATTACTACGTCACCAACAGTCCGCACGTGGAGCGCGCCCATCTCGCGCCGGTTGGTCGCGCGATTGATGGCGAGGCGATCATCGAAGATCGGGAATTGCACACCACCGAACACTATAACGACTTCACTCGTCCGTACCGCCTCGGCTATCACGCGACCGGCATCTTGCTCGAACGCGGGGCAGGACGCATGACGGCGCTCTCGATCGCGAACCAGCAGAACGATCCGGATCAGCGCGAGCGGCAGCGGCGGCTGTTCGACCTGCTCGCCCCGCATCTGGTGCGCGCGTTCCGTCTGCACCGCGCGCTCGTCACCAGGATCGCCGGCGGCGAGGCGGCGCAGGCCGCGTTCGATCGTTGGGCACAGGCGGCGTTCGTCCTGAATGCGGCGGGCAGGGTCATTTCGTTCAACGAGGCCGCCGCAGCGCTGTTGCGGTCATGCGACGGGCTCGTGCTCGGCCGCGAAGGGCAATTGCTCAGCGCCAACGAGGCGCAAACCCGCGAGCTCGAGCTTGCGGCGCGCAAGTGCGCCTCGCTCGCGAACGCCGCCAAGGCGGAGATCGGCGCGAGCGATCTTGACGGCATCCTGTTGCCGCGGCCATCGGGACGCGCGCCGCTCCGCGCCATGATCTGGCCATTGCCGTTCCTCAATGGCGCGGCGGCGCCGCATTTCGCGCAGGGCACGGCCTTGCTGGTGGTGTTCGATCCGGACCGCGCCCAGCGCACGCCGGTTGGATGGCTCGCGAAACAGTATCGTCTGTCGCCCGCGGAGGAGCGTCTCGCCGGGGCGATCATCAACGGCGTGCCGCTCGCAACCGCGGCCGAGCAGTTCGGCATCCGCCTTTCGACCGCGCGGCAGCGGCTCAAGGACATCCAGACCAAGACGCAGTGCCGCCGCCAGATCGACCTGGTCCGGCTCGCGCTCTCGTTTCCCGATGTCCGCTCGGATGAGGATCGTTGAACGCACACTCGTCATGCCCGGGTCAAGCCCACGGCTGTCCGGTTTAGCTTTGGCATAGGCTGAGGCTCATCTGTCGCTGATCTTTGATGATTGGCGGAGGCGGATCGAGGAGGCGATCGATCCGCCGTCGCTGCATGAGGTTTTGAGCGACCAG
>NZ_DATGFH010000168.1:0-3629 GCF_035309285.1 Bradyrhizobium sp. | reverse complement strand
CTTTCGTGTGGTCGGCCGAGCGGGACGTCGCCCGCGTCACGCTCCGCGGCAGTGCGCCGCTGCCGGCGAGCAAGGGCCGGCTTGTCGAGGCGGCGCGCGCCAGGATTTCCGGCGTCGAGGTGGTCGACCAGATGGCGCTTTCGCGCGGCGCGCCAAACCACTTCGATGCCGCAGCCCTGCTGTTGCTCGATCAGGTCAAAAAATTGAAGGACGGCAAGGTCACAATTTCCGATACCAGCGTATCGCTGTCCGGTATGGCGCGCGACCTTGGCGGGCGCGAGGCGATCGCCGCGGCGCTGACGAATCTGCCCGAGGGATTCAAGGTCGCCGCCAACGACGTCAAGGCGCCGCCCTACATCTTCCAGGCCTACAAGGATCCGGTCGCGCTGACGCTGACCTTATCGGGCTACGTGCCGGACGACAGCGTTCATGCGGCGATCACGGCGGCTGCCGCGCGAACATTCTTCGCGGAGAAGGTGGTCGACAAGGTCAAGGCCAGCGTCGGCGCGCCATCCGGCTTTTCCCCCGCCGTGGTGACGGCGCTGGGCGCGCTGTCGCGGCTCTCGACCGGAACGCTGGTCGTCTCGGATCGCGAGGTGAAGCTGTCGGGTGATGCGCTTTATGAGGGCGCCGCTGCGCAAATCCGCGCCGGGCTCGGCAAGAATTTTCCGCAAGGCTTCCAGTTCAAGCCGGAAATTTCGGTCAAGCCGGCCGCGGCCCCGGTCGATCCCACCGTCTGCCAGCAGCTCTTCTCCGAGGTGCTCGCCAAAGGAAAGATCCGCTTCGACCAGGCGCGCGCCACGCTTGATCCGGATTCCACGGCGTTGCTGGATCGGCTGATCGAGATCGCGCTGCGCTGTCCGACCGCCAATATCGAGGTCGCCGCACATACCGACGGCGACGGCGAAGATGCCTTCAACCAGGCGCTGTCGGAGAAACGCGCGCAGGCGGTGGTTGATTACCTGGTCAAGGCCGGCCTGCCGCCGAGCCGCTTCACCGCGGTCGGCTATGGCTCGACGCAGCCGATCGCCGGCAACGACACCGACGAAGGCAAGGCGCAAAACCGCCGCGTCGAGTTCCTGGTGAGGTGAGCATGGCGTATCTCGTGGCGTTCCATTGGGGCTGGCTCACCGCCTCCTTCCTGCTCGGGCTCGGCATGGGCTGGATCGCGGTGGTCCACCGCGCGCGCGGCGTGAGCAAGGTGACGGCGCGCTGGCTCGCCCTGTTGGCGGCCGTTCTCGTGGGACTTGCCGCCGCCAGGATCGTGCCCGGGCGCTTCGGTTATTGGCTCGACCTCGGCCTGGTCCTGTTTGCCTGCTACCTCGTCGGCTGTGCGATCGGCTCGTGGCTGCGCGATTGGGTGGTCTCGCGGTCGACGGGGAAGCCGGCGGCGTAGCATCCCCTCAGCTTCCATCGACGTATGGTTTTGATTTTGAAAGTATATTTTCACGCTTGACTATAATACGTACGTACGTATTATGCCTTGTATGCCCAAGCCATCCCTCCGTGACACCATCCTCGACGCCGGCCTCAAGGCCATGTTCCGCACCGGCTATCACGGCACCAGCGTGCGTGACGTTGCCGCGGTTGCCGGCGCGCCGATCGGGTCCTTCACCAACCATTTCCGCTCCAAGGAGGCCTTCGCCTCCGAGGTGCTGGAGCGCTACTTCGCCCATGTGCGCCTCCTGGTCGCGCAGGCGCTCGACGACACTTCGCTCTCACCGCGTGAGCGGCTGCAGCGCTATCTCGACATCATCACCGGCAGGCTGGAGGCCGACGGCTTTGCCCGCGGCTGCCTGATCGGCGACCTCAGCCTGGAAGCCTCCGGCAGCAGCGAACTGTTGCGCAGCCAACTCGAGGCGATCTTCGCCGAATGGCGCGTGCCGTTCGCGGCCTGCATCCGCGAGGCACAGGCGGCAAAGGAGATCGCTTCCGATTTCGACGCGAACGAACTCGCCGACTTCCTGCTGGCATCCTGGCAGGGCGCGATGCTGCGCATGAAGGTCGAGCGCAGCCCGGCCGCACTCGAACGTTTCAAGACCATCGCCTTCCAAACCGTGTTCAAGGAGCCGTCATGACCAAGCAAGCCGAGATCTTTGTTCGCCGCCAGCTCGTCCTGGGCAGCACCATGGCCTATCGCGAGACCGGAGACACCGACGCGCCGGTGGCGCTGTTCCTGCACGGCAATCCGGCCTCGTCCTACATCTGGCGCAACATCCTGCCGCATGTGGCCCCGGTTGCGCATTGCATCGCGCCGGACCTGATCGGCTTCGGCCAGTCCGGCAAGCCTGACATCGCCTACCGCTTTTTTGACCACGTCGACTATCTCGATGCGTTCATCCATAGCCTTGGCATCAGCTCGGCCTATCTCGTCGCTCAGGACTGGGGCGCGGCGCTGGCCTACCATCTTGCTGCACGCCGGCCGGATTTCGTGCGCGGCCTTGCCTTCATGGAATTCGTCCGCCCGGCCTCGAGCTATGAGGATTTCCACCAGCTGCCGGCCGCGCGCGAGGCGTTCCGCAAATTCAGGACGCCAGGCGAGGGCGAAGCGATGATCCTGGAGGGCAATGCCTTCATCGAGCGCGTCCTGCCGGGCGCGGTGGCCCACCCGCTCACCGACGAGGACATGGCGGTCTATCGCGCGCCATTTGCTGACCCCAAGAGCCGCCGCCCGATGTTGGCGCTGCCGCGCGATTTGCCGATCGCGGGCGAGCCGGCCGACATGCATCAGGCGCTTTCATCCTCGCTCGACGCGCTTAAGGCCTCGACCTATCCGAAGCTGCTCTTCGTGGGCGAGCCGGGCACCCTGATCACGCCGGCCTATGCCGCGGAGTTTACCGCCAACATGCGGCACATCTCCGTGGTGCCGCTCGGGAGCGGACGGCATAATCTGCAGGAGGATCATCCAGACGCCATCGGCCGCTCGGTCGCCGGCTGGATCGCCGGCATCAAGGCCGTGACCGCCCGCCATCAGCAGCATGCCGCCTGATCGAAAATTTGTCTGGCCCCAAACCAACAGGAGTTTGCCATGAAAGACGTCTCGATCACCTATTGCCGCCCTTGCGGCTACGAGAAGCGCGCCAAGGACGCGGCAACGGCATTGCGGGAGCGCCTCTCCGTCGACGCGAAACTGGTGCCTGGCACCGGCGGCGTGTTCGAGGTGAAGGTTGGCGACAAGGTCGTCGCCAAGCGCGCCAAGGGCCACTTTCCCGACGCCGCCGAGGTGGTGGCCGCGGTCGCCGCCGCGCGGAAGTGAGAATCGAAAAAATGCCGCTTGCCTTCACCGATGATCTCGCCTCCATCGATTGGGACGAACTCTCCGCGCTCTATCGCGTGGCCCCGCTCGGCGACAAGCGGCCTGCCGATCTGAAGCTTGTGTTCGAGAACAGCATGTTCCGCGTCTTCGTCTTTGAGGACGGCCGGCTCGTCGGCGCCGGCCGCGCTTTGGCCGATGGCCGCGACTGCTCCTATCTCTGCGACATCGCGGTGCTGCCGGACCAGCAGGGGCGCGGCCTTGGCAAGGAGATCGTGGCGAGGCTGGTGCGCCTGTCGGCTTCGCACCGGAAGATCATTCTATACTCGGTTCCAGGCAGGGAGCCGTTCTACGAGGCGTTCGGCTTCGGCCGCAT